>CAWATP010000011.1:0-19045 GCA_963784905.1 uncultured Actinomycetota bacterium | reverse complement strand
TGAGCTCGTACGACAAGGGGCGCGCCACGCCCCCCGTGACGACGGTCTTGAACTGCTCACGCACCGTGAGTTCAGTGGCAATGTTCACGGCATTCGTCACGATGGTGAGCGCCGGCCAAGGTTCACGTTTCACGTAGTCGGGCTGCTGCATGAGCGCCCGTGCCACCTCAGTCGTCGTCGTGCCACCGTTCAGCCCAAGGATCGTGCCGCGATGGACCATGGCGACGGCAGCCCGAGCGATGCGCTGCTTGGCAGCGGCTTCGGAATCATCGCGACGATGGCGAAGCGCGAGTTCGAAGGAACTGCCGGTTGCCACGGCACCGCCATGCGTGCGGCTGAGCAACTGCTGCTCAGCCAGAGCGTCGAGGTCGCGACGAACCGTCGCCACAGAGACTCCAAGCGCCACGGCAGCTGCATCCACCTCGAGGGAGCCTCGGTCAGCGAGCATCTGCAGCAACGCTGAAAGTCGCTCGTTCTTCGTCATGTGGCCTCCTCGCTCCGCCCGAGGGTAGCCCTCAGCTTGCATCTTTGCGATCGTGACGTGCCAAATGATGCGTATGTCTGCAGTTGTCAGCCCATATACGAGCAGATACGCTCATCCTAACCCTATGGAGGCCTCATGTTCCACGCCAACGCCGAAATACGCACACAGCCCGACGACTGGCGCCGCATCGCCCGCGACGCAGCGCTGTACGCA
This sequence comes from uncultured Actinomycetota bacterium, assembly GCA_963784905.1. GTDB lineage: Bacteria > Actinomycetota > Actinomycetes > S36-B12 > UBA5976 > JAKALQ01. The sequence goes on along the minus strand of CAWATP010000011.1, from coordinate 18,348 downwards.
TCTGTGCTGCCGCAGCCCGGCGAGCAGTTGGCGTTCACCGGATGTGGCACCTCATGGTTCATGTCGATGGCATCGGCGTGGCTGTACGAAAATGCTGGCTTCGGCGAGGCAGACGCGTTTACGTCCTCTGAGTTCAACTACGACCGGAAGTACGACCGCGTCATTGCAATCACACGCTCAGGGACGACCACCGAGGTCATCGAATTGCTCGTGCGCCTCAAGGGAGTGATCCCCACGACCGTGATCACAGCCGTCGAGGACTCCCCCGTCACAGCCCTGGCCGACCATGCGATCGTGCTGCCTTGGGTCGACGAGCAATCGGTGATCGTGACTCGCTTCGCTACTACGGTGCTCGGTCTTATCCGCGCCCACCTCGGAGACGATCTCAGCCAGGCGGCGACGGACGCTGAGTGGGCCATTGACGCGCCGATCGATGCGTTGTCCTCTGCAGAACAGATTTCTTTCCTCGGGACGGGCTGGACAATCGGCCTGGCTTACGAGGCTGCACTGAAGACGCGGGAGGCAGCGCAATTCTGGGCAGAGTCGCACCCCGCCATGGACTACCGTCATGGACCCATCTCTATCGCTCAGCCAGGGCGACTCGTCTGGTGCTTTGGGCCTGTGCCGGAGGGCCTTGATCGGCAGGTGCGCGCGCTTGGAGCCAGCTTTGAGTCGAATACGATCGACCCCATGGCCCACTTGGTGATCGCACAACGAGTCGCAGTGCAAATCGCTGCGAACCGTGGCCTCAACCCAGATATGCCGCGTGGCCTCGCGCGGTCGATCATTCTTAGCTAGGTGTCCATGGGTAGGGTCGTCGCAATCGATATTGGTGGTACCACCATCAAGTCGGCTGTTGCCGCTATCCCATCGTCGCTGGCCAGTACCAAGTTGCTCGACATCCGACGCACGCCAACTCCGGTCGGTAATGCACAGGCACTGCTCGAGGCAGTGGTTCGGATCACTCGGGCTTACGGGTCGGACATTGAGGCTGTTGGACTCGTCATGCCAGGCATACTTGACGTCGAGCAAGGCAGAGTGCGCATCGCGGGGAACCTGCAATTGCAGAATGAACCCATCGTCGCACCGCTGCGAGCTGTACTCGATATACCCATCCATTTTGAACACGATGGCCGCGCCAGCGCTTTGGCAGAGTTCAAGGCCGGTGCCGCTCTTGGTCTGCGCGATGCCGCGGTCATGGCACTGGGAACAGGGATCTCCGCTTCCTTCATCATCGACGGCGCACTGCGCAATGGTGCGGGCTTCATGGGGGAGATCGGGCACGCTCACGTCGGACCCGCGGTGCCCTGCGTCTGCGGTCTTGCAGGCTGCCTCGAGGCTGTCTCGTCAGCCTCTGCTATCGCTCGTCGTTACGAGCAGCGCAGCGGTACGGCTTGTGCCACTCCTGCCGTGATAGCGCGTGCCGAGGCGGGCGACGACCTCGCCGCCGCAGTGTGGGGCGATGCAGTCCAGGGGTTGGTGACTGCGAGCGCTTGGATCGCCAACATGCTGGGCTCGGAAGCGATCATCATGAGCGGCGGTTTGGCCCTCGCCGGAGAAGCGCTATTCCAGCCTATGCGCGAAGGGCTCGCCGAAGTGCTGAAGTTCCAACGTACTCCGACGATTATTCCAGCCGCACATCAGGCCGATGCGGGCTGTTTCGGCGCCGCCATTCTCGCTCTGCAGGGAGTAGGTCTTTCATGAGCACCATCATCTTCGCCGATCGCGTCATTACCGGGCACCACGACCTCCATGATGCATGGGTCTGCGTCAGCAACGGCTACATCATTGATGCCGGCATCGGCAATCCACCATCCGGCCAGATTGAACAGGTCGACGGGTGGCTCATTCCCGGCTTCATCGATCTGCATGTTCATGGCGGCGGCGGGGGCTCGTTCTCCAAAACTGAAGTCGATCAGACGACCGTCTATCACCGAGGGCACGGCACCACCACCATGCTTGCAAGCCTGGTAAGCGAGACCATGGCTGACCTGAAGCAGCAGATTCGCGCGCTCCTCCCGCATGTTGAGCGCGGCGCTATCGGCGGCATTCATCTGGAAGGTCCTTTCCTTGCGGAACTCCGATGTGGGGCTCACGATCCCGACGTGCTGTGTGCACCACGGGGCGAGCTCATCGAGGAGTTGATCGCACTGGGCTCCGGAGCAATTCGCATGGTCACCCTCGCGCCCGAACTCGAAGGCGCAGAGAATGCGATTGCCATCTTCGCGAGTCACGGAGTGCTGGCAGCACTCGGACATTCGGACGCTGATGCGCAGACCGCGCACTATGGCGTGAATGCCGGTGCCCGCGTCGTCACTCATCTCTTCAATGGCATGCATCCGCTTCACCATCGGCAAACCGGACTCGTCGACATCGGCTTGCTCGACTCGCGCCTCACCTGTGAACTCATTCTCGACGGACATCATCTCTCTGACGAGATCACAGAAATTGCGTTGCGATTACTGGGTGATCGCTGGATCGCGGTGACCGATGCGGTCGCTGCCGCAGGTATCGATGACGGCATGTACGAGCTCGGCAAGCTCAAGGTCGAAGCCAAGGATGGCATCGTGCGCCTGATCCCTGGCGGCGCACTGGCGGGCAGCACGCTCACCATGGATCGCGCCTTCGAGGCCATCGTCGGCAAGTTCCACCGAACACCGCTAGAGGCGGTGCAAGCCACATCAACTCGGCCGGCGGCACTGCTGGGTCGACACGACATCGGCGCACTCCGAGCTGGTGCTCGTGCGGATCTCGTGGTGTGGCGAGATGGCGGAGTTGCTCGCGTTATGAAGAACGGCGTGTGGGTCGTTTAGGGTCGTTTAGGGTCGGCCTGGCGCAGAGTGAGCGGCACTGGGCCAGGGGTGCACGTCGTGTCCTGCACGCAATTGCCGCAGCCGCCAGCACCACATTCGAACTTCAGAGTATGCAAGTCGATAGCCCCTGTCCGCAGGAGAACATCGACAACCACATCAATGACGCCGGTATCCATTCCGGTGACGACGGCAATCTCCTTGCGTGTGCTCGCACCAGCAGACATCGCCGCTGTGACCTGTGCAACTGGATCCATCAGCCGACGCCGATCAGCCGAAGCGTCTGGAAGACGACCACAGCGATGCACCATGCAAACGCCAGTTGTGCGACAACACCGATCACGGCCCAGCGAGTGCCAAACTCTCGCCGTTGTGCAGCGACGGTTGCGACGCAGGGTGTGTAGGCGGTGAGAAACACAAGGAACGCGAAGACTGCTGCATCCGCATGCCCACCCGAAGACTGCTCGAACTCACGTCGCAGGTCAGATTCCAGTTGGACTCGGTCGAAGTTCTGTGCCGTATCGACGAGCGCGTAGTTCTGCGCCCAAGACGTGATGACGACTTCCTTTGCCACAAAGCCTGTGAGCAGCGCGCCTGTGGTGTGCCAGTCGCCGAAGCCGGCAGGGGCAAATACCGGTGCAACGACACGGGAAATGGAACCGTATGCGCTCGTCTCTACAGGAGAGTTGGCGAACGTACCGGCACCGAGTGGGATCGACATAAGGAGCCACACGATCAGCACCGTAGAGATCACAAGCCCACCTGCCTCCTGCAGAAACCCCTTTACCCGCAACCATGCATCGGCGAATACAAACTTGGTGGTGGGCAGCCGGTACGGCGGCAACTCGATGAGCAGGGGTTCTCGTTTGGTGCCTCGGAAGAACAAGAGCCGGAACAGCAAGGCGCCGACCACGACCAATGTGATGGACACGAGGTACATCAGGAATACCACGGTTCCGGCACGGTCACCGAAGAAAATGCCAGCGACAAAGACGTATACGGCGAGTCGCGCCGAACAGGCCGTAAAGGGCACAACCAAACCCGTCAATAAGCGGTGTCGGGCATCCCCCACCGAGCGTGTTGAGCTCACTGCAGGCACATTGCAGCCAAACCCAACCAACAGCGGCAAGAGCGCCTTGCCGGGCAAGCCAGCGATGCGCATCAGATGATCGGCGACTACGGCCGCGCGCGACATGTATCCAGAGTCTTCGAGGATAGCGAGGAGTAGGAACATGATCGACATGACGGGCAAGAAGGTGAGCAAGGTCCCCACGCCAGCGATCACACCATCAACGACCAGCCCTCGCAGCCACTGGGCATTGGGCAGGGCAGATGTCAGCCAAGAGCTGACAGCTCCGCCTAGGTCATGGTTGATGAGCGCATCAAGCCAATTCTGTAACGGTGCAGCCAACGTCGTCGTCGACTGGAACACCAACCACAACACGGCGAGCAGCAACCCGGTGCCCAGCAGCGGTGCCGTAGCCACTCGGTCGACGCGATCCGTAAGGGTCGGGCGCTCACCATCGCGCGTGACGACCTTGCTCATTACGTCGCTCACCCAGGCCAACCGCTGTGAGGCTTGCGCGAGATCATCAAAGGTAATGGGGAGATGCGGCCGATGCGGCAGCGCTAAAGACGCTGAAATGGCGGCGCGAACATCGTCCACGCCTTCACCGGTTCGGGGAACCACCGGGATAACCGGCAATCCACCCAGTTCTCGCTGTAACGCAGCCACGTCGATATGAATGCCGCGGCGTTCCGCAACATCCGGCATGGTGAGTGCAACAACGACAGGTGCCGAGAGTTCTTGCACCTGGTGCAGCAGAAAGAGGCAACGCGCGATATTTGAAGCATCGACCAGCGCAACGACAACATCAACGCCTTCATCGACGACTAAGTCGCAGGCTAGTACTTCGTCCGGCGAGATGGGGCTAAGGCTAGACGTGCCCGGCAAGTCAATGAGCTCCACTTGTTGTCCATTGATCTGCACCTCGGCAGTGCCAACTTCTACAGTGGTTGCCGGCCAGTTGCCCATCTTGCGATGGCTGCCCGAGAGCCGAGAAAACAAGGTGGACTTGCCAACGTTGGGTCGACCGACGAGCGCGACAACCGGGCGACCCGACTGACGCTCGAGCAATCCTGAACTGGTCTGACATTCACTGCACATTGAGAATCACCACCTCGATGCACCCCGCGAGCTCGCGCGCCAAGGAAAGACGAGCATCTCCAACGCGGACAAGTCGACTACCGCTGGCGCCGCGAGCAACCACCATGACCTCAGCGCCAGGGCGCAGCCCCATGGAAGCCATCCGCACCCGAAGCGACTGCTCTGCAACCGCACGCACTGATGCCCGCAGCCCCACTGGGAGGTCCGTAAGTGTCATGCAATTCCTTCGTTAGCAGCACTGCTGCCGCGAGGTTACCTGAGTCCGGGAATCGCGAACCAACGCCCTGTCGCGAACTCAGTCGGCGGCCAGACAAAGTCGATTGCGCCCCTGCCGCTTGGCTTCGTACATGGCGGCGTCTGCTGCTCGCACCAGCGCGTGTAGGTCGAGAAGTCGGTTCGAACGCACGGCGAGGCCTGCCGATACGGTCACGGATGCATCATTTCGTCCATCTGCACCACATCAATAACGCGTTGCAGGACAGGGATTGCTGCAGCTGAGCCAACGCTACGGAGCAGCTCGAAAAACGCATCTCCATCAAGCTCGGCGCGAGCCTAGTCCAACAACCCCAGCAGGATCGTGCCCGTCATGGCGACGCCATACGCCCACTACAAAATGCCTAGAGCGTAAACGTGATCTCCGTGGTCATGGCGAAGAGCGTCATATCAAAGCCATCACCGAATAGCAGCGGTGAGTCGGCGTTAAACTGCTCACGCAATGCGAGCAACCGCGTCAGTGCAAACGTTGGTGCAGCGAGGCCACCATCACCAGTGGGGACGCAGGAGTCGAGCACTTCCGCCAGTTCGTCGAGGATTTGGGCGCCGAGTGCGTACTTGCGAAGCCACGGCTCGACCTCGTCCCGTAATGCCTGCGCGCAGAATCCGTCTCGTTCAATGCGTGCCAAAGAATTACGGATGACGACAGCATGTGCGCGAGCCGCCACGGCTGCGATTTCCGGCTGCGCGGCTCGGCGTGCGTTGTCGCACACTTCAAGGAATCCATTGAACGCAGGTGCCCATGTGCCTCGGAGTCCAAGTGCATTGCGCAAGAATTCGCGGAAGGCAGCGCGATCCTCTGCATCAACAACCAGATCAACGAGTACACGTTCCCATGCCACAAATGGGTCGTATTCGTCGGTGTTCCACAGGTATGCGCCGATGGTGCCAAGTGGGAGTAGCGATGCCTCAAACCGATCCATTGGGTTGGCTAAGAGTCCTGCGGAGTAGCGATGCAGTCCTGCCTCGCGCCCGTGGTACGGCCCGATATGCAGGTGGCGAGCCATGGCGAGGTCGTTGACTGGGTAGTTGTCCCAATAGAACGGCGGCCTACGAGCCGTTCGGTCGAAGATGATCGCATCCGAGATGTCGAGATACGCGCTGCAAATCTCGCGCCCTGTCCACATCAACTCGATCTGCGGGTGCAGAAAGTCACCCATCACTTGCAGGTAGGGCTCGGTCCCGCGCCCTGCGTAATGCATCGGGCAGAGAATCACGTGCATACCCGGATACTCAGCAACGAGCCCCTCCCGCACGCGATTGGCGAAGTCAGTATGGGCGTGAGCAACTGATGGATAGTGCTCGATGTCTGTGCCGGCCAGGGTGTCGGAAATGTCATCAAGTAGCAGGCCGACATGCGTCGCACCCACCTCAGCTAACTGCGAAAACTTAGCCACGACAGCCGCGACATCCGCGTCGCTGCAGTACTGCACAGAGAGCCCTGGGGAAACACAGCCACTCACGTCAACGCCGTGCATATTTCCGAGGGCAACCAACTCGCGCATCTGGGTCACGAACTCTGCCGAAAGCGGATCACGCCAGCGCAAGCGCTGCCAGGCCGCATCTTTCGGCGCCAAGAGAAAGAGATTCATGCCGAAATCGCCGAAGAACTTGATGCCGCGCGCACGCTGTTCATGCGTCCATGGGTGCCCGTAGAACCCTTCTATCACGCCGCGCCAGCGGAATTGCGGACGATCCGTAAGGGCTAGCGGTGCTGCCGCTCCCGCTGACAGCCAACCGCGCAACCCGTTCAACGCCCAACGAACGGACTGTGAGTCTGTGACATCGAGTTCGGCGGTGACAACGTCACCTGTGAGCGTGGCCAGCGCTCGGAAGGCCTCGCGCTCCATGCCCGGAAGTCGCCCGATCGTGATGTCAAAGCCGAGATGTGCCAGCGAACGTTCATGCCAGGCGAAGAAGGCATGAATGACGGCGAGTTGCGACGCGCTGGCTCCGTGAATCTGCAGCTTCATGACGACAGAGCAATCCCTTCTGCAGCAACACTCGCATCCGCTTCATCAAATAGCGATGCGGAGGCGATAAGCGCATCACGCTGCGTACCGGTAATGCTTCCGTTGGCTCGCACCATGGCATCAACCAAAGCGCCGACCACGGGGACCACGTTCAGGATCCGGAGACGCAAGGGCCATCGGGAGCCCGCGAGTGCGTGCGCAAAGGCATCAGTGAAGACGGTCGAGCCGGCGGTATGAAGGCCACCGGCACAAACGAGTGGCACGCTCGCGCGGTCTCGGAAATCAAGACGATTCACAAGACCTACCACGTCTCGTGCATGTTGCCTCGCCACGCTCGAAAGCACGGATATGGCAGCGGTATCGCCGTCTTCAGCTATCGCAAATACCGCAGGAGCAAAGGATTCCGGCAGTTCGTGACCATCGCGTGCGACCGCTTCGAATAGCGCCGATTCGTCGCGCAATCCGGCCAGTTCAAGCACCGCCTGTGTCAGCCGGGTTGGCGGTCGCTGTCCGTGATACGCCTCGGCTAAAGCGGCCAGAGTTTCGGCCACGATCTGGCCTGCCCCTCCGCCTTCGCCGAGTGACATGCCGAGCGTGGCCAAGGTCGACGTTTGGTCGCGGGCAACGGTTTTTCCGCCTGTGCCGGCCACCGACGCGCAGCCGATGCCGTCGTCCGTACCCGCCAAGAGCACTGCAATCGCATCGTTCATCACGACGGGCGTGCAGCCCAATCCAAAGCCGGAAACAACACGCTGCATGGCTGCGATGTCCGAGTCCCAATCGATGCCGGCCAGGGCGAAACTCGCACTCGTCACATCGGTCCTACTGTGACCTGACTGCTGTAGTGCCTCATCGATTGCACTTGTCAGAGCCTGCGCCGTACCTGGAATGCCAACTCGCTCCCAATTGCCGGTGGAAGCGACGCCAAGAGAGAGCAATCGCCCAGTTGCATCCATCACGGCAGCGTGCGTCTTTGTGCCGCCAGCGTCCACTCCAAGGAAGAGATCAGCCATTGAATACACCTAGCAACCCGCGATGCTCTTCTTGAACGCGATGCCACAGTTGCTTCACCTGCGAGAGATCAGGGCCCAGTGGATTGGTGAGCAAAGCGCGAAGTGCAGCGTCTTCATCTCCATCCACGGCAGCCCGAATGGTGAGCAATTCGAAGTCCTTAATGCTCCGAACGAGCGAATCCATATCGGGGCGGAGTGCACGACCGGCCATGGGGTGAGCTCCTGACGCATCGACGATGCAGGGGATCTCCATGACAACGTCGTCCGGCATACCCGGAATCGCACCCGCATTGCGTGTATTCACCACGTGCACCGCGCGCGCGTCAGATGCGATATCCGCCATCAATTGTGCGGCCGAGTCAGAGTAGTAGGCGCCACCGCGCTCCATGAGTTCGGCGGGCTTATGCCGCAACTCGGGATCGCGGTACTGCTCCATCAACTTGGCTTCAATCTCCATGACTGCACTGGCTCGAGTGGGGTGACACGACTGATAGCGCAACCACGCCTCGCGCTCGTAGTAATAGAGCAGGTAGTAGTTCGGAATGGCCTGCATCACGTCGATGCTCTCGGGTGACCATGCTGGGTCGTCATCACCCGGGGCCTGTTTGCCCGTGAGACCGCGGAATCCCTTGATCGCCTCAGCGCTGAGATCTTGGTGGCCGACCCGTAGACCGCGCACCCACGACAAGTGATTGAGCCCGACATAGTCAAGCTGCAACGCATCGAAGGGGATGGCAAGCGTCTGGGCAATCTCCATGCGCACATTCCAGGGCACGTTGCAGAGTCCGATGGTGTTGAGTTGTGGACGCTCTCGGAGCAGCGATTCGGTGATCATGCCCGCGGGGTTCGTGAAGTTCAGCAGGGTTGCGTCGGGGGATTCAGTGAGGATGGTGTCGGCGAGCGCCAGCGCAACCGGAATCGTCCTCAGGCCCTTGGCGAATCCACCAACACCCACTGTCTCCTGCCCGATCAGACCAAACTCCCGGCCGAGCAGTTCATCGCGATGCCGTGCTGCCTGGCCGCCAATGCGGAACTGACTCACCACGAATCGAGCACCCTGCACAGCAGCGGCGACGTCCGTGCCGTGATGGATCTCGATCCCACCGCCGGCGGCGTCCACCATGCGCCGAGCAAAACCAGCAACGACCTCTAGCCGTGCCTCGTCGATATCGCACAGATGGATGACGTCAATAGGCAAGCGATCGCGGCGCTGCAATACGCCGTCAATGAGTTCCGGCGTGTAGGTCGAACCGCCGCCTATAACCGCAAGCTTCATTGCCCCACCTCAACGGTTTCGCGCGACGCCTGATACGCGTTGGAGCGTTGCGCGAACACGCGATCTTGCGCCAATGACGTACCGAGCGCGACGCCACCGAGCAGTACCCCTTGGTCGCCCAAGGTCGAGACCTCGATGCGTGGTGCGAAAGGCACGGCTCGGGCCACCGCGGCACTGATCTCCGCTAAGAGCACATCTGCTTGACGACCAATACCACCACCGAGAATGACGAGTTCCACATCAACCACCGCAGTGATGGTGGCGATGTAGCGCGCGATTCGTTCGGCCACATTGGTGACCACTGCAACCGCGAGGGAATCCTTATAGCGAGCGGCCTCAAAGATCGCGATGGTCTCGTAGGGCGCAGACAACCGCGAGGTTGGGAAGTGCGGCGCCAAAGCCTTGGCCAACGCGACGATATTGGGACCGGATGGGTCGATGTCCGTGCGCTCTCCGCCCAGCACGTCCTCGAAGGGGACGTAGAAGATTTCGCCCGCAGCCCCGCGATGGCCTCGGTGCAACTGCCCGTTCAACGTAAGACCAGCGCCAATGCCTGATCCAACGGAGAGAACAACAAAATTGCTCACGCCAATCCCGAGCCCATACGTCTGCTCAGCGATGGTGACCAGATTGACGTCGTTCTCGACCACAGGCACGCACTCGAATTCCCTCGCAACCACATCACCGAGTGCCAGGCCCTCAAGATCGCTGATGGTTCCCGCGATAGCGATACGTCCGTCCAATTGATCGACGACACCAGGCGAGCCGACAACGACCGCAACCACGTCAGACATGACATTGCCAGCGTTCGCGAGCGCCTCATCGACCGCAATGTGCATGTCACGCAACAAGCTGACGAGACGCAAATCCTTGGTGGGTCGGCTCACCGTTGCACGAATCGAGCCGCTCATGTCGGCGACAGCCGCGCGGATAAAGCGTGCACCAATGTCAATGGTGAGTACCGCACCAATATCGACAGCTGCCACGTACATGACGCGTGCTCGCCTGGGATCGTCCTCCGTGGGGAACTGTTCAATCACCAGGCCGACATCGATGAGCGCTCGCAGAACTTGAGCGGCCGTGGGTCGCGAAAGCCCAGCTAGGCGCGCCACTTCTGCCGCGTGCGTGGCGCCACCTTGTCGCAAAATCTCGAGCACGCGTCGCTCATTGAGCTCACGCAAGTAAGACGGAACTGCTTGGGCAGAACCGCGCTTCATCTCGACCATCACATCCCCACGTAGCCGCGCTGCGGCAGCCTTCGGCCGAATCATGCGGAACCCCGTGCGGCAACCATAGTCACGACATGTTGAGCCTCGGTGTCAGGGTGCATCACAGTCGCACCTGCTCGAAGATCAGTCCGGCCTTGGCAACCCGGCAGAGCGCAACGTCAGCGTCATCGACGACTGTCCAACCCAGCAGTGGACAGCGCAGACGCTCCTGCCAGAACTTGACAGTTGTGCTGGACAGCACCGACAAGTACATGGCAAGAAAGTCCGGACGATTCCAGGTATTTGTCGGCAAGGTCCGCCAGAACAGGCGTTCCGCCAATGGCATCTGGTCGTTGGCTGCCTCGCCGAGCTGGCCCACCGCAAATGCCCCGTGCCTGCGCTTGGCAGACCAGACCACAGACGGCTGGAAACTCTGTAGGGCCGCCGCCTGCTCGCGCCCCTGAAGTCGTTCCGCGACCGCATCCACCGTCGCACGCACGCGTCGTGTCTGTTTGATTTCGACGAGAAGTGGAACCGACGGTCCGACCTCGCGCAGCACATCGTCCAGCGTGGCCAGCCGTTCGCCATTGCTGGAGAACGACAGCTCGCACAGCACTTCGGAGCGAGTCGCCGCGATCTGCAGCTCGATACCGGTGTCGTGCAGCGTGTCGGCATCGTGGCTTACGAAAGGAATGCCGTCGCTCGACAGATGGATGTCGAACTCAATGCCGTAGCCCGCATCGGCTGCTGCAACGATTGCTGAAAGCGAATTCTTCGGCTTCGAGTCGTCGTGGAGCCCGCGATGCGCGAACAGCGAGTCGGAAGTGAGGGTGAGCATTGTCAGCCCTTCACGCCAGTAAGAGTGACACCTTCGATGAAGACGCGCTGCGAGAAGAAGAAGATGATGATCACCGGCAACATGAACAGCGCAGAGGCCGTCATCATCATGCTCGTATCAACATGGTGCAGGCCGCGGAACGCGTTGAGGCCAATGCCGAGTGTCCACAGATCTTGGTTCTCCACCAAATAGAGGAGTGGACCGAAGAAGTCGTTCCAGGCTCCGAGGAACGAGAACAGTCCGACTGCTGCAATCGCGGGTTTCACCAGCGGAACAATGATGCGGATCATGAGCTGGAACTCATTGCAGCCGTCGATGCGAGCCGCATCGGTGATCTCCTCGGGGATGCTCGAAAAGAACTGACGCAGCAGAAAGATCGAGAAGGCACCCGCAAAGAAGGATGGAACGATCAGCGGCAAAAATGATGGGATCCAGTGCAACTTCGAGAAGATGACGTAGACGGGAATCATCGTCACCTGCCCCGGCAACATCATCGTCGAAAGAATGAGCACGAAGGTTGCCTGGCGCCCTTTCCATTGGATGTGCGAGAGTGCGTACGCCGGCGGAACACTGGATAACACCGTACCGATCGTCACCATCACCGAAACGAAGAGTGTGTTCAGCGTCCACTTCAAGAACGGGACGGCTGTGAATACCTCTACGTAGTTGTGCCACAGGAACGGATTCGGCCACAGGTCTCGATTCGACGCTTGGTCGAAGCTCATCACAGATACCACAAAAACTAGGTAGAGCGGAAAAATGAAGACCACCGACATGGTGATGAGCCCAGCATGGCTGGCAACGCCGCTGAGGAACTCGCGCCAGCGACGCTTGCGCCGTCCGGCCTTGAACTCCGCCCAGGCTTCGGGGGACATGTTGGGAATGGGCTGCTTCATTTAAACAACGACCCGTTCGGGTAGTGCACCCAACGCTTCTGCGTTCGCAGAATGACCAGTGTGCAAAGGAGCGTGATAACCAGCAGCACCCAAGCGAGGGCGGCCGCATATCCCATTTCATACGCTTGGAAAGCTGCGTAATAAATGTGCGAGGCATAGAAGTACATAGAGTGCGAAAAGTCGTTGACTTGTGCAGATGCGACATACGCCTGCGTGAAGTACTGGAAGCTACCAATGACACCAGTGACAGCTGAGAAGAAGATGACGGGCGTCATGAGCGGCATGGTGATGTACCGGAATTGCTGCCATGCATTAGCACCTTCGAGGCTTGCCGCTTCGTATAGCGAGCGCGGAATATCCAGCAGGCCGGCCAGGAAAATGATCATGGTGTCGCCAATGCCCCACAGCCCCAGAATGATGAGGCCCCACTTCGACCAGTTGGGATCCATAAACCAGAAGGGCGGGTCCTTGATGCCGATCTTCTGCAGCAACATATTGATGGTGCCGAAGGCCGGGTTGAAGATGATGGTGAACACCATCGTGGCAGCCACGGTTGGCACCATCGACGGAATGAAGAAGATGGTGCGGTAGATGCTGCGACCCTGGCGCGCCGTGGTCAGCAACCAGGCTGTGAAGATCGCGAAACCGATGCGCAGTGGAATGCTGATCGCAGAGATCCAGACCGTGTTCCACAGGGCCTTCCAGAAGTCAGGATCCTCAAAGAACATGCGGTGATAGTTATCGAGGCCAATCCACTTGGGCGATTCGATGAGATTGAACTTGGTGAACGACTCATAGAAGCTCGCTCCCATCGGGTAGACGGTGAAGCCCAAGAAACCGAACAGCCACGGGGACATGCAGAGAAAGATGAAGAGCCAAGGCGTCTTCAGTTTCGCCGGTTTACGGGCAGCGGCACTCGCCCCCCGCTTGCGCGGGGGGACGAGCACCGATGCGATAGATACCACGATCAGATCAGCCGTTCCGAGCGATCATCTGATCGACACGAGTGGCGAGATCCTTGAGACCGGCCGAGACATCCGGCACGGTCGCCGCCTGCCAGGCTGCCATGAGGCTCTGGAGTCCAGTCTCTTCAAGATGTTCGCCCGTGTTCAACAGCGGGTGGTAGCCCGACAGCGGATGACGCGAGATGTTGTAGAACGTCTTGTAGAAGCTGGGGTACTTCAGACCAGGGTTGTTATCACGTGACTTCAGCAGCGCGGCCGGATCACCGTTCGTGTTCGACCAGTTGAGCGCCAGCTCCTGATCCGTGGCAAGACCCTTCAGTACCAGCCAGGCGTCCTTCAGGTTCTTGGAGCCCTTGGAGATGCCCATGGTGTTGCCACCAACGATGCCTGAGCCGTAATTGGTCTTGTACAGGGTGGGATCAACCGGCAGCGGCGCGGTACCGAAGTTAACGGCCGGCGTTGTGCAGGGGTTGAGGTTCCAGCCCTCAGGATCACACCACATCATCGACATCCAGTCGGCGTGTGCGAGCATCGCGACGCGACCCTTGATGAAGTCGTTGTTACCGCCCCAGAAGTCGCCCGCAGCCGCGATGAACTTTGTCAGTGCGCGGCTGCCAGCAGCAAAGTCGCCATGTCCGTAGACGTCAGCAATGAACTTCTTCTGCCATGCAAACGCCTTCTTCCAACCAGGATCGGTAGCGAACGTGGACTTGCCCTTGGCGTTGAACCACTTGGCACCAAACTGCCAGCCCAGGAACAACGAACCCATGTCATTGTCCGAGTAACCCGCCCACGGCACGTAGCCAGCGCGAGTGATATTGCCTTCCGAGTCGAAGGTCGTGAGCTTCTTGGACATCGTCAGCAACTGCGTCGTCGTCTGCGGCGCACGCTTGAAGCCAGCGGCCTTGAGAAGATCCTTGTTGTAGTAGAAGCCAAAGACTTCAGAACTGAACGGGAGTGCGCAGCGATTGCCCTTTGAGACGGTGCCAGCATTGGCAGCCGGTGTGAACGTCTTGGTCAAGTTGATGCCGACCTTCTTGTCAGCAATGAACTTGTTCAAGTTCTGCCAGGCGCCGGTTCCGCAGAACCAGCCCACGTTGCCCACACCGTTGGCAACCGAGATGTCGGGGCCATTGCCCGCGTTGATTGCAGCTAGCGACTTCTCCATATCGACCGAGCCAACGAGATCAACCGTGAGACCAGGGTTGGCCTTCTCGATGCGAGCTACGGCGGCCTTCCACATATCGAGGTTGCCTCCGCTGAACGGGGCCCACACTACGACCTTGCGTTCTGCCGCCTGTGCCGTACTGGACGCTCCGACGAAACCGGAGACGAGCAGGGCGGTTGCCAGCAGCGAAGCTGTCAAGCGTTTCTTCTGCATGCTTGTTCCTCTCTTCAGTAGCAACACCGGCAGGTGCCCTTGTGTTAGTGAACCTACTGCTTTGTGTTAGGGTAACTTACACAACATTCACGGTGTCAACCCCCTGGAGCAACGGATGCGTAACGTCGCTAGAGGCGCAATTCCCGTCGCCGTGCTGCTGTCCATGTTCCTCGCGGCGGGGCTGAGCGCCTGCTCACCCCCTACTGGCAGCTCCCCCGTCGCGAGCACAGACAGCAACTTGCCTTCCCACGGTGTCTTGTTCTATCACCGCTATACCGAGTACGGCGCTTGGGATGCGTCCCTTTGGGAGCTCAATCTCCGCTCCGGTGAGCTGGCACAGATCAATTCCACATGGACCACCATGTTGTCGCCCATCAATGCGCACCCCAATCCCTCCGGTGACGCCATCACGTTCATGGGTTCGCAGGTAGGACTGCCGGAAAACGAGTGGGATGTCTTCGTCTCGCGCTGGACGGGAACTGCTTGGGGTGAACCAGTGAATCTCACCGGGCCGAACGGCAAGCGCGACGAAGATCCCAAGTTCAGTCCTGACGGGCACACCATCGCCTACAAGGAAGATGGAGTCCTTGCGACCATCCAGGATGACGGCACCGACAAGCAGTTGCTCAGCGTGGGTCAACCTGCATCGTCGATGCCGTACTTCACCTTTGACGGTAAAGGCCTGCTGTTCGAACGCGAAGGGTCGATCTGGCTGCGTCGTGACGGCCGGGAGACAGTGCTGTGGCAACGCGGCGCCAGCAGTTCCTACTACCCGATCGGTGCGAGCAAGTCACGCTTTCTCTTTACCGAAGTACAGTCTTCGCGACACGATCGCATCGTTTGGGGCTCGTACACGGGGAAGCCTGCGGTTCCGATGTTCTTCGGATCCAACGATTGCGACAACTCCGACTCCTACCCGTACGAAGAGGGACGCCGCTTCGTCTTCTACGTCACGGGGTGTCCTGTGGTGCTGAAGGGTGGCTACAACTTGGTCGTCGCAGATCGCGCCACTCGGACCGTGCACGACCTTGACGCCATCAACCCCCAAACAAACTCCAACGACCAGGAGCTCGGCCCAGCCTGGTCTGGCACAGCGCCATTCCCAGCGTCAGACTGATTTCTCGGCCATCAGGAGGCACTATGACCCAACGCACTGTTTTCATCGGCGATAGCGTCACTGATTGCGGGCGTCTCGACCTGCCGCCCTACGGAGATGGATACGTCCGCGGAATCGTCGAGAGCGGCCGTCTCGGTGGCACCATCAGTAATGTGGGCACCAGCGGTCACCGACTGGTCGACCTTGTCGCGCGCTGGCAACACGACGTACTGGATGCACAACCTACGTGCGTCTCGATCGCCATTGGCATCAACGACACTTGGCGTCGTTACGACGACGACGACGTGACCACGGCGGAAGACTTTGAAGCCAATTACCGCTTTGTGCTCGCACGCACTGTCGAAGCGACCGGTGCGCAACTCGTCTTGTGCGAACCATTCCTATTACCGGTGGAACCTGCAATGTTGAACTGGAGGGAAGATCTCAACCCCAAGATCGGCGTGGTTCACCGCCTCGCCAGCGAGTTCGGTGCCACGTTGGTGAACTTCGACGCGGCGTTCACCGCGCTGGCAACAACAACACCCATGACCGAACTCGCAGGCGACGGCATTCACCCGACCGCACTTGGACACCACATGATGGCCGAACTGTGGCTTGAGACCGTATTACCGTAGGCGGCGCGCAAACGACCATGCGAGCAGTATTTCGTCGGTAGCGGGCAAATACGCGCTGGAATCCGTACTGCCTGAGGCATTTGACACCGGATTTCGCAGCGAACCCGCCGTCTGACGCATTATTCACGCGCGGCGCTGGGGAATCGCCCTGACTGCGGCGAGACTGGTGACACCAGCACAACCTCACTCGTAGGGAGCGCCCGTTGCCGTCAGCTGGGATTGAGTAGCGGGAACCATGACAACGACAACCACATACCGCCGCATGCCGGCCGATCCGCAGCCGCTCGATAAGACGCGCGTTGCGGTGTTGCTGGAACAAGAGTGGCAACGCTTCTTGGACACCACGCCCGCGGCCCGTTCCGAAAGCGAAAACGCGAAAATCACGACGCCGCTCGGCGTCACCTCCAGTTTCCAGTATTGGGATCCGTACCCCCTGTCCATCGTCTCCGGTACCGGCGCTTGGCTCACCGATGTCGACGGCCGCCAACTACTCGACATGTCGATGGGCTTCGGCGGCATGCTCGTCGGACACCGCAATCCACACGTAATGGATGGCCTACGACGCGCCCTCGAAGTTGGCACACTCTTCGTGACACCGTCACCGATTGCAACTGATGCCGCCGAACGCATGTGCCGTCGCTTCGGCATCGACATGGTGCGCTTCACCAACTCCGGCACTGAATCCACCATGTATGCGCTGCGCGTTGCGCGTGCCTACACCGGTCGCATGGGCGTGGTGAAAGTCGAGGGTGGCTACCACGGTAGCTATGACGAATTCACCGTCTCCACCAAGCCGCCGTTGGACAAGATCGGCGCGGCTGACAACCCGACTCCTTACGTGCCACTCGGCGTCAACGGTGACGATGTGTTAGTCGTGCCCTATAACGACGCTGACGCACTCGAGCGCATGTTCAAAGTCAACGGCCACGACATCGCCTGCTTCATCGTCGAGCCCGTTTTGGAGAACATCGGCATCGTCCTGCCGGATCCGGGCTACCTCGAGCGCGTGCGCGAACTTTGCACGCAATACAAGGTCGTCTTGATCTTCGACGAGGTGAAGACGGGCCTCACCGCGGGACACCAGGGCGCTGCCCAACGACTGGGTGTTGCACCTGATCTGCAGACTTTCGCCAAGTCGATCGGTGGCGGCGTTCCTGTCGCGGCCTTTGGTGGCAAGCGCGAGTTCATGCAGGTGATTTCCGATGGACGCATGCCGCACTTCGGCACCTTCAACGGCAACCCTTTGTCGCTCGCAGGCGTCAAGGCTGTCGACGAGATCTGCACACCGGAGGCACTAGCGGCGGCAGAGGCCTACAACCTGCAGGCACTCACTCGCATCGGTGACATCATCGACGAGTACCACCTTCCGGCGCACACGGTTGGTTTCGGCGTCAAAGGCTGCATCACGTGGGCCACGAGTCCGACGCGCAACTACCGCGACTACAAGGCCGAAGACATGCAGATCGCCGAGTTGTCCTGGCTGTGGGCACTCAACCGCGGCATCATGACGCCTCCTGGTCAGGACGATCAATGGCTGGTCAGCTTTGCACATCAGCAGCATGAGATTGATGTTCTGGTTGAAAGCTTCCGCTCACTCGCAGAGGCAGTCCGCAGCTAACGACGCCTGCCACAACTTCATACACCTGATGGCGCTTTCCCGACGCAACACACGTCGGGAAAGCGCCATCGGTGTGTGGAAGGTGACGGTGCGCTGGGTGCGCGGGTCTAGTGGGCTATACGGCGAGTGCGGTTCGCGTATTCCGCGATGCTCTTCGCCAGTTCGCCCTTGAGGACTTGATCCGCGGGTATTGGCAACG
>CAWATP010000010.1:0-41916 GCA_963784905.1 uncultured Actinomycetota bacterium | reverse complement strand
CTTCAAGGCGCTGCCGGCTTGCGATGACCTCGGTCGTCCGCTGTTTGCCTACGGCGATCGCATTCATGACAACTGCCCCCGTCGCGGTCACTTCGACGCTGGTCAGTTTGCCCTGGAGTTCGGTGACGCAGGCCATCGTGCCGGCTGGTGTCTGTACAAGGTGGGCTGCAAGGGCCCGAGCACATTCGCCAACTGCCCCAGCCAGATGTTCAACGGTCACACGCAGTGGCCGATCGGCGTGGGCGCCGCGTGCGTCGGCTGTGCTGAACCGAACTTCTGGGACACCATGACCCCGATCTACGACCGCCTGCCGCGTATCGCAGGCATGGATGCCGCAACCACGGCAGACCGTGTCGGCACCATCGCAGCTGGCGCACTCGCCACCGGCCTCGTAGCGCATGGTTCACTCAAGCTCGTCCAGCACCGCAAGCACGGAATTAATCAGCCTGATCAGAAGCCCGAGGAGGCCAACGCATGAGCCGCATGGTTGTAGACCCAATCACCCGGATCGAGGGTCACCTTCGCATTGAGGCCCAGGTCGACGGTGGAAAGATCACCGACGCATGGTCATCCGTCACGATGTGGCGTGGTCTTGAGAAGATCCTGCAGGGCCGCGATCCTCGCGATGCGTGGTACTTCACGCAGCGTATCTGCGGTGTCTGCACATCGAGCCACGCGTTGGCATCGGTGAGAGCTGTTGAGGAAGCCCTCGACATCACACCGCCGCTCAATGCCAAGCTCATCCGCGACCTCATGTACACCGTGCAGGCCACGCATGATCACGTGATCCACTTCTACCACCTGCACGCACTCGACTGGGTCGATGTCGTCAGCGCGTTGAAGGCAGATCCCCGCGAGGCGGCCGCCATCGGTCAGTCCATCAGTGGCTACTCGCAGAATACCGTGCAGCGCATGACTGCGGTCAAGGAGAAGTTGGCGGCGTTCGTCGCCGGCGGCAACCTCGGCCCCTTCACCAATGGCTACTGGGGTCACCCCGCAATGAAACTGCCGCCGGCAGTGAACTTGCTGGCTGTGGCGCACTACCTAGATGCCTTGGATTGGCAGCGCGAGTACATCAAGGTGCATGCGATCCTCGGCGGCAAGAACCCGCACCCGCAGAGCTACCTCGTTGGTGGCATGGCAGTGCCGGTGGATCTCAACTCGCACGCAGCGTTGAACGCAGACGCGTTCATGCAGTTGCGTCGTCTGATCCAGATGGGTATCGACTTCGTTGATCAGGTGTACCTTCCCGATCTCAAGGCGATTGCTGGTTTCTACCCTGAGTGGACGACTATCGGCGGCGGCCTGACCAACTACATGTCGGCAGGCGACCTTTCGACGTCACTGCGCCCGAGCTGGGAGGACCGCAAGAATGCGATCCTGCCGTCCGGCATCGTCATGGGTCTCGACCTCACCAAGGTGATCGACTTCGATCCGGCCAAGGTTGCCGAAGACGTCACGCACTCCTGGTACTCACTGTCGACCGATGAGCCGCTGAACCCCTTCGATGGCGAGACGGTTCCGGATTACTCCGGTCCGGTTCCGCCGTTCGAGTTCCTCGACGTCGAAAAGAAGTACTCCTGGCTCAAGAGCCCGCGGTACGACAAGGCGCCGATGGAGGTCGGTCCGCTGGCCCGCATGATCGTGGGCTACGCCCGCGGCAATGCAGCCATCAAGAAGATCGTCAACGAGTCGCTCGCAGCACTCAACGTCGGTCCTGCAGCACTGCACTCGACGCTCGGCCGCACGCTTGCACGTGGCCTTGAGTCGAAGATCTGCGCTGACCACAGCATGGAACTGCTGGACCAACTCATCGCTAACGTCGGTTCCGGCGACCTCCGCATCCATTCGGGAGACACCTGGGATCCGAGCACTTGGCCGGCCGAGGCCAAGGGCGTGGGCTTCGAAGAGGCACCCCGCGGCATGCTCTCGCATTGGATCAAGATCAAGGACGGCGTCATCGACAACTACCAGGCTGTCGTGCCGTCGACCTGGAACGGTTCGCCGCGTGACCGCGACGATCAGCGTGGCGCTTACGAGCTCTCGCTCGTCGGTACTCCGATTGCCGTTGAGGACCAGCCGTTGGAAATCCTGCGGACGATCCACTCCTTCGATCCGTGCATGGCTTGTGCCGCGCACGTGCTCGATGCGGACGGCAACGAAGTCGTGCAGGTCAAGGTGCTCTGATGGGTGTAACGCAGGCTGATGGTCTTCGGACCATCCATCGGGTGAAGGTGCACGTCTGGGAACTCCCCGTTCGGTTCATGCATTGGGCCATCGTGGGTTCCATCGGCGTCCTAACGGTCTCCGGCATCGTCATTGCGAACGGCAATATGGGTCTGCTCATCGATCATCCGACGGGCATGAACGTCAACCGTGCGATTCATACCGGTGCCGGCTACATCTTGGTGTTGTCCGTCATCGCACGAATCATCTGGATGTTCATCGGTGATCGCTATACACGCTGGGGCAACTTTCTCCCGGTGAGCAAGGAACGGCGCACAGGCTTCGTCGACACGCTGAAGTACTACACATTCCTCAAGCGCGAGCCGATCAGCGAAGCGGGTCACAACCCGATGGCTGGACTGGCGTACGCCGGGGTGTACTTCTTGCTTGTGCTACAGAGCATCACTGGCATCGTTATGGTCGGCATGGATCGTCAAGGCGGATTCCTGTGGAATATCTCCCACTGGATTCTGGCCTACGTCGACAGCCCGATCATTCGCTTTGCGCACCATGGCATCATGTGGGTGCTCGGCATCTTCCTCATCCAGCACCTGTACTCCATGGTGTTGGTTGATATCGAGGAAAACTCCGGCATCGTGTCTTCCATGGTCACTGGCGTGAAAATGCTGACGGTCGAGGCTGAGCATGAGGCAGAAGCAGTCGAAGAAGAAGCATTCGATCACACGCATAGGACCACCTGATATATATGCAAGAACCAGAACGCACGCCGTGGGTAGTCATCGGCATTGGCAACGAGTTGTTCAGTGACGAAGGCCTCGGCATCGCAGCCGCCAAAATGGTGGAAGCAATGCATCTCCCCGGAATTGAAGTTCTGGATGGCGGCACGCTTGGCCTGGCGATCACTCCAGAAATGGAGGGTCGCCAGGGCGTGCTCGTCTTTGACGCAGTCGTCGGGGGCGGCGCCCAACCGGGCGACGTCCTCGTGCTGCGTGATGATGAAATCCCCAAGACGCGTCAGATGTTGATGTCCGTACACCAAATCGGTGTTGTCGACGCGATTTTCGCTATGGAGCTTACGGGCACGCAGCCCGATCACATTGCCGCTTGCGGCATCGTCCCATTCAGCCTCGAAGTCGGCTGGGGCGTCACGCCAGAGACTGAGGCGCGGCTACCGCACCTCGTCGAGGCAGGTTTGCGCATACTCGCAGAGTGGGGCGCCATCGACGAAGCGACCCTGAACCGACAGACTGCTGCCCTGTAGCTGTCACACTCCTGAGAGGCACCACCAACATGCACGAAGTCGCCCTGGTCAATACCGCTGCCGCTGGACTTATTGCTGAAGCGGCTGGACGTCAGGTGAGCAATGTGGTGCTCGCGATCGGCCCCAAGGTTGAGCGCGACGTTGCCGAGAGCACCTGGATCGCCGCTGTCGAGGGAACGTGTGTTGAGCACGCGTTGCTCGAGATCGTTGATGTTCTCGATGTTCTGCGCTGCTTGGATTGCGGCAATGAGTACCCCGGAATGCATCTCACGCAGTGCCCCAAGTGCGGTGGCAGTGGACTCGTCGTCGGCGAGGCTGAAGAAGTCTCCGTCGCATCATGGACGGCGTGACCCGGCGGCAACGCCTTCGCGTTACCGGCACTGTTCAAGGGGTCGGTTTCCGTCCGTTCGTTTATCGCATTGCCCTTGAGTTGGGCATCACTGGCTTCGTCGGTAATGACGCGCTCGGTGTTTTTGTAGATGCACAGGGAAGTGCATCCGCGCTTACGGCGTTGAAAATTGCTTTGCGAGATGACGCACCGCCCATGGCAAGAGTGCTGGATGTCGCCATCGAGCACGAATTGCCAGTGATGCAGCGAACGGGGTTCGCCATCGTCGCATCAGCGGATGGCGACGAGTCGGGCGCGACCTCATTGCCCCCCGATACGGCGATGTGCAACAACTGCCGGGGCGAGATTCTGGATCCCAGCAATCGTCGCTTTCGGCATCCCTTCGCAACCTGTACTGACTGCGGTCCACGCTTCACCATCACGACAGCGTTGCCATACGACCGACCGAACACCACCATGGCAAAGTTCCCCATGTGCCCAGAATGTGCACTGGAGTACCACAACCCGGCGGACCGCCGCTTCCATGCCCAGCCGATTGCCTGCCCAGACTGCGGTCCAACCTTGGCATTCGTGCGTGCGGGCTCGCAATTCGTATCAGCCGCTGGCGAGGATGCGTTGGCTCAGGCGATCGCGATGCTCCACGCGGGCGGGACAATTGCTATCAAAGGCGTCGGGGGTTTCCATCTCGCCTGCACGATTGATGACGCGTCGGCGGTGCAGCGCCTGCGCGAACGGAAGCGTCGTGGCGACAAACCCTTCGCCGTCCTCGTGCGGGACTTGGAAACCGCGAGCGGTCTTGCGGACATCAGTGATGCAGAAGCAGCCTTGCTCCAATCGCCGGAAGCACCGATCGTGTTGCTGCGACCTGCGTCAAATCAACGAGCTCGGGCAATTGCGGCGTTAGTCGCACCGGGCAACGGCCGTATCGGCATCATGCTGCCGCCGACACCTCTGCATCTGCTACTCCTCAGCGCGCATCCGCAGATTCCTGCGCAACCTCTCTCCGCCGTGGTGCTGACATCCTGCAATCTCACAGACGAACCGATCTGCATCGACAACCAACGTGCGACCGCGGACTTTGCCGATGTTGCAGACGGATTCCTGCTCCACGACCGCACCATCCATCTCCCCTGTGACGACTCCGTGGTGCGCATCACTGAAGCGGCAGATGGCCTGTTGCCGCAACCTGTACGACGTTCTCGTGGTTACGCGCCTACTCCGCTGCGGTTGCCGCGCGAAGTTGTGCCGACTTTGGCGGTGGGTGGCGAACTGAAAACCGCGATCTGTGTCGCGGTGGGAGATCGCGCCTGGATGAGCCAGCACATCGGCGATACCGGTGACTACAGCACGTTGCAGGTGCTGGACCGGGTTGCCGACATCATGATGCAGGTGCAGCGTGTACGTCCCGAGCGCATTGTCGCCGATCGGCATCCTGGTTACCTATCACGCCGATGGGCGATTGAGGCGGCAGACCGCATAGACGCGGAGTTTGTTGATGTGCAACACCACCATGCACACGTGGCTTCACTTCTAGCCGAGCACGGCATACCGGCCGATGAGCAGGTGCTCGGAGTCGCCTTCGACGGCACGGGCTACGGTGACGACGGCTCGATCTGGGGCGGCGATTTCTTGCTCGGTTCTTATGCATCAGTCGAACGCGTCGCGTCGCTCAAGCCCATTGCGCTGCCCGGTGGAGACGCCGCGGTGCGACGGCCGGCACGCATTGCGTTGGCGCACTTGTTCGCAGCCGGTGTCCTGTGGGATCCCAGCCTGCCCTCGGTCGCCGCCTGCGCGGGAACTGAGGCCAGCGTGATGCGGCGAATGCTGGAGACCGGCACCTCATGTGTCGACACCACGAGCGCCGGTCGCCTCTTTGATGCGGTGTCATCGCTCACGGGAGTGGCACAAGATGCTGGGTACGAAGGACAGGCGGCGATCGAGCTTGAGGCCTTAGCTGCGGATGCTGGCGTTGTGTCGCCATGGGCTCTCCCTGACACCATCGAGGTGGCCGCTGATGGGCGCCTGCTGCTAGATCCGGCGGGAGTGATTGCGGCCACCGCTCGCGATGTATTGAGTGGTATCCCCGCTGGCCTGATCGGCGTGCGATTCCATACGGCCATGGCGGATGCGGTGCTTGCAGTTGCGCAGCAGATTCGGTCAGCGCGGGGCGTGACGACGGTCGGTCTGACAGGTGGGGTCTTCCAGAACGCTCTGCTCACGTCCCTGTGCTCCCAGCGCCTGTCGTCCGCCGGATTCCAAGTGCTGGTCCACCGATTGGTTCCGGCTAACGACGGGGGGCTCGCGCTCGGCCAGGTCGTGGCCGGAAGTCCCTAGGCAAATCACCACGAATGGGACAGGGTCGCCCTATGTGTTTAGGCGTCCCCGGCAAGGTTGTTGAGAAGTACGAAGCAAATGGCATGCGCATGGCCACCATCGATTTCGGTGGCGTGCGTAAAGAAACCTGTCTCGAATACCTCCCTGATTTGGCCATCGGCGACTACGCCATCGTGCACGTCGGCTTCGCCATCAGCCAGCTCGATGAGCAGGCAGCGCTCGAGACGTTACGCCTGTTCCAAGATGCCGGGCTGCTCGACGAGGAGTTCGGAGCAATCGACGTGGCGGTTCCCCGAATGGGCGAACTGGCATGAAGTACCTCGATGAGTTCTCCGATCCCGCCGTTGCTCGGCGCATGCTGGATGACATCGCACGTGCCGTTACGCGGCCGTGGGCGATGATGGAGGTCTGCGGTGGGCAGACGCACACCATCATTCGCAATGGCATCGATCAGCTGCTGCCGCCAGAAGTGGAACTCATTCATGGGCCAGGCTGTCCGGTTTGTGTGACTCCGCTGGAGATGATCGATCGTGCGCTGGCCATCGCCGCCACACCCGGTGTCATCTTCTGTTCCTTCGGCGACATGCTGCGTGTCCCGGGTACCGGTCGTGACCTGTTCTCCGTGAAGGCCGCAGGCGGCGATGTCCGCATCGTGTACAGCCCATTGGATGCCGTCAAGATTGCGCAGGCTGAACCCGATAAGCAGGTCGTGTTCTTTGGCATCGGTTTCGAAACAACTGCGCCGGCCAACGCCATGGCTGTGCATCTGGCAAAGCGCCTGGGCTTGAAGAACTTCTCGACTTTGGTGTCGCACGTGCTGGTACCGCCGGCGATTCACGCGATCATGGGTTCGCCGTCCACTCGAGTTGAGGCCTTCCTGGCCGCCGGCCACGTTTGCGCCATCATGGGCATGGGTCAATACGTTCCGCTCGTTGAGCAATACAAGGTACCCATCGTGGTGACCGGATTCGAACCGCTAGATGTGCTCGAAGGCGTTCGCCGCGTGGTGCTGCAACTTGAAGCTGGTGAAGCCAAGTTGGATAACGCCTACGAACGAGCAGTCACCTTTGAGGGCAACACCGCGGCACGTCTGATGTGTGAAGAGGTCTTCGAGGTATGCGATCGACCTTGGCGCGGTATCGGCGTTATCCCGCAATCGGGTTGGAAGCTGAGTGCGAACTTCCTCGACTTTGATGCAGAGCAACGCTTCGACGTGAGTGACATCAACACCGTGGAGCCAGCCAACTGCCGTTCGGGCGAGGTGCTGCAAGGCCTCTTGAAGCCACCGCAGTGTGAGGCCTTCGGCAAGGAATGCACGCCGCGAACCCCACTTGGCGCGCCCATGGTTTCCACCGAGGGTGCATGTGCCGCGTACTACCAGTTCCGTCGTATGGAGGCAGCCGTATGACGCAGATCGACTTCCAGGGGCTCTCTTGTCCGCTTCCGCTCCGCGATCATCCCAATATCGTGATGGGTCACGGCGGCGGCGGACGGCTTGGTCTCGAACTGGTGGAGCATCTGTTTCTCCCTGCGTTCACACGCGGAAATGAAGACGCGTTGCTCGCCGAGCTTGGCGATTGCGCAGTGCTCGCGGTTGGTGGCGCACGCCTTGCCTTTTCTACCGACTCCTACATCGTGCGCCCGCGCTTCTTCCCTGGTGGCAATATCGGCCATCTTGCCGTGCACGGCACCATGAACGACCTCGCTTGCTCTGGCGCTCAGCCGCTCTATCTCTCGGCGGGGTTCATCCTTGAAGAAGGTATGCCCCTTGACGAGCTTTCGGTTATCGCTGAAACGATGGGTCAGGCTGCGCGCGAGTGCGGCGTGCAGATCGTCACCGGCGATACCAAGGTGGTCGACGCAGGCAAGGGCGACGGGGTGTTCATCAACACCGCGGGCATCGGCTTAGTGCCTGCTGGCGTGAACCTTTCGCCGCGGAATGTCCGGCCTGGTGATGCGGTTATCGTCAGCGGTCCAATTGGCCAGCATGGCATCGCCGTCATGTCCGTGCGCGAAGGTCTCGAGTTCGGCATCGACATCATCTCCGACACCGCGCCGATTCATGGCTTGGTTGCAGCGCTGCTTGATGCCGGCATCGATGTGCATGCCTTCCGCGATCCCACGCGTGGTGGCGTTGCGGCAACGACCAACGAGATTGCCAAGTCATCCGGCGTCGGATTCCTGTTGCAAGAGCGCTCGATCCCGGTACCGGAAGCTGTTGCTGCGGCTTGCGGCTTCCTCGGCCTCGACCCCATGTACGTCGCAAATGAAGGCCGAGTCGTTGCCTTCGTCGCTGGCGAAGATGCTGATCGCGCGCTCGAGATTTGGCATGCGCGTAGTGATGGTGTTGGCGCAGCTCGCATTGGTACCGCGGTTCCCGAGCATCCGGGCGTCGTGGTGGTTGGTACTGGCATTGGCGGGTCGCGAGTGCTCGACCTCCCTCTGTCCGAGCAACTACCTCGTATCTGCTAACCCACTAGCTTTGGGCTAGAGCGTTACCCAAGCGTGGGTGGCTGCGGACTTGATCATGGCCTCGATGACATCAGCAGCTATAGCCGCGTCACGCACCTGCGAACCGCGGTGACTGCCGCTGGCGATGGATTCCAAGAAGCGAGCAGCCTCGATGACTTTGGTGTCGTCGTAGCCCATAGAAATGGCAGCGCCTGGCTGGAAGCGGCCAAACTCGCCTTGACCGGGGCCGACATAAACGGTTTGCAGCATCTGGTTGGCGTACAGGTCGCCGTAGCCAAGTTCGAGTTCGCCCATGCGTCGGAAGTCCCACCGCACCAGACCCTTGGTGCCATGGATCTCAAAGCCGTAGTTGTTCTGATCGCCGACGGCGATGCGACTCGCTTCGAGCACAACCCGCACGCCTTCGGTGGTGCGGAGAAGTGCCATGGCGACATCTTCATTCTTCACCGGGCCCATAGGACCACTTTCAGCGATGTCGAAGTGAGAGCCGGTGCCGGACGGAAGGGGACGTTCGTTGATGAACGTGGCCGTCTCACTGACCAGGGATGCGATGTCACCGACGACGTAGCGCACGAGATCCGCAGCGTGTGAGACGAGATCGCCGAGCACGCCGGGACCGCCAAGTTCCTTTTCGAAACGCCATGACAGTGGACCCATGGGGTGGCCCGAGTAGTCGCTGAAGAAGCGGAAACGCGCATGTGTCAGCTCGCCGAGTGCGCCGTCGGCGATGAGTTGCTTCGCGTATTCAACGGCGGGTGCATTGCGGTAGTTGAAGCCCACCGCAGACTGCACACCTGCTGCGGCTACTGCATCCGCGACTGCCCATGCATCGGCGCTGGAAAGGCCAACTGGCTTTTCAATCCAGATGTGCTTACCAGCTTCGGCGAAGGCAACCCCGATTTCGCGATGGAAGGCGTTCGGCGCTGTGATGCTGACCGCGTGGATGTCGGGGTCACTGAGCAGCTCACGCCAGTCGGTGACCGCGCGCTGAAAGCCGTAACGGTCGATGGCATCCTGCTGACGATCTGCTTCGGGTTCGGCCACTGCGATCAAGTCGACGCTCGGCAGGTTGGGATAGTGGTGGGCAGTCCTCAGGTATCCCTGGCTGTGGGCCTTGCCCATCCATCCGTAACCGATGACTGCTACTCCGAGACGTGACATGAACGTTCCTTTCCTCAATGGACTGTGCCGACGCCGGTGGTCTTCAGACAGTGAAAGCCGCGCGGAATTGCGAAAGCGCAAATTCGCTATCAGTGGACGCAAAGGCCTCCATAGCGACGGTGCCGGTGTAGTTGAGCGTTGCAAGTAGGCGAGCAATCGCCGCGTAGTTGATTTCACCGGTTCCCGGCTCACAGCGACCGGGGACATCGGCCACCTGGATCTCACCGATCCATGGCATGGCCCGCTCGACCAGTTCGAGCAGGTTCCCTTCGCCGATTTGCGCGTGGTAGAGATCGAGGTTCAGTCGCAAGTGCGGATTGTCCACGGCTGACACCAACGCGATTGTGTCTTCGGCGCGCGCAAACGGGACGCCAGGGTGGTCAACTGCGAGATTGAGATTCTCAAGGCAGAAGATGACACCTTCACGATCCCCGAGCGCAGCAAGCCGCTCGAGCGTGCGCGCTGCTTGAATCCACATCGCACCCGTCACTGTGTGTACGGGAGTGACGGGCAAACCGCCTTCACCAAGACCGGTGCCATGGTGGTTCAACCGGGGGTTGCCGAGTTTTCGCGAGGCCTCAACCGCAATGGCCGCGGTGCGCAGCAGTTCATCGGCTCCGTCCAGCAGGTTGCCTGTGACGTATCCGGTCATGGATTGGAAGGTGGCGCCAGTGGCGAATAGTGCGTCGAGGTCCTTATTGCGAAAGTCCCATATCTCGACGTCAAAGCCAAGCTCATGGATTCGGCGAACTCGATCAAGGAAGGGGAGATCGGTGAACACCATCTCCGCGCAAACGGCCAGCGAGAACGGTGCCATCAGCAAGAACCTCCGCAGGGAATAGGCCTCTTCTTCAAAAGTCCATATGTAATAGCATATGGCGAGAGTTGCTTCATCGGGAAGGTATATCCATGTCGAACCAGAACATCAGAATCGGCCTTATTGGCGCCGGCCGAATCGGCATTGTGCATGCCGGCAGCATCAATGACACCCCCGGCGTCGAACTGGTCTGGGTGTGTGATCCGTTTATCGAAAGCGCAGAGAAACTGGCTGCCCAATACGGAGCCAAGGTGACCGCGGACCCCTACGAGATCATCAACTCCGGGACGGTGGACGCGATCCTCATTGCTTCGCCGACGCCGACGCACGTGCCACTGCTTGAAGCTGGCATCGATGCAGGGCTGCACGTGATGTGCGAGAAGCCGATTGATCTGGACATCACCAATGTCGATGCCCTCCGCAACAAGGCAAATGCGGCAAAGACGAAGATCGCTTTGGGTTTCAACCGTCGCTTCCATGCGCAGTTCGAGACCATGAATATGCGTGTTCGGGCTGGCGAGATCGGCAAACTCGAGCAACTCATCATCATTAGCAGAGATCCTGCACCGGCACCGCAGGCGTACATCGCTGTCTCGGGGGGCATCTTCCGCGATATGACTATTCACGACTTCGATATGGCGCGCTACTTCGTGCCAGAAATTGTCGAAGTCTCCGCGACTGGCGCGAATTCGTTCTGCGATTACATCGAGGCCGAAGGCGACTTCGACTCGGTCAATGTGACGCTCCGTGGCTCCAAGGGTGAACTCGTCACCATCGTGAACTCGCGACATGCGTCCTACGGCTATGACCAGCGACTTGAGGCATTCGGTTCCGAAGGCATGCTGGTCGCCAAGAACCAGACACCAACGACGGTTGAGCACTACTCGGCTGAGCACACTGAACAGCGCGAGCCCTATCTCAACTTCTTCCTCGAGTTGTACGCAGCCTCCTATCGCCGCGAGTTGGCGCTGTTTATCGAGAGCATCAATACCGGGGTTACCTTGTGCCCGACTTTCGAAGACGGTCGCGCGGCACTTGTGTTGGCGGATGCTGCATTGCAGTCTGCCCGCGCCGGCCAGGCCGTGAAGGTATCGCTCTAGCCGGGGGTGAAATGTGAGTGGCTCCGAGCAATGCTCGGCGCCACTCACATTTCGTTCTACAAACTCGCTGCGACGGCGTTGATGAACTCCACGCTGCGCTTGGCATCTTCGTACGGCCCAGCGCCTGCGGGCGGCTCTTCGCTGACAATGTTGTCCTGCTCGAGACAGAACCAACCGTCGTAGCCCGCCGTGACGAGGTTCGTCATGATGGCGCGGATGTCGACGTCACCGTCGCCCACTGCGGTGTACATGCCGTGCACGCACGCCTGGTAGTAGGTGAGCTCTCCGGCCTGCACCTTGCGCGCCAAGTCGAGCTTCACGTCCTTCAAGTGCACATGCTTCACTCGATCTGCATGCTCCGCCGAGAACCTGACAGGATCGGTGCCACCGATAAACATGTGACCGGTGTCGAAGGTGATACCAACGTCTGTACCAGCCAGGATTCGTTGAATGTCACCCTCGGTCTCAATCATGGTGCCGACGTGCGGATGCACGGTTGCTGTAACACCACGTGAGTGCGCGTATTCGACAATGCGCTGCAGATTGCCGAGCAGCAGTGTCCACTCGGCTTCGGAGATCTCCGGACGCTTGGCGTTATAGTTGCCGCCAGGCTGTTCAGCCGCAATCACCAGCACATTGGCGCCGGCTGCAACATAGGCGTCGAGTTCCGTTACTACCTGGGGCATGGGATCGACGCTGGGATCGTGTAGCACAACAGGGAAGAACCCGCCGGTGGCTTGCATGCCAAGTTCGGCCAATACGGCAACACGAGCCGCGGGTTCGACAGGGAGGAAGCCGAGCGGGCCAAACTCCGTTCCAGTGAGACCGAGTGAAGCCATCTCGCCGAAGACCCGTTCAGGGCTCATCTGGTGGCCCCAGTTTTCGACCTCGCACACCCCCCAGGAAATCGGTGCCCCTGCGATCTTGACCTTCATAACTGTCCTCTCGTAACACGAATTCGTGCGTGCCAACTGTCACTTGCGCGCAGCGCGTGGTGGCGATTTACACCGTCGGTATATCCAAACAGATCTCAAGGCAAATGTCAGGACGTATTGTCAATATCCTTGGGCGCAGCGCTTGACGCGCTCATCCCGCAAATGTCACCGTTTGATAACGATGCTGGCCCAACCTCTATTTGTTCTGACAAATGATCCGCATACTTCCCCTCGTTGGCGGTGGTGGAAATGCCACTCCGCTCAATTCCTCATCAGAGATATTGGGAGAGGCATACATGGGACGCAAAAAGCTCCTCGCAGTCGTAGCCGGCTTGGCCGGCGCGACGCTTACACTCGCCGGTTGCGGAAGTTCGGATCCCACGGATTCGGCTTCTCCGTCTGCAACCGCAACCGAAGCTGCAATCAAGATCTGCGTGTACACGCATGGTGATGGCGGTTCCTTCTGGACCGTTGCGCAGAAGGGCGCCGAGGCCGCAGCTGCGAAGCTCGGTGTCACGCTCGACTACCAGGGCTCGACCAACGATGCGGCCAAGCAGGCTGCAACGATCGACGCTGGCATCGCTGCCGGTTGCCAGGGCATTGCGGCCTCAGCTCCGGACCCGGGCGCCATCAAGTCGGCCATGCTCAAGGCAGCTGACGCGGGTATTCCGACCGTGACCATGAACTCCGGTTCGTCGGTCTTCAAGGAGCTCGGCGCCTTCACCCACATCGGTCAGGACGAAGTCGTCGCTGGTCGTGCTGCCGGCGAGAAGTTCAACGCCATGGGCCTCAAGCACTTGCTCTGCCCGATCCAGGAAGCCGCCAACGTCGGCCTCACGGATCGTTGCAAGGGTGCCGCAGAGACCTTCAAGGGCAAGGTTACGAACTTCAACCTTGACGGCGGTTTGGCTGACCTCACCGCTGCGAGCGCAAAGCTCAAGGCTGCGCTGCAAGCTGATTCCAGCATTGACGGCATCTTCGCTCTCAACGCTGACATTGCTGCCAAGGCTGCTCTTCCGGCAGTAACGGAGCTCGGCAAGGCCATCAAGATCGGCACCGTCGATATGTCCCCCGAGGCCCTTCAGGCCATCAAGGACGGCACCGTTGAGTTCGCCATCGATCAGCAGCAGTACGCACAGGGCTACCTCTCGGTCATGTTCCTGTACCTCGCTATCACCAATGGCAACCAGGTCGGCGGCGGTCTGCCGGTGTACTCGGGTCCTGGCTTCGTCACGAAGGACAACGTTGACACCGTGATGTCGCTCGTTACGGCTGGCACGCGCTAACCGACACGAGGCTGCGGTGGTGGGTTGGCTCAGCCCAATCCACCACCGCATTTCGCATCTCTACAGGTAGGGGACACCAAGAATGAGCACTCCCACCGCGGCCGACGAGAGGGTCAAGCAAGCATCCTGGTTTCTGAAGGTGCTGCGACGGCCCGAGTTCGGCGCGTTTCTCGGCGCGATCGCCATCTTCGTCCTGTTCACCTCGGTGGACACGACTGGCAACTTTGCAAAGTCCGGCGGCATCGCTGGATGGACGGATATCGCCGCTCCGATCGGCATTGTCGGTATTGCTGTCTCCATGCTCATGATCGCAGGCGAGTTTGATCTCTCGTCTGGTGTCATGGTGGGCACGACTGGTCTCATCATCGGCATGCTGGTGACCAATATGGGAATGGGCATCTGGCCCGCCATTGGGATTGCGTTTGTCTTCGCCGCCTGCATCGGATTTATCAATGGGTACATGGTGGTTACCACCAAACTCCCCTCATTCATTGTCACGCTGGCCACGTTCTTCATCTTGAAGGGCGCCAACATGGCCTTCACCATGATGATGACAGGATCGGTTCGTGTCACAGGCACTGAGCTCGCTCCGGGCTTCGACGGTGCCGCCAAGATCTTCGCGTCGACCTTCGGGGGACCGGGCTTCCAGATCACCTTGCTGTGGTGGATCGGTATCACCGCCGTCGCCACTTGGGTGTTGACCCGAACGCGGTTCGGGAACTGGACCTTTGCTGCCGGTGGAGATGCCAATGCTGCCCGCAATGCCGGTGTACCAGTTAACCGCACCAAGATCGCCCTATTCGTTTATACATCGCTATCAGCTGCGCTCGTTGGCACCATGTTTGTCCTTCGCCTGAAGGGCATGCAGGCGGGCCAAGGCGTTGGCCAGGAGTTCTACTACATCATCGCGGCTGCAGTGGGCGGCACCTTGCTGACCGGTGGAGCAGGATCCGCGGTCGGTGCAGCGATTGGTGCCTCCATTATGGGCATGGCCTATATCGGCATTCCGTTCGCGTTGTGGAACTCCGATTGGACCTCGACGTTCCTCGGGATGATTCTCTTTAGCGCAGTATTCATCAACACATACATTGGTCGTAAAGCGCGAGGTGGCAAGGCATGACCGCAGCACTTGAACTCATCAATGTCGGTAAACAGTTCGGCAGTGTGATCGCCCTGCGCGATGTTTCTGTCACGGTTGATCCAGGCAGCGTCACATGCATTCTCGGCGACAACGGCGCTGGCAAGTCGACGCTCATCAAGATCTTGTCCGGAGTGCATAAAGCGTCTTCCGGTGAGTTCCTCATGGACGGTCAACCGGTGTCCTTCGATTCACCGCGCGATGCGATGGCCGCGGGCATCGCGACTGTGTTCCAAGACCTCGCGACAATCCCGCTCATGTCGGTTTGGCGCAACTTCTTCCTCGGCAACGAGATCACCAAGGGTTTTGGGCCATTCCGTTGGCTTGATGTCAAGACCATGAAGAGCATTGCCAAAGAGCAATTGCTCGCGATGGGCATTGACCTGCGTGACACCAACCAGCCGATCGGCACGTTGTCAGGCGGCGAACGTCAGGCAGTGGCGATTGCCCGCGCGGTGCACTTCGGCGCCAAAGTGCTCATCCTCGACGAGCCCACTTCGGCGCTCGGTGTTCGGCAATCCGGGGTTGTTCTGAAGTATGTACTGGCGGCCAAGGAGCGCGGGGTGTCGGTTGTCTTCATCACGCACAATCCGCACCACGCCGGGCTCGTGGGTGACCGCTTTTACTTGCTCAATCGCGGCAAACTCACCAGCACCTACGAGCGGGCGACACTCCAACTTGAGGAACTCACCAAGGCCATGGCTGGTGGCGCCGAGTTGGATGCGCTCAAGCATGAGATCGGGCGCTAACGCTCGCAACACTGCAGAAGTAGCGATGCCCCCCAGAGGCTTTTGAGGGAATCCGTTTGTTCGGTTTCAGCGCGTCAGAGGGTCGAGTTTTCCGGTCTCCAGTTCCTGGCGGAACGCCATCAGCAGCGCCCGTAGTGGGGTGGGACCGAGCCCCAAGGTCCGCTTGGTGGCCGTGTTGCTCAGCGACGTATCGACTGGCACTGCCTGCGGGAACAGCTGGTCACTTGGTGCATCGATGCAATCGAGCAGTTGCTGATCAAGTGTGAAGACCTCACACACCAAGCGCGCGAGTTCCAACCGCCCAACAGCATCGTCTCCGACCAAGTGGAATGTTCCAGTCGCTCGGAGCAAGATCACTCGCTCCACCTCGGCACCAATTTCCGAAGCGAGCGATGGCGTTGCGTAGGCATTGACGAAGGGGCCGCCCCAGACTGCAAAACGCTCGCCTCGCTGCAAAGTCCGCACAAGTGAAACCACGAAGTAGCCGAAGCCCACATCTTGCGAGCGAGGCCCTAATGCCTGCAGGCGGTGGGCGCCCATGACACCGCCGATTCGGCAAACTGCTCCAGCGTGCCCGCTGACATCGTGGATGACCTGCTCGCCCATAGCTTTTAGGAAGCCGTAGATATTGACCGGGTTGCCGCAGTCTGTCTCGGGCGAAAGCCGCCGAAGTCCGTCCATAACCCAGTCCGTCGAGATGTACACCATGTGTACGCCGGTCGACTGTGCGGCTCGAGCGACGCGACTCGTCATTCCGACGTACGCGTCGTAG
The DNA here is from genome assembly GCA_963784905.1 of uncultured Actinomycetota bacterium. GTDB lineage: Bacteria > Actinomycetota > Actinomycetes > S36-B12 > UBA5976 > JAKALQ01. The sequence continues at coordinate 25,355 of CAWATP010000010.1, read as the reverse complement.
GCCCCGGGTCGGTCATTGAGCAACATGTGGAAGTCGTTGGAAATGGCGCTATGCACGACAGCATCGCAGCCAGATATGGCGTCGGCGATGGAATCGGGAGAAGAGAAGTCGACTTCCCGGTGCGGCCAAGGCAGAGCTCCTTGCGGTGCCTTGCGGAGGAGCCCCACGACGTCGTGTCCTCTGTCATGCAGCAATTCCGCGATGTTGCTCCCCACAAAACCAGTAGCCCCAGTAATCGCAATTCGTGCCATATCGGTACCGTAGGGAGAGCCAGCGTAAATGTAAAGACATATTGACGATACGAGGCGCTGACGTTAGCCTCTGCTGGTACGGGTCTCTGGAGGTGTAGTCGTTTGACCACCATGCGAATGACGGTCGCAGAAGCGATCGTGCGATTCCTTGTAGCCCAGAAGATCGAAGATGACCGAGACGGTGTTGTGAAGCCGCTCATCCCCGGGGTATTTGCGATTTTTGGCCATGGCAATGCACTGGGTCTCGGTGAAGCACTGGAGCAGCATCGCGATTCGCTCCCGACGATTCGCGGCCAGAACGAGGAGGGCATGGCTCTCGCAGCGGTCGCTTACGCAAAGGCCGCCCGTCGCCGCCAAGTCATGGCGGTCACCACCTCAATCGGTCCTGGTGCACTGAACACAGTGCCGGCTGCGGGAACCGCGATCGCCAATCGACTTCCATTACTGCTCTTGCTCGGCGATACCTTCGTATCGCGCGATCCCGATCCCGTGCTGCAGCAGGTCGAACAATTCAACGGTCCATCGACCACAGCCAACGATGCGCTAAAGCCGGTAAGTCGCTACTGGGATCGCATCACTGCACCGTCGCAACTGCTCAGCACACTCCCGCAGGCCATCGGAGTGCTCCTTGATCCTGCCGATTGCGGCCCAGTCACGCTGGCGCTTCCGCAGGATGTTCAGGCTATGGCGTTCGACTTTCCGGCTGAATTTTTTAATGAGTGCGTGCACCGCATTCGCAAACCACGGCCGTCACGCGACGAAGTAACGGCTGCCGTGGAGGTCTTGCGCAACGCCAAGCGCCCGCTCATCATTGCCGGTGGAGGTGTGCACTACTCGTTGGCCGAGTCGGTGCTAGCAGCCTTTGCGGAGCGTCACGGTATTCCAGTGATGGAGACTGTTGCAGGCAAGTCCTCGCTGGTTGCGAGTCACCCGAACTTTGCAGGTGCTATCGGCGTGTTTGCGGAATCTGCTGCACTGCCGGTGTCCTGGAATCCCGATGTCGTGCTTGCCGTAGGAACGCGACTCCAAGATTTTGCGACTGAGTCCGGATCCGTGTTCAAGGATCCCGCGGTGCGACTCATCAGCATCAACGTGGCGCGATTCGATGCACTCAAACGTGGAGCGATTTCCGTAATCGGCGATGCAGGCGAAACCCTCACAGAACTTTCCGAGCACCTCGGAGTGTGGTCGGCCCCTGCGGATTGGCTGGTCTCCGCGCGGAGGTCGTTGCAGGAGCAACAGATCACGCTTGCTCACCGGCAAGCCCGAACTGACGACGGCCTTCCCTCCTATGCCCAGGTCATCGGGGTCGTGCACGCAATTGCGACTCCCGACGATTACGTGCTGACCTCCTCGGGCGGTCTTGCAGGCGAACTCGTGATGAACTGGTCATCCAAGTCCGTCGCATCGTTCGATTGCGAGTATGGGTTCTCTTGCATGGGTTACGAGTACAGCGGTGGCTGGGGTGCGGCAATGGAGCGCATGGTTTCCAAGCCGGGCAGCACCGTTTACACCATGGGCGGCGATGGTTCATTCATGATGCTGCCGATGGACGTCTACAGCGCCGCCCTCACCGGCACCGATGTCACCTTCGTGGTGTGTGATAACGGCGGATTCAATGTCATTGAGCGTTTGCAAATCGGTCACGGAGCTGCATCGTTCAAGACCATGCTGGCTGATGTCGATCATCCCGCGCCCCCGCAGATCGATTTTGCAGCTATCGCGTCAGGCATGGGTGCTCACGCGCACCGAGTCTCGTCGTTGACGCAACTTGAATCTACGTTGCGTGAGATCAAGGGTGTGCGTGGTGCTCACGTTGTAGTGATCGAGGTCGCCAAGCATCAGTGGAGCGAGGGCAACTCGTTCTGGGAGGTCGGCGTCCCACAGGTCACGAGTCGTCCTGCGGTGAATGCAGCGCGCGAAGAACTTCAGGAAGGCAAGTCGCGACAGCGTCAGCTGTGGCGTCCAAGTATTGAGTTGGAGCAGGCATGACAGCGAGAATCACGCATTGGATTAACGGCGCTCGCTGGACGGGTACGTCCGAGCGCTGCGGCGATGTATTCGACCCCGCCACCGGTCAGGTATCCGGTCAGGTGGATTTCGCCTCGACTGCGACCATCGCTGAAGCGGTTGCGGCTGCGCAGGCCGCATTCCCTGCCTGGCGCGACACGTCACTCACACGGCGCACACAGGTGCTTTTTGCATTTCGCGAGATTCTCAATGCACGCAAGGCCGATGTTGCCGCGCTCATCACCGCAGAGCATGGCAAGGTGCTTTCTGATGCGTTAGGTGAAGTCACCCGCGGTCAAGAAGTAGTCGAGTTTGCTTGTGGTCTCGGCCATCTTGTGAAGGGCGGCTACTCCGAGGGTGTCTCGACAGGGGTCGATGTGTTCTCCATTCGGCAACCGCTGGGTGTTGTGGGCATCATCAGCCCGTTCAATTTCCCTGCGATGGTGCCGATGTGGTTCTTCCCCGTTGCCATTGCGGCCGGCAACACGGTCGTCATCAAGCCTTCAGAGAAGGACCCCTCAGCCATCATGTTGGTTGCTGAGATGTGGAAGGAAGCCGGGCTGCCCGATGGCGTCTTCAACGTTGTGCATGGCGACAAGGTTGCAGTGGACGGATTGCTGGAGCACCCCGATGTGAAGAGCATCTCGTTCGTGGGCTCCACGCCAATCGCCAAGTACATCTACGAAACCGGCACCAAGCATGGCAAGCGCGTTCAAGCATTGGCTGGCGCCAAGAACCACATGTTGGTGCTGCCGGATGCCGACCTGAATCTTGCAGCGGACGCGGCGATCAATGCTGGCTTCGGCTCCGCGGGCGAGCGTTGCATGGCAATTTCAGTAGTGCTTGCAATGGACACCATTGCCGACGAACTTGTGGCGAAGATCGCCGAACGTATGCCGCAGTTGCGCACAGGTGATGGTCGTCGCGGTTGCGACATGGGTCCACTCGTTACCGGTGTGCACCGTGACAAGGTGGCGTCGTACGTCGATGCTGGTATTGCTGCGGGCGCAACGGTGATTGTCGATGGGCGTTCTCCAGTAATCGATGGCGAACCTGGCGGATTCTGGCTTGGTCCCACGTTATTCGACCATGTCGCGACCGACATGACGATATACACCGATGAGATCTTCGGCCCTGTGCTCTCAATTGTTCGTATCCACTCGTTCGAGGAGGGCCTCGAGCTCATCAATCGACATGAGTATGGCAACGGCACAGCCATCTTCACCAATGACGGTGGCGCGGCGCGGCGCTTCCAGAACGAAGTGCAGGTCGGCATGATCGGCATCAATGTGCCAATTCCGGTGCCTGTTGCTTACTACTCCTTCGGCGGATGGAAGGCGTCCCTGTTTGGGGATACCCACGCTCATGGTCTTGAGGGCTTCCACTTCTTCACGCGCGGCAAGGTCGTGACGAGCCGTTGGCTCGACCCAAGCCACGGTGGCATCAACCTCGGTTTCCCGACACAGAACTAGGCAGATGGCAGTGACGAACACGCCGTGGCAGCAGATGGCTGAGCATTCTCCGACCGTGCTCTGGAACGACTCCGCGAGTGAGGTAGAACTCGCGACGTCCATCGGTTGGGGTGCCGTCGGTGCAACCTGTAACCCCGTGATCGCCCTTTCCGTGTTGAAGGCTGAACCAACTCGTTGGGCTGCCAGGATCGCCGCATACGCGCAGGCACATCCGAGCGCGAGTGAGGACGAGATCGGTTGGGCCATGGTGCGGCAACTTTCCGTGGACGCGGCGAGGTTATTGGAGCCGGCCTTCGAGAGATACGAGGGCCGCAATGGGCGACTTTCGATTCAAACAGATCCCCGTTTCTACCGCGATGCTCAGCGACTGGCCGATCAAGCAGTTGAGTTCTCGCACTTGGCGAAGAACATCATCGTCAAGATTCCGGTAACAGAGGCAGGCGTTGTCGCCATCGAGGACGCTGTGTATCGCGGTGTCAATATCAATGCAACAGTGTCTTTCACGGTGGCACAGGCTGTTGCCGTGGCAGAAGCAATCGAGCGAGGCCTGGACCGGCGTGAAGCTGCGGACCTCGACATCAGCGGCATGGGTCACGTCTGCACGATCATGGTGGGTCGCACAGATGACTGGCTGAAGCAAGTCATCACGCGGGATGGACTCGACATTGATCCCGCTGTGTGCGACTGGGCCGGAGTGGCTGCCCTCAAGCGCGCGTACGAGATCTATCAGGAGCGCGGCTTCCGCACCCGGCTGCTTTCGGCGGCATTTCGCAACCATCACCACTGGAGCGAGTTCATCGGCGGCGATGTTGTCATTTCTCCGCCTTTCGGATGGCAGGAGAAAGCGAATGCATCCGGTCTCGCGGGTGAAGCGCGGATGCATATCCCAGTAGATGCGCGCATTTTGACTGAGTTGCGTCGCATCGGTCCAGAGTTCGATAAGGCCTACGACATTGACGGACTGACGCCCACGGAGTTCAACACCTATGGCGCCACAGCACGCACACTGCGCCAGTTCCTGCAGGCGAATTCAGAGCTGGAACAGTTTGTGCGTGACGTGACGTTGCCCAATCCGGATCTCTGATTCGGGCGAACGTTGAGGGTCGGTTGCATTTCCCCAGCCGACCCTCAACGTTGTCAGGCGTTAGCGCGCAACCAATGTGGTCTCGAAGGAATACGTATCTGCGCGGTACTTATGCGACGAGGTTTCGACAACGCGTCCACCATCATCAAAGGCAGTTCGCTCCATCACGAGGAGTGGTGCACCAGCCTTGACTTCGAGCAGACGGGCGTCGGCCGCTCCAGCAGTCGTTGCACCGATGCGCTGTGTGGCAACGCGAATACTGAGACCCTGACGACGCATCAATTCGTAGAGTCCAGTCGATTCCAACTCATCCCTTGAGGTGGTGAGCAGGTCAGCCGGAATCCAATTGCGCATGCTGGCCAGAGGTGAGCCGTCCATGAGTCGAAGTCGGCGAATGTGCAGAACTCGCGCCCCTTGTTCGATGCGTAGTGATTCAGCCAATTGCTCATCGGCTGGCTTGATACTCAGAGAAAGCACTCTTGTCGTTGGCGAGTGCTGCGCGTCACTCAGGTCGTCAAACAGGCTGGTGAGTTCTACAGCGCGCTTCATCTGCGCATGCACAACTTGCGTACCGACGCCACGACGACGAACCAGTAGCCCTTTGTTGACCAACTCTTGTATGGCTTGTCGGACCGTGGGTCGGCTGAGCCCCAGCCGCGCAGCGAGTTCGACTTCCGTCTCGATGTGCTCTCCGGGCTTCACCTCGCCATCCCGGATCGCTCGTTCAAGTTCCTGGGAAAGCTGGAAGTACAGCGGAACGGGGCTGTGACGGTTCAAGCTGAAGGTTCGCGCCATGGGGCAAATGTATCGTGAAAGTGCGCTTGCACATATGTATTCACAAAAGCCTGAATTCATTGACACGTCTCGCGGCTGACAGGCAGACTCGCAGGCGTGACTCAGGCGTTTGAAGTGATCTGTATCGGCCGGGTCAGTATTGACATCTATCCGCTCCAGACCGGCGTCGGGCTCGATGTCGTGGAGACGTTCGGGAAGTTTCTTGGTGGATCCGCAACGAATGTTGCCGTGGCCGCTAGCCGTCTCGGCAACCGCACTGCCATCATCACCCGCACAGGAGCAGATCCGTTCGGCCGTTTCGTGCGTGACGAATTGGCAAGGTTCTCAGTAGACCCTCAATATGTGGATTCAGTCCCTGGCATGCAGACACCCGTCACCTTTTGCGAGGTGTTTCCGCCCGACGATTTTCCGCTGTACTTCTACCAGTCAGAAGATGTGCCCTACTTTCAGATCAGCGCAGATGAACTTGATCTCGCAGCAATCACGCAGGCGGGTGTGTACTGGAGCACGGTGACTGGTCTCGCGGAGGAACCGAGCAGAGAGGCGCATCACGCAGCGTGGCGGGCTCGTGGCCGATCTTTGAACACCGTTCTCGACCTCGATTTCCGTTCGCGTTTTTGGAGATCTCGCAGTGACGCCGCGCGTGAAATGCAACGTGCTTTATCCCGCGTCTCCGTTGCGGTCGGCAATGTGGAGGAATGCGCGCTGGCCACAGGGGAGACAAATCCAGTGGCCGCGGCAAAGGCCTTGCTCGATGCTGGGGTGGAATTGGCAATCGTGAAGCAGGGGCCGCTGGGGGCGCTGGCCATGACTCGCGAAGAGTCCGTGATGGTTCCTGCGATGCGGGTCGACACCGTCAATGGCCTTGGCGCGGGCGATGCTTTCGGTGGTGCCGTGTGTCATGGCCTCTTGCAGAACTGGCCCCTTGAGCAGACGCTTCGTTTTGCAGGTGCTGCGGGTGCGCTGGTGGCTGCACGCCTCGAGTGCGCTAACGCGATGCCAACGCTCAGTGAAGTACAACAACAATTGGCGCCGCTCGGTCGAGTACCAAGTGATTCGGAGTAACAGCGTGAGCAACTATTGCCGGCCTGCTGGTCTCGGGCTCGTCACCGATATCACGCCGGACAACGCAGGTTGGGGCTGGTCGGGGCTTCGCGTCGTTGACCTTGCCCCTGGCGAGTCCACCACTTTTGCGGCAGACGGCGTTGAGTTCATCGTGCTTCCCCTTTCAGGTGCTGCAATTGTGCGGGTGGCTGATATCGAGTTTTCGCTCGTTGGTCGCGAGAGTGTTTTCGCAGGCGTCACTGATTTCGTCTACGTTGGCCTGGGCGCAAATGCAGTCGTCACAAGCTCGGCTGGCGGGCGCTTTGCCTTCCCCTACGCCCGAGCGCTACAAACTTTTCCGACGCGCTACCAAGCTGCGGTCGCCATACCTGTGGAGTTGCGAGGCGCCGGATCGTGCTCACGACAGGTCAACAACTTCTGCACCCCAGGGGTCTTCGCTGCTGATCGCCTGATCGCGTGTGAGGTGCTCACACCTGGCGGCAACTGGTCGTCCTATCCGCCACACAAACACGATCAAGAGCGGGACGGCGAGACCTCCTTAGAGGAGATCTACTACTACGAGATTGCTTCTGGTCCGGTTGGTCCAGGCATGGCATTCCAGCGCGTGTACAGCACAGATCCACAGCGGCCGATCGATGTGTTGGAAGAGGTGCATTCCGGCGACGCCGTGCTGATACCCCATGGGTGGCATGGACCGTCGATCGCGGTGCCTGGTTACGATCTTTATTACCTGAATGTCATGGCCGGTCCAGGCCTTGAGCGGGCCTGGCGGATATGCGATGACCCCGCGCACGGTTGGGTTCGGCAAACGTGGGAGACGCAGGCGATCGATCCGCGCCTTCCCATGTACGACGCGAATTAGGCTTGACCCGTGATCACTCTCTCCATCGACTGCGGCGGTTCATTCATCAAGGCGTCGGTGCTTGACGAAAGCGGCACTATGCGAGCGCATCAGGTGCGCATCGAAACGCCCTACCCCCTGTCCCCGGAGCGGTTTGTCGAAACCTTGCAAGGCATAGCAACGCAGTTGCCGAAGGCCGATCGCATGACAGTCGGCATGCCCGGAATGATTCGACACGGCGTGGTCATCCACACGCCGCATTACATAAACGTGCGCGGACCGTTCACTCGCCGCGATCCTGCGCTGCATGCTGAGTGGACCGGCTACGACGTGCGTACTGGGCTCCAGAACGCCACCGGCATACCCGCGCTTGTACTCAACGACGCAGAGGTGCACGGCGCCGGCGTTGTGACGGGCGCTGGGCTAGAGCTCGTGCTCACGCTCGGAACGGGTCTGGGTTGTGCGATGTTCGATGGCGGCATACTCGCGCCGCATATCGAGCTTTCTCATGCGCCTGTGCGAGGGGCTACGACCTACGACGAGTGGATCGGTGAGGAAGCGCATCGTCGAGTTGGTGATCTCTTCTGGTCTCGCCGCATCCTGCGCATGGTCGAAGGACTGCGTCCTGTGTTCTTGTGGGACCGCCTCTACCTCGGCGGCGGAAATTCGCGGCTTATCTCGCCAGAGCATCAGCGCCGCATGGGAGACGACGTGGTGATTGTGCCGAACAGCGCGGGAATCGTTGGCGGCGTCCGCGCCTGGCACATGCACATGTCGGAGTGAGGAAGACCCGAGCTTGCTCGAGGTCTTACGAACGACAGACAGTTGAGCGCGAAGCGCGAACACATGTCGGAGTGACGCACACCCGAGCTTGCTCGAGGTCTTACGAACGACAGACAGTTGAGCGCGAAGCGCGAACACATGTCGGAGTGACGCACACCCGAGCTTGCTGGGCGTAGTGTGCAGTATCCGACGAAGAGGGTGCTGAATGCGCGCGCTGGCAAAGACTAAGGCCGGACCTGGTCTCGAATTGATCGAGGTCCCTGAGCCGACCATTGGCATTAACGATGTGCTTATCAAGGTGCTTCGCACGGGCATCTGTGGCACCGATCTGCACATTGATACTTGGGATGCATGGGCGCAGGAGCACATCAAGCCACAACTCGTCATCGGTCACGAGTTCGTGGGCGAGGTGGTCGAAGTTGGAAGCAATGTCAACGACTTCCACGCTGGTCAGATTGTTAGCGGCGAAGGGCACTTGGTCTGTGGCCGCTGCCGAAATTGCATGGCCGGTCGGCGTCACCTGTGCGCGCACACCGCGGGAGTCGGCGTTGATCGAGCGGGATCGTTTGCTGAATACATTGCCTTGCCCATGACCAATGTCTGGGCGCACCACGAGGGCATTGACCTGGATGTGGCCGCCATCTTTGATCCGTTTGGCAATGCCACGCACACTGCCTTGAGCTTCCCAACGCTGGGTGAAGACGTACTCATCACCGGTGCCGGCCCCATCGGATTGATGGCGGCGGCAATTGTTCGTCATGCTGGCGCGCGCCATGTCGTCATCACCGATATCAATCCGCATCGCCTCGATCTGGCTCGTGCGATGGGAGTGACGAGCGCCATCAACACCAGCCAGGTGCAACTTGTTGATGTGCAACGCGAGCTCGGAATGACAGAAGGCTTTGATATCGGCTTGGAAATGTCGGGTCACCCCGCGGCGCTTGACGGCATGCTGGCGAATATGTCGCACGGCGGGCGAATCGCGCTGCTCGGCTTGTATGCCGAGCCAACACGTATGGACTGGAATCACGTCATCACCAGCATGATCACGATTAAGGGCATCTATGGCCGTGAGATGTACGAGACCTGGTACGCGATGTCGGTGATGTTGCAGTCCGGACTCGACATTTCGCCGGTCATCTCCCACCGCTTTGCGGCCGCTGACTTCCGGGAGGCCTTCGCCACTGCGCGCAGTGGGCAGGCTGGCAAGGTCATCATGGATTGGATGGAATGGTGACGTACGCGAATTGGCAGTCGGGTCTGCAGCAGGATCTCGCGGCTATCCGAGACGCGGGTTTGTGGAAGCAGGAAGGCGCGATCGAGTCTGCGCAAGGCGCACACATCACTATCGATGGCCACGACCTCATCAACATGTGCGCAAATAACTACCTGGGGCTTGCCAACCATCCCACTGTCGTCGCCGCGGCGCACGAAGCGCTTGATACATACGGCTTTGGCACAGCGTCCGTTCGTTTCATATGCGGCACCCAAGACATTCACCAAGCCCTCGAAGCGGAGATCTCACAGTTCCTCGGCACTGAAGCGACCATCCTTTTCGGCTCATGCTTTGACGCAAATGGCGGAGTTTTTGAGGCGTTGCTGAACGACGAAGACGCTGTCATCTCCGATGCTTTGAATCACGCATCGATCATCGACGGTATTCGGCTGTGTAAGGCGAAGCGTTTTCGATATGCCAACTCCGACATGGCGGAACTGGAGCGGTGTTTGCAGGATGCGCAAACAGCACGTCGCCGTCTTATCGTCACCGACGGCGTCTTTTCGATGGACGGCTACATCGCCCGACTCCCGGAAATCTGCGACCTTGCGGAGCGGTACGACGCGCTCGTGATGGTTGACGACTCACACGCGGTTGGTCATCTCGGTGCACATGGACGCGGCACACCAGAACTTACCGGCGTCGGCGCTCGCGTGGACATCATGAGCGGAACGATGGGTAAGGCGCTCGGTGGCGCGAGCGGGGGCTATATCTCGGGTCGCCAGGAAGTTGTTGACTTGCTGCGCCAGCGCGCGCGTCCCTACCTCTTTAGCAACAGCGTGCCTCCGTCGGTGGTGCAGGCAACGCGTGCAGTCCTGGGCCTGCTGCGGACATCGGATGCCCTGCGGGATCAATTGCGAGCCAGCACTGCGCTCTTCCGCTCCTTAATGACCGACGCAGGCTTTGATCTCTTGCCAGGAGAGACCCCGATCGTGCCAGTGATGTTCGGCGACGCCGTTGCGGCAACCTCGTTCGCGGCTCGCCTACACGACAACGGCGTGCACGCGGTCGCCTTCTCCTATCCGGTTGTTCCGATGGGTAGTGCGCGCATACGCACGCAGATCTCCGCCGCACATTCCGCAGCTGACGTCAAGGCCGCTGTGGCCGCCTTTATCCAAGCGCGAGCCCACAGTTGATGCCGCTTCACTGTCGAAAGCGTTCGATTCAGCGGCGTGTTGTGAACGGTTTCGACAGTGAAGCGCAGGATGGGGTGCGTTAGCGTCCATACATGACTAACGACGTGACTATCGCATGGCTCGGCATCATCATCTCGTTCATCGTGGTCTTCGCCATGAATATGACCTACTTCAGCCCAAAGGGGCTGTACCCAGCGTGGACGAAGGCGCTCGGCCAGGACCCTCAGGCGAATATCGAGCGAGGCGCCGAATCCAACATGGCACCATCGTTCACGCTAGTCACCATCGCGCTATTCGTCCAAGCCTTCACAATGGACTGGTTGGTGCAGGCCGTCGCCGCGCTGTATGGCCATGACGTCTCCATCATCTCTGGACTGCTCACCGGTCTCGGTGCGGGTATTGGCCTTGCAGCAGCTCCTGCCCTGGGACACCGCATCTTCTCGGGCCAGGGCCTGAAGGTGTGGATCATCGAAGTAGGTGCAGATATCGCGGGCTTCGCGCTTATGGGCGTTGTGCTCAGCTTCTTCCACTAACACTGCGGGTATTGGTTACGCAGTAGTTCGGCGTCTTCGTAGCGCCACCTGCCGGTTTTGCTGCGCGCGTTGCTTCCGGCAACTGAGGCGACCAAGTACCGTGCGGCTCATGTCAGTGCTGCGCGTATCAGGTGTCTCCGTGCACCTTGGTGGATTGCAGATCCTTGACGATGTCTCGCTCACCGTCCCCGAGGGTCAGATCGTCGGACTCATTGGTCCCAATGGAGCTGGAAAGACAACCCTCTTTAATGTGATTAGCGGCTTCGTGCCTTCGACCGCCGGGTCGGTGGAATGGCGTGGACGAGTGCGTCGCATGCGCCCGCACCAGTTGTCAGGGTTGGGTATCGCCAGAACGCTGCAGGGCGTCGGCATGTTCGACTCGCTGACCGTGCTGGACAACGTCGCTTTAGGAGCACACTCGACTACGGGCTTTGGACTTGATTCGTCTCGCCGCGCACTGCATCGCGGGCAGGACATCAATGCCCGAGCACTGGCGTTGCTCGATCAGTTGGGTATCGCGGATGTTGCAGCGCGTTTGCCTGCGGATCTGCCCTACCCAGTGCGCAAACGCGTTGCCTTGGCGCGAGCACTCATTAATGCGCCCGAGCTCGTTCTGCTCGACGAACCCGCTGGCGGCATTGCCCAAGCGGATATTGAAGCGCTGGCGGTGTTGGTACGTGAATTAACCCCGAAGTGCAGTGTGCTGGTTGTCGAACACCACATGGATTTCGTCATGTCTGTTTGCGACCACATTTATGTGCTGGACGCCGGGCGCATCATTGCTGAAGGCGGACCTGCCGCGATTCAACAAGACGCAGCCGTGCGCACCGCCTATTTGGGAGTTGAAAGCTGATGACGCTGCAACTCGAACAGGTGTCGGTCCGCTACGGCGCGATGTACGCCTGTGATGGCATTTCTCTGAACGCAGAACCAGGGCGCGTGACCACAGTTGTCGGCGCAAACGGCGCGGGCAAATCAACGCTTCTTCGCGCATGCGCAGGGCTTGTGCGACTTGCATCTGGTCGTGTCCTTCTGGAAGGTACGGACCTCGGCGAGTTACCTCCCAGCGAACGTGTACGTGCGGGTTTAGCGTTCGTTCCGGAAGGTCGCGCCACGATTCCCGAGCTGACAATTGCGGAGAATCTCGAACTCGGCGGCGTCACTCGCACTCGGGCACAAAGTCGTAAGCGTGCCGACGAGATGTTCGATCTATTCCCTGCTCTGGCAGCGCGACGTAAGCAACGCGCGGATGTGCTGAGCGGCGGTGAGCGCCAACAGTTGGCCATCGCTCGAGCCCTGATGACAGAGCCGCGTGCGCTGCTGCTAGATGAACCCAGCCTCGGCTTGGCACCGCTAGTGGTGGCCCAGATTTTGCAGTTGGTTTCCGAATTGGCGCAGCAGACCTCCATGCGGATTCTGTTGGTGGAGCAGAACGCTGCGACTGCGCTCCGCATAGCAGATCACGGTCATGTGCTGTCACTAGGCAAGGTTGTGGCAGAGGGCCCTGCGGCCGAGTTGGCCTCGGATTCTCGCCTCCTTCATGCCTACTTGGGGGTGGGCTGATGCAGCTGATTAACACGCTGCTCTCCGGTTTGAGTAGCGGCATTGTGTATGGGCTGATTGCCTTAGCCGTTGTATTCGTGTGGCGGTCAAGCCGAGCTGTGAATTTCGCCCAAGCTGGTCAGGCGATGGTGTCGGCGTTCATCGCGCTCTCCATCTCGACATCCACCGGCAATTGGCCGCTCGCGATGGTGGTGGCCTCAGCAGCGGGTTTTGGAATCGGCGCGCTGGCCTACCTCGTTGTGCAAGGTGCGCTGCGCAGTGAGGGCGAGAGTGGTGCACTGATCGCGTCGTTGGGTCTGCTCGCGGTTCTACAGGCAGCAGCAGCCATGATCTGGGGCGGCGACATTCGTTCCTTCCCTGCGCCCGTGTCAACCGATGGTCTGCGCATCGGCGATACGACGCTGCTCCTCAGCAAGTACGACATTCTGGTGCTCATCATCGCCGGCACACTCGCCGTAGGTCTGACGCTGTTCATGCAGCGCACACGGCTGGGCTTGGCAATGCGAGCGGCCGCTTTCAACGGTGAAGTCGCGCGCATCAGTGGAGTGCGCACTGGCCGCATGCTCTTGCTCGGCTGGGCTGTTGCCGGTGGTATCGGCGGATTGGGCGGCGTGCTGATCGCTCCGTTGTCCTTCCTGTCGCCGAACTCCTTCGACATCGTGATTGTGTTTGCGTTCACGGCGGCAGTCGTGGGCGGACTTGACTCTCCGGCAGGTGCCATGTTTGGTGGCATTACAACAGGTCTCCTGCTTGCCGTGGTCACGAACTACAGCGACGCCGCCAACGCACCCATTGCGGCGCTCGTGGTGCTCGTCATCACGCTGATCGTGCAACCGGCCGGGCTCTTCGGCTCCCGCACCGTGCGGAGGGTCTGATGCAGCGACTGCGCCACGACTACTGGTTACGCACATTGGCCTGGATCATCGGAATGGCGGTGGTTGGCGTTGCTTGGGTGATGATCAACGACCGCGTCGACGCACTGTGGAATCTCCGCCTCGCATACTTGGCGATGTACGCCATTGCCCTGTCCGGAATGGTGTTGCTGGTCGGCCATAGCGGTCAGGTGTCGCTGGGCAATGGCGCATTTATGGCGGTTGGTGGCTACGCGTTTGCCCTCGCCTTTATGCATGGGTACTCGATTCCGCTAGCAATGGTCATCGCCGGTGTCATGGGGTTGTTCTTCGGAGCCCTGGTTGGTTTCGTTGCCGCGCGGTTGAGTGGTCCGTACCTCGCCGGTCTGACGCTGGGACTCTCGGTCGGACTTCCTGCATTAGCAAACCGTTTCCCCGATCTGCTTGGTGGTGATTCCGGGCTCCTCCTGGACGGCCCTTACCCGCCGGAGAGTTACGGCATGGACTTTCCCATGGAGCGCTGGCAAGCCTGGATCGCCGGTGCAACGGCGGTACTTGTGTTTGCCGTCGTGGCATGGTTGATCGCTGCACCCTTTGGTCGCAGCGTCCGGGCTACTCGCGACCATGAACCTGCCGCAGCGTTGGCTGGCATCAATACAGCAGCGACCAAGATCGCCGCCTTCGCCGTTTCTGCTGGCTGCGCTGCGCTGTCGGGGGCGGTGCTCACCCAGATTCTGGGCCTTGCTGCTCCAGGCGCTTTTGGCATCGGCCTGTCGTTGTCGCTTTTGGTCGGCACTGTTGTGGGCGGCCGGCAACGTCTCCTTGGTGCATTCCTGGGCGCCGCCATGTTGGCCTTGCTCCCCGAACTCATCAGCAACTGGGTGACTGACCAAGAACTACCCGATCGCATTGGCCTGAATCTGCCGGGGCTGGTGTACGGCGGGCTTCTGCTTCTGACCGTTGGACTCGCGCCCGGTGGCCTTGCCAACATTTCGCGGCCCCGTCGCCGTTGACACCTACGTTACCGGCAGGTAAACACTTAGGTTCCACAACAACAATCGGGCCGAGCAGGTTCGGTCGTCTGTCCTTGCTTCAGAGCAACCGGGAGGTTCGCCTTGAGACTGTCCGTTTCCCGTCCGTTGGTGGCGCTCAGCGCCACGGCCTTGGTGGTGGGGCTGGCTGCGCCAGCTTCGGGTGTCGTGCGCATCCCCGCCGAGACCGGCGTAACTGCCAAGACCATCACGCTGGGTGCGCATTTGCCGCTCACCGGTCCCGCGTCGCCTGGCTACAAGGACGTCGGTCCGGCCATCCAGGCCTACTTCGACTACGTCAACGCCAACGGTGGTATCAACGGTCGCAGCGTCAACTTCATCGTCAAAGACGATAAGTACGACCCGGCCCAGACCAAGCGCGTGGTCTCATCGCTGCTGCTCCAGGACAAAGTCTTTGCCATCGTGAGTGGCCTCGGTACCGCCACGCACTCCACTGTCGTTAAGGATCTCAACCGTCGTGGCGTGCCGGACCTCATGGTGCTTTCGGGCTTCAGCGGCTTTGGCAATGCCGCGAAGTACCCCAAGACGTGGCCGGGACTGCCCTCCTACATCGTTGAATCGAAGATCATTTCAACCTTCATCGCCGATACCCCGGCTCTGAAGTCGAAGAAGGCATGCCTGCTGTACCAGGACGACGACTTTGGTCGCGACGCTAAGAAGGGCTTCGCCACTTCGGGAATGACCTTCGCAGCATCACTCGGATACAACGCAGCATTGCTGTCCTCGTCTGGTGTGAAGGCGCAGATTGCCAGTTTCGCCGCTAGCAAGTGCGAGCTTGTTGTGGTGTTCGGCGTTACCGCCGCGACTGCAGGCGCAATTGGCACAGCCAAGGCGCTGGGCTTCAACCCCGAGTGGATTGCATCGTCGGTTGGCGCCGACAAGAAAACGCTTGATGATCTCGGCGTTCCGAAGGCCCTGCTGACCGGCGTCTACTCGCCCAACGTCATGCCTGCGGCGGAGGAAACGAGCGACGGCTACATCTCGCTCATCACCAAGATCCTTAGTGCAGCCAAGGTGCCGGTAACGTCCTACACGATCGCCGGTGTGAACAACGCATATTTGGTGGCGCAGGCCATCAAGGCAGCGGGCAAGAAGCTCACCCGCGCTGGTCTACTTAAGGCCATGACCAAGGCAGCCACGTTCAAGACGGCCGCCTTCGTTCCCTTCAAAGGTGATACACACCAGGGATACACGGGCTTCTTCATTGGGCGCTATGACGCATCGATGGTGCAGAAGCGTGTCTCCGCAGGCGTTTACGAGACCGACTCCGGCTCCGGTGCCGTTGTCCTCACTTCCTTTGTCCGTCCGGCAGCGCCGGCCAAGTTGATCCCGTGAGGTCGTCTATGAAACTTCGTACACGTGTCGTATCCGCCGTCGCAGTCGGTGCTCTGGCGCTGTCCGGCGCGATTACCGCGGTGCCAGCGAGCGCTGGTGAAAAGGAAAACATTTGCTACCCGGGTGAGAACTCCGAGCAGTGCAGTGGCGATCTCGGCAATGGCCTCGGCAAGTACCGCCTTCTGCTGCCCGATGATTTCAATGGCACGGTACTGGTGTTCTTCCACGGCATTCGTTTCGGCAAGAACACGCCAATTGTCAAGGGGCTCAAAGCTGCGGGTATCGATTACAGCAACGATCCGTCGTATTCGTCGGTTGATGTGCCTGGCCTCGGCCCAGCGTGGATCGCCAATGGCAAGGCGGAGTTGGCACCCGGCGGAGACGCATTGGCCAAGGCCATGATGGCCAAGGGCTTTGGTGTGGCCGGGCTCGGCTACGGCGTCAACCAGGGCTGGGCGACGGCAGAGGCATACGCGGCCGGTCAAGCGTTGGTTGCAAAGTTGCGCAGTGGCTACGTCTACCACCTCAAGCGCGTTGTGGTGTGGGCTGAAAGCATGGGCACCATGCCTGCGCTGAAGCTCGCGGAGACCACGAAGGGCGTCAGCGGTATCTACTCAATGTGCAGTGTGCCGCCGTCAACCCAAATCGCCTTCCAGCAGGCGCTCGATGCGCTGTACGTACTGAAGGTGCTGGGCGGGCTTGACCTCAAACTCACCTACTCGGCCGGCCCAGCGGGCCTCGGTGAGGCATACGGCGACTTGAACAAGGTGCTCGGTTTCCTGGGTGCGATCAAGGCGGATGCCAACACCGTGACATCAACCAAGTTGCTGGCTCGTAACGTCGTACTCATGGCTGGCCTCATTGCCGGGCTCCCGGAGGCATCGGCCAATTACGACGGCATCACGACCGGTGGTCCCCTGCTGGCATCGCAACTCAACACGAGTGCGGCAATGGCGGAGAACATCGGTGCAGCTGCATTGATGGCGACGCTGCTTCGCTTCGATGTCGAGTCGCGTATCCGCGTGGCAGGAAGTCTTGCTACCGGTAGCGCCAACTTCACTGACAACGTCAACACGTCGTACACGGATCTGCTCAGCGATGAGCAGCGCGCCCAGTACGAGACCTTCCTCAACCTCGGCGGTACCAACGTCGTTGACCAGATGCTTGGTGCGCTTGATGCGTCCAAGGGCAATGCGACGTACCGGTACGCGGCTAACCCCGCGGCTGTTACAGCAATGAAGGCGACCTTCCCTGAGTACACCGGTGTGGCCAGGGTGCCCACTGTGCTCGTGGGCTACGAGGTCGACAACATCACGCAGGCCGGCCAGGCGGCACGCTATGTCGACACCACGTTGGCAACGCCGACAGCAGTGACGAAGAAGAACAAGATGCCGTTGGCCGTCGGTGTGTATGCCGCATCGCCTGCGGATGGTTGGACGGTGCTCGGTAACGCCGCAGCAACGGCAGCGAATCGCACCAGTGGCATCGGTCACTGTGGCGGATCATCAAGCCTGACCGGTGCGCAACACATGGCGCTGGTTCCGACGCTCAACACGTGGCTCACTCGCGGTGACAAGGTCGGCATGGCCGAGCTTGAAGCCGTGCGCGTCACCAACGGCCTGGGCTTCCAGGCTGATCCTGACTGGCTGCCAGCAGAGGTCAAGTACTGATCGATTGGTTCGAAGGGGCACCACCAAGGTGGTGCCCCTTCGGCATGTCCGGCATGTGCAGGCGGAGTCCGGTGCGGATCGCAATCAGACCGGCACAGTGGCTGCAGCGGCGTTACCCTTCGAGGCAACGATGTTGATGGAGGTTCCGGTGAAGTTGCGTTCGTCGTTGGCTGGATTGCCCAAGTACGTGCCGGGTCGTCCTCCGGTGCAACGTGCTGGCGTTCGCACGTACAAGATCTCGAGCAATGAGAATCCGTATGCGCCATTGCCTTCGATCGTCAAGGCTGCGATGCGCGCTGTCGAACAGATGAACCGCTATCCCGATATGGCGGTTGTTGAACTGCATGCTGCGCTCGCTGATCGATTCGGAGTTGACGTAGATCAGATCGCTACGGGCGTTGGTTCAGTTGGTCTGCTTCAGCAGTTTGTGCAGGCAACCTGTGATCAGGGTGACGAGGTGATCTTTGCTTGGCGTTCCTTCGAGGCCTATCCGATTGTTGCGGCGGTGAACGGTGCGACTGCAGTGCGCGTGCCGTTGCGCGAAGACGAGTCACACGATCTTGTCGCGATGGCTGCCGCGATAACTTCACGCACTCGACTCATCCTGGTCTGCCAGCCGAATAACCCAACGGGCGTGGGTGCGACGAATGCCGAGTTGGAAGCATTCCTCGCAACAGTTCCATCAGACATCGTCGTTGTGATTGACGAGGCATACGCCGAATTCGTGGACGATGCATCACTGCCTGACGGACTCGATCTGCTGCATAGGTATCCGAATGTGGCAGTACTCCGGACCTTCTCTAAGGCATATGGATTGGCCGGACTACGCGTGGGTTACGCCATCGCGCCGCGCGAACTGGCGGAGGCGTTGCGGGCATGCGCTGTCCCTTTCGGTGTGAGCGGTGTTGCGCAGGCCGCTGCGGTGGCTGCGCTCGCGGTCGAGGAGGAGTTGCTGCAGCGCGTCGAGCAGATCACCACCGCAAGAACCTGGGTCACTGAGGCGCTGCGTCAGCAAGGCTGGATGCTTCCGGAGAGTCAAGCAAATTTCGTGTGGCTACGTCTGTCCGAGTTGACGCCGGCGTTCGCAGTGTTCTGCGATGAGCGGGGTTTGGCAGTGCGACCGTACGGAACCGAAGGCGTTCGAGTGACCGTGGGGGATCCCGAGGCAGACATTCGCTTCGTCGCCGCAGCAGCCGAGTGGCTTCGGCAGCGCTCGTAGCGTCGAATCTAAAAGGCCACAAGCACTGTCGCTGCGCTGTGGACGGTGCTACAACGGAGACATGTTCCTCACCTTCATCGGCGGCGCCGGCACAGTTACCGGCTCCAAGACTCTCGTTGAATTCGACCAGCAGCGCGTCCTCGTCGATTGCGGGCTGTTCCAAGGCGCCAGCGAAGACAAGGCGCGCAACTGGGAGCTATTCCCCGTCAATCCCGCTGACATTGATGCAGTACTGCTGACGCACGCGCACTTAGACCACTGTGGTTACCTGCCCGCTCTGGTCCGTGAAGGGTTCGCCGGTCCGGTGTACTGCACCGGTGCAACTTCAAAACTCGCTGCCATCGTGCTTCGGGATAGCGCACATCTGCAGGTGGAGGATGCCGAGTGGGCCAGGCGCAAAGGCTTCTCGCGCCATGTCAATCCGCAACCGCTCTACGACGCTGGCGATGCCGAGCGGGCGATCGAATTGTTGCGGCCCATGCCGTACCTCTCGGAGATCGAGATATTTGCAGGTGTCTTTGCCGAGTTCGAACCGAGTGGCCACATCCTCGGATCCTCCGTGCTGCGACTTCGAGAAAGTGGAGAGCGTCCGAGGACCGTCGTCTTCAGCGGGGATCTCGGGAGACCGTCGCATCCTCTCCTGGTCGGTCCGCATGCCCCAGCAGATGCGGATGCCGTGGTCATTGAGTCCACCTATGGTGACCGGGTCCATGACGATTTGTTGGATGGCATGGAGGAACTTGCATCGTCGATCAGCCGCACTATCCAACGTGGTGGCACGGTCGTCATCCCGGCCTTCGCAGTGGATCGAACCGAAGTGCTGCTGAAGGCGCTCAAAGATTTGCAGGACCAGCAGCGCATTCCCAAGGTTCCGATTTTCGTCGACAGTCCGATGGCGCTGGCGACCCTTGAGGTCTACCGAACTGCCATTGAAGCGGGCGAGCCAGAGTTCCGCTCCGATATCCTCGCTGCTGGAACCGCGTCCCTAGATCTGCCGAACCTGCATGAAGCACATACGCCGCAAGAGTCCATGGCGCTTGATCGTGGCGGCCCCAAGATCCTCGTATCTGCTTCGGGTATGGCGGCAGGCGGGCGCGTTGTGCATCATCTCAAGGCGCTGCTCCCAAATGCTCGCAACACGGTCATCTTGGTGGGCTTCCAGGCCCTCGGCACTCATGGCCGTGCCCTCGCTGAAGGGGCGCAGCAGATCAAGATTCACGGCGCATATGTCAAGGTGCGGGCAGAGATTGTTGATGTGCCGGTGTTCTCAGTCCACGGTGATGCCGACGAATTGATGGCCTGGCTGAAGTCTGCGGGGCAGGTGCCGCCGAGCGTCTTTGTCGTCCACGGCGAGCTCGGCTCGTCCACGGTGTTCGCCGAGCGAGTGCGAGCCGAACTCGACGTTTGCGCGGTTGTGCCCAAGCCCGGTGAACGAGTGCGGGTCTAAGGTCCTGCCCTCCGTGACATAGCAGCAAAGGTTTCCCGACTGTTACCCGACTGTTTCCGCAGTCCGTTCATCTCTTGAACCTGACAACTAATCAGTAACACTTGTCGGAATGGGTCTTTTGCGAATTGCTCACCCTTCGAGACAGGCATAGGTTTGCCCTCACGCAATTCAGACATTTGTCTGATCGAACGATGATGTCCGAGCGAGAAGGAGCCAGCGTGTCTACAGCTGAGGCTGCACCCGAGGCCCCAACGCAGGATTTGGTGTCTCGTAGCCCCAAGCAACTGGCATGGATTCGATTCAAGCACAACAAAACCGGCATCATTGCGGCCGCAGTTGCCGGGTTCTTTATCGTGGCCGCGTTCCTTGCGCCCGTCATTTGTGGAATTTTGAATCTGGACCCCACCTCGACCTACGGCGACCAACTCAACGAGTTCGGCATGCCGAA
Organism: uncultured Actinomycetota bacterium; assembly: GCA_963784905.1. GTDB lineage: Bacteria > Actinomycetota > Actinomycetes > S36-B12 > UBA5976 > JAKALQ01. The sequence goes on along the minus strand of CAWATP010000010.1, from coordinate 4,524 downwards.
GGGCACGATGGCGATCTCTGCAGCTCATCCACTGGGCGTTGAGCCTGGCGCGGGTCGAGATGTGCTCGCCATGCTGCTTTACGGCAGCCGTATCTCGTTCACGTTCGCTCTGGTTGCCAGTGTCTCCACGATTGGCCTTGGCCTCGTTATTGGCATCTTCGTCGGCTATTTCCGCGGTTGGGTCGACGCCACGGTTGGCCGTTTCTCTGACTTCCTGCTGGCTTTCCCCCTGACGTTCATGATCGTGGCGCTCAGCCTGCCCATGACACAGCGTGTGGAGAGCTGGCCGTTGGTCAAGGCGATTGGCGATTCTTCGGGCATTGGGAAGGAGAACGGAGCCCGCCTGTTGGTGCTGCTCATCCTGTTCACCTTCTTCGGTTGGCCGGGCTTCACCCGTCTCATCCGTTCACAGGTGCTTTCCCTGCGCGAACGCGATTTTGTGATGGCGGCCAAATCCTTGGGTTCTTCCACAAGGCGCATCGTCTTCAAGGAACTGATGCCGAACCTGTGGTCCCCAGTGATCGTGTTCCTCAGTTTGTCATTGCCGGGTTACCTCTCCGCCGAGGCGGCGTTCTCCTACCTCGGTGTCGGCGTTCAGCCGCCTGCGACCACTTGGGGTCTACTGCTTGCCGATGGCATCAACTACTGGTCAGAAGAGCCGATCTATCTGCTCATCCCAGCCGTGATGCTCATCGTCGTCGTCCTTGCCCTGAATGTGCTGGGCGACGCAATCCGCGACGCGCTTGATCCCAAGGGCGATCGCTGACCAAAGATTTCCGCGGACCTCTTGCAGCAAATGCGAGATGAAGCGGGAGGCCCCGCCGACCGGGGCTGTACGACCGCCACTTGTGGTGATCGCACGAAACGGTCGGCATTCAGCGGGCGCCGCCCGTTCGAAAGGACATTAGAAGGAGGACCTATGTCCGTCACCCGTAAGGGTCGCCGCATCCTTGCTGCCACCGCTGCGAGCGCACTGCTCGCCGGCAGCATGATGGCTGTTTCGACCACATCGGTGAGCGCAGCTGACAAGACCGGCGGCACGCTCCTGTTCGTTACCTTTGCAGACCAGTTGGATCACATTGATCCCGCTCGCGTCTACACCGGTCGCGATATTGCATTCGTAAACACCTACCTGTTCCGCAACCTGGTTATGTACAAGCCGGTTCCGGGTGCAGCAGGTGCCTCGCTGGTCCCGGACCTCGCCACCAACACTGGCGTCCCGAGCAACAGCGCAAAGACCTGGAAGTTCACACTTCGTCCGGGTACCACCTGGCAGGATGGATCTGCCATCACCTGTGCAGACGTCAAGTACGGTGTTTCGCGCGTCTTCGCGCAGGACGTCATCACTGACGGCCCGCAGTACGCGGTGTCGATGCTCGACATTCCCAAGGATGCCGATGGCAGCTCCGCTTACAAGGGTCCCTACAAGGGCACTGGCCAGGCGCTGTACAACAAGGCCGTGAGCTGCGTTGGTAACACGATCACGTTCAAGCTCAGCCGCTCGGTTGCTGACTTCAACTACGCCCTTACCTACCCGGCGTTCGCACCTGTGAAGAAGTCCAAGGACACCGGCGACAAGTACGACCTGAAGCCGTTCTCTTCGGGCCCCTACAAGATTGCCTCCTACAAGATCGGTGACGCACTCACGCTCGTGCGTAACTCCAAGTGGAAGCAAGCCTCTGACACCGTCCGCAAGCCCTACCCGGATACGGTTGAGCTTCGCTTTGGCGTTGCCCAGGAAGTTCGCGACCAGATCTTCCTTCAGGACTCGATCCCGAACGCAATCAACTTCGACGGTGGCATGCTGCCGACGAACATCCGCAAGTTCTTCGCCGATGACTCGACCAAGAACCGCCGTAGCAACGTATACGACCCCTACGTGCGCTACGCAGCGATGAACGTCAAGAAGATGAACTGCCTCGAGATCCGTCAGGCTGTCTTCTTCGCAATTGATACCCAGGCACTCATCGACCTCTCCGGTGGTTCGGTGTTCTACGGCGACCCCGGTGACAACCCGGTCAAGCCTGTTCTTGGTACCGACTACGCGAAGACCACGGGCAACATCCACGACCCGGCATGGAGCATCAACGGCGCACCTGCTAAGGCCAAGGCACTCGTTGCTGCAGCCAAGGCCAAGGGTGGCGCTTGCGCTGACCTTGCAGCCCGTGCCACGGATCCCGATCGCGGCATCGTGTATGACATCGCGCAGTCCGCAACTAACCAGAAGGCTTCGGTGCTCATCACCAACGCCCTCAAGGCTGCAGGCCTCGTTGTGAAGTTCAACTTCATCCCGTCCGGTCAGTACTACTCGACCGTTCTTGACTCGACGAAGGAAAACGACATCGCCGCTGCAGGCTGGGGTGCTGACTGGGCGAACGCCTCGACGGTGCTTCCTGAGCTGTTCACCAAGGAAGGCGGCTTCAACCTGAGCCTCAACTGGGACGATCCGGCCTACCCGGCGTTCAAGGCACTCATGGTGAAGGGTCTCAACGAGACCAACCGCGCGAAGCAGGCTGCCATCTGGAAGCAGGGTTCGCAGTACGTCATGGACCAGTACTGGATCATCCGTCCGGTGTTCTCGAAGACCCAGTTCTCTTGGGGTTCGGGTATCGGCGGCGTGAACTACTGGGAGCCACAGGGTAACTACCTGTTCCCCACGATGTACGTCAAGCAGTAGTAGTACCTAACGCATCGTTGGGGGGTGGCCACGCGGCCACCCCCCAACGAATGCCCTGCAATACCAACTCATTTCGGAAGGACGGCGATGGCCAAGTATCTCGCCAAGCGCATTGCGTATACGGTGTTGATTCTCATTCTGGTGAGTATGTCCGTGTATCTGATCTTCTCGGTGTTACCGATGGATCCCGCTGCGCTCACGTGCGGCAAGACCTGTCGCCCCGATGTGATTGAGGCCAACCGCCATCGCCTTGGACTCGACATTCCCTTGGTCCAGCAATACTGGAACTTCGTACGGGGCTTCTTCGTCGGACGTGACTACGGCCAAGGTCAGGCAGCCTTCCATTGCGATGCGCCGGCCTTTGGCTATTCGTTCAACCGCCACGAGTGCGTGACGGATCTGCTCAAGGGAGCCTTCCCAGTTACCCTCAGCCTGGCGCTCGGTGCTTTCGTGCTCTGGATGACCATCGGAGTCAGCTTGGGCGTTATTGCAGCTCGTTACAAGCACCGCATTCCGGATCGCCTGGCCACGTTCTTCGTGCTCGTCGGCACCTCGCTGCCGACCTTCATCACCGGCCTGCTCCTGCTGGTGTTCGTTGTGATGAAGTTCAATCTCGCCAACCCGCTCGATATTGGCAAGTGGGAATCTCCGTTCACTAACCCCTTGGGTTGGATGAAGACCTTTATGTGGCCGTGGTTCGTGCTTGCGCTTGCGTCTGCGGCCACCTACACGCGATTCACTCGCTCGAGCGTGATTGAGACGTCGTCTGAGGACTACATCCGCACGGCGCGATCGAAGGGTCTATCCGATCGCGTGGTGTTGTGGAAGCACACACTCCGCGCGGCATTGGCTCCGATCGTCACCATGGCGGGCCTCGACTTCGCGGGCTTGCTGGGCGGTGCCATCATCACGGAGCAAATTTTCAACCTGCCTGGGCTGGGACGTTTGTCAATTCGAGCTGTGCTCATCGACTATGACTTACCCACGATTGTCGCGACGACGCTGCTGGCTGCGAGTTTCGTGGTCATTATGAACCTCATCGTCGATGTCCTGTACGCCTTCATTGATCCCCGGGTGCGTGTGGCATGACGACTCCGTTCCTTGAGGTCAAAGATCTCACCGTCAACTTCCCGACGAATGACGGATTGGTGAAGGCCAATGCCGGGATTTCATTTACGGTGTCGCGCGGAGAAACCCTCGCCATTGTCGGAGAGTCAGGTTCTGGCAAGTCCGTCTCGACCTTGGCCGTTATGGGTTTGCACAATCGCAAGGTTGCGCAGATTACGGGTCAAGCCATTCTCAATCTTGAGAGTGGTCCAGTCGACGTGATCGCCTCTTCCGAAGCTGAAGTTCGCAAGTTGCGGGGCAAGCAGATGGCGATGATCTTCCAAGATCCCATGTCGTCCCTGCACCCGTACTACACGATCGGCGATCAGCTCTCCGAGGCGTGGCGTCTGCACAACAATGGTTCGAAGTCAGACGGCATGAAGCGCGCTGCCGAAATGCTCGACATTGTCGGCATTCCTGGTGCCGCCAAGCGAGCCAAGGAATACCCCCACCAGTTCTCTGGCGGTATGCGCCAGCGCGCGATGATCGCGATGGCGCTCATCAACAATCCAGCGTTGCTGATTGCTGATGAGCCCACCACGGCACTCGATGTGACAGTGCAATCGCAGATTCTGCAGTTGCTGCGAGATTTGCAGCGCGACTTCAACACGGCCATCGTGCTCATCACACACGACCTCGGCGTGGTCGCTGAACTGTCCGATCGCGTAAACGTGATGTACGCCGGTCGCATTGTCGAGCAAGCCACGATCGATGATGTGTTCTACAAGCCAGCGATACGT
>CAWATP010000009.1:0-170073 GCA_963784905.1 uncultured Actinomycetota bacterium | reverse complement strand
TTCTCCGCCAGTGAGGCAAGCCGAGTGGCGGCCAGTTTCGATGCCGTCACCGCCAGCCTCGTAACCCCACAACTGCACGTCCTCATCGTCGAGGAAGGCGTGGAAGATGCCGATGGCATTGCTGCCACCGCCGACGCACGCTGCGATGGCCGTCGGCAATTGACCGGTTGCTTCAAGGATCTGCTCACGCGCTTCAATGCCGATGATGCGATGGAAGTCCCGCACCATCTCCGGGAACGGGTGTGCGCCGGCGACAGTGCCGAGCAGGTAGTGCGTGTGCTCGACGTTCGTTACCCAGTCACGCATGGCTTCGTTGATGGCGTCTTTCAGCGTGCGAGAACCGGCGGTCACCGGGATGACTTCGGCTCCGAGTAAGCGCATGCGTGCCACATTGAGGGCCTGGCGTTCTGTGTCGACCTCGCCCATGTAGACGACGCAATCCAAACCCATGAGTGCCGCGGCCGTGGCAGTTGCAACGCCGTGCTGACCAGCTCCCGTCTCGGCTATGACTCGCGTCTTGCCCATGCGCTTCGTCAGCAGGGCTTGGCCGAGAACGTTATTGATCTTGTGCGAGCCGGTGTGGTTGAGGTCTTCGCGCTTGAGGAATATTCGTGCGCCACCGGCATGCTCGGAAAAACGCTTGGCCTCCGTCAGCGGCGAAGGGCGTCCGCTGTACGTTCGATGTAAATGCGCCAACTCGTTGATGAACTCGGGGTCGACTTTCGCTTTGCGGTACGCCTCGTCAAGTTCGTCGAAGGCGGCCATGAGCGCTTCCGGCACGAAACGGCCACCGAATTGGCCGAAGTGCCCGTGTTGGTCCGGAGTCTGTTCCATGAAGCCGTCCTAACGATCGTGACGAATGGCCGGGTGGGCGCCTGCCGTAACGAGTTGATGCACTGCATCACGCGGGTCACGCCCGGTAACCAGCGATTCGCCCACGAGCACGGCATCGGCACCCGCTTTGGCGTAGTGCAACAAGTCCTCCGGACCACGCACACCAGACTCGGCGACTTTGGCGATGTGGTCGGGAATGTATGGCGCCACTTTCGCGAACTGCTCACGATGCACTTCAAGTGTGCGAAGGTCACGTGCATTTACTCCAATGATGCGCGCCCCCGCCGCCACGGCCCGTTCGACTTCGAGTTGGTCGTGCACTTCCACCAGCACCGAGAGCCCGATGGATAGTGCCCGTTCGTGCAAACACACGAGTGCGTCCTGCGACAGCGCCGCAACGATCAGGAGTACAAGATCGGCGCCATAGGCACGCGCCTCCCAAAGCTGGTAGGAGGAAACCATGAAGTCTTTGCGCAGCACTGGAATGTCAACGGCTGCGCGTACCGCCGTTAGGTCAGCGAGTGACCCACCGAATCGGCGCTCCTCGGTGAGCACCGAAACAATGTGAGCACCACCGGCCTCGTATTCGGCAGCGAGTTGCGCAGGGTCTGCGATCGTTGCCAAGTCGCCCTTGCTAGGAGAGCGACGCTTGACTTCTGCGATGACAGCGATGTCCTCGCCGCGCAAGATAGAGAGCACAGGTCGAGCGGGCTGCAGTTTGGCGACTCGCGCCTTGAGTTCATCGAGGGGCACACGGGCCTGTCGCTCAGCTAGATCTTCGCGGACGCCGACGATGATGTCATCAAGTACGGTCATGGGCCCTCCCTCTGCGGGAAAGACTAGGGGTAGTTCGACCGTCGGTATTACGCGGGCGGACGTCGCCATTCGCGGGGAAGGTACACCGTGAAGCATGCACCGCCTTCATTCGAACGCCCCGCCTCCGCGCGGCCTCCCAGCCGGGTCGCCAACGTGCCCACAAGGGCTAAGCCCAAACCAGTTCCTACTGGCCGGATTCCGATATAGCGATCGTGCAACGCCGACGGCTGAAAGGCCACATGCAGATCGTCATCTGAGAGGCCGGGACCCCCGTCGCGCACCTGCAATTGCACTCCCCCTGGCGCGTCGAACCCTGCGATAACCAATGGACGACCGGCGGGCGTTACGCGCAATGCGTTTTCGCACAAGTTGTCGACGATCTGCCGCACGCGAATCGGATCTGTGGTCAAGGACAGCGGCGTGTTCGGCAATTCGATCGCGAAACACAACCCCTCTCGGTCACACCGATCACGCCAAACCTGACCAGCACTGGTGAGCACCTCACGTAGATCGATTGACTGCGGATTGAGTCGCAGTTCCACGGCTCCTGCACGCGCAAGATCGAGCAGGTCGCTCACGAGTCGCTGCAATCGCTCGGATTCATCGCGCATGATTGCGCCCGTCGATTCCATGTCTGCGTCGCTAATGACTCCATCCGCCAGCGCCTCTGCATAACCCGCAATGGCTGTCAGCGGTGTGCGTAACTCGTGCGAAACCGACAGCAGGAATTGTCGCTGCCGGTCTTCACTTCGTGCGAGCGCGTCGGAGAGCTCATTCATGGATCGCGATAGATCGGCCATCTCGGCGTGACCGCCTTCAATCAGCCGAACGTCACGCGCGCCTTCCGCCATCCGTTCAGCAGCCACCACTGCAGCCCGAATCGGTGCTGTGGCTCGTCGAGTGAAATAGACAACCGCGACGAGCGCGCAGATCAGGGCGACGAGAGCGCCGTAGGTCATGCGTAGGAGCAAGACACGGGTGGGTTTGTCCGCAACCGTGGCGGGTTGGGCAAGGTAGACGCCGTACCCCATCCCAAGCGCTCGGTACTCATACAACACGACTGCGCCAGCAGCATCGGTTCGAATTGCGCTGACTCCCCCATGCGGCCCCAGGGCCAAGCGATCCGTCAGGATCATGGGTGCGACAGCCTGAGAGCCCGGAGCTACCAAGACCGCAGACACGTGGTGATCGTTGAGGATCTTCACGATTTGCGCCGGGATGGTCGTCCTACTGGTTGTGGACATCGCTGCGGTGCTAAGGAATTGCGATAATGCATCGGCTTGATTGCTCAGTCCGGTTCGCGACAGCTCAACCGCAGACGAGTGGATGAACGGATACGCGATGCCCATGATGGCGGCAAATGCGCCGAGCAATACAACGCCTACGATTGCCGCGATGCGCGTGGCCAATGGCTTGCCACGCTGCGTCAGAACCCGTGGACCTGTCGGTTCTGTCCGGAACTGCCCCCCGTCATTCATCGTTGTCGGGGCCGGCTTCCTGTCCGCGCGCTGGTGTTTCCGCACCATAGCCAACGCCGCGTACCGTGCGGATGGGGCTGGCGTCACCGAGTTTTGAGCGGACCTGGGCGACGTGCACATCCACGGTGCGTGTCGTCACCACCGCTGCGTAACCCCAAACTTCTGCGAGCAACTGTTCGCGGGAGATGACGCGGCCCGGCCGAGACAGAAGGTGTGCGAGCAAATCGAACTCGGTCGCTGTGAAGGAAACCTCTTGGCCCTTGACGGTGACACGTCGAGCCGCCCTATCCAACGTCACATCGCCCATTGTCATGAACTCGTTGTCACCCTGGGTTGCCCGCTCATTGCGCCGCACGGCAGCTCGCACTCGCGCCACCACTTCGCGTGGGCTGAATGGCTTCGTGATGTAGTCATCGCCGCCCAGTTCAAGACCAAGGACGCGGTCGACTTCGTCATCGCGTGCAGTGCAGAAAAGGATGGGGATCCACACACCTTCAGCTCGAAGCGTGCGGCACACTTCGATGCCGTCTGGGCCAGGGATTCCGACGTCCAGCAGCATTGCGCTGGGGTGGAGTGTGCGGGCAGCCCGCAGGGCACCTTCACCTGTCGCCTCGACATGGACGCCAAATCCGGCTTTCGTCAGGTACAACTTCAAGAGGTCGGCAATATGCCGCTCGTCTTCGACGATTAGGATTAGTCCATGCGCTGTGCTCACGGCGCAAGCGTTGCACACCACGAGCACGGGTTCGGTGCACAGGCTGTTCGGGAAATGTCAGGGCCGATACAACGCCCTTCGCTCAACCCGTCTGGCCGTAGCCCATCATTTGCAGCACCTTGCCCGACACGCCGCCAACAATCGCTAGGACCACTGCTACCCAGAACAAGGTCCACGCACTCACGAGCACAGCAATGCCACCAATGATGAACGCCGCCAGAACGATCGAGACGGCGACCCAGGCCGCAACCGTGTGGCCGTGATCTTGTGCAGACATTGCGACTCCTCGTAGATGATGGTGCCCATCGTTCCACAGCAGGCAGGTAATCGATGCCGCGGACGCGAATTTGCGCCGACAGGTGACGCTGACCTTCCCGCTCAATCGACCAATTGCTGCAGTGAACCCGCGATCGCGATGGCGCGTAGCACAGCGCGCGCCTTGTTCTCGCACTCCCGGCACTCAGTCTCCGGCACAGAATCTGCCACGATGCCGGCGCCAGCCTGCACATACGCCTTGCCATCGCGCATCATCGCCGTGCGAATCGCAATCGCGGTGTCCATGTTTCCGGCGAAATCGAAATAGCCGATGCACCCTCCGTACGGCCCTCGACGCACTGGCTCGAGGGTTTCGATGATCTCCATCGCCCGCGGTTTGGGCGCACCAGACAAGGTGCCTGCCGGGAACGTCGACGCAAGGAGGTCGTAAGCCGACTTATCCGAGCGGAGTTTTCCAACGACGGTTGAGACGATGTGCATGACGTGCGAGTACCGCTCCACAGTCATGAAGTCGATGACTTCAACGCTGCCTGGCTCACAGACCCTGCCCAAGTCGTTGCGCCCCAAATCCACGAGCATGAGGTGCTCGGCACGCTCTTTCGGATCGTTGAGCAGCTCCTTGCCCAGCAGAGCGTCATCCTCAGTGGTGGCACCGCGTGGACGTGTTCCTGCGATGGGGTGCAACAGCGCACGTCCGTCCTGCAATTTCACCAGTGCTTCTGGGCTCGAGCCGACGATGTCAAAGGCGACCTCTTCCGGGAAGGTGTCGCGATCCCCCGCCGTTGTCGGCAAACGCAGCAGGTACATGTATGGGCTCGGGTTGGAAACGCGAAGGGCCCGATAGACGTCTAGGGAACTCGCCGTGGTCGCAACCTCAAACCGCTGTGATAGGACGATCTGGAATGCGTCACCCGCCCGGATGTGCTCCTTACACACTTCGACATCCGTCAGGTACTTCGCACGGGGAGTCGTTGATAGGACGACGGGTTCAGCGTCCACGTCCCACACCGCGGCCGAAGATGCCAACGGCGCGGCGAGTGCCCGTTCCATAGCATCGAGGCGCGCAATCGCATCAGCCCATGCATCATCCATACGTTCGTCAGAGGCGTCCCAGTTAATGGCATTGGCGATCAACAGCACCGTGCCATCCGCATGGTCGAGTACGGCTATGTCGGTGGCCAAGAGCATCGCAATTTCCGGAACGAAGGTGTCATCGACAGCGTGATCGCCCAGGCGCTCCCAGTTGCGTACGGCGTCATAGGAGATCAGCCCCACGAGCCCGCCAGTGAATGGCGGCAGGCCTTCGAGCGGTTCGGTATGCAGCAGTTGCAAGGTGCTGCGCAGTGCTGGTAACGCGGGTCCAGATTGCGGCAGTCCTGTCGGAACCGAGCCGAGCCACCTGACTTCTCCTTGCTCCGACGTCAGCATCGCGCGTGAGCGCACTCCGACGAAGGAATAGCGTGACCAAGACCGACCATGTTCTGCCGACTCCAGCAGGAAGGTGCCGGCACGGTCTGCAGCAAGCTTGCGATAGAGGCCGATGGGTGTCTCGGCATCTGCCAGCAATCGTCGTACGACAGGAATGACGCGCCGCTCCGCCGCCAAGTTCCGAAACTCCGCAAGATCAGGAGAAGTCACACCGAGTTGATGATTAGCCATGTTCTGGTCCCAACAGCGTTGCGCTCTCGAAACAACTCACCGTTCCGTTGTGGCAGGCGGCGCCAGTTTGATCGACCAGGTACAACACAGTGTCACCGTCGCAGTCGAGCCGTACTTCGTGAACGTGCTGCACCGATCCCGATGTTTCGCCCTTGATCCACTGGGAGTTGCGGCTGCGGCTGAAGTAGGTGCCGCGACGAGTCTGCAGCGTATTGGCGAGTGCGCTCGCGTCCGCCCAGGCGAGCATCAGCACCGTCCCAGATCGGCGATCTTGGACGATGACGGGCACAAGACCCGCGGAATCAAAGCGGATCTGCGAGGCAATCTCTGTGGGCAGCACAGTGCAATCCTGCCCTACGTCGCAACAACACGCTCAGCGGACTGGGTGACCGGCATCTGCAAGGACGTGCTTGACAGCCCCGACCGACAAATCGCCGAAGTGAAATACGCTGGCCGCCAGCACCGCATCGGCACCTGCCGCGACCGCAGGCGCGAAATGCGCCAGTGCTCCTGCCCCACCGCTTGCGATGATCGGCACACGTACCTCCTGGCGGACTAACGCGATGAGTTCCGTGTCATAGCCATCCTTGGTGCCATCCGCATCCATGGAGTTCAAGAGAATCTCCCCAGCACCCAAATCCGCAGCCCGCACCGCCCAAGCGATGGCATCCAAGCCAGTCCCGCGGCGTCCACCGTGCGTCGTGACCTCGAAGCCGGAATCCGTATCTCCGCAGCGACGCGCGTCCACCGAAAGCACCAGGCACTGTGCGCCAAAGCGATCAGCGCCTTCGCGCAGCAACTCGGGTCGCGCGATGGCGGCCGTGTTCAAACCGACCTTGTCTGCGCCGGCACGCAACAACCGATTGATGTCGTCGACAGTGCGCACACCGCCACCAACCGTTAAGGGTATGAATACCTGTTCGGCAGTCCGTCGCACGACCTCGTACATCGTGGCGCGATCACTTGAACTTGCCGTGATGTCCAGGAATACCAACTCGTCGATACCTTGCCGATCGTATTCCGCGGCAAGATCGACAGGGTCCCCGGCATCACGCAGGTTCTCGAAATTGACCCCTTTGACGACACGGCCGGCATCAACGTCCAGGCAAGCAATGACGCGTACCGCGAGTGTCACTTTGCCGGCTTCCCATCGGAGCAGTCCTGCATGGCCTCGAGTGCCTGCTCCAGCGTGAATGCTTCTGCGTACAACGCCTTACCCACAATCGCGCCTTCCACACCAAGATCGACGAGCGATGCAATCGCGCGTAGATCATGCAGTGACGACACGCCACCGGAGGCAATCACCGGGCGGTCGGTGCGGGCGCACACCTCCCGGAGTAACGCAAGGTTGGGACCCTTCAGGGTGCCGTCCTTCGTCACATCGGTGACGACGTACCGCGGACAGCCGTCTCGCTCGAGTCGCGCGAGCACTTCCCAGATATCGCCACCGTCCTGCGTCCAACCACGGGCGGACAACGTCGTTCCACGTACATCCAAGCCGACCGCAATGCGGTCACCAAATTCTCCAATGGCACGGGCGCACCATTCCGGATTCTCCAATGCGGCGGTGCCGACATTCACACGACGACAACCCGTGGCCAGCGCCGTGCGCAGTGACTCGTCATCACGAATGCCGCCGCTGAGCTCTACGTTTACGTCAAGTCGCCCCACGACCTCGGCCAGAAGCTCCCGGTTACTCCCGCGACCAAACGCAGCATCGAGATCAACCAAATGAATCCACTCTGCACCAGCCGTCTGCCACGCCAGTGCAGCGGCCAATGGGTCGCCATAGGAGGTCTCAGAGCCGGCCGCTCCCTGCACCAGTCGAACAGCTTGGCCAGCTGCCACATCAACAGCGGGCAGCAGTTGCAAATACGTCATATCAGTTCCTTAGGGAGTCGACCCAGTTACGCAGCAGCCGGGCTCCGGCGTCTCCGCTCTTCTCGGGGTGGAATTGTGTTGCGCAGAGCGGCCCATTCTCGATTGCGGCGATGAAGGGCGTGCCGTAGTCACACCACGTGACGAGCGGCGCAGCCACTGCGTGGATGCGCTGCTCAAAGGTCCACGTTCGGACTCCAAAGGAATGCACAAAATAGAAGCGCTCTTCCTCCACGCCAGCGAACAGCGCGCTGCCGCTGCCGGCCGTGACCGTGTTCCAGCCCATGTGCGGCAGTACGGGCGCCGCGAGTTCCTCAACAACCCCCGGCCATTGGCCAAGTCCCTCGGCTTCAATGCCGTGTTCGACGCCACGCTCAAACATGACCTGCATGCCGACGCAGATTCCGAGCACAGGCCGTCCTGCGAGCAAGCGACGATCGACGATGCGATCGGCGTGCGCCTGCCTCAACCCGTCCATGCACGCCGCGAATGCGCCAACCCCAGGAACCACCAGGCCGTCCGCATCCGTAGCAAGGCGCTCATCGGCAGTGACAACAACGTCAACGCCCGTCCGCGCCAACGCACGTTCCACGGAGCGAAGGTTGCCCGATCCGTAATCGAGTACCGCGATGAACGTCATGCGTCGCCGAGCACACCCTTGGTCGACGGCACTCCGCTGCTGCCGTCGAAAGCTACGGCGTCTCGCAGCGCACGGGCGACCGCCTTGAATTGCGCCTCCACGATGTGGTGCGAATTCCTTCCGCTGAGCACGCGCACGTGCAAGCAAATCTGTGCGGCATTCGCGATGGACTCCCAGATGTGCTGCGTCATTGTCGTGTCGTACGTGCCAATGAGCTCCACCACGGCTGGCTCTTCATGCACGACGTAGGGACGTCCCGAAACGTCCACTGCCACCTGCACCAGCGCCTCATCCAGCGGAATCAAGGAGTTCGCAAATCGGCGGATACCAACTTTGTCACCCAAGGCCTGGCGAAGTGCCTGTCCGATCGCAATCGCCGTGTCCTCAATGGTGTGGTGCGAATCGATGTGCAGATCGCCGCTCGTGCGAACGGTCAGATCGAAACCGCCATGCTTTCCCAACTGCTCCAGCATGTGGTCGTAGAAGCCGATGCCAGTGCTGATGTCGCACGCGCCTGTGCCATCGAGCACGAGTTCAACGAGAACGCTGCTTTCCTTGGTGATGCGTTCGACCTTGCCTGTACGAGTCATCGTGATGCCACTTTCTGCAGAGCTTCCTTGAACGCTTCCATTTCGGAGGGGGTACCAATGCTCACTCGCAAGTATCCCTCGGGGCCGACCTCACGCACGAGCACTCCGTTGTCGACCAGCGCCTGCCACGTTTCGTGACGATCTGCGAAGAGCCCGAACATGATGAAGTTCGCGTCTGACGCGGTGGTCACAAAGGCGTTGGCCCCGAACCAGTCCATCAGAGCATCACGTTCGCTCCGGAGTTGGAGGACCTGCTCTTGGAGTTCACCCGCATGTGCCAGCGCCGTTCGCGCGACGGCCTGCGTAAGGGAGGAGAGGTGGTACGGCAGTCGGACGATCCTGAGCGCGTCAATAGCATCCGGATGCGCCACCACGTAGCCGACCCGTGCCCCGGCAAAACCAAAGGCCTTGCTCATGGTGCGCGTCACCATCAGGCGAGGGTGTCTGGCGATGAGCGACACCGCGGAGGTCACACCCGGGTGACGGAATTCTGCATACGCCTCATCCACAACCACGATGCCCTCAAAGGCATCAAGCACTTCGGTGACGACGTCGAGCGACATTGAAGTGCCGGTCGGATTGTTGGGAGAAGCAAGGAACACCACATCGGGTAGCAACATTCGGACGGTGCCTGCGGCAGACTGCGCGTCGAGCGTGAAGTCTGCGGAGCGCGGCACAGACACAAACTCCGTGAAGGTGTTACGCGCGTACTCCTCGTACATGGAATAGGTCGGTGCGAACGTCAGCGCCTTGCGGCCGGGACCGCCGAAGGCCTGCAAGATTTGCATCATCACTTCGTTCGAACCGTTCGCCACCCAGACCATGCCGGCGTCGACGCCCGGTGTTTGGGCCTCCGCAGAGATATAGCTGGCCAAGTCGATGCGCAATGCGGTTGCCTCGCGATCGGGATACCGGTTCAGCGTCTTGGCAGCGTCGAGTGCGGCAGCGGCCAGATCCTCGACAAAGTCGCGTGGCGGCTGGAACGGGTTCTCGTTGGTGTTCAGACGCACAGGCACGTCGAGTTGCGGTGCACCGTAGGGATGCATGCCACGTAAATCGTCACGAATAGGCAGTTTGGTCATGATGTCAGCCCTACTCGAAACGCACGGAAACGGCTGCAGCATGACCTGGTAGGTCCTCCGCATGGGCCAGCGTGATGATGTGATCAGCGACTTCCTTGAGCGCAACTTCGCTGTAATCGATGAAGTGCACACCTTTCAAAAAGGTCTGCACGGAAAGCCCTGAACTGTGGCAGGCGCAACCGCCCGTCGGCAGGACATGATTGGAGCCGGCGATGTAATCGCCCAAACTCACGGGTGACCAGGCTCCGATGAATACGGCCCCGGCATTGCGCACGCGGGCTGCGACGTCACGAGCGTGCTCCGTGTGTATTTCCAAATGCTCAGCACCGTAGGCATTCACGACGGCAAGCCCTTGCTCTACATCGCGAACCAGGATGACGCCGCTCTGGTTGCCGGAAATCGCTTCGATGATGCGCGCAGAATGCTTGGTAGCTGCAATCTGCTTTGGCATTAGGTACGCCACTTCCCGCGCCAGGGCTTCAGAAGCGGTCACAAGCACCGAGGCAGCGATGACATCGTGCTCCGCTTGCCCGATGAGATCGGCAGTAACGAACGCAGCATTGGCGGTGTCGTCTGCCAAGATCGCGATCTCTGTCGGACCTGCCTCAGAATCAATGGCGATACGTCCCTTGAGTACGCGCTTGGCCGCCGTGACATAGACGTTGCCCGGACCCGTCACCATATTCACGGGTTCGCACACAGATCCGTCCGGAAGCGTGATGCCGTACGCCAGCATGGCCACCGCCTGCGCGCCGCCCACTGCATACACCTCGTAGATGCCGAGCAACGCACACGCCGCCAAGATCGTGGGATGCGGCAGACCACCGAAATCCTTCTGGGGAGGAGATGCGACGGCCACTGAGGCAACGCCGGCCACCTGCGCAGGGACAACGTTCATGACAACGGACGAGGGGTATACCGCCCGGCCGCCGGGCACATACAGACCGACTCGGTCTACGGGAATGAAACGCTCCGTTACCGTGCCACCGTTGGAGACTTCCGTCACGATGTCAGTGCGGCGCTGGTCTTCGTGCACCAAGCGGACCCGTCGGATTGCCTCTTCGAGGCCGGCTCGAACGGCAGGATCGAGATCGCGGAGTGCCGCATCTATCACTGCGCTGGGAACTCGCAGGTGCTCGGGTCGCACGCCGTCGAAACGCTCGCAAGCTTCCAGTACGGCTTCGTAGCCGCGTCCTGCGACGGCGTCGATGGTGGGCCGAACCAAGGCAATGGCGTGATCGACATCAAGCTCGGCCCGAGGCATCACGATGCGCGGATCAACATCCGATTCACGTAGATCAATGATGCGCAGCATGCGCAAAGTCTATTCCGAGCCCGCCGTCTGCCTGCGTCCGCCCGAGGCCGGCAACTGTGCATGCACCAATTGCCAGAGCGGTTCACCACCGGTTAGCCCAAGCAGCCGGCGCCGAGCAATGCCTTGAGATCGCCGTACAACGAGGTGGACGTGGTGACGCGGAGCCGATCATCGATACGCATCAGTGTCTGGCGGGACCCGTTCACCAGCTTCAGGCGTACTTCTGTAGTACCCGGGTGCCCCGCTAGGACCTCTTTCAATCGATCTATCACTGCCGGTACACAGCGAGCGATCGGCAGCGAGATGACCAGTGGTCCGCCATCGGTGGTGGTGAGATCAGGCACGGTAACTTCGTTGGCGACAAAGCGTGTGGTTTCCTCATCGGGCTTCTCGACCTTGCCGCGAACGAAGACCACGAGATCCTCGGTAATCTTGGGTCCGACTAAGGCGAATGTCGTTGGCCAGATCATGACCTCAACCCCGCCGGCTAAGTCTTCCAGCGTCGCAATTGCCCATTCATTGCCCTGCTTGGTGACCTTGCGCTGAATCGCCGTGACCAGACCAGCAATGGTCACCGTCTGACCGTCGACAACTTCGTCGGTCGAGAGTGCAGCAATCGTGCAGTCTGCGCCGGCCTGCAAAATGTGTTCAACGCCGAACAGCGGATGGTCGCTGACATATAGGCCAAGCATCTCGCGCTCGAATGCAAGCAGCTGGGTCTTCTCCCACTCCTCACTCCCGATATTGAGCGTGAGGTTCCCGCCGGCATCGGTCGGATCATCTCCGAGGCCGCCAAACAGATCGAACTGTCCGACGGCTTCCGCCCGTTTGATGTCGAGCACCGAGTCAACGGCTTCCGCGTGGATGTTTACCAGTGCGCGGCGGGCGTGCTGCAAGGAATCAAAGGCACCAGCTTTGATAAGGGATTCCAACGTCCGCTTGTTGCAAACCTGGGCATCAACCTTGGCGAGGAAATCGGTGAAGGATGTGTACAAGCCCTTGGATCGACGCGTTGCGATAATCGACTCGACCACGTTCTCGCCAACATTGCGAATGGCTGTAAGGCCAAAACGAATGTCTTTCCCGACGGGTGCGAACTCCGGCTCGGACGCGTTGACATCCGGCGGAAGCACCTGGATACCCATGCGGCGGCACTCGTGCAGGTAACCGGCGAGTTTGGCCTTGTCATCCTTGACCGACGTCAGCAGCGCCGCCATGTATTCGGGCGCGTAGTTGGCCTTCAGGTACGCAGTCCAATAGGACACGAGGCCGTAACCGGCGGTGTGGGCCTTGTTAAAGGCATAGTCGGAGAAGGGAACCAAGATGTCCCACAGTGTCTTGATGGCCGTTTCGGAGTAGCCGTGATCGCGCATGCCCTGCGAGAACGGCACGTACTCCTTATCGAGAATCTCCTTCTTCTTCTTGCCCATGGCCCGGCGCAACAAGTCGGCTTTGCCCAATGAGTAGCCGGCAACCTTTTGGGCGATGGCCTGCACCTGCTCCTGGTACACGATGAGGCCGTAGGTCTCATCGAGAATGCTCGCCAACGACTCCGCCAGCTCGGGATGAATGGGGTTCACCGGCTTGCGCCCGTTCTTGCGATCGGCATAGTCGTTGTGCGCGTTCGCCCCCATCGGGCCAGGGCGATACAGCGCCAATACGGCAGAAATGTCCGTGAACGAGTTGGGGGCCATTGAGCGCAGCAGTGAGCGCATCGGCCCGCCGTCGAGTTGGAATACGCCGAGCGTGTCTCCGCGGGCTAGCAGTTCATAGGTTGCTTGGTCGGTCAGCTCGAGCTTCTCCAGCACCAATTCTTCGCCATTTCGATTCGCACGAATGTGTCGCACGCAGTCATCGAGCACCGTGAGATTGCGCAAGCCCAAGAAATCCATCTTGAGCAGCCCCAACGATTCGCAGGCGCCCATGTCGAGTTGGGTGATGATGGCGCCATCTTGATCGCGTCGCATGATCGGAATGATGTCGATCAGAGGCTCGGCCGACATGATGACGCCGGCCGCGTGCACACCCCAACCGCGCCGCAGTCCCTCGAGTCCGCGGGCCGTGTCGACCACCTTGCGCACTTCAGGATCCGTCTCGTACAACGCACGGAATTCGCCGGCTTCTTTATACCTATCGTGCTTCTCATCAAAGATGCCAGACAGCGGAATGTCCTTGCCCATAACGCCGGGCGGCATAGCCTTCGTGATCTTCTCGCC
This sequence comes from uncultured Actinomycetota bacterium, assembly GCA_963784905.1. Classification (GTDB taxonomy): domain Bacteria; phylum Actinomycetota; class Actinomycetes; order S36-B12; family UBA5976; genus JAKALQ01. The sequence goes on along the minus strand of CAWATP010000009.1, from coordinate 156,574 downwards.
CAATTGGAAAGTTCCGCCAAGCACCCGGTTGGCATCCTTCACGGCCGCCTTGGCCTTGATCGTCGTGAACGTGACGATCTGGGAAACACGGTCTTCACCGTACTTCTCTGTGGCATACCGGATCATCTCCGAGCGTCGACGTTCGTCGAAGTCCATATCGATATCAGGCATGGAGACGCGCTCTGGATTGAGGAAGCGCTCGAACAACAGCCCAAACTTAATCGGATCGAGTTCGGTAATGCCCAAGGCCCATGACACTAAGGAACCAGCGGCAGAACCTCGGCCGGGACCAACGCGGATCCCCACCGCTTTGGCATGTCGCACAAGGTCAGCGGTCACCAAGAAATAGCCAGGGAAGCCCATTTGTCGAATGACCGAAAGCTCATACGCTGCTTGATCAAGGTGCGTCTGTGGAACCGCTTCGGTGCCGAACCGAACACGGAGTCCGCGCTGCACTTCCTCGACGAGGAAGCTGCCCTCGTCGTAACCCTCGGGGATGGGGAACCGCGGCATGAGATCCCGCGACTCACCGAACTCGACATTGCAGCGCTCAGCAATGCGCAAGGTGTTGTCACACGCTTCTGGCAACTCGGACCACAGGCTGCGCATTTCCGCAGCGGATTTCAGATAGAAGTCGCGGGCATCGAATTTGAAGCGCGTCGGATCGTTGAGGTTCTTGCCCGTCTGCACGCAAAGCAAGGTTTCATGGGTATCGGCATCGGAGGCGTACGTGTAATGCAGGTCATTGGTTGCCACCAATGGCAGCTGCAGCGTCTTTGCAATCCGCATCAAGTCATCGCGGGTGCGCCGTTCAATCGCGATTCCATGATCCATGAGTTCGCAGAAGAAGTTCTCCTTGCCCATGATTTCTTGGTAGTCGGCTGCCGCGGCTAGCGCCTTCTCGTACTGTCCAGCCTGAAGCCAACGATGCACCTCACCAGAAGGGCAACCGGTGGTGGCAATGATGCCCTTGCTATACCGATCCAGCAGTTCGCGATCGAGTCGTGGGTAGCGGCGGAACTGACCCTCGAGCGAGGCTAGGCTGGAAAGCCGGAAAAGATTGTGCAAACCCTCGGTTGTCTCCGACAAGAGCGTCATGTGGGTGTAGTTGACCTTGCCCTTGCCCGCCCCCTCGTCGCCGACGTCTTGCCCAGCGTCGCCGCCGAACGTGAACGGCTGACGATCGTGCCGAGATCCGATCGCGACGTAGTACGCCTCAAGCCCGATGATCGGTTTGACCCCTGCCGCTTTGCCCGCCTTCATGAACTCGTACGTTCCGAAAAGGTTGCCGTGATCGGTCATCGCCAGAGCCGGCATTTCCATGCGGGCGGCTTCTGCGAAGAGTTCCTTGACCCGAGCCGCACCATCAAGCATCGAATACTCGGTGTGCGTGTGCAGGTGAACGAATGACTCCCCTGCCACGAACAACACCTCAGTTCTATGCGCCGACAAGGACGCGATTTAGCAATTGCGGACCGGGGAAGGAACCGCTGGCGAGAATACTCTCAGCCACCCACAGACGCAGCCGGCGCGACTTACCACTCACGGATTGCTGCGAGGGCCTCCGCCAGATCCAGCGGATATGGGCTCTCAAAACGCAGTCGCTCGCCCGACATCGGATGATCGAAAGCCAGCGCCCGAGCATGCAACCACTGACGGCTGATGCCGATGCGCTTGGTAATGGTTGGATCGGCTCCGTACATAGCATCTCCGACGCAAGGATGCCGTAATGCGCTCATGTGCACGCGGATCTGGTGCGTTCGACCGGTTTCGAGATGAATCTCCAGCAGTGACGCATGCGGAAAGGCTTCTAGCAATTCATAGTGTGTAACGCTCGGTTTGCCGCCGCGAACCACCGCCCAGCGATAGTCATGCGTCGGATGTCGATCGATCGGTGCGTCGATCGTTCCCGAGGACGGGTCCGGATGGCCCTGCACCAACGCGTGGTAGATCTTTTCCACCGTTCTCGTCTTAAACTGGTGTTTCAGCGAGGTGTACGCCACTTCGCTCTTCGCCACGACCATGACTCCAGTGGTCCCCACATCCAGCCGATGGACGACGCCCTGGCGTTCCGACGCACCGCTGGTAGAGATGCGGTAACCGAGTCCGGCCAGACCACCAATCACGGTCGGACCGTTCCAACCCGGACTTGGATGCGCGGCCACTCCCACAGGCTTATCAACGACCACGACATCGTCGTCATCATGCAACACGACGAGACCCTCGATCCGTTCCGCGACAATGCGGACAGCAGCTGCCGGAGCCGGAATCGTGACCTCGACCAACGAGCCCGCGTGAACACGCGTCGACTTATCAGGCACCATGTCATCGATGAGCACATCACCGGCTTCGACGAGATCGGCAGCCTTGGTGCGGCTGAAACCGAGCATGCGCGCGATCGCCGCATCGATGCGTTCGCCCTCGAGCCCCTCCGGGACAACGACGGTACGGACTTCACTCATTGCAGGTCGCTCACTTCTTGTTGGCTGCTGGCGACGCCGACAGGGGGATGCTTCTCGCCGACGCGATAAACATCAGGCTGACACTGCAAACGATGGCGGCGTCAGCGAGATTGAACACCGGGAAATTGCCCACCATGATGAAGTCGACGACATGCCCGAATCCCACGGATGGCGGCTGCACGAGTCGATCGGTGAGGTTTCCGGCCGCGCCACCCGCGAGACCACCTAACCCCACCATCCACGGCAGGCTCGTCACTCGCGCTGATGTAGTGAAAATGACGGCAATCACGATGGCCGCCAGTAAGGTGAACACCCAAGTCAGGTCGGTCCCCATGCTGAAGGCGGCTCCGGGGTTGGCCGTCAAATGGAGAAAACTTTCGCCATACAAGTGGATGAATCGGCCATGAGAAAGATTCTTGAGCGCCCACTGCTTGGAAACCACATCTACAAGCAGCACTAGCACCGTTACGGAGACGACGAACAGACGGGAACGCACTGGCCCAGCCTAGGACTCGTACGCGTGACGGAAGCGCCAGCCTCAGCCGCGGTCTTCCTTCTCCTTGCACGAAATGCACAGCGTGGCGGCAGGTTTTGCAGAGAGACGGAACTTGCCTACTGGGTTGCCACATGACTCGCAACGACCGTATGAGCCGTCTTCAACGCGCCGCAAGGCACGCTGCGTCTGGTCTACAAGGTCGCGCAGATTGGCGTTCAGGCTCATCTCTTGCTCGCGCTCCAAGGTGTTGCTCCCGACATCCGCTGTGTCGTCGCCAACCGAATCCTCGTTGTGCACCAAGTCGTTGAAAACGCCTTCTGCCGTCTGCAACTTCTCCAAATGATCAGCCAGATCCTCTTCCAGGCGACTGCGCACCGCCTTCAGTTCCTTGGCGGTCCAGGGCGTCTCGTCTTCGCTGACGTGCGCTTTCGGCTTGGCGATGGAGTGCGGCTGCTTGAACGCCGGGGGAATCTTGATGCTGGGTCCTTCAGGAGCGATTGGGATAGGCGTTGGGATGGGCTTGTCAGCGACGACACGCGCAGCCTTGACGGCCGTCTTGGCCGGCAGGGCCTGCGGCTTCGAAGGCGCGACTGCCTTTACTGCCGCAGCCTTCTTCACCGGTGCAGCCTTTTTGACCGGTGCAGCCTTCTTCACCGGTGCAGCCTTCTTCACCGGTGCAGCCTTCTTCACCGGTGCAGCCTTCTTGACCGGTGCAGCCTTCTTCACCGGTGCAGCCTTCTTCACCGGTGCAGCCTTCTTCACCGGTGCAGCCTTCTTCACCGGTGCAGCCTTCTTCACCGGTGCAGCCTTCTTCACCGGTGCAGCCTTCTTCACCGGTGCAGCCTTCTTCACCGGTGCAGCCTTCTTCACCGGTGCAGCCTTCTTGACCGGTGCGGCCTTCTTGACCGGTGCGGCCTTCTTGACCGGTGCGACCTTCTTGGCGGGCACAGCCTTCTTGGCGGGCACAGCCTTCTTGGCGGGCACAGCCTTCTTGGCGGGCACAGCCTTCTTGGTGGGCACAGCCTTCTTGGTGGGCACAGCCTTCTTGGCGGGCACAGCCTTCTTGGTGGGCACAGCCTTCTTGGCGGGCGCGACCTTCTTCGCCGACACCTTTACAGCCTTCTTTGCAGCCATCCCCTGTACCGCCTCTGTGCGTATGGGTCGACCGGAGTCGACCGGTTGCTCCGTGGTCGCGTTTCGCGACGTCCGGTGCAGGCAGGGTAGCCGGAAGGACCCACCTTCAAGTGCGCCACGCCGCTACGAGTGCAGCAATGCCAGCAGCCTCACAGCCAATTCTTCGGGATTGCCAGCAATTTCGACGATTTTGTCCCGTGTGGTCACCCCTGAAAGCAAGGTCACCGCTGCTGGACGAACCTGGAATGCGTCCGCCAGAGCGCGTAGAGCGGCATCGGTTGCCTTGCCATCGACCGCTCGCGCATTTACTCGGACGAGCAGTCGGTCTGCCACTGATCCACCCACGCCTGCACGGCTGGCACCGGGTCTCACTCGGATCGCGATTCTCAGCACGCGATGACCCTACGCGTAGGCACGGCCTCGCGGCGTGTCCGACTATCCTTGGCACACCTATTCCCCAGCACGAGCGAGGTCGCGCATGTACCGCTCGGTCCCGCCACGGATCGACCTGCCTGCCATGGAACGCGAGATTCTCGCGGACTGGAGGGCGTCGAAGGTCTTCGAACGTTCCCTTGAACAGACGCAGGGCCGCCCGCAATGGGTCTTCTATGAAGGCCCGCCCACGGCCAACGGAAAGCCCGGCACGCACCACGTGGAAGCGCGCGTCTTTAAGGACGTGTTCCCGCGTTACCGCACGATGAAGGGCTACCACGTCCCCCGCAAGGCAGGCTGGGACTGCCACGGTCTGCCGGTGGAATTGGCTGTCGAGAAGGAGCTCGGATTCACCAGCAAAAATGACATCGAGGCCTACGGCATCGCGGAGTTCAATAAGCAATGCCGCGAGTCGGTGTACAACCATGTTGACGAGTTCACCGCCATGACCGAACGCATGGCGTACTGGTGCGACATGGACGACGCCTACTGGACGATGGATGCGTCCTATGTCGAATCCGTGTGGTGGAGCCTCAAGCAGATCTTCGACAAGGGCCTGCTCGTGCAGGATCATCGTGTCGCCCCGTACTGCCCTCGCTGTGGCACCGGGCTTTCCGATCATGAGCTTGCGCAGGGCTACGAGTCCATCACCGATCCTTCGGTCTTTGTGCGCTTCCCGGTCACCAGTGGTGAGCTGTTGGCTCGGCATCCCGGGCTCGCGCTGTTGGTGTGGACGACCACGCCCTGGACCTTGGTGTCGAATACAGCGGTTGCCGCAAATGCAGCTGTGGATTACGACGTCGCCCGCAATGCGGACGGCGAATGCTTCGTCATCGCGAGCAACCTGCGCGCAGCGGTGCTTGGCGAAGACTCGGAGACGCTGGAGACCGTCAAAGGCGCGGAACTCGAAGGCATCTTCTACGACCGGCCCTTCCACTGGGTCGAGTTTCCGCTCACCGATGCGCCTGTCAACTCCGTGTTGCTCGCTGACTACGTCACCGTTGATGACGGAACCGGACTCGTGCACCAAGCGCCCGCTTTCGGTGCAGACGACCTCATCACCTGCCGCAGGTACGGACTTCCGGTCATCAATCCGATCCGCCCAGACGGCACCTTCGATGATGAAGTGCCCGAAATCGGAGGAGTATTTTTCAAGAGCGCAGATACCCGACTGGTCGAACTGATGCAGCAATCCGGTGTCCTCTTCCGGCACGTTGCCTACGAACACCAGTACCCGCACTGCTGGCGATGCCATACCGCGCTCATCTATTACGCGCAGCCTTCTTGGTACATCCGCACGACGGCGATCAAGGACGCGCTGCTTCGGGAGAACGAGGGTACGAACTGGTTCCCCGAAACCATCAAGTGGGGTCGCTACGGCGATTGGCTGCACAACAACATTGATTGGGCGTTGTCTCGTAAGCGCTACTGGGGCACACCACTGCCGATCTGGCGTTGCAGTGAAGACCACTTCACCGCCATTGGATCGCTGGCCGAACTCTCCGAACGGTGTGGCTACGACGTCAGCAGCATGGACCCGCATCGCCCGTACGTTGACGATGTCACATTCCCCTGCCCGCATTGCGGCGATACCGCCACGCGTGTACCGGAAGTCATCGATGGCTGGTACGACTCAGGTTCCATGCCATTCGCGCAGTTTGGTTATCCGCACAAGACCTCGGACATCGATTTCAAGGCCGTGTACCCTGCCGACTTCATCTGTGAAGCCATCGATCAGACTCGCGGCTGGTTCTACACCCTGATGGCGGTCGGCACACTCGTCTTTGATCAGTCGTCCTACAAGAACGTTGTGTGCTTAGGCCACATCTTGGACGATCAAGGTCGCAAGATGTCCAAGCACCTGGGCAATGTGCTCGAGCCCATTTCGCTCATGGACGAGCATGGTGCGGACGCCGTGCGGTGGTTCATGCTCGCAGGTGGCTCACCCTGGCAAGCGCGTCGCGTTGGCCACGCCACCATCGCCGAAGTCGTGCGCAAGACGTTGCTCACCTATTGGAACACCGTCTCCTTCCAAGCCCTGTACGCGAGGGAGTCTGACTTCGAACCGGGCTCGACCACCGGCGTTCTGCCGATTGCAGCACGACCAATTCTGGATCGCTGGGCGATCTCCGAAGCGCATCGCCTCTCACGCGATGTTGACGCAGCGCTGGACCAATTCGATACACAGCGCGCCGGGAAACTTATCGCCGAATACGTTGACAACTTGAGCAATTGGTACGTCCGGCGCTCCCGGCGCCGCTTCTGGGAGGGCGATCCAAACGCGCTCATGACGCTGCATGATTGCTTGCAGATTGTCACGCTCGTCATGGCGCCGTTCACGCCGTTCATCACCGAGCGTGTCTGGAGCGATCTGTTCCACGCTACCTCCTCGACGCTACCCGACTCTGTGCACCTCGCCACTTGGCCGGATTCCGATCCCTCGCTTATTGATGATGCGTTGTCTTCGCAAGTGGCGCTCGTGCGACGCCTCGTCGAACTTGGTCGTGGCGCACGCTCCGAAGCCAAGGTCAAGACGAGGCAGCCGCTCTCGCGTGCCCTCATCGGCGCCCAAGGGTGGGAGGCGCTTGACCCGGAACTCAAGGCGCAGGTTGCCGAGGAACTCAATGTGCAGTCGCTGCAAGCCTTGCTGTCGTCGGAAGGCAACCTCGTTGACGTGTCGGTGAAGGCGAATTTCCGCACGCTTGGTGCGCGTTTCGGCAAGCAGACACCGCTGGTCGCCAATGCCGTAGCTGCCTGCGATGCGGCGGTGCTGTCGCAAGCCCTCCGCAGCAAAGGGACCGCAAGCGTCGAAGCTGGCGATCTCGGTGAAGTGACGCTCACCGTAGACGAAGTTGTGGTCACGGAAACCCCTCGCGAGGGATGGGCGGTGAGTAGCGAGTCTGGCGCATCCGTTGCGTTGGACCTCACGATTACCGAGCCGTTGCGCCGCCTCGGTCTAGCACGTGAAGTCGTGCGGTTGCTTCAGGACGGGCGCAAGGCTGCCGGCTTCGAAGTCAGCGACCGGATCTCGGTTTCGTGGCAGAGTCTCACCGACACGCTCGCTGAAGCGATCGTCGAGCACGCGGCAGTCATTGCCGGTGAAGTATTGGCTACCGAGTTCACACAGGGACTCGGCAGCGGACATGAAATCGCAGATGACGAACTCGGCTTCACAGCCAGAATTGAGAGAATTTGATGTCAGTCATTGCACACGCCGCGGAGGCATACCGCGCCGCAACAGCGGAATTCCTTGCCGCTGTCAACGATGTTGGCGCAGAGGATCTGGATGTCCACCACCCGGAGGGATGGTCGGCACGGCAGATCATTCATCACCTTGCCGACAGCGAGACGCAGTCATACCTGCGATTGCGTCGCATGCTCGCCGAACCCAATCCGGTTATTCAGGGCTATGACGAAGAAGCGTGGGCGGAATGCACCGCCCTCGGCTACACGGATTTGCCCATCGAAGGCTCCCTGCGCGTATACGAGGCGGTCCGGACGGCATCGGCCGGTGTCATCGACCGACTGACGCCCGCGGACCTTGAGCGCACTGGCAATCACACCGAGCGCGGCGCCATCACGGTTGCCCACTGGCTCGATATGTACACGCGGCATCCGCGCGAACATGCACAGCAATTGCATCGCGCTCGCCGCGGTGAGATTTAGGGACACCAGCAACGTCACGGCCCGTCACCAGTCAGGTGACGGGCCGTCTTGCGCGCTGCACTAGATCAGGATGACAAAATTCATCAGAATGGTGACGCCGAAGTACAGCACGAGAAAGCCGATATCGAGTGATACCGCGCCGAGGCGCAGAGGCGGCACGAAGCGACGCACGAACTTCATCGGCGGATCGGTGATGCGGAAGACCACGTCGATAAGCGCCAGCACGATGCCCTGCGGGCGCCATGAACGCGAGAACATCATGACGTACTCGATGATGATTCGTGCGAACAACGTGAACAGGAAGAAACGCAGCAGGGACGCGAGAAGCGCGCCGACTGCGGAGGAAGTAATGATCACAATGCCTCAGCTGTGGTTGAAGATAACGCCGGTGGTTGCCTGGCGCACGGTATCGACTTCAATGTCGACGTTCTGCGGAGATAGAACGTAAACCGTTTCCGTCACGCGTTGCATGCGACCGTGCAGTCCGAAGACTAAGCCTGATGCGAAATCGATGACTCGACGGCGGAGACCTGCTTCGAGTTGCGTAAAATCAACGACCACGGAGTTCTCGGCACGGAATGCTTCGCCGATGCGCTGGCAATCGTTGAATGACTGCGGCACGAGCGTCACCAAGCGCTGACCCGATTCGACGCGCGTTGCGGGCGCGGGAATAGGTCGGTCGAGCACGTCGTCCTTGCGGATTGTCCGCACCGAGGAACGCTCCTGCAAGCGCGAATCCGTGCGAATCGCCCGCACATCATGTATCGGTGTGTCTTCGTGAACGTCTTCGGCAGACGTATCCTCGACGAGTCCGAGGTAAGCGCCGAGACGGCGAACAGCACCAGACATGGTTCCTCCAAACATTCTGTTCAGCGTACCGCTCGGTGCCCGAGCAACGCCGAACCCACGCGGATGTGTGTCGCACCATGTGCGATTGCGGTTTCGAAATCGTCGCTCATGCCGATGCAGCGGATGGTCGCTTCTGGTTGGCGTTCCAGGATCACCTCGTGCGCAGCCGCTACGGTCGAGAACGCCCGTGCAACGTCCATGCCAAGCGGAGCTACTGCCATGACACCGCGCAAGCGCAGAGGCGCTGCGAAATGTTCCATCAGCATCTCGAGTTCATCGTGTGCCGCTCCCCCGCGATCACCGTCGCCGTCGAGCGAGAGCTGCAAGAGACAATCCAGCGGCGCGAGCGCGGCCTTGCGAAGAGCCTCGGCCAAACTCACTCGATCCACGGTATGGACCATATTCGCGTACCGCACCACAGACCTGGCTTTGTTGGATTGCAGTTGCCCGATGAAGTGCCATCGGACAATCCGGCCGTCGATTTCGGCAAATGCCGCGGCCTTCGCACTCGCCTCTTGGTCGCGATTCTCGCCGAAGTCACGCAGGCCGAGATCACACAGAATACGTACGTCTTCGACTGGCCATGTCTTGGTGACAGCGATGAGGCGCACCGTGTCAGGTGCGCGGTTCGCTGCGCTGCAGGCACGATCAATGCGCTGCCGCAGGTCGGCCAAGTTGGCGGCAAGTTCGGCATGTCTCAGTTGATCCATGTGATGACTCCTGCCTGACGTCCCGTCACGCCGTCGCGACGGTGTGAGAAGAAACTCGCAGTCTCCGCAGTGCAACCTCCGACCATCGTCACATGCGCACCGAGAGCCGTCCATTGCGCATGGAGGCCCAGACGAACATCCGCTCCCGGTCCGCCGTTGCTTGCCGTGACGAGCGCAGACGGACACGCCTCGGCGACCGCTTCGGCCCGTTCCGAGGGAATCCCATAGCAGCAGCCACAAATGGCTGGGCCGAGCAGCACTTGGGCCGCCGTGACGTCTATGGACTGCCGCTCGAGCAGGTGCAACAACTGTGCCGACATGCCATCGACCAAGCCCCGCCAGCCGATGTGCGCCGCGATAACAACGTGACCTGCAGCCATCAGCAGGGGCACACAATCCGCGCCCAGCGTCACGAGTGGTACACCGACGGCAGCGGTCGCTAGGGCATCGACATTTGGCGTAATGGCACGAGGTGAATCGAGTTCAACGATGTCTACTCCGTGGACCGGGCCCATCCAAGACAACGGTCCCGCAGACAACTCCTGCTCAAGCCCGGCTCGGTTGGCACGGACGTGACGCGGTTCGTCTCCGACGTGTGCCGCCAGATTGCGCGATGCGTACGGTGCTAACGAAGTACCGCCAGCGCGGTCGGTGAACCACCAGTCCGCCGTGCGACCGGCAACTGCGAGCGATCCATGCAGCATGATCAACGCAGGAAGTCGGGAACCTCGAGGCCGTCATCGGCGATCTCGGTGTCATCAAAGATGATGCGGCGCGGCGGAACCTTGACGGCTGGGGCAAAGGCATCAGCATCTGCGGCAACCAGTTCCGGTTCAGACTCGACCACGACGGCCGGCGCGGGTTTGATCCGTGGCAGCTCGCCGCCATCGAAGCCTGCGGCAATCACCGTCACCTTGACCTCGTCGCCCATTGAATCGTCAATGACCGTGCCGAAAATGATGTTCGCTTCAGGGTGGGCTGCATCTTGCACGAGTCGTGCTGCGGCATTGATTTCAAAGAGGCCAATATCAGTGCCGCCCGCGATGGAGAAGAGCACTCCGCGCGCGCCCTCGATGCTGGATTCGAGCAAGGGCGAGGCGATGGCCTGTTGCGCTGCAATGATCGCGCGATCCTCGCCACGCGCCGAGCCGATACCCATCAACGCACTGCCCGCGTCCTTCATCACACTCTTCACGTCGGCAAAGTCGAGGTTGATCAGACCCGGAGTCGTAATCAGGTCGGTAATGCCTCCCACACCCTGCAGCAGCACCATGTCTGCCTGCCGGAACGCCTCGACAAAGGAAATGCTCGGATCGGCAAGTGCCAGGAGTCGATCGTTGGGAATGACAATGAGCGTGTCGACCTCATCGCGGAGTCGCGCCACACCTTCATCGGCCTGCGCCGAGCGACGCTTGCCCTCGAACTCAAAGGGCTTGGTGACGACGCCAATGGTGAGGGCACCAACCTTGCGCGCGATGCTGGCGACGATCGGCGCACCACCGGTTCCGGTGCCACCGCCTTCACCCGCGGTGATGAACACCATGTCGGCACCACGCAGCACTTCCTCTATTTCTTCGGCGTGTGCCTCGGCAGCCTGACGCCCAACCTCGGGATTCGCTCCAGCACCAAGTCCCTTCGTGAGTTCACGACCCACGTCAAGCTTCACATCGGCGTCTGACATGAGCAGTTGCTGGGCATCGGTGTTGATGGCTACGAATTCGACGCCCTTGAGCCCGAACTCGATCATTCGGTTGATGGCGTTGACGCCACCGCCGCCGATACCGACGACCTTGATCACTGCGAGATAGTTTTGCGGCGTTGCCATGGCGACCCTCCACCCTCAACCTCTACTAAAGGTTGAGGTTTTGTTCACATTTGCCTTAAGTGGGAGGTTACGCCCCGCGCCGCTTCGCGCATACGACATGCACCGGCGTGTCCGTTCGAGTTCCGCGCCGCGTGAGCCCGCACTTGGTTTGGCCGACTCAGGACCTGGTGGCCGGTGCATCGGGTGCGCTCACATCGTAGAAGCGCGCGTGCACCTGCAACAAGGCGAACAGCACCTCGGCCTTGCGCGCCTCGCGCGATTCGCTCCCCCACTTCACATCCTTGCCATTCTTCATGGCGAGGCGGATGTCCTCAGGCGCATAAACCGTGACGGTCTTCACGCGCAGTTGCAGCCAGCGGGGGAAGGTAGCGGCGGTGCGCGCACCTATACCCCGAAATCGCTCCGTGTAGCCGTGCACGGCAATCAACCCGTCGGGTTGTTGATGCGCGCTCTCAAATTGGGCACCCGTCTTATCGACAAGCCACCAGTTGCCAATCGTGTCCGGCGCTGCTGCAATGGCCACGCGCTCATGCACCTCAATGACGATGGAGTGCGGAAAACCGCGTCGAACCTCGACACTGGCGACCGGCGCTAGTGCGCCAACTCGCTCGGCGACGGCGGCCGCATTAACCGTCGCTATGGGCTGCCCGAACTCCACCCGTGCGGCATCCATGACCTCGCTGCGAGTCGTGTAGTGCGTGCCGAAAACGCGCACGCTGCGAACGTCAAATACGGAGGAGAACCACAGCACGTAGATCGCCACCGCTGCCAGCACTGCAAGGACTGCCAGCGCTACGCGTCGCTTCACCGATGCGCCTCCGCAAGCCGCTCAAGGATCTCGGGTGCGAGCAAACCGATTTCCCCTGCGCCGAGGGTCATGATGAGGTCACCTGGCTTGGCGCGAGCAACCAGCGCGGCCGGCACCGCCGACCAGGAAGGCTCGAACAACACTTGGCCTTCGGGAAGTGGGACATTGGACGCCATCGTGTGGCCATTAGCACCGGCAATGGGCTCCTCGCCGGGGGCAAACACCTCGAGCACGATAACCTCGTCGGCGAGCCCGAGCGCCTCACCAAATTCACGCGAGAACATAGCGGTGCGATAGAAGTGGTGCGCCTGAAAAGCGACGACCAGCCTGCCGACTCCCACCACTTCACGCGCCGCCCGAAGCGTCGCAGCGATTTCCGTCGGATGGTGGGCATAGTCGTCGTACACCGCTACTCCGCCGGCAGTCCCTTTGTAGTCAAAGCGACGACTCGTGCCACTAAACGACGACAAGCCTTCCGCTACTGCTGCAGGGCTCGCGCCGAGACCGATACTCGTCAGGAAGGCCGCCGTTGCATTAAGCACATTGTGCTTACCAGGAACCTGCAAGGTGATGTGGGCCAAGACGGTTTCACCGTCCATCACATGGAAGGACCAGCCTCGTTCAGCGTGGCCCTGCAGGATGATGCGGTGATCCGCAGTTTCGGAGAAGCCGTACGTGCGAACATCGCCATTGCGAGAGCGACTATGCGCAGCGACTACAGCCGCTCCTGCATCGTCCGCGCAGGCGACGAGGAAGCCGCCGCGCTCGGCGATCTGATCAGCGAAATCCAGAAAGGCCTGCTCCAGTGCAGCGATCGTCCTCCAATAGTTCAGATGATCGGGCTCAACATTCGTGATGATGCCGGCAAACGTATCGAGTACCAAGAAGGTGCCGTCACTCTCGTCGGCTTCGACGACGAAGATGTCGCCGCTACCGACATGAGCGTTGGATCCCGATTCATTGAGTTCGGATCCGATCGCAAACGAGGGGTCGGCGTGACAGTGCTGTAGCGCGACGACAGTCATTGACGTCGTCGTGGTCTTTCCGTGCGTGCCTGCAACAGAAACCAGTCGTGCGTCCGCGGTAATCGCCGCCAGCAGCTCCGCGCGACTCAACACGCGCAATCCATGTTCGCGTGCGTAAGTGAGTTCGACATTCGCCGGTCCTACGGCGGTGGAATGCACCACTGTGTCCACTACGCATTGACCTTGCTCGTTCATCATCGCTTCAACGTCGTGTCCGACGCGAACGCGTGCACCGAGCGCGCGTACTGCCGCCAAGCGGCGCGAGTCCTTTGCGTCGGTTCCACTCACCCGGACACCTCGAGCCATCAGCACTCGGGCCAAACCGCTCATACCGGCTCCTCCGATACCCACGATGTGAACATTGCCGAGTCCCTGCAAATTCACGATGCCCCTCCGAGTTGCATGATGGCTGCGACCATGCTGGCAGCTGCGTCAGTCGAACCAACGGACTTGGATGCCTCCGCCGCAGTCGTGCGTGCCTCTGCCATACGCCACGGGGCAAAGGCCTCAATCAAATGCTCCGGCGTGCAACTCGAGTCGTCCACGAGGACACCGCCGCCGGCTCGCACGACGGCAGAAGCGTTCAACGTCTGCTCTCCATTGCCGATAGGCAATGGCACGAAGATGGCAGGAATGCCTACCGCGGTGATCTCTGCAACCGTCATTGCGCCAGCCCGTGTCACGGCGGCATCGGCGATTGCATAGGCCAAATCCATGCGGTCGATATAGGGCACACAGGTGTAGTGCGGCAGGTCGCTGATGTGCTGGTCTGGATTCTTCGTGCCAATGGCATGCAGCACCTGCCAGCCTTCAGCGATGAGATCAGCCGCGAATGCCACCACCATGTCGTTGAGTCTGCGAGCGCCCTGGGAGCCGCCGAACACGAGAACTGTCGGCCGCGACTCGTCCAACCCAAAGTAGTCGAGGGCCTCGGCACGAAGGCCCGCTCGATTGAGTTGTCGAATCGCGTCGCGCACCGGAATTCCCACCGTCTGCGCATTGCGCAGAGATCCCGGCACCGTGTCGAACACCAATGCCGCGAAAATCGCGCCAATGCGATTGGCCAGCCCCGGGCGAGCATTCGCTTCGTGCACCACCACCGGTACGCCCAAACGTCTCGCTCCCAAGTAGGCCGGGAGCGACACATAGCCGCCAAAACCCACAACGACGTCGACGCCCTCTTGCACCAGCACCGCCGAGCACTCGCGAATAGCCGCAACCAGCCGAAATGGCAGCGTGATGAGGTCAAGCGAAAGTTTGCGCGGCATGGGAATCGGCGGAATCTCGCGTAACCGGTACCCGCGCGCCGGCACCAGAGTTTGCTCGAGACCGCGTGTCGTGCCGAGGGCCACCACTTCGACACCTCGCGCAGCAAGTGCATCGGCGACATTCATGGCTGGTTCGATATGTCCCGCGGTTCCACCGCCGGCTACTGCAACCTTCATTCGGTGGCCTCCTGTTGCAGTGGTTCGGTAAGACATCGAACCACGATTCCGAGTGCCACGAGCAATGGCAGTAGAGAAGACCCACCGTACGACACAAGCGGCAAAGTGACGCCAATAATGGGCAGAAAACCAATCACGGCACCGACATTGAACACCGTCTGCACAAAGATCCACGAGGCGACACCGCCAATGAAGATGCGACGGAAGGGATCGTTCTGTATCTGGATCGCGACTCGGACCAGCAGCATCAGTAGGGTCAGAATCAGACCGATGGTGATGCACGTACCGATGAAGCCGTACTCCTCACCAATGACGGCCAGAATGAAGTCGGTATGCGCTTCTGGAAGGGCTCCCCACTTCTCCTTGCTCGCGCCAGGCCCCTGCCCGAACATGCCGCCAAGCGCCAACGCGTAGTTCCCGTGGATGAATTGCCAGCCGACGCCTTGCGGATCAGCGTATGGATCGCGCCAAGAAAGGATGCGCTCTGCACGGTAAGAAGGGCCGAGCATGAGAATGGCAGCAATGATCGCCGCCCCCGCTGCGGCGATGCCCGTGATGGCACCGATGGGGTACCCGACGGCAAACAGCAGTGCCAGCATCAGTCCCGCGAATACAAGCAGATTGCCCATGTCCTTCTCCAGCAGGATCAGCGCCATCACGGCACCGGAGCTCACGAGTACCACGGCGCCCAGACGACGAGCGTCAGCGCCACGACGGGACATCGCGGCCAGCCGGTCGGCAAGGAAGATGACCAGCCCCAATTTGGCGAATTCCGAGGGTTGCAGCGTGAAGAAGGAAAAGATCGGAATCCAGTTGCGCTGCCCATTGATCGACGTGCCAATCACCAGCACAACCACCAGCAATAGAACACATCCCAGCATCAAGACGGTTGCGAAGCGCCGCAATAAACGGATAGGTATGCTCGCTGCCAGTTGCAGGAGTCCAACGCCCACAGCAGCGAAGAGCAGTTGCTTGAGAAAGACCATCCACGCGTTGCCATACGTGTTGAGCGACTCAACCGTGGAAGCAGAGAACACTGCCGCCAGGCCAAATGCCAGCAACACATACGTAATGCCACGAATAATTCGTGGCTCGGCACCAGGGCGCGCCCACACGTCGCGCGCCGGCGCGGCAACGGCCGCCAGACGTTGCCGCATTTCAGCCACCGAGCCGACGGACCGCTTCGACGAAACGGTCTCCACGGTGGCCGTAATTGTCAAACATGTCCCAAGACGCACAACCGGGCGCAAGCAGCACCACATCGTCGACGTGGGCAAAGCGCATTGCCGCAGCCACAACTGCATCCAGTGCCTCAGGGGTCGTATCGGAGATGTCCACCACGGGCACCTGCGGTGCAAGACGTGCAAAGGCGTCACGAATGACGTCGCGGTCTTCACCGAGCAGGATCACAGCCCGCATGCGCCCATGCATTCTGCCCACGAGTTCATCGAAAGACTGGCCTTTTGCCTGTCCTCCTGCAATCCACACGACATGTTCGTAGGACGCCAACGACGTCTCTGCGGCATGCGTGTTCGTCGCTTTTGAATCATTGATAAACCGCACGCCAGCAATCTCGCCTGCAGGTGCTATGCGATGCCCTGCAGGCTCAAAAGCACGTAAGCCGTCTCGCACCGCCACCGGAGCGACACCGTACGCGCGGGCGAGAGCCGCCGCGGCCAAAGCGTTGGCGACATTGTGCTTGGCAAACGGATTGATGTCTTCGAAGGTGGCAAGTTCCTGCGCGTGCGAGGCACGATTGTCGATGAAGGCTCGGTCGACAAGTACATCTTCGACGACACCAAGCATGGACAGACCCGGCGCGCCGAGTGTGAATCCGATCGCACGACAGCCCTCGATGACCTCAGCCTGCTCGACCAGACGTTCCGTCGCGGGATCGTCGACGTTGTAGACCGCAGCACGACGGGTGCGCTCATAGGTGAGCGCCTTCATGCGTCGGTACTCATCAAAGGAGCCAAAATGATCAACATGGTCTTCGGCCACGTTGAGGCAAACGGTGGCGAGAGGGCTCATCGAATACACGAATGGCATTTGCGGCGCACCAACTTCGACGGCGATCACCTCAGGACCGTCAGGATCCATCACGGTCTGCACCAAGGAGTGACCAATGTTGCCGGCTGAGACTGCATGCAAACCATCGGCGCGCAACATCGCTTCAAGCATCAGCGTGGTGGTGGTCTTGCCATTAGTGCCGGTGACGACCAGCCACGGAACTTCACGATTGGGGTCACGCAGGCGCCATGCGAGCTCCAACTCACCCCACACGGTAACGCCACGGGCGAGCGCACCTTGAATCACCGGGTGCGTAGGGCGCAGTCCAGGCGACACGACGAGTACGTCCAGGTCGTCGGGCAGTTGCGCCCCGGGTCCCGTTTGCACCTTGACGTCCAACATCTCGAGCAATGTCGCCTTGTCCTGCAACGCCACCGAGTTGCCTGAGTCGGCAGCCGCAACTTGCGCGCCCAACTGCGACAACGAATCTGCGCAGGCAAAGCCAGCCACGCCCAGACCCAATACGCCGAACCGGAATGGAGACCAGTCGGAGCTGCGCTCCAGCTCATGGATGGTCACTGTCGCACCCACTCCGCATAGAACAGCGCCATACCGAGTGCTACCGAGACGCCTTGGATGAGCCAAAAGCGCACCACGATGGTGACCTCGTGCCAGCCCAACAACTCGAAGTGGTGATGTAAAGGAGCCATGCGCAGCACGCGCTTGCCGAATAACTTGAAGGAGCCGACTTGAGCAATGACGGAAAGCGTGACGAGGACGAAGAGCCCAGCGAGCAGTGGAAGCAGCAGCTGGGTGTGCGAGAGGACCGCCAAGGCCGCTATACCTCCGCCGATTGCCAGCGAGCCAGTGTCCCCCATGAAGATCTTCGCCGGCGAAGTGTTCCACCACAGGAAGCCAAAACAAGCGCCTGCAAATGCTGCAGCAAAAACGGCCATGTCGAAGGGATCGCGCAGTGTGTAGCAAACACTGGTTGCCTGCTCACTGCAGCGCTGCCCGAACTGCCAGACAGACATAAGGGTGTAGGCAGCAAAACTCATGGTTGCCGCTCCGCTGACGAGTCCGTCAA
This sequence comes from uncultured Actinomycetota bacterium, assembly GCA_963784905.1. Classification (GTDB taxonomy): domain Bacteria; phylum Actinomycetota; class Actinomycetes; order S36-B12; family UBA5976; genus JAKALQ01. Next base: position 138,625 of record CAWATP010000009.1, on the reverse strand, counting down.
GGCCGTCCGTCAAGTTCACGCCATTCGTGGTGGCGGTGACGAGGAACCAGATCCACAGTAAGAAAAGCCCGATCGGGAGTACCAGCGCTGTGTCGCGAATCAGGGACACGGCCTGCGTCGCAGGCGTGATGCCTGATTCATCAGGGAATCGCAGCACGAGCAAGCCGAAGGCAAGCGCCGCAACAGCTTGGCCGATGAGTTTGGTGCGCGCACGGACGCCGGTGCTGCGTTGCTTGAAGATCTTGAGGTAGTCATCTGCCACGCCCACCGCACCCAGCCCGAACACCAGCACAAAGGCCACCATCGCCGAGGCTGAAGGGGCCGTCCAGGTGACGATGTGAGCGGAACCATAGCCACCGACGACTGCCGCCAATATGGCGAGACCACCCATCGAAGGTGTGCCCTTCTTGCGCTCGTGCTCCGGGTAATTGATGCCGTCATGCGATTCACGAATGGCCTGCGAATAGCCGTGACGCTGCAGAATCCGAATCAGCACGGGCGTGCCAATAAGCGTTAGCAGCATGGCTATCGAGCCGGCAATGATGACGAGGCGCACGGCTCAATCCTTCCGCGTGCCAGCGTGTCGCAACGCCTCCGCCACGCGCTCCAGGCGGATGGAACGGGAGGCCTTCACCAACACCACATCACCCGGTTGCCAACGTTCCAGCACGTACTGGGCCGCTTGCTCTGCGTCTGCCACATGCGCCGCTTCATCGCCCCACGAGCCTTCGTTCGCTGCCGCGATCTGCATGATCTTGCCCATATGACCCACAGCGACCAAATGCGAGATGTCGAGGCGAACAGCCAACCGTCCAATCGCGTCATGCTCTTCGAGTTCGAGGTCACCGAGTTCGCGCATCTCCCCCAACACGGCCCAAGTTCGGCGGTGGCGACCAATCATGGCGAGCGCGCGCAGGGCACTCCGCATTGACTCGGGATTGGCGTTGTAACTGTCGTCGATCAGCGTTACGCCATTGTCAAGTTCAATGCACTCCATACGCCCGTGGCTACGCGCCGTTGCAGCCGAAAGCGCTGCTGCGATTGCGCCCACGTCAAGACCGCAGGCGTGGCCAATGGCGGCCGCGGCCAGCGCATTGCCGACGTGATGCTCGCCCAGCATCTGCAGGTGCACGAGGCCAGTGTCGTCGCCGATGTGCAAGGTGAACGACGCACGAGCCAGATTGTCAAGCAAGATACCCGAGGCATGCACGAACCCCTCGTCGAAACCAAAGTCGAGGGTCGGACAGGGCGCCAACGTTTCGAAGTAATGCGCATAGCCATCATCACGATTGATCACGGCGACGCCATCGCTATGCAAAGCTCGGATTATCTCTCCCTTACCCGCGGCCGTGTCATCGCGCGAACCAATGACTCCCGCATGCGCCAAACCAACATTCAGCACAACCGCGATGTCGGGCGGTGCGACGGTGCACAGATGCGCGATCTGCCCCGCACCGCGCATGCCCATTTCGAGTACGAGAAACTCGGTTTGCAAGTCTGCCTGCAACACCGTGCGGGGCAGGCCAATCTGGTTGTTGAAATTGCCCGCCGGGGCAAGCGTGTTACCGGCAGAGGCCAACACCTGGGCAACCAAATCCTTGGTGCTGGTCTTTCCCGATGAGCCTGTGATGGCAATGACACGCGTTCGGGGCAACGTCCGCAGGTGAGCGCGGGCGATCAGCCCGAGTGCGATCGTCGTGTCGTGAACGACGATGCAGGGTTGGTCGAGACGTTGCTGCGCAATCACGATTGCGGCACCGGAACCCATTGCATCTAGGGCAAACGCGACGCCATCGAACTGTTCGCCAACGATGGCAATAAAGGCATCGCCCTCACGGACGCTGCGACTGTCCGTTGCAATTCCCTTTACCGCCGTGTCCGGTTCTGCGTGCAATGCACCCTTGACGATCTCGGCCAGCTCGGCGGCGGTCCATGTCATGGCGTCACCCCGAGCGCCCGGCGGAGTTCCACGCGATCGTCGAAGGGATGCAGCACATCGGCGATCTCCTGTCCGCGCTCGTGACCTTTGCCCAAGAGCATGATGCAATCGCCAGGAGCCGCCGAAGCAACCGCGAAGTCGATGGCCGCGGCACGATCGCCGATTTCACGGACCTCGGACGCCGAACCAATACCGTCGAGGATGGCCCGTCGAATCGTCGCCGCATCTTCACTGCGAGGATTGTCGTCGGTCACAATGACAAGATCGGACTCTTGGGCCGCTGCGGCACCCATCAGTGGTCGTTTCGCAGCGTCCCGGTCGCCACCGCAACCCAGCACCGTAATGAGTCGACCGCGGGTTGCTACCCGAGCCACATCCAGCACACGGGTCACAGCATCCGGCGTATGGGCGTAGTCGACGTATGCTCCAAGCCCGCGCTCGTTCTCTATACGTTCGAAGCGTCCGGGCACGGAGACGCTTTCCAGACCAACTGCAGCAGCCTCCACATCGAGACCTACCGCATGGACCGAGGCCAGTGCAGCCAAAGCATTTGCCACGTTGAATCCGCCGGGCATCGACAGGTTTACCGGGATTTCCCAACCCGGTCCAACAGCAACGAAGTGACTTCGACCTGCAGCATCCACGGCGACGTCTCGAGGGTGCCACTCCGCTCGCTCCGTGAGACCGTAGGTAGTACAGGGAACCATGCAGGTAGCTGCCATTTTGGTGCCCCAGATGTCATCCACGTTGATCACGGCACTCTTTGTGAATTGATCGGTGAACAGGCGTGACTTCACGGAGAAGTAATCCTCCATGCTCGGGTGGAAATCGAGATGATCTTGTGTGAGGCCGAGGAAGACAGCCACTGCAAAGGCAAGACCATCCACTCGGTGCAGTGCCAACGCATGCGAAGAAACTTCCATCGCGGCCAGCCCTGCTCCTGCCTCGGCAACCGCCGCAAGTGCCGCATGCAAACTGGGAGCCTCGGGCGTCGTGCGCCCCGAATAGCTCTGCAGTTCGCGGAATCGAACTCCAAGCGTGCCGAGCACGGCCGTGGGAACTCCGGCTGCCTCCGCGGCAGCGGCAACACAATGCGCCGTCGTGGTCTTGCCGTTGGTGCCTGTGATGCCAATCAGTGTGGGGCGCTGCGTCGGATAAATGAGCGTCGCAAGTTCGCCGAGACGCGCGCGTGGATCCTCGTCGACCAACACCGGAACTGCGACTTCGTGCAGCAGTACGGCCCCAGCAGCGTCGGTAAGGATTGCAGCGGCTCCCGCAGCCAGTGCGGCGGCGGCGAATTCGGCGCCATGTGCATGGGCACCCGGGAGTGCGGCAAACAGGTCGCCCTGCTGCACCAACCGGGTATCGAGGGTGAGTCCGGACACCTCACCGTCAACGGGAGGAATGCGGAGGCGACTACATAGTGTGCTGAGCGCGATGTTCTGCGCCAGCGGGCGGAGCTCGGTCATGCTGTCACTTCCATGTTGTGGGCAGCGCGGGTGCTTTTGCGCCACTTGGCGGAATACGCCATTTCTGGAGGACGTACGTCATCACGTCTTTGAACACGGGACCGCCCAGCAAACTGCCGAAGTGCCCGTTATGCGGATCCGTAAGTGCCACGGCAACCACAAAGCGCGGCTCATCCGCCGGTGCGATGCCAATGAACGATGCCACGAACCCACGGTAGCAATGGCAGGCATCGTCGAAGCGTTCTGCCGTGCCCGTCTTTCCTGCCACTCGATAGCCGGGGATCGCGGCACCAGGCGCCGTGCCTTCGTCACTCACGACCGTCTCCATCATGGTGCGAACCGTCTGCGCCGTACTCGCTGAGATCACACGCACCGTGGATTGCGCGTCAGCAGCGGTGAACGCACCGGTTGCATTGACAGTGCCAGCGACAACCGTCGGGGTGACGCGAACCCCGTCGTTAGCAATCGTGGCGAAGACGCCGGCAACTTGGAGCGCGCTGATGGAGAGACCCTGGCCGAAGGCCAGCGTGGGAAAGGTTGTCGTCGACCATGTATTGAGCGGCCGGAGTGCTCCCGCGCTCTCTCCGGCGAGGCGCGAATGGGTGCTGGATCCGATTCCGAACTTTTGCAGGTAGTCAAACAGTTTGGCATCACCAATGCGCGTGGCCGCCTTGATGGTGCCGATGTTGCTCGATTTGGCCAAGATGCCCGTGAGTGTCAACTTCTCGGTGGGATGGTATTTGTGATCGTGGAAGGTCGCGGCATTCTTCCAGCGGATGGTCCATGGCACTGTGAAGCGGGTTGTGGGTGTCGCGGCTCCCTCTTCGATGACTGCGGCCATCGTCATCACCTTCGAGGTAGAGCCCGGTTCATAGACATCGGAAACAGCACGGTTCCCACGATCCGCTGCATCAGCGTCTGCGTAGTGGTTGGGGTCGAACGATGGCGCTGTAGCCATTGCGACAATGTGGCCGTTGGTCGTGTCGAGCACGATAACTGTGCCCGAGGCCGCCTTGGCGTAGGCCACACGATCGGCGATAGCCCGCTGCGCAATCCACTGAACATCGCGATCAATCGTGAGTCGAATCGTCGTGCCGGGAACTGGCTCAGTGACATTCTGTTCACCCGTCGCGATCAGGTCGTGGCCGCCGGCCTGCGTATATTCAATACGACCCGGAGTACCCGAGAGCAAGGTGTCGAACGTGCTCTCGATACCGCCCGATCCGCTGCCAGCAGCATTGACGAAGCCCAGCACATTGGCCGCCAACTCGCCTTGGGGGTACACGCGTCGAGACGAAGACTGTATGTAGATGCCAGCGACATTGAGGTCCTGGATGCGTTGGGCGTCCTGCGGTGACACTTCTTTGGCAATGTAGATGAAGCGCTTGGTCCCGGTCAGATGCGCCGCCAGAGCTTCGGGATCGGCGCCAAGAATGGGCGCCAGCAACCCTGCTGTGATTCGTGGATCGCGGATCTTCGTCTGATCCGAGACGATGTCTCGAGCATCAATCGTCGACGCCAAGGTGAGCCCGTTGACATCTTGGATCTCTCCGCGTGGAGCAGCAATCGTGACGGATTTCGTGTTCTCCTGCACCACCTTGGCCGCGACATCAGCGCCTTGAACGACTTGCATAAGGAAGAGCTTCACGACGAAAGAAGCAAACACAAAAACGATGAGCGCGCGCAGCAACTTGAGCCGGCGCGCCTGCAACCGCATCACGGTGCCTGCCCGGCAACGATCTCTACGGCAGCGTCGCTGGTCGGCGGAATCATGTGGGACTTCTTTGCTGCAGGCGCGGTTTCCAGATCAGGAGACAACACGGATTCGGTAGGCATCAGCGACTGCACTGATGTTGGCGAGGCTTGATATGTTGCCGCTTCCGGCTTGCCAATGACCTTTGCGTCAGCCAAGCGCAGGAACACTGGTGAGGCTACAGGGACCATGCCCATCGCCCGCGCGCGTGACTCCAAGTTGCCTGGCGACGCGAGCATGGCGAGTGTTTGCTGGGCGCGCTGCTGTGCGGCTTCGATTGATCTCACATCGCCCTTGAGCCCGGCCTCTTCGAAGGCCCCTTGCGTCGTGGCCACATTAATCATGAGGACCAGTAGCAACGTCACGACGCCGAGACCTCCGGCGACTGCGCCGAAGGCCAGGTTCGTCATGCGTGGTGCAACCGAGGCGGACGCTCGCAGCCCGGCAAAGTCCCGGCTGCCCCACGGGATGGAGATCGCGCTCATCGGCAAATCCGCTCAATGCCGCGAAGCCTCGCTGAAGCCGCACGCGAGTTCTCGTCAATCTCCTGCTGGGTCGGCACCTCAGAACCGCGCGTAACCATCCGAAACTTCGGTAGCGCTGAATCGGGAATGATCGGAAGGTCTGCAGGTGCATTGATTTTGGTGCGTTCGACGAACGCCTGCTTCACAATGCGGTCCTCAAGCGATTGATACGCCATCACGACCACTCGACCGCCGAGATTGATCGCATCGAGCGCTGCAGGAATGGCGACCTCCAGCGCCGACAACTCGGCATTGACTTCGATACGCAACGCTTGGAAGGTCCGCTTGGCGGGGTTGCCACCGGTGCGTCGTGCTGGGGCAGGGATCGAGTCGCGAATCAATTCGACCAATCGAGCGCTATTGGTCCAAGGCTCAATCTCACGCGCGCGCACAACGTTCCGCGCGATTTGCATGGCGAACTTCTCTTCGCCGTACCTGCGGAGAATGCGTGCGAGTGCTGGGATTTCGTACGTATTGAGCACATCTGCCGCTGTCATTCCAGTGGTCTGATCCATCCGCATATCAAGCGGAGCGTCCTGCGCGTAAGCGAATCCGCGCTCGGACTCATCGAGTTGCATGGAGGAAACGCCGAGATCGAAAAGCACCCCATCCACCGCCGGAATGCCCTGCGCATCAAGAATCTCGGGAAGCTCGTCATACACCGCGTGGACCAAGTGAGCGCGCGCGCCGAAAGCCGCCAAGCGTTCGCGAGTTTGCTCGAGAGCCTTGGTATCACGATCAATGCCGATCAGTGTGAGCGTCGGGAATCTGCTCAACATTGCTTCGGAGTGCCCGCCAAGACCCAAGGTTGCATCGACAACGACGGCGCTGGGCCGCGAGATGGAGGGTTCGAGAAGGGATATGCAGCGATCGAGCAGCACGGGTGTGTGCTTCACGATGCCTTCCTTCCCGTTCCGTCCACCTGACGGTGGATGCCCCACGCCTTGTGAGGCTTGTCGTCCCTGGCCGTTCGCTCCGACCCCCCACCGTCTTCAGCCCCCGGGGAAGTGGGGCTGACTACGGGAGGAGATCGCAACGCACGGCTACATCGGCGGGATGACCTCGCTGTCGAGCTCGACGAAGCCCGGTTCCTGAGCCGCCAGGTATGTCGCCCAGGCGGCGGAATCCCAGATTTCGACACGGGTGTCTGCTCCGACAACGACGCAATCGCGATCGAGTCCCGCAAATTCACGCAAGGAAGAAGGAAGGGTGATGCGCCCCTGCTTATCGGGGATTTCATCGAAGGCGCTGCTGAAGAACACGCGGGTGTAGGCACGGACACTTTGTGAGGTTTGTGCCGCAGTGCGCAAGCGGGTGGCGTACTCCTCGAACTCACCGCTCGGCCACACGACAAGGCATGCTTCTTGGCCCTTGGTGACGACGATGCCACCGGCCAGTCCATCGCGGAACTTGGCGGGAAGGATCAGGCGACCCTTTTCATCAAGACGAGGAGTGTGCGTTCCGAGAAACATGCTGCCCTCCTCGTCGCTCCACCTCGCTCCGCTGCGGAGGTGCTGAAAGGGAGATTACTCCATTTCCCTCCACTTACAACCACTTTGCTCCCTTTTCTTGTCGTGTCCTCCCCAACGCACACCACTCCTCACCACTGCACACACGAATACGCTCTTCGCATGCCCGAACTCGTCATACCCGCGCTGCGCTGGGCTCCCTCGTATCGGCAAGCGCTCACCGAAGCAGCCGTGCTGGATGAAGCGGTTCCCTGGGATGTCGCCTTCGATGCAAGCGAGGCGGAAATGGATTGGGCGATTGCACAAATGGCCGACGGCATCTGGGGACCGGCTGCCACCGAACCCACGCAAGCACTGCGCTGGTGGGTAGAAGGAGACGAGTACCTGGCTCGTATATCGCTTCGGTTCCGTGCGTTGCGCGAGACCAACCCAAGCTTCTACGCCGGACACGGCGACATCGGGTACGACGTCCGGCCCACCAAACGCGGCCAGGGCGTTGGAGCCGCCATGCTCCGCGCCATGCTCAGTTTTGCAAGAGACCAGGGCTATCCGGATGTGCTCATCACATGCGACACCGGAAACGCCGCCTCACGACGGGTCCTGGAAAAGGCTGGCGGCAGCTTCCTTGATGAATACGACGATACGGGTGAGCTCGTCCTGCGCTTCATTTTTGCGCTGTAGCGGTGCCGAAGCTCAGCCCACGAGTGCGGCATACCCAGGCTTGATCACCCGATTGATGATGTCGAGGCGTTCTTCGAAGGGAATGAAGGAACTCTTCATGGCATTAATCGTCACCCACTGCAGATCCGCCAGGGTCCAGCCGAAGGCGTCGACGAGCGCCGCAAACTCCGAGGACATCGAGACGTCTGACATCAAGCGGTTGTCCGTGTTGACCGTGATGCGGAAATGCAGATCGCGCAAGAGGCCGATGGGATGCTCGCGCATCGACGGCGCTGCGCTCGTGTGCAAATTTGAGGTCGGGCACAGTTCTAGCGGGATGCGACGATCCCGCACGTATGAGGCGAGGCGTCCGAGCACCGGCTGGCCGCCAACCATTGTGATGTCGTCGACGATGCGAACACCGTGTCCAAGTCGCTCGGCACCGCACAATTGCAGCGCCTCCCAGATGCTTGGGAGGCCGTATGCCTCGCCGGCGTGAATGGTGAAGTGCGCGTTTTCGCGTCGCAGATAATCAAACGCCGACTGGTGTGCGGTCGGCGGGAAGCCCTTTTCGGCACCGGCAATATCGAATCCCACGACGCCGCGATCTCGGAATTCGACGACCAACCTGGCCACCTCGTCCGCGCGCGAATCGGTGCGCATGGCGGTCAGCAGCGCTGCCATGCGAATCGGGTGACCGAGCGCCGCAGCCTCCTGTGAACCGCGCGCGAAGCCAGCCAGCGCAGATTCCACCACTTCGGGCATAGCCAGCCCCCGGCGCGTGTGCAGCTCCGGCGCAAAGCGGATCTCTGCATAGACGACACCGTCGGCGGCCAAGTCCATCGCGCACTCGGCGGCCACCCGCTCGATCGCGGCCGGCGTCTGCATCACACCAGCCGTGTGCTCAAAGGTTTCGAGATATTGCACCAGCGAGCCAGAGTTGGCTCCGCGGTGGAACCAGTCCCCCAACGTTGCTGCATCGATGGAGGGCAGAGCGTGTCCGATCGCGTCAGCCAATTCGATCACCGTTTGTGGACGTAAACCACCGTCGAGATGATCGTGCAAAAGCGCTTTGGGCGCCCGCAGCATCTGAGCAGCGGTCGGTGTCACTGCAAGGTTCATTCGCTCTCTCGATTCACGCTGTCAGGAGTGAACGCTGGCAAACAGATGGCGTAGTACTCGGCACCTTGCGGCCCCACGGCATACCGGATGCGCTCGCCTGCCTGCGTCACGATGGTCTGTCCTGCGCTGCACTCATAGATGGCATCTTCGCATTCGACGGTGACCAATCCCTGAACGACCAACGTGTACTCGGTGAACTCCGGCGTTTGGAATGGTTCACTCCAGCCTGCGGGCGCATGCATGTGCGCTATCGAAATTGCCGATGTCGCAGAGGTGGCCACCCCAACATGCTCATCGATGAGTTTTCCGCCGGGTACCGGAATACGCATGGCAGCAGGCAGGATTTCGGGCATTATGAGATCCGATCGACGATAAGAGGTAAGTGCTGCCGCGCTTCGCTGCCAATGCCATACGCACCTTGCAGCGCGTCCAAGGCCGATGGAATGCGTTCCGGCGTATCGGTGTGCAGCATGAACAGCCGCTGCCCACGGATGACTGGATCACCGGGTCGGATGAACCATTCGACGCCAGCACCTGCTTGCACCGGTTCGCCCTGCCGGGCGCGTCCAGCTCCTAGACGCCACGCAGCGATGCCTACACCGATCGCGTCGAGATGCGTCAGCACTCCGTCGGCTTCGGCCAAGATCTCATGCTGATGTGTTGCCACTGGTAAGGGTGCGTCAGGATCTCCACCCTGTGCGCGAACCATCTGCTTCCAGATCTCCAAGGCAGAGCCATCGCGAAGTGCTTCCACGGGATCCTTGGTGCGAGTGCCAGCGGCGTTGAGCATCTCTTCCGCGAGCAGAAGCGTCAGCTCGACCACATCCGCCGGGCCGCCACCGGCGAGCACCTCAAGTGCAGTTCGCACTTCGAGCGCATTGCCCGCTGCATAGCCGAGCGGCACGTCCATCGCCGTCACCAGAGCAAGCGTTTGAACGCCAGCGGCCTTCCCCAGCTCCACCATGGTGCGAGCAAGCTCGCGCGCATCGTCGGGGTTGGACATGAAAGCGCCGTTGCCTGTCTTTACGTCAAGCACCAGCGCGCCAGTACCTTCGGCGATCTTCTTGCTCATAATGGACGATGCGATCAACGGGATCGCAGGAACAGTGCCCGTGACATCGCGGAGCGCGTACAGCTTCTTGTCTGCGGGTGCGAGGCCGCTGCCTGCGGCACAAATGACCGCGCCCGTGGTGTCGAGCACCGCGAACATCTCTTCGTTGGACAGCGCTGCGCGCCAGCCGGGGATCGACTCCATCTTGTCCAGAGTTCCACCCGTATGGCCCAGCCCTCGTCCCGAGAGTTGTGGCACGGCCACACCACATGCTGCCACCAGCGGTGCCAGCGGCAAGGTGATCATGTCGCCCACACCGCCGGTGCTGTGCTTGTCAGCGGTAGGTCGCGACAACTCGGCCCAGGACATGCGCTCGCCGCTGTTGATCATGGCTTGCGTCCACCGTGCGATCTCCGCATGGGTCATGCCGTTCAGCAGGATGGCCATCGCCAACGATGACATCTGTTCATCGGCCACCACACCGCGCGTATACGCGTCAACAACCCAGTCGATTTGGCCATCGGTGAGCACATGACGATCACGCTTTGCAGCAATGACATCCACTGCGGCATACGGTTCAACGATCATTGTTCTCCCCGATGCAATTCACTGGCGTCGAACGCCCACGGAAGCAGCTCGGCCATAGTGAGCACTCCCGACTCCCCCATCACCTGTAACTCTTTGCCGCCGTGCTCCTGCAGCAACTGACGACAGCGCCCGCATGGTGCTAGGGCGGTTCCCTGTGCATCGACGCAGTAGACGGCAACCAGTCGACCGCCACCGCTGGCAGCCAGGGCCGACACCATGCCGCACTCTGCGCAAAGGCCGAGTCCGTACGACGCATTCTCGACATTGCAGCCGGTGACGATGCGACCGTCGTCGACCAGACCCGCCACGCCAACCGGGAACTCGGAATACGGCGCGTATGCCCGACGCATGACCTCGATCGCAGCTTCGTGCAGTTGCTGCCAATCCACCGACATCAGTGCGCTCCACCCTTTCGGTACGGCAGTCCGTCCGCCGCGGGCATTCGCAGCCGCTGGGAGGCCAACGACAACACGATGAGTGTTGTGAGATATGGCGTCATGGTGACGAACTGACCGGGCAGCGTGTCGACGCGGAGGAAGAACACGAGTACTGCAACAGCGACAGCGAAGGAGACGAGCGCACCGCGCTTCTTCGCAGCCCTCCATTGCACTACTGCGTACGCAACCATGCCAACCACCACGAGCAGCAGCGCGGAATGAATCGCCGTGGAGGCGCGCAGTTGCAGTGCGTCTGCAAAGCCGAACAGTGCACTGCCTGCAAGCAAGCCACCGGGACGCCAATTGCCGAAAAGCATCGCCGCGAGACCGATGAAACCACGGCCACCCGTCTGACCCTCTTGGTAGTTATTTGCCGCAACTACCGCCAAGAAGCCACCGGCGAAGCCGGCGAGGGCACCAGAAATCAGCACGCCCGCATACTTCATGCGGTACACGTTCACCCCCAACGACTCGGCCGCAATTGGCGCTTCGCCAGCGCTGCGCAAGCGAAGACCGAAAGCAGTTCGCCACAGCACAAACCATGAGATGGGGAAGAGCAGCAATGCGAGAACCGTCAGGTACGACACATCGCCAGTGAGTCCGCGCAAGATTGCCGCCAGATCGCTGATGAAGAACCAGCCTTTATCGGCCAACGCGTGCAGTAAGTCGGGGCTGTGCCATCCGAAGTATGTGCCACCCGACAGCACGGGCAATCCGGCAAAACCTACGGAACCGATGCTTGGTGACTGTGTCGGGCCAGCGCCTTCGACCCCCACATACAAAATCACCGATAAGTAGCGGACCATGCCAGCAGCCAGGATGTTGATGGCAACACCTGCAACGACGTGGTCAACTCCGAAGGTGACAGTCGCCAAGGCGTGCACGAGCGCCGTGAGCAGACCAAACGCGATGGCGGCAATGATGGCAACCCACGGGCCATGCTGATAACCGAAATAGCCGGCGGCCCAGGTACCCATGATCATGGTTCCTTCGAGGCCAATGTTCACCACGCCTGCGCGCTCCGAGAACAAGCCTCCAAGTCCCGCCAGGGCGATCGGGACTGCCAGCAACAATGCTGCTCCGAACGTGCCAACACTGGTGAGATCACTACTGCCGGTGATGACGCGCACGAGCGAGAGCATGGCTACACCAACGAGGCCATAGCTGCTCCAGCGCAAGATTCGAGTGTTCATGCTGTCACCTGCGCCTTCGCTAGAGCCTTGGCTTGCAGCGACTCTCGATATCGTCGAACGATTTCATAAGCGGCAACCGCACTTAACACGATCGACCCCTGCATGATCACGTAGATCTCGGTGGCTATGCCATCGAGTTCCAAGATGCGCGCGCTAACCTCGAGGAATCCAAAGAGGAGCGCCGAAATGGCGATTCCGGATGCATTGTTTCGCCCCAACAAGGCGATCGCGATGCCGGTGAAACCGACGCCCCCGCGGAAGCCCAAGGTGTACGCGTGAGATTCCCCGAGCAATACCGGCATCATGGCCAAGCCGGCGAATGCGCCAGAAAGCAGCATGGCCGTGACGATCATGCGCTTGGGGTGCACGCCACTCACGGCGGCCGCAGTTGCACTGGCGCCAGATGCCCGCAAGTCGAAACCGAAGCGAGTGCGATTGACGATGAACCAGTAGGCGATGCCTGCAACTACTGACAGGACAATCAGGCCGTACGGCCCACCGCCGGGAACCTTCTCAATGCCGAGCTTCTGCAGCCACGGCATGAGGTCCGGGATCCACGCGCTCTCCGGCAGTGGTTTCGTCGTGAGGTTGTTGCTTCCCTCAACCACCATTTGAAAGTGCTGCGAGAGGAGATATGCGCTCAGCGCACCGCCAATCGAATTCAACATGATCGTGGTGATGACTTCACTGACGCCGCGCTTCACCTTGAGGTACGCAGCAATAGAGGCCCAGGCGGCGCCAACGGTTGCGGCAATGATGAAGATGAAGAGCACATGGAAGACGCGCGGCAGTTGCACCATCGCACCGATCCAAGCAGCGAACAGCGCGCCCAGCCGAATCTGCGATTCAACGCCAATGTTGAACAGACCAGCCTTGAAGGTGATCGCCACTGCGAGAGCCGCAAGGTAGTAAACGGAAGCCAGGTTCACCATCTCGATAAGAGATCCGAGCTGGGTTCCGTACGACCACATGGACGAAAACACGTCGACGGGGCTGTGATCCGTGACGACGAGAGCGATACTGCTGATACCGAGCCCGAAAATGGCAGCCGCAAGCGGTGCCGCCAAGGAAAGCGCAATAGATATCGGTGACAATCGACGCATCATGCGGCAGCTCCCGTCATGGCCGAGCCGAGCCGCTCGGGGGTGGTTGCTGCGGGATCGATCGTGGCCGTGATCTTGCCTCGCAGCATGACCTTGAGCACATCGGACATGCCGATGAGCTCCTCTAAGTCGGCCGATACCAACAGGATGGCCATGCCGTTATCGCGGGCCTTGCGCAGTTCTTCCCAAATCGCCGCCTGCGCGCCCACATCCACGCCACGCGTGGGATGCGAGGCCAGCAATAGCGAGGGCTGGCGTCCCATTTCGCGGCCCACGATGAACTTCTGCTGGTTGCCGCCCGATAACGCGTACGCAGCGGTGTCGACGCCGGGGGCTCGAACATCGTATTCGCGCATGATCGTCTCCGAATCCGCGCGGGCGGCTTTGCGATTGAGGATGCCCCGTCTTACTAGCGGTGCGGTGCGCTGGTGACCCAGGAAGCGGTTTTCCCACAAGGGCGATGCCATAAGCAGCGCCTCGCGCTGGCGATCCTCGGGGATGAGCCCCATACCCGCATCGCGTCGCTGTGCAACGCCCTGCTTGGAGACGTCAACCCCATTGAACGTGACCGAACCCATGCTCGGCAGGAGTCCGATGAGGGCTTGAATGAGCTCGCTCTGGCCATTGCCCTCAACGCCCGCGATACCCACAACTTCACCGGCTCGAATGCTGAAGCCGATGTCGTGCAAGAGATCGAGGGCGCCCGGATTGGGCACCGTGAGGTGTTGTACGTCGAGAACCACCCGCTCCGACCATGTCGTCGTGCGAGCCGGCGCGACTGGAAGGTCCGAACCCACCATGAGTTCGGCGAGTTCGCGTGAAGTGACGGATGCGGCAGAGACTGCAGCGACGGTGGCACCCTGGCGGATGACGGTGACGTTGTCTGCGACCCGGAGCACTTCGTCGAGTTTGTGTGAGATGAAGATGACGGTGAGCCCCTCGGCTCGCAATCCGCGCAGGGCCTCAAACAGTTCGTCCACTTCGTGCGGTACGAGTACCGCAGTGGGCTCGTCAAAGATCAAGATCTTGGCGCCGCGGTATAGCACTTTCAGGATTTCCACGCGTTGACGCTCGCCCACACCGAGCGTTTCGACCATGGCGTCGGGGTCGATGTCGAGGCCGTAAGCCGCGGCCATCGTGAGGATGCGTTCTCGGGCAGTCGCAACATCAATGCGTCCGCCCTTAGTCGGCTCGGAGCCGAGGATGACGTTCTCCAGCACCGTGAAGTTGTCGGCCAGCATGAAGTGTTGATGCACCATGCCGATACCGGCCGCAATTGCTTCAGCGGGCGTCTTAAAGAGCACAGGTTCGCCATTCACGAGGATGTCGCCGTCATCGGGCCGTTGCATGCCGTAGAGCACCTTCATGACGGTGGATTTGCCCGCACCGTTTTCGCCCACGAGCGCATGCACTTCTCCGCGTTTTGCCACCAGCGAGACGTCGCGATTCGCGACAACTCCTGGGAACTTCTTCACAATGTGCCGAAGTTCAACCGCAATCTCAGTCAAGACGTCCTCCAAACGTGAACCGCCCGGTGGAGGCAGTATTCCCCACCGGGCGGTTCGACGATACGAAATCGCAGATCAGGCGGCCGGAACCGTCGGAACCTTGATCTTGCCGGTCTTGATCTTCGCGGTGGCCGCTGCGACCGCTGCGTCGATCTTGAGCTTCTTCAGGTAGCCGCCGGAGGCCGACAGGCCCACGCCGCTGTTCTTCAGGTTGTAGCGACGACCGGTGATCCCAGCGCCAGCGCCGAGGGCATCAGCAACCTTCTTGCCCTTCACAGACGCCGAAATCATGTCGAACACGGCAACGTCAACGCGCTTGAGCATCGAGGTCAGCATGTTCTTCTTCTCGGCAGCGGAGGCGGTGAGGTACTGGTCGGAGTCAACGCCGATGGTCCAGACCTTGTCGCCAGTTGCGGCAGCGTCAGTGGCAGCCTCAAAGAGGCCCTTGCCTGATCCGCCTGCAGCTGCGTAAACAACGTCGACACCGGCGTCGATCATGCCATTGGCGATGACCTTGGCCTTAGCCGGATCGTTGAAGCCACCGAAGTCCGGGGGCTCGGTGACGTACTTGACGTCAACCGTGGCCGACTTCTTGGTGGCCTTCACGCCAGCGACGAAACCTGCTTCGAACTTCTGCAGAAGCGGGATGCGAACGCCACCGATGTAGCCGATCTTGCCGGACTTGCTGGCCTTGGCCGCAGCAACACCAGCGAGGTACGAACCCTGCTCTTCGGCGAAAACGAGCGAGGAGACGTTTGGCAGCGCGATGCTGGCATCGTCGATGATTGCGAACTTGGTGGTCGGGAACTCAGCCGCGACAACCTTGACCGCATCTCCGTAGAGGAAACCGACAGCAATGATCGGGTTGTAGCCGGCCGTCGCGAGCAAGCGGAGCTTGTCTTCGCGCTCGGAAGCAGCGCCACCGGCAGTGGCGGAAACTTCCTTGACGGTGACCTTGAGGACCTTCTTGGCCTTGTCGAGGCCGGCAGCTGCGGCATCGTTGAAGGACTTGTCGCCACGGCCGCCGATGTCGTAGGCGAGGCCCACCTTGACGGTCTTGGCAGCAGTTGCCGGTGCCATCGCAGCAGGTGCTGCAAGGGCAACAGTGGTGACGGCGATCGCAGCCGTCAATACGCGCTTGGAAAGGCGCACGTTGCACTCCAATGGGTAATGCCGTCGCGCCAGGGGAAGTGACGCCAACGACGTTGTTGGTGAGCCATTCCTACCATGCGGTATGAACGTCATGTAACACCTGCGTGTCATTGATGCCGAACCGCAATCAAGCGGGCTGAACGGTTGCCTTGGCGGGAGGGAAGGGGCCTTTTGCACCGCGTGCTACACGCATGCCGATCTGGCAGGACGTAGGGTGCTGCAATGAGGACGTACCGCGAGTTGTTCGCCATCGCTGGCGTTCCGCGGTTGCTCCTCAGCGCGACCTTCCCGCGACTCGCCTACAGCATGGTGGGTCTTGCAGTGTTCTTCCATCTCCAAGAGATGACCGGCAGCGTCGGAACCGCGGGTTTGGCACTCGGCGTCATGAGTCTCATGGGGTCATTGACGGCGGCACCTCGCGGCGCCTTCGTCGACAGGTACGGCCAAAGCATCCCGCTCTATGTCATGACTCCCGGATACGTGCTGGCGGCCAGCCTGATGGCGAAGTTCGCAACCACCACAGGTAGCGCACTTTTCTTTGCTGTCCTGCTGGGCATAGCTGCACCGCCCATCAATATGAGTATCCGGCCCCTCTGGGTGGAACTTGTTGGCAAGGATCGAGTTCGGACGGCCTACGGCCTCGACTCTGCGCATATGAACCTCATGCAATTGCTTGGCCCAGTGATTGCCACGATCGTCGCATTGCATGTGAGTAGCGCGGCCGGCCTCTACCTCGTTGCGGGCAGCATGGCACTCGGCGGACTCATGCTGGCCACCAACCCGAACTCCAAGGCTTGGGTGCCGGAAGAGCGCGTCGCCGGCGAGGTTGGCATTCTTCGCTCGCCAGCCATGCGACTACTGGCGCTCGAAGGAGCTTCGATGGGTCTCGCCATGGGGTTCATCACCATTGGAATTCCGGCCCTTGCAACGTTGAGTGGTGCTCGCGAGCAAGCAGGACCGCTTATGTCAGCCATCGGAGTGGGATCGATCCTCGGCACGGTATGGGCTGGGGCAAAAGCCAAGAACGTAGCTCCGGTCATCGGGCTGCGGAACTCGGTCTTGCTCTGCGCAGTCTCCCTGCTGCCGCTGGCCTGGGTACCAATCGGACCGTGGCTTATGGCGCAGGTGGCCATCGCGTTCGCCCTGATAGGGCCTGCTCAGGTGTTCTACCTGGAAACCATCGACATTGTTCGACCCCGCGGTACAGCGGTCTCCGCACTTGGCACGCTGTGGACGATTGAAGGCAGCGCAGGGGCACTCGCTAGCGCGCTCGGAGGCAACATCGCCGAGTGGGTCAGTCCGCAATTGACGCTGCTCTTGGGCAGCCTGTTTGTCTTCGTTTCACCCATTCTGCTCACCATTGGCATGAAGACGGTGCTCAAGGAAGCAGCTCAAGCGCCCTCCCCCATCACCTCTGAGGCGCCCGCGGACTAAGCCGCCACAGTTGCTCTAGCGGGCCCCGCCCTCCATCTGGCGAAGCACGGCGATGCGCTCAGACAGTGGTGGATGCGTCGAGAAGAGTTTGTTGACCGTTGATCCGTCGAGTGGGGACTCGATCCACACATGGGCAACGGCGGTCGACTTCTGCTGCACCACTGTGCTGTCGGCTGCGAGCGTCTCAAGCGCTCTCCGAAGACCCGCTGGGTTTCGGGTGAACTCCACCCCGGTTGCGTCGGCGAGGGCCTCTCGATTGCGGCTGATAGCAGCTCGCAGCAGTACGGCAGCCAGCGGCGCCAGCACCATAACCAACAGTGCGGCGATGAGCAGCAGTGGATTCCCGCCACTATCGCGATCGTTACCGCGGCGGCCTCCGCCAAACCACATGATGCGCATGATCATGTCGGAGAGCAGCGCGATCGCCCCCGCCGTGGTCGCGGCAACCGCTGAAACCAAGGTGTCACGGTTCGCTACGTGCGCCATCTCATGCGCTGCCACGCCCTGCAATTGCTCGCGATCCATCACGCGCAAGATCCCAGTGGTGAATGCAATAACGCCGTGCTCTGGATCGCGTCCCGTAGCAAATGCATTCGGTGCTTCGTCGTCAACGATGGCTACCTTCGGCATCGGCATACCTGCTGCGATAACCACTTCTTGCACGATGTTGTACAGCTGCGGAGCAGACGTTTCGTCAACAAGTCGTGCGCCCGTCATGGTGAGCACGATGCGATCGCTGGCGTAGTACGACCACCACACGCCACCCACTGAAATAAGCACCGCAATCGGAACGATACCGACGGAGGTGTACCCAAGGTAGACACCTGCCGCCCACACGACGAGCGCAGTCAGCGAACCCATCATTGCCAGCAGCACAATCGTCTTACGACGGTTGGCTTCCTGTCGTGCAGCGAAATTGACCGCCACTAGAACTGTACCTTCGGGGCCTTACGCGATTCGGGATCGGCAACTTCATAGAACACGCGCGCCGTGACCTTTGCCATGCCGGCAAAGAACTTGCCGGGGATGGCAACGATGGTGGCGTTGAGCTTGCGAACGTTGTCGTTGTAATACTGCCGAGCGAAGGAAACCTTGTTCTCAGTGCCGGCGAGTTCTTCCTGCAGCGACATAAAATTGGCCGAGGCCTTGAGATCGGGGTATGCCTCGCTGACCGCGAGCAGTCCTCGCAGTGCCTGCGTGAGCATGCCATCGGCGGCGGCGACATCCGCTACATCGTGCGTGGAACTCGCTGCAGTCGCTGCCGCCCGCGCCTGCACCACGCGCTCGAAGGTTTCCTGCTCGTGCGATGCATAGCCCTTCACCGTCTCGACGAGGTTCGGGATGAGGTCGGAACGACGCTGTAACTGCACCTCGATCTGTGCAAAGGCTTCATCAACGCCGACGTTGAGCCGAACGAGCGCGTTGTACTGGGTGACAGCAAATGCCACAAGGGCAACGAGTGCAATGAGGACGATCCACGTTGTAGTCATGGGATCACGCTAGTAGCACAAGCCGACAAATTGCGATCCTTCGCGAAATCTTCGAAAAGAGCGAACCGTGCCCTGATACTGACACGCGCCGTCGCGATCAGGTCTCCGCGCTCTCTTCGCCAATCGTGCCGTAGAAAAGCTCCTCGAAAACGCCGCGCGCTCGCCGTGTCACCCGGCGGTAGTCCTCGAGCAGGTCCGGTCCGCTGGGCAGCCCAAGGACGTCGGACATCAAACGCAGATCGAGCAGGTCTGTCGAAACCTGATCCTGAGACTTTCCTGTGACGAGCATCTGCAGGTTGCGGATCTTGGTCGCCATGACCCATGCCTGCAGCAATACCTCGTACTGGGCAGCATTCAGCAGACCTGCCTGTTCGGCCGCGACAAGTGCGCCAGTGGTCGAGAGTTCCTGAAGTCCTGGCACCGAAGCGGCATGTTGGAGCTGCAACAGCTGCACGAGCCATTCCACATCGGACAACCCTCCTCTTCCGAGTTTCATGTGCAATGTGACATCCGCGCCGCGCGGCAGCCGCTCGGATTCAACCCGTGCCTTGATACGGCGAATCTCGCGGATCTCGGACTCCGAGAGACCATCCGCTGGGTAGCGCATTCCATCGATGAGATCGACGAAGTCGGCACGAAGTTGCTGGTCGCCGGCGAAGGGTCGCGCCCGCAACAATGCCTGGCTCTCCCAACTCAACGACCACTGCTCGTAGTACTTGGCGTATCCCTGCAAGGAGCGCACCAGCACGCCGCTCCGACCTTCAGGGCGAAGGTCTGCATCGATCAACAGAGCCGGCTCCGTGCCAGGTTGGGCCAGCAAGTTGGTGAGAACACTTGCCACTTCGATCGCCGCGCCTAAGCAGTCTGCATCGCTGTCGATCGAGTCGTGTACGAACATGACGTCAGCATCGCTGCCATACGAGAGTTCGCGGCCGCCGAAGCGCCCCATACCGACAATTGCAAACCGAGTCGGGAAAGCACTGCCGCGCCTGCGCTCCCAATCACGAATCACGGCTTCCATCGCCACTACGAGCGTGGCCTCGGTGACGTCGCTGAGGGCTCGACACACGGTAATCGGATCGAGAAGACCCAAAATGTCTGCGGCCGTGATGCGGAAGAGCTCGCGTCGTCGCAAACTTCGCAGGCCGTGAATCGCTCCTGCCGCGTCGGATTGACGTTCGGCCGTGGCGCGGAATTCACCGAGCAGTTGTCCCAAGCATCTGGGCTGCAGGTCCTCGACGTGCTCAAGCATGGATACTGCTTCCGCAGCGGTCAGCAGCAGTTCGGTCGAGAATCGGGCGTAGCACAGAATGCGCGACATGCGCTCGGCAACCACCGAGTCATCGCGGAGGAGCCTGAGATACCAAGGTGTCGCACCAAGTTGATCAGAAACTCGGCGGAAGCCCAGCAGGCCCTGATCTGGCAGGGGTGTCTGCGCAAACCAACCCAAGAGCACCGGTAGCAATGTGCGTTGAATCGCAGCGCGCCGTGACACCCCAGTGGAGAGCGCCTCCACGTGCCGCATAGCCCCCTCCGGATCGCGGAAGCCCAGGATGCGAAGCCGCTCTACTGCTTGCTCCAGCGTCAGGCGTGAGTCGCCGTCGTCCAGTCTCGCTACTGCTTGCAGCAGGGGTCGGTAGAACAGTTTCTCGTGAATCCGCCGCACGTTCTTCGCGTGGTGACGCAGGTTCTGCTCAAGCTTCTCGGTGGTGCGCAACTGCAATGATCGCGCAATGGTCCGCAACTGCAATTCGTCCGTTGGAATCATGTGCGTGCGTCGCAAATCGAGCAATTGAATGCGGTGTTCGACCGACCGTTCAAAGCGATACGAGCTTGCCATCATGCTCGCGTCTTCCCGACCCACGTACCCGCACGCGGCCAACACATCGAGTGCCTCAAGCGTCGCGCGGGAGCGCAGCCGCTCGTCGGATCGCCCGTGAACCAATTGCAGCAATTGCACGGAGAACTCAACGTCGCGCAGACCACCGGGGCCAAGTTTGAGTTCGCGCTCCAGATCGGTCGGCGCTATCTCGCGCTCAACACGCTTGCGCATGATCTGCACATCGTTGACGAAATTCGGCCGTGTGGTAGCTGTCCACACCATCGGCGACAGGGCGTCCACATAAGCCGTGCCCAACGCTTCGTCCCCTGCACAGGGCCTCGCTTTGAGCAGCGCCTGGAACTCCCAGCTCTCAGCCCACCGCTCGTAATAACCCACATGTGAACGCAGTGTTCGCACCAGGGCGCCGTCGTTTCCTTCAGGTCGCAGGGCAGCGTCCACCTGCCAGATCGTTCCTTCGGTGGTGAAGTCCTGACAGATCGACATCACCGTCGTGGCCAGCGTGGTAGCGGTGCGCAGAGCCTTCGCGGGATCGTCACTGGCGTCGAGCGGTTCACCGACAAAAATGACGTCGACGTCACTCACGTAGTTGAGTTCTCGACCACCGCACTTGCCCATCGCGATGATCGCGAAGCGACAAGGCTCAGCGTTCGCTGAGAGTTCGGCGGTCGCGATCGCCAATGCAGTCTGCAGTACAGCATCAGCAAGATCCGAGAGCATCTCGACAACTCCATCCACGGGCAACCCGTGCGCGAGGTCGAGTGCAGCCACGCACATGAGCAGTTGTCGATAGCGAATCCGCAATTCGTCCCGAGCCGCCAACCCAGTCAGCGTCGCAAAGGGTGGTGTGAGCGAAAGATCCACCCCCACTCCAGCGAGTAGATGGGCGCGCATAGCCTCTGCGGATACGAGTCGTTCCCAAGCCCCGCCCGTCGCAAACAGGCTCAAGTCTTGAGGGCGCTTCACGAGATGCTGCGCGATACCCCGCGACATACCAACCAATGCGAGCAGGCGATGCCGCGCGCCCGCGTCGTGGACCAACAACTGCAGGGCGTCCGGCGCAGACACAGCAATGTCGGACAGCACGCGCAATGCTTGGTCGGGGTCAGGTGCGAGATCCAGATCATCAAGCGCTTCAGCAGCAAAAACTGAGGCGAGCGGCTCTTGCAGTATCAAGGCAAGCGCCATCTCGGAATCGCGGACGCCAATGCGAACAAGTCGCGATGTCAGTGAGGCAACCCGCTGCAGGCCTTCACCAGCCACAGCGAGCCTCCCGAGTTGTCACAACACCGGAAGATACTTGTCCAACTCGTATGGAGTCACCTGACGACGGTATTCCTCCCATTCCGCGCGCTTGTTGCGAAGGAAGAAATCGAATACATGCTCGCCCAGGGTCTCCGCCACCAAATCGCTGCGTTCCATCACACGAATGGCATCGCCCAAGCTTGAAGGTAAGGCAGTCATGCCCATGGCCCGGCGCTCGCTGTCAGTCAGACTCCACACATCGTCCTCGGCACCGGGAGGCAGCGGGTAGCCCTCTTCGATGCCCTTGAGCCCGGCGCTCAACAGCACAGCGAAGGCAAGGTAGGGGTTACAAGCGGTATCAAGTGAGCGAACCTCGATGCGGGTGCTGTTGCCCTTGCCTGGCTTATACATGGGGACGCGCACCATCGCGGAGCGATTGTTATGACCCCAGCACACATGCGCAGGCGCCTCTCCGCCTCCAATGAGTCGCTTATAAGAGTTCACCCATTGGTTGGTGACTGCCGTGATTTCAGGCGCGTGCTTCAGCAATCCGGCAACGAAGGACTGTCCGACCTTCGAAAGCTGGTATTGATTACCCGCTTCGTAAAATGCGTTGCGATCACCTTCGAACAGCGACAGGTGTGTGTGCATGCCCGAGCCCGGGTAGTTGCTCGACGGCTTCGGCATAAACGAGGCATACACGCCCTGGCCGAGCGCAACTTCCTTAACCACAGCACGGAAGGTCATGATGTTGTCTGCAGTAGTGAGCGCATCGGCGTAGCGCAGATCGATCTCCTGCTGTCCTGGCGCCGCCTCATGATGCGAGAACTCAACCGAGATGCCCATCGACTCGAGCATGGTGATGGCGAGGCGTCTGAAGTCGTAGCCGACGCCGTGTGGCGAGTGATCGAAGTACCCGAAATTGTCGACTGGTACAGGCTCCACACCGGCACGCGGTTCGTCCTTGAAGAGGAAGAACTCGATTTCCGGATGTGTGTAGAAGCTGAAGCCCATATCCGAGGCCTTCGCCAAGGCGCGCTTCAGCACATGCCGGGGATCCGCGAAGGAAGGCGAACCATCGGGCATCGTGATGTCGCAAAAGATACGTGCCACGGAGTTGGCTTCGCCGCGCCAGGGCAGAATCTGGAAAGTGGACGCGTCGGGCCAGGCCAGCATGTCGCTCTCGTGAACTCGAGCGAAACCTTCAATGGCGGATCCATCGAACCCGATTCCCTCTTCGAAGGCACCCTCAAGCTCGGCCGGTGCAACGGCAACGGACTTCAGGAACCCCAGCACGTCCGTGAACCACAACCGCACGAAGCGAATATCGCGTTCCTCGATCGATCGGAGGACGAATTCAGTCTGCTTGTCCATGAGACACACCCTTCCAGTGGCATAGGCGTCCAATGTGGAGCCTGCCACTGTCGTGTTACGCCCATATTGCGCAGATCACGCCCCGGGCGTCGGCGGTTCGAACCTTCCGTTGCCTGCGTTCAACGGTCGTCCACATGGTCAGCCCCGCCGCTTAGGCTTGCCGCATGGCCCAAATGCGGATCGCGCTCGCACAGCTCAACCCCAGCGTCGGCGACCTAGCGGGTAACGCCGCGCTCGTGCTCGCATCCACCAAGCAGGCGGTGCACAGTGGCGCCCACCTCGTCGTATTCCCCGAGATGATGATCAGCGGGTACCCCATCGAAGATCTGGCGCTCCGGCCGTCCTTCCAACGCGCATCGCTCTTGGCCATCGAACAACTCGCGAAATCTTTGGACGCAGCTGGGTGTGGCGATGCCGCCGTAGTTGTGGGTTACCTTGGCGTCCGCGCCGACACATCTCCCGCACTCGGTCGGCCCTTGGGTTCGCCCGTAAATGCACTTGCGCTGATCCATCGCGGGCGGATCGCGGGCACGTATGCCAAACACCATCTGCCCAACTACGGGGTTTTTGACGAGTTCCGCAACTTCGTGCCGGGCGACGATAGTTTGGTCGCGAGGATCGCCGGCGTAAACGTCGCGTTCGCCATCTGCGAAGACCTCTGGCAAGACGGTGGGCCGGTCGCGCGGGTTCGCTCACAGCAAGCCGGCTTGCTGGTCGTCATTAATGGCTCGCCCTACGAGCAGGGCAAGACGGATGTACGACGCGCGCTGGTGCAGCAGCGCGCGATTGAGGCGGGCTGCCCCATCGCATACGTCAACATGGTCGGCGCACAGGATGAATTGGTCTTCGACGGTGACTCCCTCGTCGTCGACGAACGTGGAACAACCATCGCCCGCGCTCCCCTTTTTGACGATGGTCTGATGCTCGTGGATCTCGAGTTGCAGGCGGCTGAGAACGTGCCGACGTTGGCTGATGGCACCAGTGCCGTGCTGATCGGGCGATTCCCCTTGGATACCTACAAGCCACTGCAATTCACTATTGCTGCCGCACTCGATCCACATGCCGAGGCTTACCGCGCGCTAGTGGTCGCCACACACGATTACGTCAAGAAGAACGGCTTCGCCTCCGTCACACTCGGTCTCTCAGGAGGCATCGACTCGGCACTGGTGGCCGCAATCGCCGCAGACGCGCTTGGACCCGATCAGGTATACGGAATTTCCATGCCATCACGGTATTCATCACAGCATTCACGCGACGACGCCGCCGACTTGGCGGCACGTCTCGGCTGCCACCTGCGCACGATTGAGATTGAGCCGATGGTGCATGCCTACGAGCGTGCGATGCCACTGCATGGGCTGGCGGCAGAAAATCTGCAGGCTCGGGTGCGCGGCACCACACTTATGGCGGTCAGCAACGAAGAGGGCCATCTCGTACTCGCCACCGGTAACAAGAGCGAGTTAGCGGTCGGCTATTCCACGATCTATGGAGATGCGGTCGGCGGCTACGCCCCCATCAAGGACGTTCCCAAGACGCTGGTATGGGCGCTCTCAGAATGGCGGAACGCAGATGCTGTGTCGCGAGGTGAGGTGCCACCGATTCCGCCTTCATCAATCAGCAAACCACCTTCGGCGGAACTGCGACCCAACCAGAAGGACAGCGATTCGCTGCCCGAATATCTCGAACTCGATGCGCTGCTGGATCTCTACGTTGAAGGTGATATCGGCGGCGATGAGCTCGTCACACGTGGCTTCGATCCTGCGCTCGTGGACCGAGTGCTGCGATTGGTCGATCTCGCCGAATACAAGCGCCGGCAGTACCCGCCGGGGCCGAAACTCTCATCCCGCGCATTCGGCCGCGATCGACGTCTGCCGATAACGAATCGCTGGCGCGAGTCGCGCAACTAGTTGGCTCTGCTGTCTCGCCTTGTGCGAGACTGCAGTCATCCGGGGACCCGTTCGGGCCTCGAGATAGGAGTTTCACCATGCCCAGCACCGCGACATCGCTGTATAACGGCACTTCAGGGGCACGCATCACGATCAATGATCTCGCCGCTGCGAAGCTTCGCGGCGAACGTTGGCCCATGCTCACTGCATACGACGCAACAACGGCTTCGATTCTGGATGAGGCCGGCATTCCCGTGTTGCTCGTCGGCGATTCCGCTGCGACTGTCATCTACGGCTATGACAACACCATCCCAGTGACCATCGAGGAGTTGCTGCCGCTCGTTCGCGGCGTCGTGCGCGGATCGCGACGAGCGCTTGTCGTCGCCGACCTACCCTTCGGCTCGTACCAGTCATCCATCGCACAAGCCGTGGATACCGGCTCACGGTTCCTCAAAGACGGGCTTGCACATGCGGTGAAGCTCGAAGGCGGCCGAGCAGTTGTTCCGCAAGTGCAGGCCTTGACTGCCGTCGGCATTCCCGTCATGGCACATCTCGGCGTGACACCGCAGTCCGTGCACCAACTTGGCGGGTACGGCGTGCAGGGTCGCGGTGAAGCTGGAGATCGCATCCTCGCCGAAGCCCTACAACTGCAGGATGCCGGTGCATTTGCCCTTGTCCTCGAAGTTGTGCCTCGGGACTTGGCTGCTCGCATCACTACTGAACTACGCATCCCAGTCATCGGTATCGGCGCCGGCAATGCGACAGACGGCCAAGTGCTTGTCGTCCACGATTTGTTCGGCATGACTCGAGGGCATCAGCCAAAGTTCGTGAAGCCCTATGCCGCCGTCGGTGACGCGATGCGCGATGCCGCGCAGCGCTGGGCCCACGACGTTGCCGACCAGTCCTACCCGGCAGCAGAGCAGTCCTACAGTTAGTTGGCAGGTGCTCCCGCTCACGTTCTTGCGGAGTTTCGTGCCGGTGAGTTGGGCAAGGTCCCGCAGAGACATTCTTGGTACGTACTTCGTTGACACCATTGCCATGGTCTTTGCCTACCCGAACGCGCTACTGCCATTCGTTGCGATTGCCTTCGATGCGCAGTAGGCGCTTGGCGCCCTCTCTGCAAGTGCAGCTGTCGGGGCACTGCTTGCGTCGTCTCCGTCCGGATGGACGCTGCGAGTGCATCACCGTGGACAAGCCGTCGTATACGCAGCAATGCTTTGGGGACTGGCAATCTGTGCCACTGGCTTCGCACCAAACATCTTCGCGTCATGTTGTTGCTTGCATTCGCAGGTGCGGCAAACATAGTGAGCGGCGTTTCCCGATCACTCAACTGCAACCTCACGATCCCTGATTCGCTCCGCAGACGTATGGCGGGCACAGAAATGTTGTCGTACTCAATCGGTTCGCAAATCGGTGGTGTGAGAGCAACTTTCACCGCTCGTGTTACATCGCTTCGTATGTCTCTCACCTCTGGCGCGCTTCTGTCGATGGCGCCAATTCCCCTTATGCCGCAAGCACTTTCTGCATTGAGGGATTTGATGGTCGAACCCACACAGATGCACTTCGATAGCGTGAATTGCGATCACGTGATGCATCGGACGCAGCTATGTAGCGTCGCAACACAAGACGACACACCGATGCGCTGTTGCTTGAATGCTTCGAATATCGCGAAGTTTGTGTCATCGTTGCCTTAGTCGCCCTATGTCGAGGGCGCCAAAAACTGGAGGAATTATGGCAGTGGCTAAGAAGGCTGCTCCGAAGAAGGCAGCGGCCAAGAAGGTCGTCGCCAAGAAGGCTGCTCCGAAGAAGGCTGTAGCCAAGAAGGTCGTCGCGAAGAAGGCTGTGGCCAAGAAGGCCGTAGCCAAGAAGGCCGTAGCCAAGAAGGCCGTAGCCAAGAAGGCCGTAGCTAAGAAGGCTGCACCGAAGAAGGCAGCAGCCAAGAAGGCTGCACCGAAGAAGGCAGCAGCCAAGAAGGTCGTCGCCAAGAAGGCAGCACCGAAGAAGGCCGCTGCCAAGAAGGTCGTCAAGAAGGCAGCACCGAAGAAGGCCGCTGCCAAGAAGGCATAACCTCGTTCGCCGTTGAGGCCCGCATCCTTCAGGATGCGGGCCTCAACATTTATAGACTCCGCTCATGTCGCTCACGCCCGGAGTCCTGTCGCCTCGCCGCTCTGTTCCCGCGTCGATTCCGCGACCGGAATATGTCGATCGACCCGCACCGACTGCGTACGTCGGCAGTTGGGTGCAGGATTCCGACACGATCGAGCGCATGCGCATCGCAGGACGTGTTGCAGCGCAAGCGATGGCTGAAGCCGCAAAGGCCATCGCACCCGGTGTCACCACCGACGCGATCGATCGCATAGGTCATGAATTCATGTGCGATCACGGGGCCTACCCGTCGACGCTGGGATATCGTGGTTACCCCAAGAGCTTGTGTACCTCCATCAACGAAGTGATTTGCCACGGCATCCCTGACTCCACGGAATTGCGGGACGGCGATATCGTCAACATCGATATCACTGCGTTTCTCAACGGCGTACACGGCGATACGGATGCCACCTACCTATGTGGTGCGGTTGATGACGAGTCGAGGCTCTTGGTCGAGCGCACCGAGGAGTCCCTGCGTCGGGCCATATCAGCTGTCCGACCAGGGCGCCCGATCAGCGTCATCGGTCGTGTCATTGAGTCCTACGCGTCGCGTTTCGGATACGGCGTAGTCCGCGATTTCACTGGTCATGGAATTTCTACGGCCTTTCACTCTGGCCTCGTTATCCCGCACTACGACGATGAGCGCTACGACACCGTGATGGAGGTCGGCATGACGTTCACAATCGAACCGATGCTGACGTTGGGCACCTTCGAATGGGATATGTGGGATGACAACTGGACAGTCGTGACCAGGGACCGGAGGCGCAGTGCCCAGTTCGAGCATACGATCGTCGTCACTGATACCGGAGCGGAGATTTTGACGCAGCCATGACCACAACCTTGTGTATTGATATTGGTGGTACCGGCCTGAAGGCTGCACTGGTCGCACTCGACGGTTCCATGGTAAGTGAGCGCGTCAAGATCAAGACGCCGTACCCGTGCCCGCCCGATCGTCTCATTGAACGTTTGCTCGACTTGACTCGAGAGTTCGGAGAATTCGAACGAGTGTCAGTGGCCTTTCCGGGGTTGGTTCGTGCAGGTGTTGTCGGCAATGTGCCGTCCCTCAGCCGCGCCACCTATGACGGCGAAGCGGATGCACAGTTGACCGCGGCTTGGCACGGCTTCAGACTGCAGGATGCATTAGGCACCGCCTTCGGCAAACCACTGCGAGTCGCCAACGACGCCGATGTACAGGGCTCAGCCGTCGTCGATGGCGTCGGCTTTGAATTCGTGATGACATTGGGCACCGGCGTCGGTACCGCCATCTTCCAAGACGGCGTGCTCATCCCCCACCTCGAGTTGTCCCACGCGCTCTTCCGCACCGATATGGATTTTGATGCAGCGATCGGAAACGCAGCACGCAAGCGCATTGGCAACACTCGCTGGAGAGAACGCGTACTTCGCGCAATCGGCGTTTTCGACGACTTCCTCTTCTTCGACACATGCCATATTGGCGGCGGAAATGCCGCGCGTCTCGCAGATTTGGAGTTGCCGGCGAACTGCCGCATCGTGTCCAACACTGCCGGCCTACTCGGGGGCGTCCGACTCTGGGACCATGCCTGAAAGCACCGCAGTGCAGCATGTGCCGGCGCTAAACTCCGTTCATGACGCGGTGGCTCTCGCTTGAGGAACAGGTGGCGTGGCGTTCATGGCTCACCGCCATCACGCTGGTTCCCGATCGCTTGGGACGCGAACTCCACGCAGCATCGGGCCTGACGCTCTCGGACTACGACATCCTCGTTCGCCTTTCAGAATCACCGGATCACAGCCTGCGCATGAGCGATCTGGCTCGTAAGACGTTGGTCTCACGCTCGCGTTTGACGCATCAGATCGACCGTATGGAGCTCGCAGGACTCGTTGCGCGGAGCAACTGCGAAGGCGACGGTCGCGGTCTGCTCGCGGTAATGACGGCACAGGGATGGCAATTACTGCAGGAGGCAGCTCCCAGCCATGTGGAATCCGTCCGCCACCACCTGGTCGACGCGCTCTCGCCCGAAGAGTTCGCCACACTCGGCGCCATCTCGGCCAAAATCGTGCAGGCGCTCGGCGCAAGCATCGAGATGCCCAACCCGTGAGACAGCGCATCCCTTTCACCATTCACGATCGTCTTCGGCGATCGACCGGTGAAATGACGCTCGGGAGAGTCGGCACCATCCACACCCCTCACGGAGATATTGCAACCCCCGCCTTCATCCCAGTCGGGACGAAGGCGACGGTGAAGTCGGTGCTTCCTGAATCGATGCGCGAGCTTGGCGCAAATGCCATCTTGTCGAACGCGTATCACCTCTATCTCCAGCCGGGTCCTGACATCGTCGATGCCGCGGGTGGACTGGGGAAGTTCATGAACTGGTCTGGGCCTACCTTCACCGATAGCGGTGGATTTCAGGTGCTTTCACTCGGCGTCGGCTTCAAGAAGATCCTGGCGATGGACGTCAAGGGGATGGAAAACGACGATGTCATGGCTGCGGGTAAGGACCGGCTCGCTCACGTCGATGATGATGGCGTGACGTTCAAGTCTCACCTCGATGGCGCCATGCATCGATTCACCCCCGAGGTTTCGATGCAAGTCCAGCACAGCATCGGCGCGGACATCATGTTCGCCTTCGACGAGTGCACCACCTTGATGAATACGCGGGCGTACCAAGAACGTTCTCTCGAACGAACGCACGCATGGGCGAAGCGATGCATCAACGAGCACGAACGTCTGACCCTGGAGCGTTCGGCCAAGCCCTACCAAGCACTTTTTGGAGTCGTACAAGGTGCGCAGTATGAAGATCTGCGGCGGCGCGCGGCCCGCGACCTTGCGGCGTTGCCCTTCGACGGTTTCGGTATCGGTGGAGCGTTGGAGAAGGAAAGTCTCGGCACCATCGTCGGCTGGGTATGTGAAGAACTGCCGGAGGACAAACCCCGGCACCTGCTGGGGATAGGCGAACCCGAAGACTTCTTCACGGCCATTGAAAACGGCGCCGACACTTTCGACTGCGTCAGCGCGTCTCGAGTGGCTCGCAATAGTGCTGTCTATAGCCGGGACGGCCGTTTCAATCTCATGACCGCGGCACACCGTCGATCATTTGTACCCATCGAAACCGAATGCGGTTGCTACACCTGCAGCAACTACACCCGTGCCTATCTGCATCATCTCTTTCGCGCCAAAGAAATGCTTTCGGCCACCCTCGCCACCATTCACAATGAATACTTCATCGTGCATCTTGTCGCCGACATCCGGCGGACCATGCTCGACGGCACCTATTGGGACTTCAAGGCAGATTTCCTAGGTCGATATCGCCATAACCGTTAAGCGTAAAGTTCAATCAGTCGGCTGGTACGTAACCTCGTTTTGCTTGAGGAATCGCACTACCCGATACGTCACAGGCAACAGGATCACCTCGAGCAACGTCTTGTACAGGTACCCGGTGATCACGTAATTCGCAAACTCCGATCCAGTGATGACGCCGAAGAAGGCGATCGTGCAGAACACCAACGTGTCTGCAAACTCCCCGACGACGGTGGAGCCAATAAGCCGAACCCAGAGCAGGCGCTCTTTCGTTCGCTCTTTGATCTTCACCAATACATAGGCATTCAGCGTCTCGCCGATAAGAAACGCAGACAAGCTCGCCAGCACGATGCGCGGAACGAACCCGACCACAGATGCATATGAGTCCTGCAGGTCCCATCCAGGAGCTGCCGGCAGCGCCGTTACAACCCAGAAGGTCAATGCTGCTAGGCCCTGCAACAGCAAAGCGGTATAGATCGCACGTCGGGCAAGGCGGAATCCATAGATCTCTGTCAGGACGTCGCCGGCAATGTAGGTGAGTGGGAACAGGATTGCTCCCCCGTCGAAGATCAGCGGCCCGAGTGCAATGAGTTTCACGGCGCCGACATTGGAGATCAAGAGCAGGGCGCAGAATGCAGCCATAACTGTTGCAAAATGGTGTTGCGGCATTCGTCGCTGTGTGGTCACGAGCCGTAGTGAACCATCGCAGCGAGCAAATCTGCACATTCCCGAAGAGAACGTCGCAAATTGACTTCGATGGACATACGAACAGACCAAGTGCACCGGCCATTACGCTGGTTTCACCGACGAAAGGAACCTGGGCATGTTTTTCAGAAGCGCTCGATTCCTGCGCATCGAAGGTCTCGCACTGCTGCCGTTGAGTCTTGCCATCTTTGCCCAGACCAATCAACCCTGGTGGTGGGCGGTTATTGCCTTGATCGCGCCAGACTTCCTGCTCACACAGCGCGTACACGATCACCGGCACGGAAAGTGGGTCTACGACGGCTTCCACACCTATGCGCTTCCCTCCATCGCAACGTTTGCCGCCGTCGTAACGGATCCCAGTTTCCAAACACCGCTCGCGGCGATCAGCATGCTCTGGTTCGCGCACATTGGCCTAGACCGGCTGCTCGGCCGAGGGTCGAACTACGCCGGCCGTGTGGTTGATGATCTGTATGCACGAGCGGGTCAGTTACAAAAGGAAAGCGACACCTGGCACAGCAGGTGACGGATTCAGTTCGCCAGCGCCTTGCGCAGGCCTGAGGCTGCCTCGTCACCCAGTTTTCGGAATGCGCCTCGCAGAAACGGTGCAGCAATCGCAGCCACACCCTTGAACGTAAAGTCCGCCTCGTAAGTGATCCGGGTACCGTCAAACATCGCCTGTACGGTGATCGTGTCTATCGCGGTCACCGTCTTGTTCTCCCCACGCAGACGAATGAGCTCACCCGGCACGAACTCGATGACTTCGTACACCAAATGGGTTTGGCGACCATTGAAAGTGGAAGTGTTTGAGTACCGCGTGCCCACGCCGCCGTCCCCACTCAGCAATGTTGTCTTCACGGTGCCGGGGTCCCATTCGGTGGTCGTCGTGAAATCACTGAGGTAGGCAAAGACCTCCGAAGCAGATCGACGCGAAGCGACAGTGCGAGTGATGCGCATTCGAACGCTCCTCGTCTCAGTTACTTACGCTGCGCGTGCGCAGCGCTTGCAAGAGTTGCTGCACAGAATCGGCGATTCCGTTGCGTAATACGACAGCTACGTCGTCAAGTGGCGTCGCAAACGGACCGCCAATTGCAATGAGTAACGAGGGATGCTCTGCCGCCACGCGCTCAATCAGCGCACGCGCTACTGCAGCCTCCTGGGCTGTCACCACGGACAGCACGATTGCATCTGCATGATCCTGACGCAATGCATTCAGCCACGCGGTTTCGGGGAGATCGGGGCCGAGATACAGCGCCGCCAAGCCATTCCTGCGAGCCGCCGTGGCGAACCCGACTGCCCCAAGTTCGTGGAAGCCACCAGGACCAAGCCCCACGAGGATGCGTGGCGCGCCTTGCACGATTGCGGCCGATTCATATGCTGCGCTCAGCCGACGCATCACGGCAGCACTCGCAAAATGCTCCGCGGCTACGTCGAGTTTCCCATCCACCCATGCCTGTCCAAGTGCGCGCAACGCAGGCGCAAGCCAATCGTCAAAGGCGCACTCGAAGGACGCACGGCCAAATCCCAAGTCGAGAGCGCGGCGCATAGCAAACTCGTCCATGGCCGAGGCGGCTGCGATGAAGACATCTATAGCCCGCGAGCGCTCGAGATCGGTTTGTGCCGCTGGCGCTGCGGCCTCGGGAGACAGCACCGTTCCGATGTGCCCAGACAACTCAATCACTTGCGCCGCCGCTTGGCGTGGCGCCCACCCGGAATCCAACAGCAGTTGCATAGCACGAATGTCTGCCAAGGAACGCTCGTCGTATAGGCGGTAACCCGATTCGCTGCGGATCGGCTGACCAAGTCCGTAACGACGCTCCCAAGCGCGCAGGGTCGCGGCTGGCACACCAGTCAGTTCGGCTGCACGCTTGATTGTGAACACGAGAGCATCATAGGACACGTCTTATGCAAAGGCTAGACAATCTATAGACAAAAGTAGTACGTTTTTCATGCCGTCAAGGGAGTTTGCTGTGCCAAGCGTTGCCATCATCGGGTCCGGAGTGTCCGGCCTTTCCGCCGCATACGCCCTGCGGCATACGCATGACATCACGCTGTTTGAGCAGGACACGCGATTCGGCGGCCACGCCCACACCCACACGATCACCGGAACCGATGAGCGCGTGCAGCGGGTCGACACCGGCTTCATCGTGCACAACGAACGCACCTATCCAAACTTGCTCCGTATCTTCTCAGAGTTGGGCATTGCTACGCAGGAGACCGAAATGAGCATGAGCGTTCGCTGCGCTTCGTGTGGTCTCGCCTATGCCGGCGGTCGCGGGCTGCCCGGGCTCTTCGCGCAGCCGCGTAGAGCCTTGGATACGCGGTACCTGCGCCTGTTGAGCGAAGTACCGCGCTTTCATCGAGAGGCCCGCGCGATCCTCGCGCAGGACTCGGGAGCAGAGCTCACGTGGGGTGAGTTCTTGCAGGTCGGGCACTACAGCACATACTTCATTCGCCACTTTGCGGTTCCGCTCGTTTCTTGTGTCTGGTCATCGGGAGATGAAGACACATTGCGCTATCCCGCACGACATCTCTTTGCCTTCCTTGACCACCATGGTCTGCTGAGCATCGGGAACTCCCCCACTTGGCGAACGGTGATCGGAGGGTCTGCAACATACGTCGACGCCATCGTGCGGCAACTTCCAGATGCCCGCACGGGAGTTGGCGTTCGCGGAGTTCAACGCCATAGCGATGGCGTGGATGTCACTTTGGAGACCGGCGAAACGACACGGTTCGACAGTGCGATCATCGCGACACACGCCGATCACGCGTTCCAACTGCTGACCGATGCAACGCCTGACGAGCGCGCTGATCTGGGATCCATCCCGTACTCGCGCAACACCACGTGGCTGCACCGCGACGACTCGGTCCTCCCAGTGGAACCCGGCGCTCGTGCATCTTGGAACTATGCGATGGACTCATGCGATGGCGGCTCATCAGCGGTGCTCGTCACCTACTGGATGAATCACTTGCAGCGGCTTCACAGCCCCGATCAGTACATGGTGACGCTCAATCCAGCGGGTCGTGTTGATGAGTCCACCGTGCTCGCGCGCATGGAGTACGCACACCCGGTGTTCACGCGCGGAGCTGTCGCTGCAGCAGGGCGTCTGCGCACCTCTGGCGGCCCGCGACTGGCCTTCGCAGGCGCGCACCTCGGTTGGGGCTTCCACGAAGACGGAGCACGTTCCGGCATTGCAGCGGCTCGGAAATTCGGCGCACAGTGGTAACCCTTCCTGCGACGCCAAGCCTTGTGCGTGGTCGAGTGCGCCACACTCGGCTCCAGCCCATCCGGCACAGACTTTCATTCGGCACACATATGTGGCTGCTGGATCTGGATGAGCCGCTGCCTGATCACCTCTTGGCGTCCTTCCCCATTGCCGACCATTTCGGCGGCTCACTAGATTCCATTGGTGACGCGGCGATCGCCTTCGCTGCATCCCGAGATGCGCAGACCCTGCCCGACGACCGCGTGCTCATGCTGGCCTCGGCGCGTTCTTTTGGGTACGCCTTCAACCCGTTGAGCGTGTTCTGGTGCATCGCAAGTGACGGGCACGTCCGCTGGGTCATTTTGGAAATCCACAACACCTACGGATCGCGGTATGGCCATGTCGTTGTTCCGGACGATCGCGGGGGTTTTGAGATTCCCAAGGAGTTCTACGTTTCGCCGTTCTTCACCGTAGCTGGTCAGTATCGCGTCCGCTTGCACATGGACGAGGCCGTCGTGAGCGTTGGACTGCAACTGCAGCAAGACGACGCCACGGTGTTCTCAGCTTCCTTCGCCGGCAGGGTGCAGCCGGCCACAGGACTGCAACTACTCCTTGCCTCGATACGTACCCCGTTTGTTGCGCAGCAGACCACTCTTCGCATCAAGTTGCACGGCATCTGGCTCTGGCTACGCCGACTTCCCGTTGTGCCCCGCCCCACTCCCAGTATTCAGGTAGGTATGCGATGAGCACTGATCTCGAGAACTCCAGCGACTGGCGCGACATCGAACGTAGCCCTAACTCACCGCTTCGAGCATTCGTTGCGCGTGCGTTACTCGAACGAATGGCGCGCAACGTCGAAGTCATTGTGCA
The DNA here is from genome assembly GCA_963784905.1 of uncultured Actinomycetota bacterium. Lineage (GTDB taxonomy): Bacteria > Actinomycetota > Actinomycetes > S36-B12 > UBA5976 > JAKALQ01. The sequence goes on along the minus strand of CAWATP010000009.1, from coordinate 103,194 downwards.
GCTTCCGGACGGGACCACGCGGGGCCATTCTGCCTCCGGCGTCCGCATGGAGATCGTCAGTGATCGTTTCTTCCACCGGCTTGGCTCAGAGCTGAAGATCGGTCTCGGCGAGGCATATATGGCCGGTGACTGGCGGGCAGCAGCCGGCAGCGATCTTGCCGACGTGCTCACGCCTTTTGCCGCTCGCCTGACCGATTTGGTGCCCGCTTGGATGCGTAGGTTCCGCAGGTTTCTCGAGCCGCTGCATCCGGAACACGAGGAGAACCACCACCACGGCGCAAGGGAGAACATCGCCCGGCATTACGACCTTTCCAATGCCCTCTTCTCGACCTTCCTTGATGAAACCATGACCTACTCATCGGCGTGGTTCGAACACCCGACGGACTTTGCCGGTTTGGCCGATGCGCAACGACGCAAGATCGACGGTGTACTCGACTTTGCCGGAGTTCGCTCCGGCAGTCGCGTTCTGGAAATTGGCACCGGCTGGGGAGAGCTTGCCATCCGTGCCGCATCGCGGGGAGCCACGGTGCTTTCTGTCACCCTTTCCCAGGAACAGAAGGCACTGGCTGACGCAAAGGTCGCCGCCGCGGGTTTGCAGGATCGTGTGCGTATTGCGCTATGCGATTACCGCGACGTTGAGGGCGAATACGACGCCATCGTCAGCGTGGAAATGATCGAAGCGGTTGGTGTGAAGTACTGGCCCACGTATTTTGCGACAGTTGGCAAATTGCTCGCACCCGAAGGTCGCTTTGCTATTCAGGCGATCACCATGCCCGACGACCGACTGCGTGCGTCACAGCACGCCTACACATGGATTCACAAGTACATCTTCCCGGGTGGCGTCATCCCCTCTCCCGAAGCCATCGCGAACCATTCGGCGGTAGACGGGCATATGCGCATCGTCGAAGAACGTGCCTTTGGCCTCGACTACGCGGAGACGCTGCGACTGTGGCGCCACCGCTTCATGGAGCACCGAGCACAAGTCCAAGCGCTGGGCTTTGACGAAACCTTCCAGCGAATGTGGGAGTTCTACCTTGCCTACTCGGAAGCCGGATTCCGCTCCGGCCATCTCAATGTTCGCCAGTATGCGATGGAACGCGGCGCGTGATGAATCTCAACGGACGCAAGGCTTGGGTTATTGGAGCGTCATCCGGCATAGGGGCGGCGGTTGCACGAGAACTGTTTGCACGTGGGTGCGCAGTCTCCATCTCCGCGCGCGACGAGGCTGCGCTACGTGAAATCGCCGGTGAGCGTATGCACGTTCTGCCGCTCGATATGACAGATGACGTGGCAGTGAATGCAGCGGCCACCGAACTCCAACTTCAGTTTGGAGCCCTCGACATCGTCATAGTTGCCGCGGGGTATTGGCAGCAGATGCCTCCTCCGTCCTTTGATTACGAGGTCTTCGCACGACACATTGACATCAACGTGCTGGGTATGGGCAAGGTCATCGCTGCCGTGCTTCCGCCCATGCACGCGCAGGGCGCAGGAACGATCGTCGGCATCTCCTCGGTGGCTGGATACCGCGGCATGCCGGGGGCACCGGGTTACGGCGCAAGCAAAGCGGCGCAGCTCAATCTGTTGGAGTCGTTACGCTGCGGATTACACGGAAGTGGCGTCCTCGTACAGAGCGTTGCCCCAGGTTTCGTGCGCACACCGATGACGTCAACGAACACATTCCCCATGCCCTTCATCATCGATGCCGATCGTGCTGCTCGCTACATCGTCGACGGCATCGAGCGCGGCAAGCCCGAAATCGTCTTCCCGCCAGCCATGGCTGCAGTCATGAAGATGGCCCGCCTCATCCCGCAGCGCTGGTGGATGCGCCTGATGGCGCCCCGCTCTCGAGGGCGCTCAGCATGATTGCTAAGGCGTTCGCCCTCCGGTTCCGAGCGTTGTTGAGCGGTTCGCCCGACGGCATACCTCCGTGGACTGCAGACGTTGCACAGGGCCAGGACTTCGGTCTGTTCAGCCCTTCCGATGCCCCGTGGATCGTGCATGCCGATATTGCAACAACGGTGGGCGGCATCCGGGCGTTGCTCATGCAGACGTTGCACCCCGGCAGCCTTGCTGGCGTCGTGCAGCACTCTCGATACGAAGAGGACGTGGTGGGTCGGCTCAACGGCACCATTCGTTGGCTCACCATTTCCACATTCGGCTCGCGAGCGACGCTGGAGCAGGAAGCGGCCAGAGTCCGCACACTGCATGAGCGTGTGCGGGGAACGTTCACGGCTGCTGATGGCGTGAGTCGCGATTACCACGCGTCCGACGCCGATCTCCTGCAGTGGGTGCATATCGCATTCACCGATTCTTTCCTCACCGTGCATCAGCTATACGGAAGGCAAACGGTGTCCGCCGATGCCTACGTCCGGCAATGGGGTGCCGCCGTTGCCCCGCTCGGTCTGCGCAATACACCTGAATCTGACGCGGGATTGCGCGACACCATCAAGCAGTTTGCGCCGGCCTTGCGCATTGACGAGCGAACCCGACGTGTCGTGCGTTTCGTCCAGCGGGCGCCGCTGCCACGAGGCGCAAAACCGGCCTTCCGATTGCTCTTTTGGGCTGCTGTTGACACGCTTCCCGACGAAATTCGCGTCGAGATGGGTCTGCGGCGGCCGCCGCGCTGGCTCATCCGACCAGCTACTCGGCTTGCTCTCACGGCGATGCGGTTTGCGCTGGGTTCGACATCTCCGTTGGAAGACGCGGCCCTCTCGCGGATCTCTCGACTCCGCCTTGCCGAACGCACCAGCCGTGGGCGAGAGGCGACTCGCCCCGTGACGGGAGGACCAGCCCCTGACATGATCGGAACATGATGCGCAGCCTCGTACTGCTCGGCTCGGGCGAGACCAGTCCCACCATGGTGACGGCACATCAGCAACTGCTTTCGACGGTGCTATCCGGCCGCGGAAATGCAGTCCAATTGGATACCCCGTACGGCTTCCAGGAGAATGCCGACGAGCTCACCGAGCGCATACGCAAGTACTTCGCAGACTCGGTTGGCCGCGACATTGCAGTCGTGACCCTGCGCAGCGTGGATGCATCAGCAACTACCATCGCAACTGCGCTGGCCGCACTGCGACAGGCCGAATGGGTCTTCTCCGGGCCGGGTAGTCCGACCTACGCCCTCCGAGTTTGGCGCGAAACCGGCATCGCTCCTGTTCTGGACTCCGTCTTGCAGCACGGCAGCGTCGTGCTTGCCTCGGCAGCGGCCTTGACCGCAGGCGCCTTCACCATGCCTGTGTATGAGATGTACAAGGTCGGCGAGCATCCACACTGGGTGGATGGCCTTGACCTGCTTGGTCGCGCGACCGGTCTTCGTGCCGCCGTCATCCCGCACTTCGACAATGCCGAGGGTGGCTCTCATGACACGCGCTTTTGTTACGCAGGTGAGCGTCGTCTCGGGGTGCTTGAGCGGCTCCTCCCCCAAGACTGCTTTGTGCTGGGTATCGACGAACACACGGGCGTCCGATTCGATCTGGTCTCACGCGAGGTTCACGTGTTCGGGCGCGGTGGAATGACCGTCCGCATGGGAGGTCGTTTGTGGAAAGTTGACACCGGTAGCACGGTCACGATCGATGACATTGCAGCACAGGCTGGCACGCGCCTCAGTAGCGTCGAGACCACCCACGCGGTGGTATGGAACGACGACGCTGTCCATTCCCTGCTTGACCAAGGACGGGTCACCGACGCCGTCGATGCGCTGCTGGCGCTCGACGGAGTGGAACGAGATCATGAGACGCGCGCTGCAGTTCACGCACTGGTCGTCCGACTCGGACAACTTGCTGCCAATCCCAACATTGACGTGGCCGCGATTGTCGGTCCGTACGTAGACGCCCTGCTTGCCGCCCGATCGTCCGCGCGAGCCAACGGCTTTTGGGCCGAAGCCGATGAGATTCGCGATCGCCTCAATGCACTGCAAGTGACCATCAAGGACACGCCCTCAGGGTCGACCTGGATCATCAGCGACTAGTTCGGAGGGCCATAGCCTGCAGAGTGAAAGCCCCAACTTTCTCGCGTCCACGGCACTCGGTATGAGGCGAAGCGCCGCGGCCGGGATCGGATCTGACCGGCCCCTCAGCAATAGGCTCACCGCATGAGTGAAGCTATGACGGGCGATGCCTTTTCGCGTTTGGTCAACAGCCGCCGCAGTGTGCGTGACTTCACGTCTGAGCCGATCCCGGCAACCGTGCTCCAGCGTGTACTCGATGACGCCAAGTGGTCGCCAAGTTGGACAAACACGCAGCCCTATCTTCTTGCCATCGCATCGGGTGAAAAGCGCGATCGACTCCAGCAGGCCTACATCGAGCGCTTCGACGCATCGCTTCCCGTACAGCATGGCAGCAAACTCGCCATGGCCAGAATGTTCCTCACGCGACGCGGATATCCCGATGGCGACTTCCGTACTTGGCAGCCGTACCCCGAAGTGCTGCAGCCATACCGGCGCAAGATCGGTCACGAGCTCTATGGATTCCTTGGCATTGAACGCGACGATCAAGCGGCACGTGATCAACAATGGCGGCGCAATTGCGAATTCTTCGGTGCGCCAACGGTCATGTTCGTCTTTGCACACAAAGGCTTGATGCCATTCTCGGCACAAGACGCTGGACTCATGCTGCAGTCACTCATGTTGTCAGCCCACGCCAACGGACTTGGTACCTGTGCACAAGGTGTGCTGGCGACATGGCGCAGCCCTATCGATGCGGAATTTGACATCCCCAGGGACTATCAGTTGCTCACAGGTCTTGCGATCGGGTACGCCTCCGACGCCGCCGTGAACAGCTTCAACGCAGGTCGCCGAGACATCGATCAGGCGCAATAACGAACTAGGCCTTCTTCACAATGCTGGACTTGAGATACATCGAGCCAAAGCCATCGACCTTGGCCTCGATATCGTGATCGCCGGGACCTTCGACAAGTCGAATACCACGCACTTTCGTGCCGACCTTGATTGACGCCGCGCTTCCCTTGACCTTGAGGTCCTTGACGATGGTCACCGTGTCACCGTCGGACAAGATGTTGCCCGCTGAATCTTTTACGAGGAATACGGCATCGAGGTCGCCCGTCGGCTCGACAGCTATCCATTCGTGCGCACACTCTGGGCACACCAACAACGCGCCTATCTCATAGGTGTACTCGCAGGTGCAGAGTGGACAGGCGGGCAACTGCGTCATAGCGCCAAGATTATCAAGGGCAACACAAACGGCGGAGACGTCCGAGCAGTGCGGCTACTCTCAGCGCAGGAGGCCAACATGTCTGAGGTCAAGCAGGATCGACTCGATGCCGAGTTCACGCAAGCAATCGGAGAAGTTACGGGTGCCGATCTTGCAGCACTCATCCCCTTCGTCGAGAGCTTCGGGCTCGGAGGCGATCTCGACACGGTCATTCGCACCGCGCGTCCTGGCGCGAAGGTGCAGCGACGATTCATGCCTGCCCATGCTCAGGGTGAGATATTCAGGGCCGCGCTGCGCACCGTGAAGGCGCAGGACTTGGTTCAGGACGTTGTCGTGGGTCTCTTTGCCGAAGACCTCGGCGATGCAGTGCTTGAACCGACCCTGGAGCAGCTCGATAGTGCGAGCAAAGTTGTTCTCGGTCGCGTTTCGCGATCCTTGGTCAAACTCACGCTGCTCGGCGTCGTATATCGCGAAGAGGTTGCCGCGGTGCACGCTGTCACGGTGCTGCGTGACAGCTTCGCCTGCGATATCACCAAGTAATGCGCTCGCTATAGCGCAATCTCGCCGGGCAGCTTGTGCATTACTGCACCAACAAGGTCACGACGCGCACTGAGAAGACACCCAGGGTGAGCCAGGCCGCAACGCCGAAGAGGATTGGTGCGACGCCGAGCTTGCGAAGGTCAGCGATCTTCACAGTCGTGCCGATCGCAAAGAGTCCCATCGACATGAGCAACCGCGACAGGTTGGCGATTCCAGAGTTCCAGTGCGGACTCAGTGGCACCCAATTATTCAGCACAATGGCCATCAAGAAGGCCAATATGAAGAATGGAACCAGCGGCCGGTGCGATGCCCCTTGATCGAGTCGTCCTCTGGCATCCTGACGTGGCGCGAGCATCAGCAGCATCGGGGCCAACATCACCACGCGAGACAACTTCGTCACGATGGCGTACTGCAATGTAGAGCCGCCGACGATTGATGCCGCGGCCACTACTTGACCAACATCGTGCACCGCAGCGCCAATCCAGGAACCAGACTGCGTGTGCGAAAGTTGGAGGATCGCCGCAACTGGCGGCAGCACGAAGATCGAGATCGTGCCCAGCAGCGTGACCAAGCCGACAGCGTAGGCAATCTCGTCCTTCGCGCTCTTACGGATTTCTCCAACCGCTGCGATTGCCGAAGCGCCACAGATTGAAAATCCTGTGGCGAGCAGTAGCGCGAACTCATGACCAAATTTGAGGTATTCCGCTGCTGCCTTCGTAGCGAAGAACGTCACCAGCATCACGATCAAGATTGCGAAGAAGCCTCGCCAGCCAATCTCAAGGAAATTGTGAAGCGTGATTTGAAAACCCAGAAGCGCAACGCCGGCTCGCAACGACTTTCTTGCATTGAGCTGCAAGACCCTTGCCGCGATGCTGGGCAGCACGACAAGATTCCCAAGCGCTAGGCCAAACAGCAACGCGAGAAATAGCGCACTAATAACGGGCAATTGCAGATTGATGGCGTACGCGACACCTGCCGTGAAGAAGATGCCGACTTGGTAGAGATACGCCATATGGCACTATATCCAGAACAGACGGCGCGCTCCGCTCATGGTCGCGCGGATCCCCTGCACTGCCGATAGGTGGATGAGTTGCCCTATAAGCCGGGTTCTGTTCCAGCGCTTGCGCGCCTTCGGTAACCATCTCTCTAGCGCCGCCGTTACCGACGTCGTCGTGCGGTCTACCCGCGACTACAGGCGAGCAACCCTGTCGCGCAATGGCTACGTCCATCCGGACGCGGCCATCTCTTGACCTAGCTCCAGGTGGGGTTTGCCAAGCCGCCGCAGTCACCTGCGCCGCTGGTGGGCTCTTACCCCACCGTTTCACCCTTACCGCGATTGCTCGCGGCGGTCTGTTTTCTGTGGCACTGTCCCTCGGGTCACCCCGGGTGGCCGTTAACCATCACCCTGCTCTGCGGAGCCCGGACTTTCCTCAGCAAGCGCATTGCTGCACCAACCGCGGTTACCCAGACAACTCATCCACGGGCAAGGGTAGCGAAGTTCGTCGAACGCGTCCTTCCCCTGCACTTCTGCACTACCGAGTCATTCCTGTAGTGGAGGATGCATCTCATGCGCCTGATCCTGCCTCCATCTGAGACCAAGCGAGATGGCACCAGCCGAACACCACTTGCCCTTCACCAGCTCGTCGCTGCCCCGCTTGCGGAGTCTCGGGAGGCCGTCATTTCTGGGCTGAGCCGAATCTGTAGCAAGCCAACTCCGCGAGTGCGCGCGGCGATCGGCACCACCATCAACCAAGACACTGAACTCGCTCGCAACGTGGCATTGCTGAGCGCACCAACATCCCCAGCTCATGCGATTTATGACGGTGTGCTATTCGAAGCAATTGAACTTGGATCGTGCACACCGTCCGTGCTCAGGCGGCTCGAAGCATCGGTGCTCGTGCAGAGTGCGCTGCTCGGAGTCGTCGGATTTGGCGACTGCATCCCGGCGTATCGCTGCAGTGCCGATTCGGTATTGCCTCGCCTTGGACGGCTCAGCACCTACTGGCGTCCGCGTCTGAAGACCACCATCAACGAACTCGTTGGCGATCAGCTCCTCGTGGATCTGCGATCTGGCAGCTATGGCGCCATGTGGTCGCCGCCGCCCGAGCAGCGATCGCAGACCATCCTCGTAAAGGTGATGCAGGAACGCGGCGGCAGACGAATCGCTGTGTCCCATTTCAACAAGGCCACCAAGGGCCGCATCGTTCGCATACTCGGCGAGCAGCGCCGAACGCCCAGAACATTCGATGACGTGGCGCAGGCCGTGGCGACCGCCGGATTCGAAGTGAACTGCGCGCTCACCACAACCGGCAGTGTCCTCGAAGTATGTACCTGAGAAGTTTGGGGCTCCGCGCTTAGTTGCGATGAGCGAGTGTGGCGGCGGGGGTGGGAATGCCGAACCAATAGCCCTGGAAGGTCGTGTACCCAACTTGCTTGAGCCACTCGAAGGCCGACTGCGCCTCGACACCCTGGACCACGTGCTGCTTTCCGGCGTCGGTGATGGCGCGGTAGATGCGCTCCAGACGATTCTGGCTTTCGATGTCACGATCAAATCCAAAGGTGACGCCACCGGCGATCTTGATGGTGTCGAAGTTCAACGTACTCATCGCAGCGATGTCGATTTCGCCCGTACCGAAGTTATCCAATGCCGACTGGTGCCCGCGCTCGCGAATATGGGTGAACAGTCGGTTTGCTTCGTCTTCCGACCAATCCGTCGGAAGGTCGCTGAATTCGAAAGTGATTGGCGTGGCCGCTGACGCAGCGAGATAGAGAAAATCGTTTCGTCCGCGCTCGCTTGCCACAATTGCCGGCGCCACGTTGATCGATGACTCGATTCCGGATCCGCTGTGGATCGCAGCCGCAATCTCCAGCAACCAGTCGAGAATCTGCGCGTGCTCGTCAGAGTTGAGATCGGCAAAGAACTGCTCTGTCGTGACCGCCAAGTCAGGGCGTGTGAACAATTCACCGCGTACAGGGGCCAATGGCCGAGTGTCCATGTAGCGCTGAAAGTACGGCTCGAGATGCACACCGCGGAGGCGCATGGAGTAGGTGGTCAAGCCGATTCCTCACAGTCACAATGGCAGTTCATTCACGCTAGCGCGCGGCCATGGCCGAGGCAACGACATTTGATGGTGTCTGGCGCGCGCCGTTGGCGAGAAGGGCGGGGCCCGCAAAGCTCCAGCCTGCGGGCCCCTGGTTCCCGGACAACGGCCTAGGGCCGGAATCTTCGACTCGCCGCGAGACGACGGGACGGGGATCGCCTAAGCGACCCAGCCGCCACGCAATCGATCACGAGGTGCCACGGGAACCGTGTTCCATGTGTACACCCGCGCATCGGCGTGTCACAAGCCACGAGCGCATCACGTTTATCCGCGCTTCACTGTCGATACCGTTCGCGACACACCGTCGAACTGAACACTTTCGACCGTGAAGCGAAGGGGATGGGCTAGAAATCGCGAACGATCAGACCATTTCCGCCAGACTGCACGGCATCCAAACTTTCGTTCACCAGTCGATCGGCATCGCGGTTTTGCTCTCGCGGAATCCATTGGTAACGCACGAATGCAGGGTTGATCGCCGCGCGCACCTGCATCGCCAACTCACGCATATTTCCGTGCTTGATCTTCCAACGACCTGTCATCTGTTCGACCACCAGTTTGGAGTCCAATCGCACATCAACGCGCACATCGCCCAGCGTTGCGCAGAACAGCAAGCCGGTCAGCAACCCGGTGTACTCCGCGACGTTGTTGGTGGTGATACCCAGGTAGTCAGCCCGTTCCGCAAGAAGGCGCCCAGTGGACCCTTCTCGCACCACCGTGCCGTATGCCGCCGGGCCGGGATTACCACGCGAACCCCCATCGGCTTCCATGATGAGGTAGCGAGTCACAGCCCGGACTCGCCCGTTCTCACCAGGATGCGACGGCACTCTTCACAGCGAAGCACTTCGTCGGATCGTGCCGACTTGATGCGTGACAACTCATTGGCATTGATGGAGAGTCGGCATCCGCCACATCGGCCGTGCTGCAGCAACGCGGCTCCCACTCCACCATTGTCGGCGCGGCTCTTCTCGTATGCGCGCAGTAAATCCGCAGGGATTCCGGTGACAAGGTTGGCACGGTGCTTCGTCGCATCCTCGTGCTCGGCTGCAAGGGAATGCTCGACATCGGCCAATGCCTCGCGCGCTTCGTTCATCTCTACATCGATCCGCGCACGCTCCGCCTGCAAGGCGCTCAGTGAATGACGTGCATCCTCAAGGCGCTCCATAAGTTCGAGCTCTTCGTCTTCCAAAATGGCTTGACGGCGAGCCAGCGAGGCAACCTCGTGGGCAAGATCCTCCAGTTGCTTGGAGTTTGACACGGCACCACTGTCAAGCAAGGACTGATCCTTCGAAGCACGCATACGCACTTGCTCGACGTCACTGTCCATCTTGCGCAGTTCGCGATCTCGATCTGACACTTCGGTCTCACCCGCGACAATGAGCGTGCGCACACGATTGAGTGCAATCTCGCATTCACGCAATCGAGCGACCTCGGTCAGGTTTGCCCGACGATGCGCAATTTGATCGAGATGGGTGTCCGCCTCCTGCAAGTCCAGGAGTCGAATCTGTGCGAAGGGATCAGCAGTTGCCACCCGCACATTGTGGCGTATGGGTGGGCATACCAATGCGCATACGCTCAAGAACTAGGCGCTGTGACCGCGCCACGGGTCAGTTGTGCCGGGGAAAACGCTCGTGCGAACGTCCGGAAACGCCGTGCGAAGACCCTGTGCTAGCGGATCCAGAAACATGGCTTCAGCGGCGGCATGGGGCACATCGATCAGCGCGGCGCGTCCACTGGCGAGATATTCCGAGGCCACATGGTGCCGCACGTCACTCGTGACGTAGACATCGGCGTGTACCTCATCGAGCAAGTCATCGCCTGCGCCGCCACAAATGGCAATTCGCTCCACGCGTCGCTGAGGATCGCCGGCCCACCTAATTCCCGAGGACCCGCTCGGCAGCGTCTCAAACACCCGCTGCACCAAGGTCGCGAAGTCGCAGGCCTCGTGCAATTCGCCCACGCGACCCAGCCCGAGGTCCGGATTCGATGTATGTGCTCGGATTGGCGAAAGCTGTCGCAGTCCAAGACCATGAGCGATCGCATCAGAGACGCCAGGACGCGCGATATCTGCATTCGTGTGCGCGACAAATACGGCAAGACCGTTGCTGATGGCGCGATGGATGAGTGCACCCTTGGGCGAGTCACCGTCGACCGTAGTGGTGCCACGCAGGTACAACGGATGATGCGCGAAGAGAAATTGCGCGCCCTCGCCGATAGCCCAATCCACCGTCGCATACGTGATATCCACGGCCAAGCACAGACTCGTCACGGAATCCGCGCGGCGACCCGTCAAGAGACCTACAGCATCCCAATCTTCCGCAAGTGCAGCAGGAAACCACTGCTCGAAACGGGCCATGCAATCAGCGACGGTTGTCATGCTCTCACTGTAGGACGCACAAGTTGGTTTCGTGCCGAACGGCCGCCTTTGAGCAAAAGGCTGACGAAACGCCGCCGTCGGAAATAACGGAACCGTCGAATCGCATGGTGGGCGCGGAGGGACTCGAACCCCCGACAGCTGGCTTGTAAAGCCAGAGCTCTAACCAACTGAGCTACACGCCCGTCGCATGCATCGCATGCGGGATGCCGGAAGGGTAACCGAAACAACCGCTCACTGCCGAACCGCCTCGACTGGACACTTCTGCACCCAGAAGGTGCTTTACAGCAGGAGACGCTGTCGCGACAGCGCCTGCGGGGACGAGAAGCGAGTGCTAGCGGCGAGGACCCTTGGGAGTGACCAGTCGAGTACCCTGCCAATCGGTACTGGCACTGACCGTCGAGGTTGCCTGGAGACCCGCCGTCGGAACGGCATCGGCGATTTCGTCGGCCGGTACGTGCCCTGCGCGACCGGGCTTGGGGGTCAGTAAGACGATGACGCCCTTGTCTGTCAGCGGTCCGATGGCATCGACCAGCGCATCAACTAAATCGCCGTCATCATCGCGGTGCCACAACAGCACAGCGTCGACAACGTCCTCGTACGCCCAATCGACGAGCGCCGAGCCGGCAACAGCCGCCACCGCCTCGCGTAACACGTCATCAGAATCGGAGTCATCACCGATTTCCTGAACCGTCATTCCTGGTGTGATGCCCAACTTCGTGAGCAATCCGCGCAACGCTTCCGCGTTCGCTGCCGCAATGGGCACCGGCATTTACCTTTCCTCGGGAGACAGTTAGGTGAAGTCCACACGACGGGACCCCCGAAGGCAAGGGCATCATCGCACCTTTCCGTCGCCGTTTAGCCCCCATTTCTTCACCTCGAGCCTTATAAGGAACAATGTCCCTACCGCAACCTGCTGAGCGCGCCACCCCTGCGCTAGGCCTGATGGAGGGTTACCCATGGTTGATCCGTACTTCGTCGATGACCTACCGAGTCAGTACTTCGACAAGGATCCCGAGGAAACTGCTGAGTGGAAGGCGTCGCTCGACGCCATCATCGCCAACAATGGCGCTTGGCGTGCTCGGCAGTTGATGCTGGAGTTGGTACGGCACTCTCGGGAGCGCTCGGTCGGCCTTCCGTCAATCCGTCAGACGGATTACATCAACACCATCTCCCCCAAGGACGAGCCGATCTTTCCCGGCGACGAAGCTGCTGAGCATCAGATGCGCACATGGATCCGTTGGAACGCGGCCATGATCGTGCACCGCGCCCAACGTCCCGGTGTCGGCGTCGGCGGGCACATCTCGTCGTATGCGTCGTCCGCCTCGCTGTACGAAGTTGGCTTCAACCACTTCTTCCGAGGCCAGAACCATCCAGGCGGTGGCGATCAGATCTTCTTCCAGGGCCACGCAGCGCCTGGCATGTATGCGCGCTCGTTCGTTGAGGGTCGACTCTCCGAGCACCAACTTGATGGCTTCCGCCAAGAGGCGTCGCACGCGGGCGGCGGCATCCCGTCCTACCCGCATCCCCGCCTCATGCCCGACTACTGGCAGTTCCCGACGGTGTCGATGGGTCTCGGACCACACCACGCGATCTACCAGGCTCGCTTCAATCGCTACCTCGCTGGCCGTGGCATCAAGGACACCAGTGATCAGCAGGTATGGGCCTTCCTCGGCGACGGTGAAACCGACGAGCCGGAATCGCTCGGCGCGATCAGCCTCGCGGCACGTGAAGGACTGGACAACCTCAACTTCGTCATCAACTGCAACCTGCAGCGACTCGACGGCCCGGTTCGTGGCAATGGCAAGATCATTCAGGAACTGGAGGCAGTGTTCCGCGGCGCCGGCTGGAACGTCATCAAGGTCGTTTGGGGCAGCAACTGGGATCCGTTGCTCGCCAAGGATCGCGACGGTGCTCTGCTGCACATCATGAACACGACCGTCGATGGTGACTACCAAACCTTCAAGGCTGAAAACGGCGCCTATGTGCGCGACAACTTCTTTGGCCGCGACCCGCGCGCCAAAGACTTGGTTGCCGACATGACCGACGATGAGATCTGGGCCCTCAAGCGCGGTGGCCACGACCACCACAAGCTGTACGCGGCATACAAGGCGGCCAGCGAGCATAAGAACCAGCCAACGGTCATCCTCGCCAAGACCATCAAGGGCTGGACACTTGGTTCGTCCTTCGAAGGCCGCAACGCCACGCACCAAATGAAGAAGATGACCGCGGACAACATCAAGACGTTCCGCGATCGTCTCAACATCCCGATCTCCGATGCGCAGATCGAAGAGAACCCGTACATGCCGCCGTTCTACCGACCCGATGAATCTGACCCGACCATGCAGTACATGCTTGATCGTCGTCGCGCGCTCGGCGGTTCGGTGCCGACCCGTCGCTCGCTCAGCAGGCCACTGGAGTTGCCCGCCGACAAGATTTTCGAGAGCACCAAGCGCGGTTCGGGCAATCAGAGTGTTGCCACCACCATGGCATTCGTGCGCTTATTCAAGGATCTGGTCCGCGACGAAAAGATCGGCAAACGCTTTGTACCGATCATCCCCGACGAAGCGCGCACTTTTGGTATGGATTCACTCTTCTCGACGTTGCGCATCTACTCGCCATGGGGTCAGACCTACAACGCTGTCGACCGGGAATTGATGTTGTCCTACAAGGAATCGACATCGGGTCAGATCCTGCACGAGGGCATCAACGAAGCGGGCTCGGTCGCCTCGTTCGTCGCAGCAGGTTCCGCCTACTCGACGCACGACGAACCCATGATCCCGATCTACATCTTCTACTCAATGTTCGGCTTCCAACGTACCGGCGACCAGTTCTGGCTAGCGATGGATCAGATGGTGCGCGGCTTCGTCGTCGGTGCCACCGCTGGACGTACAACGCTGAACGGTGAGGGCCTGCAACACGAGGACGGCCACTCGCTCCTGCTTGCCTCCACGAACCCCGCCGTCGTCGCTTACGACCCGGCATACGCATACGAACTCGGGCACATCGTGCGCGATGGAATCCGTCGCATGTACGGGGAGAACAGCGAGAACATCTACTACTACCTCACTGTCTACAACGAGGCCTACCCACAGCCGGCCGAACCTGAGAACGTCGACGTTGAAGGCATCCTCAAGGGCATGTATCTGTTGGCACCAGCAGGTGAAGGCGAAGGTCCCCGCGCACAGATCATGGCGTCCGGCGTCTCCGTTCCGTGGGCGCGCCAAGCGCAGCAGATGCTCCGCGACGATTGGGGCGTATTTGCCGACGTCTGGTCGGTGACCTCATGGAATGAACTGCGGCGCGACGGCCTGGAGACTGATCGATTCAACTTGCTCAACCCAGAGTCCGATCGGCGTGTGGCGTTCGTCGAGCAGCAGCTCGCCGGCACGGCCGGTCCAGTCATCGCCGTCTCGGACTGGATGCGTGCGGTGCAAGACCAAATCCAGTCGTGGGTTCCGCAGGACTTCATTTCACTTGGCACGGATGGGCACGGCTTGTCTGACACTCGTGGGGCACTGCGCCGTCACTTCTTGGTCGACGCGCAATCGATCGTCGTGCAGACCTTGGCGCAACTCGCCAAGCGCGGTGAGTTCGATCGAGCGCGCGTCGCTGAAGCGGTCGCGCGTTACCAACTCGCCGATGCATCGGCCGCTGACGCGGGCAACACCGAGGACTAATACTGAGCACCATGTATGAAGCCACGACGCAACGGCATAGCCGAGTGTCGTGGCTTCTTGCTTGGGCAGCATTCCTACCTGTGGCTCTGCTGCGCGCAGGTGTACTAGCCGAGTCGGACACGTTCTGGCAGATCCGCGCCGGTCAACGCATGCTGGAAACGCATTCGCTGCCGACCGTAGACACGTTCTCGTGGACCGCGGCGAATGAGCCCTGGCAAGCGCATTCGTGGGGTTTCGATGTTCTGCTCGCAGCCTGCTACAACCTCGCAGGGCTACCAGCCGTTGCACTGTTCTGCGCAGCGCTCGCCGCGCTCGCGGCAGGCGCGGTCCTGTTGCTCATGCGCTCGGTGGGCATCATGCCACTGCGCGCGGCAATCACGTTGGTCGGCGCATCTCCGCTCGTGATCGCTTGGCTATCAGCTCGCCCCCAGACAATTGATTACATCGCCACGCCACTGCTGGTACTGCTGCTCGCACGTTTGCCCAAGAGTGCAAGGCCGTCTCGTGTCATTGCGGTGATCGGGGTGCTCATGGCCAGCTGGGTCAACTTGCACGAAGCAAGCTTGCTTGGCCTCGCCATCATTGGCGCCTTGGCGGCGCTGCAATTGTGCAGACGCGAAACGCACCTATTCGGCATCCGCACCGTCATCGCTGGCATCGTCGGCGTGATCGCATCGCTCTGCAATCCTTGGGGCATCGACGTGCTGACAAGAGCAAGCAACGTGGCCTCGGCCTCTGCTCCACTCATCACCGAATGGCAACACCCCAACCTGGCAGATCCAGGCACGATGCTCGCGCTCTTGATCGGCGTGCTCGGCCTTTGGCGCGCCGTGCTCTACCGCCAACCGGAGTTCATCGCAGCCTTGGCCGTCACCTTCATCGGCACGCTCATCGCCGTTCGAATCCTGCCGATCCTGTTGCTGCTGGCATTGCCGATGCTGGCGGCCGGCTCCTACCCGCGGCTCACCGAGTATGTGCGATCGCGACGGGTGATCTTCGTGCCGGGGCTGATATTGGCCGAGTTGGCATTTGTGTTCGCTGCTGTGCCAAGCCTGAGCCACATTGGTCAGCCGGATCCACAGGTCTACTCGCCCGGTGTCGTGGCGCAGATTCCCGCTGGCTGCAAGGTGTTCAACTCCTACCTTGTGGGCGGTTACATCATCTTGGTACGGCCAGACGTACGCGTCTCCATCGATTCCCGCAACGACCTGTATGGCGTCGAACTGATGACGACGAACCTCCGCACCATCAATGGACAACGCGCACCTGGACACGCTCTGGAGGGCGCCGACTGTGCGCTGTTGTCC
Organism: uncultured Actinomycetota bacterium; assembly: GCA_963784905.1. Classification (GTDB taxonomy): domain Bacteria; phylum Actinomycetota; class Actinomycetes; order S36-B12; family UBA5976; genus JAKALQ01. The sequence continues at coordinate 87,024 of CAWATP010000009.1, read as the reverse complement.
CCACGAAGCGCACTCGCAACGGCGCTGAGCCATGATCCTCAGTGGCGGGAAGCAGCTGCCGACGCAGTCGCCGTGCTGTACGTGCGCCGATGATCAGGGCTAGCCGCTCACCGATCGGTGCTTGGGAACCCGCGAGTAGCGGTGCGCCGGATTTGGCGACCCCGCGGTCTCCGGCAGCGGTGATACTTCCCTTTCGGACCCCCCGCCACGAATATTCGCTCTCGGCATAACCGCCCACCGGCCCTTCAGCTCGTCGGCAACACTCCCGGAGGTAAACCAACCCGACTTCCCCAGGGGGCAACGTGAACAGCAATGACGAACTCATCGACCGATGGATTGACTACATGGAAAGCCTCGGCCGCGCACGAAAGACCCTGCTCGCGCGCCGATGCCATATCCGAACCCTCGCAGTTCGAGTAGAGCTCGCCACTGCGACCGAAGACGATGTGCTCGAACTGTTCCGAGCACGCAACCAATACAGCGCCGAAACCTTGCACCAACTCCACGTCTCACTGCGATGCTTCTACCGCTGGGCCGGGCGACGCGGTCTCGTAGACAACGACCCCACGCTCGACATTCCCGGATTCAAAGTGCCAGACGGAGTACCGCGGCCCATTGACGAAAACTCGCTACACATTGCGCTGGGCCGCGCCCAAGGAAAGACCAGGCTCGCACTCCTCCTGGGCGCGTTCGCCGGGTTGCGCATCGCCGAAATCGCCGGACTCCACAGCGACAACATCACGCCCCTCGGCTTGATCGTCACCGGCAAGGGCGGCAAGACCCGCCGCGTCCCCATCCACCCGATACTCGCACCCGAGCTCGACGGCATCGTGGGCTGGGCGTTCCCCTCACCCCGATGGCCGGACCAGCCAGCGAGCACAGAGTGGATTGCCCAGCGACTCAAGCAGGTTCTACCCAAGCCCTTCACGGCGCACTCCCTGCGGCATCGGTTTGCAACCCGCGCATACTCGACCACCCGCGACCTGCGCGTCGTGCAAACGCTGCTCGGGCACACGTCGGCAGACACCACACAGCGTTACGTGGCCATCTATGACGACGAGCTCAGTGCCGCCGTGAATCTGATCGCCGCCTAGCAAAACCCCAGCATTACCAACGCCTCCACCGTTTCGGTGGGGGCGTTGTTGCGTGTCCAACACCTGGGCCTTGTGGCCTGTCTACTTCCGTGAACACCCACCCCCCGCGCTACCCATGGGGCACGGACACCCGCCGGGCGTCCACGAACCAAGGAGCGCACATGCGTGCAAAGCAGGTCGCCATTACCGCGGCTATCGCTCTCGCCGTTGTCCTCGGCGTGAAGACGTACGAGATGAAGAAGGCCTGACCGTTCATGGCCGCAGAGCCCCGTAAGACCGGACGCAAGGCGGCCTTCTGGCTCGCCGTTGCGGGCGTTTCCATCGTGAGCAACTTCTTGCTCGAAGTCCTTGCGGACAAGTTGCCGAACCTCGGCTTTGCCCGCTTCGTCGCCTACACCCACAAGGGAGCCAACTAATGGCCCAAGGCCAGCCCACTCTCGTTCTCCAGGGCATCGAGACACCCGGAGTAAACGTTGACCGTGACTCGTTCATGGAGTTCACGCGCCGCATGCGCTTCATGATGAAGTCGCGCACCGCCATCAATGGTTTCGGTACCTCCGATTCCATCGCCCTTCGCCAGACGGGCATCATCAACAAGATTTGGATCCGCGTCACCGGCACTGTTGCCGCCACCGCGGGTGCAGCGACCACTTCCGAGTGGCCCTACAACCTCATCAAGGGCGTCAAGCTCGCCGCCAACGGCCAAGCGAACCTCGTGGCGCTCTCGGGCCTCCAACTGAAGCTCGTCAACGTGATTGGCAACCCCGCGCTGAACTCCAACGGTGTGCAGCGCGCCGCCAACCAGGCTGTCGGCGCCTACGGTGCACAGAACGGCACCGCGTCGCTCTCCTCCGAGGACTGGGGCACGGTCTCGGCCGCCAACTCCATGGGCCCGGCAGTGACCGCACTCACCGCCGCCACCTACACCGTGGACCTGTGGTTTGAGATCCCCGTCTCCTTCGATGACCGTGAACTGGTGGGCGCCATCTACGCGCAGACCAACGCCACGCAGCTCACCATCGACATCGACTGGGAAACCCACGCCAACCTGGCAGCCGCCGGCACCCTCACGCCGACGTTGAGCTACCAGATCCTCGGCGAGGTCTTCTCCATCCCGCAGGTCAACGGCCGCTACGTGGTCCCGGACATGAGCTCGTTCCACTCCCTCATCGGCACCCGCCAGTCGGGCCTCGCGCAGGGCGACAACGAGATCCTCATGACCGGCACCGGCGTCGGCCGCCAGTGGATGCGGGTCATCTGGCAGGTCTACACCGGCACCGCCCCCGGTGCCCCGTTGGCCGTCAACGACACCAACTTCGGTTTGGTGGGTTGGCGCTTCGGTGGCTCGGATACGCCGGAGCAGGTGCAGCACGCGGCCATGCTCCGCGCCATCAACGAGATGGACTACGTGGAAGACATCGGCCGAGTCTGGGGCGCTGCATGCTTCGACTTCGCCACCGCCTGGGCCTTCCGCGACAGTGTTGACCAGGGTTCCACCACCGACCTTCGCCTCGTGGTGAACCTGCCGTCCAGCCCCACCAACGGCATCGCGCGCATCATCTCCGAGACGATCTTCGCCGCACCCGTCGGCGCCTGATCGGAGCCTGGAATGTATGACACGTTCCGACTCACCGGCCTCAAGCCAGTCGAGCCCCGTTTCGTGGCGCCGCATTCTCTGGAGGCGGGAGCCACCGCGAGCCCTGACGGGTTCGCGGGGCTCCTGCACCCGGACAACCCCATGCTGTGGTTCGGCCTCATCCTCGCGGTGACGGCCGGACTGATCGGCGGGGCCGGAGGCGTCCGCGTCGGCAAGACCAAGGCTTCCATCCACCTCGGCAAGGAGTGACACCGTGAGCGAACAGCCCACCGACATCCCCGCGGACATCCCCGCGGACATCCCCGCGGCCGACATCCCCGTCCCCGCAACTGAAACCCCCATCGAACAGGAGGCCCCCGTGGCCGCAACCCTCACCGTCGGCGCCCTGGTGTCCGACGAGCACGACCGCCGTGGCGTCTACCTCGGCAAGGACGACAGTGGCACCGACCTCGTGGCCTGGCTGCCCGAAGCAACGGCCACCACGCTCGACCTCACCGTCTGCGCGTAACCCGTGGCCCGTCAGCGCACACCCCGGAAGACCGCAGCCGACAGGTATGCGGACAACCAGGCGCGCGCTGATGAGCTGCTGGCCAAGGGCGATGACGATTCCCTCGCGGAACGTGACCGCCTCCTGGCCGTCAACGAAGACCACGAACGCAGCGGGCAGGAGGAGTCGGCGCCGGACCCGACTCCTCCTGCCCGCGCAACTGCTTCCAGCGCCGATGCGTCGATGCGTTGGAAGGGCGGCGGCACCCAGGCATCGGCCATCGTCCTGGGCTTCTTCGCCTGGGTGTGGGTGGTCCTACCGGCCATCAAGCCCGTCACCAAAGGCGGCCCACCCGGCGGTGCCACCGCGGTGCGCACCATGCTCAAAGCCAAGTTCCTCAACCTCGGAGCAGACGGGCAACCCCTGTGAACAGTGACGGACTCCTCATCAGCGCCATCGGCCTCCTGGTCCTGGCACAAGTCTTCAAAGGTGACGCGCTCTACCGGCTGAACCTGTTGCAGCGACCGGCGGCCGCCGCATGAACGGGCGCACCGTCTTCGGTTGGTGGTTCACCCTCGTGGCCCTCTACGCGGTCGTGAACTACTCCAGCGGAGTCTCTGACGCACTGGGCGTGGTGGGCGACAAGATTCGGCGCATCGGTGACCCCACCATCCCCCTCATCCCCGACCGCAGCAGCAGCTCCACCGCCGGCAGCGGCACCACCTACATCAACCCCGTACCCGGCGCCTCCAACGGCAGCGGTGGCGGCGGCGGATCGTCCTGGTAACACCACTCAAGGGAGCAACCCACATGCGCAACGGCATCAAGCTCGCGGCCATCCTCATCGGCGCCTATCTCGTCCTGGCCAACGCCACCGGCTTCGGCAAGGCCATCAGCGCCACCTCCAAGGGCGCCGTCGACCTCACCACCGCCCTCCAGGGCCGCAACAAGGCCAACTGACATGGGCCTCATTTTCGGACAACCAGGCAAGGCCGGGAAGGCGCGCCGCAACAGCCCCGCCGGCCCTGTCCGCGGCCCCGTCATCGCCCCTCGCACCCGCCTGGCACAGGTCGTCGTACGTGACGCCGAACCCATCGGCACGCGCATGATGCGCGCCCTGGCCTACGCCACCCTCACCGCCTCGCCGATGAGCAACAACAACGGCAACATGACCAACAACATTGGCTTCGGCGTGGTGGGCCGCTTCACCGGGCGCACCGCCCCGCAGCAGGATTGGCGCGTGCAGGCGCAGCCGACCGCCACCCCGTCGAAGCGCAACGTCGGTATGCAAGGCGGCGCCGGCGCGCAGGCGGCATACCCGTCGACCGGCAGCAATGCGCTGCCCTCGATCATGTCTCAGCTCAAGACGGCCGGTGGCCGATGAACACCAAGAGCCTGTCGGGTCTCATGCGCGACAAGCGCGCCCAGGCCGCGGCCGCCGTGGGTGCGGTCATCGGGCTGGTCGTGTTCGTCCGCAAGGGCTCGAGCGGCGGCTCCGTGAGCACTGCCACCGACACCACGGGCAGCAACGGCAGCCTTGGCGGGCTCTATGCCGGCAGCAGTGGCGGCGCCGGCGCAGCTGGCGGCACCGCGGCCGACACCACCGCCCTGGACGCCTACACGTCGCAACTGTCGAGCATTTCGCAGATCCTCGCCGGCATCGCCCAGGGCGGCGCTGCAGCACCCACCACCGCCACCGCGGTCCCGCCGTCTGGCGTCGCACCGACACCGGCAGCCAAGCCCCAGTCCTACGTCATGCAACAGCTTGCGAATGCGGCGGCGCAGCCGTCGGCCGCGAGCATTGCCAACGACACCGCCCTCGCCCTCAAAGCCGGTGTGCCGCTCTCGCCTGCCAAGGCCGGCTTCCTCATGCGGAACCTGTGAGCTGAGCCATGGCCAACGCCAACGCCCGCACCGTCTACGACTTCCTGCGCAACGCCGGCATGTCGGTTGCGGGTGCGTTCGGCATTGTCGCCAACCTGGTCTCCGAATCCAACGTGCGACCCGACGCCCTGGGCGACGGCGGCACCTCCCACGGCATCGCGCAATGGCACAACGAACGCTGGGACAACCTCAAGAAGTGGGCCAAGTCCCACAACCTGGACCCCAACACGTTGGCCACCCAGGAGCGCTACATCGTCGCTGAGATGCAGTCACCGGCCACCCGCGCCAACCCCGCCTCGCCAGCCTCCCCAACGCTGTGGGCGCGCATCAAAGCCACCACCGACAACACCACCGCCACCCGCCTCGTGCTCACCAAATACGAGCGCCCCAAAGACCAAAGCGAAAGCCAGGTGACCAAACGCATGAACGCAGGCAAGAGCGCCCTCGGCGGGCTCATCCCGTCCAGTTCATCGGCCACCGTGCAGGTTCCCTCCAACCTGGGCGACAACTCCGGCATGGCCACCGCCACCACGGCTACCGGCAGCACCGACGCGGCGCAGGCCGGCAAGACGACCACCGACCTCCCCGACTGGGGACCGGGCGGCATGTTCAACTGGGTACGCGACTCCATGGGCGCCCTGGGCGAGACGTTGAAGAAGTACGGCATGTTCGCACTCTTCGCCATCGCCGGCGTCGTCCTCGTCGTCGGCGGCCTCCTCAAGTCCTCCGGTGTCACACCGCGCAGCGTCCTCGGAGCGGTGAAGTGATGCCACCGGAATTCAGCAGTGACCACGACATCCTCATCACCATCGCCACGAAGGTCGACACCTTCTTCATCACCTTCACCGACCACGAACGGCGCCTGCGCCGCGTCGAGCTCGCCGTCATCGGTGTCGGCGTCTCCGCCGTCGCCTACTACCTCAAAGCCAACGGACTCGGATAGGAACCAGCATGGGACTCATGAACACCGGCAACAGTCAAATCGCTGCGCGCAACGAAGGCCCCACCACCGGCGACCTGCCCTCTCGCCCACTCACCGACCGTGAGCTCGCTCGCGCCGTCGCCGAAGCCACCCTGGACGAGCTCAAGCGTCTCTCCACGGTCATGTCGGGCATGGCCGCACGCGATCGCTCGCAACTGAGCAACAATGTGCTCGAAGTCGTTGCCCGCGTCATCCCCGCCGACGGTGTGCTCGTGTGCTCGTACCACACGCAGGTCGGGGCCGTGGTCATCACCAACACCACCGGCGCCACCATGACCGTGCAAACCGGCACCCAGCCCAGCGGCGTCGCACCCACCCAGGGCAACGGCGTGCAGATCATCCCCAACAACTCTTGGCTGGCCATCCCTATCGGTTCGCACGCCTTCACCGTCTATGGCACCGCGGGGACATCCGTCGGTATCCAGGCCTTCACCGACATGACGCCGTTCGGGGTGAGGTAATGCCCGGAGGTCCCATCGGTGCCGGCGGCGGCGCCCGGTGCGTCGGCAACCTCGGAGTGGACAACCTGCTGAAGCAGGCCGTCTGGTGGATCGACGCCGGCCACCCGTCTGCGGGATCCCAACGGATCACCAATCTCGGCTGGGGCGGCCAGGCGCTCGATGCGCAGGTGGGCTCCGGCCCGTCACCTGACACCAACGACCCAAAGCAATTGCGATTCGACGGGCGGCCCTACATCTACCTGCCCGGCGTTGATGGCAACAATATGCAAGTCACAAGCACGCCCGATTTCAACATCACCTCAGACATCGACCTCCGACGTTTCGTGGCGGCCGAGAGTTGGAATCCCAGCGCCCAGCAATTGCTCCTTTCAAAGTGGGAATCTGACGGCAATCTCTCCTACGTGTTCGCAATCAACACCAACGGAACACTTCAGTTCACCTGGGCGCCACTGGGCACAAACGCCTCAAGTCGCCTCGCTATCTCAACCATTCCAGTCCCCTTTGCCGCCGGTACCGCCGTCTACCTTCGGTGCAATCTGGACGTTGACAACGGCGCCGGTGGTTGGAGTCTGACGTTCCTCTATTCCTTCGACGGAGTCGCTTGGGTCCAGCTCGGAGCGACGGTTACAGGCGTCGGCGCAACGTCAATATTCAACGGCACCAACAAGATCGTCATCGGGGCCTACGGTTGGGGCGCTAGAGCATTCGCTGGCAAGGACTACAGGACGCAGATTCTTAACGGCATTGATGGGCCCACTGTGCTGGATGTTGACACCTCGGTGATCACTACGGGGGCGGCAACCTCGTTCACGGCATTGACGGGGCAGGGCGTGCTCATTTCACGAGCACTCTCGGGAAGAAAAGCCGTCGCAGTCGTACGGTCATGCCTGCTCTTCGGCGCCGATGACTTCCTGGAGGTCGGTGACAATGTGCTGCTGGACTTCGCGGCCGCCGATCCGTTCACGATCGTCTTCGTAGCCAGGCGTTGGGCAACTCCGACTTCCTACGCGAAAATGCTTACGAAGCGAGCCGGGGCCGGCGCCGGATGGTCGCTCGAAACGGAAACAACTAACAACGTCCCGCTTTTCTTGGTTGCCGACGGCACCAACACTTCGCTGACCTATTCAGCCGCGGCGGAAGCATCCGGTTCACTTGGCGTTTGGGCCGGCATGCGCGACACCGGGACGGACAAGCTGTATTGGGCATCAGGTGCGACTATAAGTTTGGGAACTACCGACACCACCGTTGGAAGTCTCGCTAACGGCGACACACTGCGCGTCGGCTCTCGTTCGTCGGGTTCTTACTTCGCGGACATGGAGTTCTTCCAGGCGGCACTGTTCCGGTTCCGACTCACCGCGACGGAGTTTGCGGCCATAGCCAACGAAATGCAGAGGTGGTACCAGTAATGGGCAAGGTCCGATCGAAGATTCAGAACAGTCCGAAGAAGGTCAACGGTGTTGCCCTCGGGGAGCCGGCGATCGTCAAGGGTGACGGCAGTCTGGCCGGCCCCGGCGACAACATCGCCGATTGCTACTTCGCGTGGGATGACGGCGCCCTGGCTGACGGCGAGATCGACGCCAAGGGCAAGTTCATCGCCGATGTGAAAGGCATGCCGTGAAGCGTCCACTCATCGCGAGCTCGCGCACAGGCGTGATCGTGGGTCTCGTCCTGGTTGTGTCGGGGTTCGTTGTGCTGCATGACGCGTACGACGGGCACGGCCGCAAGAAGCCGGCCATCTTCGGCCCGTTCCTCCCCTGGTGACGCCGTGGCACCTATTGCACGCCCCTGGAAGAAAGCACAGACCGCGACCGTGGCCGCCGACGGCACCGCCAGCATCAGCCTGACGCCCGGCCCTGCCGGCACCTACGACATCGACACCACGTCGGTGAGCTTGTCGGGCAACACCGCCCGCAACCCGGTGTGCCGGATCTATCGCGACAGCGTGGCGCAGCTCAACCAACAGGACTCGACCAAGAGCGGCGACGGTGACACGAGCAACACCGTGTATCACATGGGTGGCGATGACACCATCATCGCCGTCTGGTCCGGGGCCACTCCAGGCGCCACCGCCGGCATCCGCATTGCCGGCATGTTCACGCCGAGCGGGTGAGCTCATGCCGTTCTCGAACCCAGCCACCCTGTCCGCGCTCATCGAGGGCGTGGACTATTTCGCCTGGCAGTGCATCAGCGGTGAAAAGTTCCCACCGACCCTGGGCACCGGCACTTACAGCAGCGCCGGCATGCGCCCCAGTATCGCATGCGCCGCCAACGGCGCCTCCTGCACGTGGCCGCTCATTCCCGCGCTCAGCCCCGGACGAACGTCATTCAACGGCGTCACCATCACCGGCTTCTTCTGGATCGGTGCGACCTGGGCGCCGAGCGTCGGCGACTCCATCAGCATTGATGGCGGCTCGTCGCGCATCACCATTGCCATGAACGGCTCCGGCGCGGTGACCGTCTACAACGGCGCCGGGTACACGTCGGCCGGCACGGTGCCAGGCTCCACGTGGATCCCGTTCATCATTGACATCGCCGCCAACGGGAAGACCACCTACACCATCAACGGCGTGAAGACCGCGCAACTGAACACGGTGGCACCGACCACCGCGCTGCAGCTCAAGGTGAACACGCCCGCGGAGGGCGGCGCGCAACAGCTTTACGTGTCGGCGTTGCAAGCCACCTACAACTAGAGCAGCTCATCGAGCGGCGACTCGCTGCTCACTACGCTGGCCATGCCGTTGTCGTCGAGCATGCGCTTGCTGTTCCAGATCCGCAGCTGCAGCTCGGTGAGCAGGCCGCGACCGTGGCAGGTCGAGCAAAACGGGCGCGGCTGGTGCATCGGGCACTCGGGGCACGCGTGCAACACCACGGGGGCCTTGCGCAGCAGGTTGTGGGAACGCTTCTTAGCCATGATTTGGCTCCTTAGTTTGGTAGAGGGCCGAGACCGCGGACTCGGCGACGTTCGCCGACGCAACGCCCACAGACGCAATTTGAGACGTGCGAGCGATCTCCGGTATCAACCGCCCCAGCCGGTTCCTGTTCGGGCGTCTCCGTGGCTCTGGTGACGTCGTTTTGTGACAGTCGCGCCTTGACGACTTGAACGAACCCGTCCCAGCCCAGGATCGGGGTCATGACCTCATGGAAGCCCACCGACGCCACCGATGTGCAGTCGGGGCAAGTGGCGAGGAAACGCGACACAGCGTCGGCACGGTGGATGATCGCGGCATTGTGTTCGCAGCTCATGTCATGACCTCTCTGGCGATTTCGCGCAGTTTCCAAACAAGCACCGCGTCCATGAAGTCGTCAGTCCAAGCGGTCCGCAAATCGGCGATGAGTTCGATGACGCCGTCACCGGAGAACACGTTGACGATGCCGGCGCCCTCGATTTCGGTGACAGGGTGCCCCTCGGGCGTCAGGAAGGCGCGTACGCGGTTCATGCCATGACTTCTTTCACGACGTCGGCCGGCAGCGGCGGCAGGTGCACGAGCCGGTGATCGAATTCGGCGTCGTCCCCGGACTGTTCCTTGAGGTCGATGCGCAGGTAGGCGTGTTGTTCCTTGATGGCGTCGACTTCTTCGGCGAAGTCGGTGGCGGACCACCCGATGGCTTCGGCGAGCTTCTTGCGATCATCGAGGTTGGCCAGGCGAAACACGTAGATGATGTCGGCCTGGCTGCGCACCAACGGGTTGATGCGCATGGCGCGCGGCCCACACATGACCATGGTGAGCCTGTTGTGACGGTTGTGCATGAGGGCGCGCATCATGTTCGGTTGGGTCTTGTTTTCCGGTGCCACGACACCGATTTCGTGCACCAGCAGCAGGGCACCGTGGCGGCCCTTGTGGAACTGGTCGAGGGCGTGGCGCAGTGCCAGCCCGACTACGGCGTCCATGTCTTCTAGGAACGTCGGCGAGCCGGGGTCCGGCACGTAGCGCACCGTCATGTATTCGCCGTCTTTGCGTTCGCTCTCCGGCCACGACCAGGGCAGCGTGGAGGCGTCGCCGCGCAGCTCGATGACGCCTTCGCCCATGGGGCCGTCGTCGCCGGCGACGTCGATGACGATGCGGTCACCGGGATAGGTGGCGGCCACGAACTTGGCCATGACCGACTTGCCGGTGCCCTTCTGCCCGAAACAGTCAATGACCTTGCCGTCACCCCAGTCGATGGAGCCGTCTTCCTTGAAGCTGCCGGAAACGATCATGGCGTGGTTGCGGCCTGGGCTTCGGTGACGGCGGCACGCGCGCGGCCAACGGTGGGGTCGTTGGGGTCGAGGTAGCGGCCGGCAGGCGCGAGCACGGCGAGTAGCACGGCCAGGGCGTAGGTGGGCCAGTCGGTGACGCCGGCCTTGGCCAGGAGGGCGCAGGCGATGATGAGGGTCTTGCCGTAGCTCTTGGCCGCGGCCGCGAGTTGGGTGCGGTTCATATCAGTCCTTAAACGTCAGTCGGTGAATGGGCTTGCAGGTCTTCATGTCGAAGATGACCGCGGGCTTGGGCCGGTAGGTGTTGTCGGGTCGTGATTGCTTGAGCCCGTCATGCCCGCGCTCGAAGTCCAAGACCTGGGCTCGAGCGGCAGTAGCCAGGTCGGGGCAGCCGATGGCGATGGCGTGACAGTGCTCGGGCCAGGTGCCAGGGATTTCGCGCCGGTGCCAGGCGGCGAAACCGGCGTCACGCAGCGCATGCACCATCTTGTCGATGCTGGCGCGGGAGAGGTTGCGCACGGAGAAGTCGGCGGCGCCACCACCGTTGTGGGTGCCACCGGACACCCTCACGCCGGTCGAGTAGGAGCCTTGGGTGATGACGAACTTGAAGCCGGCTTTACGTTCGGCCCACTCGATCATGGCGACAGTGCGGCGGTCGAACTTGAAGCCGCGAAAGATGACCCGCGACGGGTTGGGTGTGCCGGTCATGGCACAAGCCCGTTTGCGCCGGCGGTGTTGCCTCGGGTGGCATTGAACTCGGCCACCGACTCGTCGTTGTCCGTGACGTCGATGTCATGGGTGTCGTGGTTGATGAATGGCGACGGCGGCACGGTGCGGCCCTGACCTGCCGGGTGGGTGTCGTCACTGATACCGGAGAACGTGAACTGCACGCCGTCAACGTTTCGCAGCTCGACGTCGAGCGAGGCCAGGGTCAGCTCACGCAGGGCGATGAGTTCGGCGAGCTCGTCGGCGTGGGCTTCCATGTCGCGGATGGTGTCGGTGATGGTCTGAATGCCCCAGACGATGGCAACTCCGGCGAGCACGAGGCGCGTGGTGGTCTTGCCATCGAACAGGGCGCGGAGCTTGTCGAGCATGGGTTTACTCCTGGTGGTTGTTGAAGTCGCCGGCAGGGCTGTCGGCGCTGATCGGTGGGGTGAGGGGCCCGGCCATGACGTAGGCGTGGAGGGCGACGGCGGCCATGGTGGCGTCAGCCAGGTCGGGGCCCAGGGCATCAAGCGGCAGATGCCGCACCGCGATCCGTGCCAACGGTTGGGCGATGTCATCACGTTGCCGAATGGTGGGTTGCCGGAAGGTGCGGCCGCGTTGGTTGGCGAGCAACGCCAGGGTGCCGGTGAGCAGCACCAGGAGGCCGCCCAGGACCATGGCAACCTCACGCGGGTCACCGCCGGGCTTGCGCCTAGTAGAGGTCGTCGTACGGGGTGACGCCGGCTCGTCGTACTCGCTCGGCTCGTCGTCGAGGTCGCTCGGCGGCGGGCTCACCGTGGGGCTGTCGGGGTTCGACGACGGGGGCAGGTTCGGGGTCTCGTCCAGGGGGCGGTGGGGGCGTTTGGGTGCCAGGTTCGGCAACGCCACCAGGAAGCTCGGGGCTTGGTCCGGGCTCAGAGTGTCGGGGCTGTCGGGCGTATCCATCGACACGGAGTGCCTTCTTTCGTCGTCGGCCGGCGGGGTTGGGTTCAGCAGCCAGGGGCGCCGGTGCGGGGTCGTTGCCTTTGATGCGGCGGGCCAGGACGTCGCCGTCACAGCCGTCGGTGGCGCAGGTGAAACGGCGAGTCGAGCGGCGGGCTGGTGCCTCGGTGTCATAGACCCGTTGGCACTTGGGGCAGGTGCCGCGAACTGCGAGGCCCATAACCCGTCTCCCTGTTGACTGTGGTGAACACCGCGCGGATTGCGGATGTGAACACCATACCCCACAACATGAGGAAAGTGTCATCTTTCTGCTAGGGTTTCCTCACAACGAAGGGATTTCCGTGGCGGATTTCATGCGTGAACGGCTCGCCCGGCTCGCTGCCGCAGCTCGTGAGGCACACGCCCACGTCGATGCCGCCCTGGCGGTGCGTGACGAGGCTATTGCTGACGCGGACGCCGAAGGCCTGGGCATGCGCTACATCGCCAGGGCCACCGATCTGCACCCGTCGTTGGTGCATCGCATCATCGTGCGCAAGACCATCGAGCGGCAGGCCGACGCCGTGCACGCCCTGGGCTTCGACCCCGAGTAGGCGAACCCGCACACCTTCGGCCCCTGGAAAGCTCCAGCCTCCAGGGGCCGAACCTCTTTCACCCCATCAAATTCACCTCGCAGACGCACGCCACGACGCGCCCGCGCTGAATCGCGCCCGCTGCGACGCGCCGCGATTCACCGCGGCCACGCGGGGGCGCGGCGCGGAGCATTTCTCTCTCTCTATCTCTCTATCTGCGCGCGGCATCCGCTCGGCTTCCGCGAGGAAGGGTGAACGTCTTCCAAAAGGAAGCCCCCCGGACTCCGTCAGGATTCCGGGGGGCTTCCGCGCGCTTTCCGCGCGGAAAGCGTTAGGCGCTGTGTTTCTTCTCCTTTTGCAATGCTGCGAGGCGCTTGCGCTCACGCTCCTTCTCCAGGCGCGCACCGCGTTCCTTCACCGACTCGTGGTACAGCAGCCAATCAATGAGCTGGAAGACGCCGTCACTCACCTGCGCCACCAACTTTTGCTCGATGAGCGCATCGAGCCGCTTGTCCCAATTGGGCACGTTGAGCCGACTCACCTGGACGTCTTCCCAACATCCGTCAGATTCCATCGTGAAGCTGCGCGACCACATCGACACCCACAGATGCATGGCTTGCTCACCGGCCCTGATGGCGCGGGTGTCTTCGAAAATCATGATCGGGAGTTTCACGAAGTTCCGTGTTCTCACGACGCCAACGCCTCTCGGCACGCGGCAACACCGCGGGCGACTCGTTCATCATGGTCGGGGTCATGGTGGCACAGGCGGCCATCGGGCCGGCGTGCGTTGTCGTCACAAAGGTTGCACATGGCCGTTGCAAGCGTGCGTTGGCGGTGCAGTTCGTACCGCGCGTCGAGCTCACGATAGTTGCGCTCGATCAACGCGTCACGCGCCGCCTCAAAAGCGTCCCGGCATTCGCTGCAGGCGTGACGGGAGGGCTTGAAAGCGTGACGGGCACAGCGTTCAACGATCATCGGCCACGACCAGGGCAACGTGGAGCTTTGCGTTGGCCAGGAGTGCGTTACGCAGCACCGCGCGGAACCGTTGCACCCCGAGCGTTTCGGCGCGCCCGAAGTCGATTTCGGTGACCGCATCAGAGGCGCGCATCCAGCCCTCAACGATGCCCGCCTGGTAGGTCTGGCAGTAACCGCAATCCTTGGGCTTCACCGACTTGCGATAGGGCTGCACAGTGCGCTCGACGCACGGCGCACAATGGCCGAGTCCCTCGCCGGGCGTCACTTCGCACCCCCTGGGCAGACAGTGCAGGCCGCGCCGTCGTAGAGCCAATTGCCGCAGCCAGGGCAGTGGCACACCTTCGCGTCACGGGCATCAAGCACGGTCTTCATGGCTTCACCTCGATGCGTTCCACTGTGGTGTCTGCCACGCGCTTCATCCAACGGGCGCGACGGCGCGCGCCCCATATCGCGCCCCAACGAGTGGAAGCAACACCGAAGTGCGGATTCATGCCGTAGGAGTAGGCCCGCTTCTGGTCGAGGTCGATGACGTCCCAGTGCCAAGCGCCGCGCTCAGGCTTCACGTTGATGACGAGTTTCATGCGACGTACGCCTCTCGGGGGATGTTGTCAACATTGACGACCATGTGCCCGCGGTTGGCGGAACGGGGGAGCACGGATGCGCGGAGTGATATCCAGATGGTGATGGGCCGGTAGTGGCATCCGGGGCGTTGGCTCTTCTTCATGTCCAGCGTCGGCTTGATGTAGCCGGCGGCGCGAGCTGCACGCATCACACCACCCAGGGCGCGCGGGTCCGAGGTCGTGAAGCCGGTCGGCTCCAACAGTTCCCACACTTCGTCAGTGGTGAAGAATTCGCGGGTGTTAGACAGCAGGCGCACCGACTCCAGGGCGACACGGCGCCACTCGCTGTTGGCGTGTGCGTGGCCGGCCTCGATCACCTGGTCGATGGCCTCGATGGTGAGTTGTGTGCTCATGGCAGCAACCCCGCATGCATCGCCAAATGATGGTCGATGGTGGCCAGCACCACGACGGCGTGCTCGTGGTATTCGCTGCCTGAGTGCCAACCGCAAAGACAGTTCGCTTCCCGCCACTGCCGGTGCGTGGTCTTGCCCGGTTGCGTCTGGTGCGTGTTGAACATGGCCACCACGTCAGCGCCCTTGCCGCTCCACACATGCTCGCAATCCAAGCAACCCACCGTCATGATCATGAGCCGGTTGGCGTAGTCGTACCCGGTCTCGTTGGGCTTAGGCTCGAAGTCGATCGTGGTCATACGCTCACGCCCCTGGGTTCAAGCGTTCGATGGACGCGGCGAGACCGGCAGGCGTGGGCGGGAACAGGTCGCCCTGTTTCGCACAGATGAAACCGGGCGAGCCCCCCCCCCTCTTGCGGGTGCTGATACAGCCACCACTGTCGTGCGGCAGGTGCCTTCGCCCACACCGTGAACGCCTGCCCGTTCCACGCAACGCGCTGCCCGAGCTTGAGTCCTGAAAGTGCCATCAGACACCGACCTTGGTGCCGTGGTGAGGCTCAGACGCTTCCCGACGCCCGAGCCCCACCGTGCCGCCGGAAGGCGCCCCGGCGGCAGCTTGTGCGACCAGGAGGCGTTTGCCCAGGTCGATGATGTGCCCGAAGGCTTTGAAGATGGTGAGCATCCCGCACACCCAGCCGGTGAGCCCACCGAAGAGCAGGCCAGCCAACAATGCAAGCCACGTCATCAGCGCACCTCCACGGAGGGCTCGCGGAAGTCGGCGGCGAAGAACGTCTTCACGAGCTCAACGTCTGGCTCTCTGCCAATTAGGGAGTTCGTCGGGTCCATGTGTACGCGGCAGGCGCCGATGAAATCGACATCGAGGACGCGCAGCGTCATGAAGATGATGAAGGGCTTGGTGTTGCGGTTGGCGACCAAACCACACAGAGCACAGTGACGGGGAATCATGCCAACCTCACCACGCTTGCACTTGCCTGGTCTGCTCGCAGTGCAAGGGCCCTATCGACCTCGGCGACGATGGCTTTGCAAGTAGCTTCCGCGGTGCTGGCCCTGGGTGCGCACTCCGCGCCGAAGAGTGCAATTTGAATGAGGATGTAGTCGAGGTGGCTCGGGTGCGGAGGGTTGCCCTGCGCATCGGTCAGGAGTTGGCTAATCCGGGACTTGGCCGCGGTGGCTGCGTCGCGCAGCTCGGACTCTCGTTGGCTCATCGCGCACCCTCCTCGATGTTGAGGCGGGCGACGAGCTGCGAGCGGCGCTCAGTAGCGCGGCGGCGTTCGCGGCGGATATAGGACCACGCCACCAGGGCGAGAAGTCCAACGATGATTGCTAGTGTCATTGCGCCTTCTTTCAGTAGGTGCCCGGCGCGGGGTTCTTGGTTAGGGAACCGCGCCGGGCTTTCATTTGTGTAGGGAAGTCCGCCGGCCACGCGACGGGGGAATGCACGCGGCCGACGGAGGTCATGCAGCGCGCTCGCGCTTGAAGTCCTCAATGTCTTCAATGCGGAACATGCGAGAGGACGTTCGCCCGGCGCCCTTGTGGGCCGTCTTGATGCGCCCCGCCCGTGCCAGGGAGTTGATGGTCTTCACGGTGACGCCAAGTGCCTGGGAGGCTTCTCTGGTCGTCATCAAAGAATTGGACATAGGTTCAAGATAGGACCAGAGTCCGCACAAATGCAAGAACCACGTTCACATTCGGCGTGTTGCGCAATTGTGCTCTAAGGGTCAAACTTGAACACATGAGTATTCACGCACTGACAGGCGAGGTTCCCCGCTTCACGGTTGCTGAACGCATCGTGTTGGCGCGCACTGTCGCCGGACTTGAACAGCGAGAGGTCGCCGAGCTCGTTGGCATCTCTCGTACCACGTTGGCCGGATACGAAAATCGCAACTGGCCACGCGCTCGCAAGGTGCCCTTCTTGCGCGCTATTGCTCGCGCCTGTGGCGTTGACGAGGCCTGGTTGATGGATGGAGTCGAGCCGTCGCCTGAAGGTGATGGCGTGTTCAATTTGGCGACCCCGCGGTAACACGTCAGGCTTGCCGAATGCTCATCATCGTCGCCCCCGGACAGGGGTCTCAGACACCAGGCATGCTGGCGCCGTGGCTTGAGCTTCCCCACTTTGGTGACCGACTTGACTGGCTTTCGACCGTCGCGGATATGGATCTGCGGGCGTACGGCACAGCGGCAGACGCCGACACGATCCGCGACACCGCCGTCGCCCAGCCGCTGATTGTGGCGACCGGAGTTGTATCGCTGCTTGAACTCTTCCCGCATCCTTCGGATGGATGGGCCGTCCTCGGCGCTGGCGCCGGCCACAGCGTCGGCGAAATTACAGCGGCCGCTTCGACCGGTGTTCTGACAGCGGAACAGGCCATGGTGTTCGTCCGTGAACGCGCTCGGGCCATGGCATCAGCCGCGGCTATCACCAAGACGAGTATGGCCGCGGTACTGGGCGGCGAACGCGAGGAGGTGCTCTCCTCAATAGCCAAGCATGGTCTCACCGCCGCAAACGACAATGGTGCCGGCCAAATTGTGGCCGCGGGAACCATCGAGCAGTTGGCTGCTTTCGAGGCCGATCCGCCGGCCAAAGCCAAGGTTCGCCCCCTCTCGGTTGCCGGCGCATTCCATACCTCGCATATGTCGCCAGCCACACGGCAGTTAGGCAAACTCGCCCGCGCCATCTCGACCCATGACCCACGCGTGGCACTGCTTTCCAATGCCGATGGTCAGGTGCTCTCCAGCGGCCAAGAAGTTCTCAAGCGCCTCGTTTCGCAAGTTTCCAACCCGGTGCGATGGGACCTCTGCATGCAGGCCTTCGCAGATCTCGGCGCAACCGGCATCCTGGAGATCCCCCCAGCCGGCACGCTCACTGGACTCATCAAGCGAGCTCTTCCGGGTATTGCCACGTTTGCGCTCAAGTCACCCGACGATCTCGATGCAGCTCGAACCTTCGTCGCGGAACACGGTGAATCGAACTTGCTGCAGACGCAACCCGCATGGCGACTCGTTGTCAGCCCCGCAAAGGGCACGGTGCGCGTGATGGAAGGTCTCGATGAAGGGGTACTGCTCGAGCCTCAGACTGTCGTTGCAGCGGTAGTACATCTCCATGACGAAACCCCGGTGTTCGCCGAATATGGCGGTGCTGTGGTCGAATGGCTCGTGTCCGACGGTGATCCGGTCTCTCCCGGTCAACCACTGCTCCGGCTCCACCCGATCGCGGAGGAACTCAACGCGTGAGCACCATGAAGGCAAACCCGCGCCGCTACAGCGAGGTCATCGGTTTCGGCGTGCATCGCGCCGAGCGCGTTGTACCGAACTCCGAAATCATCGGCCCCATCGACTCATCAGATGAGTGGATCCAGGAACGCACCGGTATCAGGCAGCGGCTTTGGGCGCCACATGACGTCGACATCATTGACATGGGCAGCGATGCTGCAACTAAGGCACTTGCTCACGCCGGTATTAGTGCGAAGCAACTGGGCACGGTCATCGTCTCAACCATTTCGCACCCGTACCAAACGCCAAGCGCGGCCGTACTTGTGGCAGCCCGCATTGGGGCAACCAATGCTGGAGCCTTCGACGTCTCGGCGGCCTGCGCCGGTTTCCCGTATGGCGTGGGTATGGCTGACGGCATCATCAGCACCGGACAGAGTGACTATGTGCTTGTCGTCGGAGTCGAGAAGCTCTCTTCTTGGACGGACCCGGCCGATCGCGGCACCGCCTTCATTTTCGCCGATGGCGCCGGCGCCTTTGTCCTCGGCCCTGCGGATACACCGGGTGTTGGACCGACGGTGTGGGGTGCGGATGGCAGCGAGTTCAACACCATCGTCGTCGAACCCAACTGGCTCGACCTGCGTGAAGAGTTCAACAGCACTGGCAAGTTCCGTTGGCCGACATTGCGCATGGAAGGCCAGAAGGTCTTCAAGTGGGCTGTCGGCAGCATGGTCGGCGTATGCCACCAAGCACTCGCAGCAGCTGGCCTTACCGCCGATGACATCCAATTGTTCGTGCCACATCAAGCCAACAATCGCATCACAGACGCCCTGGTGCGCGGACTGAAATTCCCCGACACCGTCGTGGTTGCGCGTGACATCATCATGACGGGCAACACGTCGGCTGCGTCAATCCCCCTCGCGCTTGACGGGCTCGTCAACGACGGACTCGCCAAGTCGGGCGACCTCGCACTCATGGTCGGCTTCGGAGCCGGCCTCGCGTATGCGGCGCAGGTCATCCGCATCCCCTAAACCTCCGGCTGCAATCGCATCCGGAACCTCCACGAAAGGAAATACCATGACCGACCAGGAGATCCTCGACACGCTCCGATCGATCGTGAACGAAATCGCCGGCGTCGCTGAGGCTGACATCGAACTCGAGAAGTCGTTCGTTGACGACCTCGATGTCGATTCGCTCTCGATGGTGGAGATCTCGATGGCCGCTGAAGAGAAGTTCGGCGTCTCGATCCCCGACTCTGAGCTCAAGAACCTCAAGACCGTCGCTGACGTCCTGAACTTCGTCAAGGCAGCGCTGTAACACACACTGCGCCGTAGGCAAAGGTCTACGGGGATCCTCGCGCCGTTCGCGAGGCGTGGCCAAAAAGAATGCCACGCCTCGCTCTTTGACTCAGGCGCTTCCGGTCCCCTTCGACCGTTGCCTTCGGCTCGGTCGATGCACCGCGGCATCGTCATAGGACCAGGCAAGCTGGAGTTCACGACTTTGGCGGCCAGCAAGAATCAAGACCACGCCAACGCCACGCTAAAGATCTCTTCAGCGGGCATCTCGTTAGGGCTAAGGGGTAAGGCATGACCACTGTTGTCGTTACTGGCATCGGCGCGACTACACCGTTGGGTGGCACGGCCAAGGAGACTTGGGCGAACGCAATCGCGGGCAAGTCCGGCATTGTCACCATGCCCTATGAGTGGATCGACACACTGCCCGTGCAGTTTGCGGGCGTAGCGGTAGCAGAGCCGTTGGACCAAGGCCTCGAGCCCGTCAAGGCTCGTCGACTCGACCGCTCCCAGCAATTCGCCATCGTCGCCTCACGCGAAGCTTGGGCAGATGCCGGTCTCGGCGACGACGTCGATAAGGACCGCCTTGGCGTCGCATACGCAACCGGCATCGGCGGAATCATCTCGGTGCTGAAGAACTACGAGACGTTGATGGAAAAGGGCTGGCGCCGCGTGCCCGTCCTTTCTGTTCCACAGCTCATGCCCAACGGTCCGGCCGCGTGGGTTGGCTTGGAATTCGGCGCTCGCGCAGGCGTCCACTGCCCCGTTTCGGCCTGTGCTTCCGGCGCCGAGGCGGTCGCCGTTGGCGCCCGCATGATTGAAGATGGTCGCGCCGATGTTGTCATCGTCGGTGGCACTGAAGCGGCCATCCATCCGATGCCCATTGCTTCGTTCGCGGTCATGGGTGCGCTCTCAACGCGCAATGACGATCCGGCTCGGGCGTCACGCCCGTACGACAAAGGCCGCGATGGATTCGTCATGGGCGAAGGCGCTGCATCGCTCGTGCTTGAATCCGAAGCCCACGCCAAGGCTCGTGGTGCACACATCTACGGCGTCTACGCAGGCTCTGGCATGACGTCCGACGGTCACGACATCGCGCAGCCAGAGCCAGAAGGTCGTGGTGCCACGCGGGCTATTCAACTGGCGCTTTCCAACGCTGGGCTCTCAGCCAGTGACGTTGCGCACGTGAATGCGCATGCCACATCGACTCCTGCCGGAGACGTAGCGGAAGCCAAGGCCATCCGCCAGGGTCTCGGCGCGCACGCGGCGAATGTGCTCGTATCGGGCACCAAGTCGATGACTGGTCACTTGCTCGGTGGCGCGGGTGCGTTGGAGTCGATTTTCACGCTTCTCGCTATTCAAGATCGGATGGCACCGCCGACCATCAACATCGAGGACATGGAAGAAGACCTCGGCATCGATGTCGTGGCAAATGTTGCGCGGCCGCTTCCCGCTGGCGACATCGCTGGGCTCAACAACTCGTTTGGCTTCGGCGGCCATGACGTCGCCGTGGTCTTCCGCAATTACTGAGCCCCTGCTATGACCGAGCTTGATCCACGTAGCCCGCAGGCACGGCTCGCCGCTTTCTTCGACGACGGCATGTTCACTTCGATTACCCCTGTTGATGCTGCCGGTTTTCACAGCGCGGTCGGGCTGGTCAACGGCGCCAGTGTGGTTGCCTTTTGCTCCGATCCGACCGTGCAGGGTGGAGCCATGGGCTCCGCCGGTTGCCGTGCTATCGAGGCCGCGTACGACCGAGCGCTTGGAGACTCATCACCAATCGTGGGCATCTGGCATTCCGGAGGCGCGCGACTTCGCGAGGGCGTTGAGGCACTGGATGCCGTCGGTCGCGTCTTCGCAGCGATGACGCGCGCGTCCGGGCGCATCCCGCAGATCTCTGTCGTCGTCGGGCCCGCCGCGGGGGGCGCCGCCTACGGACCAGCGCTGACCGACATCGTGATCCTCGCGCCTGAGGGGCGCATCTTTGTGACAGGGCCGGAAGTTGTCCGCTCTGTGACCGGCGAGGACGTCGACATGGATCGCCTCGGTGGTGCTGAACCGCATGGTCGTCGATCGGGCGTGGTACACATCGTCGCCGGGTCCGAACAGCATGCGTATGACAGGGCCCGCACGCTCACGACGCTGATCGGCAAGCAAGGGTCGCTTGATCTCGCGAGCATCGAAGACACCGACCTCGGCTCACTGCTGCCCGCCGCCGCCAAGCGCGCATACGACGTACACCCGCTGGTGCGTGCTTTCCTCGATGAAGGCACGACCGTCGAATTGCACGCCGGTTGGGCACCCAACATCGTCACCGCATTGGGCCGATTGGGCGGCAGAACCGTCGGAGTTGTCGCCAACAATCCGCTGCGCCTTGGTGGCTGTCTGGATTCGTCCAGTGCCGAAAAGTCAGGGCGTTTTGTGCGCATGTGTGACGCCTTCGCGATTCCGCTGGTTGTGCTCGTCGATGTCCCCGGCTACCTGCCCGGCGTCGGTCAGGAGTGGGAGGGTGTCGTTCGCCGCGGAGCCAAGCTGTTGCATGCGTTCTCCGAGTGCGTGGTGCCTCGTGTCACGGTTGTCACACGCAAGGCTTTCGGCGGCGCCTACGTCGCGATGAACTCGAAGTCACTCGGGGCGACGCATGTGTTTGCCTGGCCTGATGCCCAAGTGGCGGTTATGGGTTCCGTGGCGGCCATCCGCATCCTGCACCGACGTAAGTTGGCCGATGTACCGGCCGAGTCACGCGAGCAAGTCGAACTCGAACTCGCGGCGGAACACGAGCAACTGACGGGCGGCATCGATCGCGCGGTCGAACTCGGCATGGTCGATGAAATTGTGGAACCCGCACTGACGCGGAGCGCAGTCGCGGCAGTGATCCGCCGTACTCCGGGAGTACGTGGCCACCACGGCAATATCCCGCTTTAGTGCCGCCCGCCAAATCCTGCGCTTCACTGTCGATTCTGTTCGGTCCTCCGCAGGAGGACGAACAGAATCGACAGTGAAGCCAAGGGGAAGGGCTCAGCCGACGCGGTGCAACCAACGGACCGGAGTGCCTTCGCCCGCAAGCCGGAAGGGCTCGAGTTCGGCGTCCCAGGCGGTGCCAAGCAGTAGCCCTAGCGACGACCGCATTTCTTCAATGTCGGAGACTTCAGAGAGCAGCGTGCGGATGCGCTGTTCATTGATCAATACGTCGCCGTGCACGCTCATGTGAGCGCGGTAGATGCCGAGTGTCGGCGTGCTCGCGTATCGCTCACCCTCACTGCTGACTGTGGGTTCCTCGGTGACTTCAAAGCGCAACTCGGGCAACTGGTGGAGCGCATGGACGATGCGGCCCGAACTGCCGGTGGGGCCTGTCCAAGAAAACTCGGCGCGCATGCGGCCTGGGGTAATCGGCTGTGGGGTCCAATCCAGCGCCACCTCGTAATCGAGCACGCCAGAAAGCGCCCATTCGAGAGGTTTGCAGAACGCTTTGCCTGCGTCGTGGACATAGATGACTCCCCGTGTCAGCGCACGCTGCGCACGGTTCAAGTCGATCGGTACTGCCATTGCTACCTCCCAGCGTCACCTTCCCCAGTGGGCTGCGCAGGTAGTTCACTTCCAAGGGTACAGCAGAAGGTCCCGAATCGGACACTCCGGCGCGTGAAAGACCGGCCCCCGCGCGGCAAGGCTCCTTGCGAGTAACCACCCAAGGCTGCTTCCATGCACCTACCCAACACAGGAGTGCGCATGACTTCGACCACCGCAACTCGAGTACTCGCTACTCCCTTCCGCGGCACCTGGGTGCGCGACCTGGCACTGATTGCCGGCGGAGCCGGCTTCATTGCGGCGAGTGCGCAAGTCGCCGTCCGGCTCCCCTTTACTCCAGTTCCTCTGACTGGTCAGACGCTCGCGGTGCTGCTTACGGGCGCAGCCTTGGGATCCTCTCTGGGTATCGCTTCGAGCGCCCTATATCTCACGCTCGCCCTTGCCGGTCTTCCCGTGCTCGCTCCTACAGTGCAAGGCACTCACGTCACCGGCAGTGCGGTGCTCTCCATGCCGTCCCTCGGCTACGTCGTGGGATTCCTGCTCGCTGCCGGTGTTGTGGGTCGTCTGGCTGAGCGCGGATTCACTCGCACGCCGCTCCGCGTGGCCCTTGCGATGATCGCCGGCAACGCGATCATCTATGCAACCGGTGTGTCGTGGCTGCAGCACTCGCTGCATGCGACTTGGGCGAATGCGGTCGCGTGGGGCATGACGCCATTTCTCGTCGGTGATGCCATCAAACTCCTGTTGGCAGCCGGCCTTCTTCCTTTGGCATGGAAGCTCCTTCGCTAAGTACACGATCTCTGCAAGCGAGGCGTGCGGTAGGACGAATCCCGTGCAAGAGTGAGTCCGACGGTGAATTGCGTTAGCCCGTCACGGGCGTGGACTCTTCAACGCCATCGCACAAATCCCAATTCCCCGCGGTTTTTCGCTCGGACCGATGTGGTTCATGATGATGCAGTCCATGGTGTCGCTGACGACGGTCGCACTAGTGATCACGCGGTCGGTCACCACCTTCGGCTGATGACACTCCGCTAGTGCGCTGCGCGCTCTTCGGCGATGGAGTTGCCACCGTCGACCACGATGCATTGCCCAGTCACGTAAGAAGCGCTGGGTAGGCAGAGCATGGTCACCACATGCGCCACTTCGGCCGGAGTCCCACTTCGACCAATCGGAGCCGCCTGCCCCTGCAGCTTCTCGTCCGCAGTCTGCGAGGCAGTAGCAATCCATCCCGGGGCAACCGCATTGGCCGTGATGCCATTCGCTGCATACTCGAGCGCGACGGCCTTCGTGAATCCCACAACGCCAGCTTTGGCAGATGCGTATGCAGCCTCTCCAAGCATCGCACCCGTGACCCCTGTCGTGCTCGCGACATTGACAATACGTCCCCAGTTTGCAGACAACATGTCCACAAGGGCCCGTGCAGTGACGTGAAAGCAGACGGTCAGATTTCGTTCTAGGGTTCGCGCCCAGCGCACATCCGTCAACTCATGGGTCCGGAGACCATCTTCCATCGGGTCAAGGACGCTCGTCATGCCGGCGTTGTTCACCAGGATCTCGACCCGTCCGTAACGCGTCCGAACAGCGCTGAGCAACGCGTCGACGTCGGCCGTGACCGTGAGGTCGGCAGGGCACGCGGCGGCATCAAAACCGAGTGCCACGAGCTCGTCCGCACGGTCTTGGCAGCGGCCTGTTGTAGATGTGAGAAAAACTCGCGAACCTTGAGCAGCAAGCGCTGTTGCCACAGCAAAGCCAATTCCCGTAGCGCTTCCCGCCCCCGTCACTACGGCCACACGACCGGCGAGTGTCGCGAATGGGCCTAGCGCTGTCATTTCATCCATGACTCGCGGCGCCGCGATTTCTGACTCCATATGCGCAGCCTAAGCACCCGATGTCACTACAAAGCTACGTCCCGCACCTACCGCCTAGTCGGCTTTTCACAAAGAGCCCCGTACGGAATGCCGAATGCATAGGTTTACCTATAGGGCCAAAGGTCCGTATCTTTGCCTTAACTTAAGAATCTGAGGTGCAGATGAACTTCCACTTGACGACGGGCGATGCCCAACTGATCCTCCTGTTGATCGTTGTGCTCACCGTGCTGAGCATCGTTCTCATTGGCGCCGTGATTGCTTTCAAGATCAACCGCGACAATCTAGAGAAGAACAGCGCTGCCATGCAGGTGCGCGTACTTGACGCATGGGAGACCGGTGACAACGTGAAGTTGCGCGCTGTGGCGCTTGAGATCTTGCGTGGCGGCGTACGCGAGCAGTCTGACCTCACTTCGGTGTGTAACCGCACGGCCGGAGCTACATGGTGGACCCCCGTGCGAATCGCCGAAGTTCAACAGTCGTTCATCGACGCCGGTCTATCCGATCAACTCCAGCGGCAGCTCACGAGCGGAAGCGCGATCCGTCGCGGCCTCTCGGTGTACATCGCAGGCTTCCCCTGCTGGCACGTGGATCCAACCATTATCGAGAAGTTCACACAGGACAAAGAGCCCACGGTTCGTCTTGCCGCAGTGGGCGCTCTGGAGCGCATGGCGACTCCGGGGGCAGCGGATGCCCTCATTCTGGCGCTCGAGCAAAGCCACCTTCCACGCGCTCGCATCATCGAACGATTGGGGCACTCGTGGGCAGTCGACTCGCTCCTTCGCGCCATGGATAAGCCGGGACAGACGTGGGAGATTCGCTGCGATCTCCTACGGGCACTTTCCTACGCAGCGGATATCCGAGCCATCCCGGCGGCCTTGGCCGCGGGAGCCGGGGACAACAAGTTCGAGCGAATGCAAGCGATGCGCGTGCTCAGCGCGACGTATGTACGAGCAACCCCAGAACAACAGCAACGCATGGAAGCGTTGGCGATTGATGCAGCCAGCGACGACCACGCCAATGTTCGGAGCACCGCGATTGAAGTGCTACGCCAGATCCCCAACGTCGTTGAGTTCGACAAGCTCGAGACGCTGGTCGGTGATGCTGACTGGTTCGTGCGCCGTGGCGCCGCTCGCGCTCTGCTGGGGCTGGGTGCCGAGGGGCGGAAACGGCTGCAGCGCGTCGCCGAAGGTAATGACCGTTTTGCTGCGCAACGTGCGCGAGAGGAACTGGCGATGCACGCCGCGTTCCCCAGCTACCAGCAGGCAGGTGCGTAATGGGAACAGGCGTTTTCGACAACAACGGAATGCAGTGGCTGCAAACTCTGGTCATTTGGTACAACCGTTTTCTGATGTATTACCTCGGCTTCATGCTGGTGCTTTCAGCAGTGCTTGTGATCGTCGGCTGGTTCGCGGTCAACCATTACGTGCGTATGCGACCACTTCGCGACTACCGCCATGTGGGCACCAGCGAGTTATCGATGCCGGTGAGCATTATCGTGCCGGGTTTCAACGAAGCACTGAATATTGTGGAATCCGTGCGTTCGCTATTGGCCACGCAGTTCAGTCAACTCGAAGTGATCGTCGTGAACGATGGATCCACCGACAAGACACTGGATGTGCTGAAAACGGCTTTTAAGCTGGTCGCAATTGAGCGAACGCCTCGCTCGGGACTAGCCACGATGCCAGTGCGACAGGTCTTTGCCTCTCCCATGGATTCGCGAATCGTTGTCATCGATAAGGAGAATGGCGGCAAAGCGGACGCGCTCAATGCGGGCATCAACTATGCGCAATTCCCGCTGGTCAGCGCTATCGACGCCGACACCATGCTCGATCCAGGTGCGCTCGCGCGCCTCGTGTGGGAGTTCCAGTCGCACACTGACACAGTTGCCACCGGTGGCATTGTTCGCATCGCCAACGGGAGTACGGTTAAAGACGGCCGCTTGGTTTCGATCGCAACTCCGCATCGTCAGTTCCTCGCCAACGTCCAAATCGTTGAGTACCTGCGTGCATTCTTGGGTGGCCGCCTCGGTTGGTCGCGCATGGGCATGCTCATGATCATTTCCGGTGCATTCGGGCTCTTCCGTCGCGACGTGCTCGTCAACGCAGGTGGGTATAACGGCGAATCGATCACGGAAGACGCCGAACTGGTGCTGCGCATTCGCAAGTACCAGGCTGATCACAACCAGCCCTGCCGCATCACGTTCTTCCCCGACCCGATCTGCTGGACCGAGGCCCCGACCACGGCAAGAGCACTCGTGCGCCAACGCGATCGCTGGCAGCGTGGACTGGGTGAGACGCTGATTCGCCACCGCGGCATGCTATTCCGGAAGAAGTATGGACGGATCGGTTGGGTTTCCTTGCCATATTTCTGGGCGTTCGAATTCCTCGAGCCGCTCATCACGGTGGTTGGCATGATCATCACGCCATTAGCCATACTGTTCGGCTTTGGCAGCCTTCCGATCTACCTGATGATGCTGGCCTTTGCCTTTGCCTATGGATACTTCATCTCCATGATTGTCATTCTGCTCGAGGAGCGTGCGTTCAGGCGCTACCCCAACTGGCAAGATCTTCGCCGCATGACGATTACTGCGTTCCTCGAGAACTTCGGCTTCCGCCAATGGCAGGCTTTTGTACGTATGCGCGCTATCTTCCGTATTCGTGCCAATCGCCAGCAATGGGGCGAGCAGAAGCGCATGGGATTCACGGAAGCCAAGCACGTGGAGGAAATTCCGGTATGAGACGAGCGTTCAGCAGCGCGGTAATCGCAGGAGCGCTTACCGCGCTGCTGTCGTCTTGTGGCACGACCAGTTCGACCTCAGCGTCATCCACTTCCTGGGCGCCAAAACCACAAGTCATACAAGGCCTCACCACGCTTGCGTCGGTGACGAATAGTGGCGGCGAGGCACGCTTGGCGCTCCACACTCGCCATGGCGATGTCACCTTCTGGGGTGGAGTGAACGTCGGCACTACGGTGCCCGGACACAACCCGGGAGAACTTGCAACGCCTCGCGGGACCTTCCGCGATTGGTTTCCGCAAATGGCGGATATGGGCGTCCGCTTCATCCGTACCTACACCATCATGACACCGGGGTTTTACGAAGAGTTCGCGAAGTACAACCACGATCATGGCGATGCGCCGCTCTACCTCATTCAGGGCATTTACTTACCGGATGAGTCGTACTCCGAGACCGGCACCCTTATGGATTCGGTTGCAGACAATGCCTTCAGCGGTGAGATCGCCGACGCCAGCGCGGCCGTCCACGGCGATCTCTACCGCACGTTCCAGCGAGGTCGCGCCAGCGGCACATGGACCACCGATGTCAGCAAATGGTTGGCCGGCTGGATTATCGGTGCCGAGCTGGATCCCTTCGGTGTAGAACGATCCAACGCAGCTGCGGTTCCGGAGTTCGCGGGGCTGTACTTCACTGCTACGACGCACAGCAGTCCTACCGAGCGGTGGCTGGCGCGCCACATGGACGAGCTGGCGGCGGCGGAAGCCTCGCACCACACGAGTTCACCCATCGCGTTTGTGAACTGGCCTACGACGGATCCATTGACACACACCACGGAGCCCAACGCGCGTGAGGACATGGTTGGCCTCGACGCGAATCACGTCCTCCCCACTTCGGCCTGGCCCGGTGGCTCGTTTGCGAGCTACCACGCCTACCCCTACTACCCAGACTTCATGCGCTCACAGCCCGAGTTGCGCACACCGCTCGCCAACGGCAAGGTCGATCCATACCTTGCGTATGTCGCATCACTCAAGGCCCATCACGCAACAGCCGGACTTCCCACCATGATCAGCGAGTTCGGTGTACCGGCCTCAATCGGTGCCGCGCACTACGGCACCTTGGGCCGTGACCAAGGTGCCCACACCGAGCAGCAGGCCATGGCGATGGACGCTCAGATGCTGCGCGGCATCAAAGCGCAGGGGCTGGCCGGTGCGATGCTGTTCATCTGGAATGACGAGTGGTTCAAGTTCACCTGGAACACCCAGCCACGTACCACCGTCGCACATCCGGAACGGCGATCCCTCTGGCACGACCCGCTCACGAACGAGCAGTGGTTCGGCGTGGTCGCATCCGACCCAGTGGCAACCGGTTGGAGCACGCCCTACGAGTCGCCCAGCGGACCTGTAATCGCCTACTCAACGCAGATAGACGCTTCTTACGTGTACGTCGAAATCAAGTTACGTCAGGATCTCAATACACCGCTATCGCTGGGCTTCAACATCGTGCCTGGCGGCCTCTCCATGCCTGGCGCAGGACCACGCAGCGGCAGCAACGACGTCGCCATCATGATCGATCCGCTCAAGGGCAAGGCCGACGCATACGTGCGCACCGAACTTGACTTGATTCAGCTTGACGGGATGGACCCTACCTCGATGCCCGGCGAGAGCTTCCCCGGCTGGTCACTGCAACGCATGTCTGCCGACCGAGCCTGGCCCGCAACTGGTGGTGCACCGGCGCGCCCAGCGGAGTTCTTCGATACGGGGCGGTTGGTTCGCGGTTCTTGGGACGTCTCCGCTACGGAATACAACTCGCTGTCCACGTGGTGGCTTGATCGAGACCTGCTTGAATTGCGTATCCCCTGGTCAATGCTGCTCTTGGGCGACCCGTCGTCCCACACCGCAGTCGTACCGCGGGGCACCTACGCAGAGCCAACCAAGGTCGACGAAATCGGCATGACGCTACATCTGGGTTCCTCCGTAATTGAGCTCCCGAGTGTGCGTTGGGATGACTGGAATCGTGCCGAATACACACTCCGCATCAAGGCGGGGGTTGACAAGATGGCCGCTGCCTGGCGAGCCGTTTCCAAGCCCTGAGATCTGGACTGCCTGGCACGTTCTACGGCCGCAGTCGGCCCATCGAGCCCAAGCTCCAGCGGGGTTTGCGTACGTGGCGGACCTTCTCACTGCGTGACCGCGACCCAACCGCTCTTCAGGGTTTCGGGTGTTCGCGGCGGTGCGGGTGCGGTAGCGCGGCAAGCGCTGCCAGGAATTGCCGACGATCTGGGTGCCACACTTCGACAAGCCACCAAGCAAGACCTACCAATAATGCTCCGACAATGATGTCAAGCACATAGTGATTTCCCGTACCGAGCACTATCAACGCTGTCGTGAGGGGATAGCACCAAACCCACCAACGCCGCTGGAGTGATGAAGCCACAGAAAACGACAACGCGCACCACACTGCCCAGGCCACATGGACGCTTGGCATGGCCGCGTACAGGTTCACGAGGCCGGTAACACTCTTCATCCCCGCAAAGAGCACGGGGTACTCCAGCATCGTGTCGACGATGCCTGCTTGCGCAAATCGCGGCGGAGCCAACGGGATCAGCCAGTATGTGAATAGGCTGACAAAGGTGGTGATCACGAGCGCAGAGCGCAACGGTGCGTAATGTGCGCGGTGTCGCTGCCACAGCCACACGAGGACTGCGACTGCCACGCCTTCGTGCGCCAGTTGGTAAAAGGCGCTTGCAGCATTGGCCAGCCAGAGGTGATCGAGCAAGAACGTATTGGCACTCAGCTCAATGTCGATGTGCAGGAACTGCTCAAGCGTTTGCAGCCCATCCGCGTTGGAAAATGCGATAGAACGACGTTCTGGCGCAACGCCCCGCACCCATTCATAGCCTATGTAACACAGACCCAGGAACAGTGCTTCACGTCGCCATGAACGCGGTCGAAACAGCATCCGCACATGGTCGAAGCGGGGACGAACCAAGCCAACGGCCATGCGCGTCCCTCCCTGAAGCAATCACGTTACGGGCGAATGAGATCCTGTGCGCGACGCTATCAACGCAAGCCCTATTGTTGCAGCCGCCTAGTCCAGCACGGTGAGGGTGATCGGCACTGCTGCGAGGGCCTTGCTCACGGGGCAGCCCTCTTTGGCAGTTTCTGCCGCGGCGGCAAACCCTGCCGAGTCCAGACCGGGAACAACTCCACGCACCTGAAGCCGAATCGCCGTGATTCCGGTACCAGGCACGAAATCCACTTCGGCGCTTGTTTCCAGCGATGACGCAGGCGTTCCTGCTTTGGCGAGGCCATTGGAAAGCGCCATCGAATAGCACGTCGAATGTGCTGCGGCGATGAGTTCCTCTGGGCTGGTCACACCATTGGCCTCAGCGGACCGCGCGGGCCAGGAGACCGGATAGGTGCCGAGACCCGAGGATGCGAATGTCACCTGCCCACTGCCCTCGATGAGGCTGCCCTGCCATTGTGCTTCCGCGCGCCGAGTCGTTGCCATGCTGGTCTCCTGAGTCGAAGTGAACGCTGTGGGCACGTCAAGACAGGCGCGGTTTCACTCGCTCTGATCGTTTGGTGCTCGCCGCTAGGAACGCTCGCGTAAGCATTTTCATTCCGAAGACGGGATGGGGTGCTGACCTCAGGAATCCTGCTCTGTGACCGGATCGGCTGTGAACGTGAGCGCCAACGAGTTCATGCAGTAGCGGTCGCCTGTCGGCGTCCCGTATCCATCAGGGAAAACGTGCCCCAAGTGCGATCCACAGCGTGCACAGCGCACTTCCGTGCGTGTCCGACCACCCGAGAGATCCTCCACCAGCTCGACTGCATCGGGCCGCACCGTCTCGTAAAAACTGGGCCAGCCACAGCCGGACTCGAACTTGGTACCGGCCGTGAAGAGTTCGTTTCCGCACCCTCCGCATTGGAAGCTGCCCGCTCGGTGTTCTTCCAGCAGCGGCCCAGACCACGCCGGTTCGGTACCTGCCATACGCAGCACTCGGTAAGACGCCGGATCCAACGTGGCACGCCATTCGCTATCTGGCTTCTCAACTGCATACGACATTTGTGCTCCTGCGGTGATGGGGCTGGTTCGAGATCAAGATTATCCAAGATACAACTACTTTTGTTGGGTTCCTGCCATCGCTTCGTTGACTCCGCGAGACCCCCTATATCCTCGGCGGCATGACCGAACAGACCCCAAGTGTCCGCCCTGACCTGACGAAGTTCGCCTGGATGTCCGTCGCAGTTGCCGTTACCACCATCGCCCTCAAGAGCGGTGCCTACTTGCTCACTGGCTCGGTCGGGCTGCTTTCCGATGCCGCGGAATCGATCGTCAATTTGGTAGCCGCAATTGTTGCGTTGGTGGCACTACGCGTGGCCGCACAGCCGCACGATGCCCAGCACCATTTCGGCCACAGTAAGGCCGAGTATTTTTCCGCGGCCGTTGAGGGTCTGATGATCTTCGTGGCGGCCGTCTTCATCATCTGGACTGCATTTCAACGAATCCTGCATCCAACCGAACTCGAAAATGTCGGGATCGGCCTCGCCATATCGGTTGGCGCGTCTGCGCTCAACGGATGGGTTGCCTTCATTCTCATGCGGGCTGGACGTGTGCATCGCTCGGTGACGCTTGTCGCGGATGGAAAGCATCTGCTCACCGATGTGTGGACGTCGGTTGGTGTGGTCCTTGGCGTGCTCGCCGTTGGCCTCACAGGTTGGCTGCGACTCGATCCGATCATCGCGCTGCTGGTCGGCCTCAACATCATCTGGACGGGCTGGCATCTCATCTCTGATTCGCTGGACGCGCTCATGGACCGCTCGCTCAGTGAGACCGATCATGAACGTCTCGTGGTGGTGCTCGACGAGTTCGACGGAGCGGATACGCGGTTCCATCATGTGCGCACGCGGGTGGCGGGCCATCGGCAATTCATCTATATGCACGTACTCGTACCCGGCGCCTGGACAGTTCAGCAGGGCCACGATCTGCTGGAGCGCATTGAGACACGGTTAACTGCCGAGTTCCCGGATGCTGAAGTGATGTCACACCTCGAACCTATCGAGGATCCGCGGGCATACGAACCGTCGTTCCCCGGGCTGCCAGCGAAGGACTCCGCCAAGAATCCCCCGACGATCATCGCCGACGAGAACGGCTGAATCTGCAATCGTTTCACGCCGGTGCAATATGAGCAGTGCCGCTTGGGCTCTCGAGAACCCAAGCGGCACTGCTGCAGTTGTTAGGCGGCTTCCACGTTATCGCTGAACTCCATCTCCGGAGGTTGCTTCGTGAATCCCTTGGTCAGGAAGGCCAGGTAGACAACCCCCACGGCGAGCCATGAGAGCCCCAATCGCAGCGCGTTGGAGTCGAGCTGGGTCATCAGGTAGATGTCGACGATCGCGCCAAGCACAGGTACCGCGAGGTAGGTGAACCGGCTGCGGTGGACTCCATCGCTACGGTTGCGCAGGTAGTAGGCGATGACCGAAAGGTTGACACATGTGAATGCGAGGAATGCCCCGAAGTTGATGAACGAGGTCGATGTCGCAGGGTCGAACTTGAGCGCGAGCAGACCGATCACTCCGATAGCGATGATGTTGAGCGCCGGCGTGCGGTACTTCGGGTGAACAAAGCCGAAGAAACCGTGCGGGAGAACTCGGTCTCGGCCCATCGCGTACATCAAACGTGAAGCGCTGGCCTGTGCGGAGATGCCCGAGGAGAACTGGGCGAGTACAACACCTGCGAGGAACACCGAACCGAACAGCGTGCCGCCAATCTCTTCTGCGATCGTGAAGGCGGCGGAAGCAGAATCCGTGAACACGCCGCCGGGATGCACGAGTTGCGTGACATATGCGACGGTGATGAAAATGGCTCCGCCGATGAGAGCGGTCAACATGATGGCCCGCGGGATGACCTTCCGAGCATCAATGGTCTCTTCTGTCAGCGTGGTTACCGCGTCGAAACCAAGGAACGAGTAAGCGGCAATTGCTGCGCCGCCTGAGATTGCGTTGAACGTGGCACCGTCACCCTGGAAGGGGCGCAGACTGAACCAGCTGCCTACTCCATCAGCACCGAGGAGGTGTGCCAAAGACAAGCCGACGAAGAGCACAATGACGAGAATCTGGAAGGCCATCAGTAAGTAGTTGGCTTTATCCGCAACCTTCATACCCAACAGGTTGAGAGCCGTGGTTGCCAGAATGAAGATCATGATCCAAATCCAGAACGGCACACTCGGGTACTTCGCCTGCAGGTAGACACCACCAAACAGCCAGATGACGAATGGCAAGAAGATGTAGTCGAGGAGCACGGCCCAACCGACGAGAAATCCCACGCGGGAGTCGATGGTTCGACGCGCATACGTATAAGCGGAGCCAGCTACTGGGTAGGCATTCGCCATGCGGCCGTAACTGGACGCGGTCAGCGTCATTGCCACGAGCGCTACGAGGTAGGCCGACGGAGAGGCGCCTGCCGTCACCTCGGCAATGATGCCGAAAATTCCCAGCACAATCAGCGGGGTCATGTACGCCAGTCCGAAGAGCACGACGGAGCGGAGGCCCAGTGTCCTCTCCAGGGTTGTTTCGTGTGCACTCATCGCAAGTCCTTCGGGTCGGGGGCTGAGGGTCGGTCGGTTACTGCGCTGTTGGAATCGGTCGGTCTAAGGCCGGCTTCCAAGTTGTGGGATTCATGCGTCCTTCGTACATCGGCAGCGAAATCGTCGGGTCGGTATCGCGGAATTGGTCCCACATCCGGTTCGTTCCCGCCGTTCCGTATTTACGTACCATCGACACCGCATCAAGGTCGATGACATCAGTAACGATCACAGCCTCGGCGCCGACAGTCTCCACGCGAATGCGGCCCTCCGGATCAACTATCACGCTTTGGCCAACGCCAATCGGTCCCGCACAGTTCACGCTGAGCACGAAGGTTTGATTGACGATCGCATTGGCTCGGGCCAAGACCAATTCTTGCGCTCGATCAATGGTGGTGGTCTTCACTACGTTCACGACCACCTCGGCGCCGAGCCACGCCAGTTGGCGCGAGAACTCCGGAAACCACGCGTCATAGCAGATGGAAAGTCCAACTCGACCGATCTTCGGCATCTCGAAAACGACGAACTGGTCCCCCGGTCGGTAGGGCTCAGTGGGCCTCCAGGGAAACATCTTTCGGTAGCTCGTGACGAGTTTGCCCTGCGGGGATAGCACTAGCGCTGTGTTGTAGGTCGCGCCGCCCTCGCCCGGTTCAACAATGCTGCCAGGAATGAGCCATACCCCAAGATCGCCTGCAAGTTCTGCCAACTGTGCGATGAGAGGCCCGTCCACGGATTGCGCAGACTCCTTCAGAGCCGCATTGCGCTCGTCACCGCTGAGTCCCGTCTCAAAAAGGTGCAACTCAGGGAAGGCCACCAGCCGCGGTCCGGGAGTATCCGGCACTGCATTTGCCGCTTGTTCAGCGAACACTTCGAAGGGGGTGCCAACCTGGATCGGTGCGAGTTGCGCGAGGGCCACCGATAGCGGTCG
The DNA here is from genome assembly GCA_963784905.1 of uncultured Actinomycetota bacterium. Lineage (GTDB taxonomy): Bacteria > Actinomycetota > Actinomycetes > S36-B12 > UBA5976 > JAKALQ01. Next base: position 52,003 of record CAWATP010000009.1, on the reverse strand, counting down.
TGACATATACAACCTCACTCACTCCAAGATGTTAGGAAATTAGAGCAGATTGAACAAATAAACAACGGATACCGAACCAGCACCGTCGTGGTCTGCGCCGTACGAGCCCGCAGGACGGGATGAACGGCATATTCGACGCAACGCTGAGCACAAGGTCCTTACGGTCAAGAGCTGCCCATCGTTCCGTCATATGCGTCAACTCCGACGAGACTCTCAGATAGCCTGCCGTCATGGGGACCGATAGCGCATCAGGGGAAGCCGGCGTCGCATCCCTGCATGCTCCCGCCCTGGTTGGCATCCAGCGACTGACGGCCCTCGACACGGTGCGGGCCCGTATTGCATTGGCCGTAGATCTGCGATTGCTCTCCCCGGGTGAGCGACTCCCAAATGTCGAAGACATTGCCAGTGCACTGGGCGTCAGCAGCATCACGGTTCGACGTGCACTGGAGTCACTGTGTGCCGATGGCGTACTGGAACGACGGCGTGGACGGACCGGCGGGACTCTCGTGGCTGGCAAACCGAAGCGGGGGGCGGTAGCTGAAGTCGCGGCATATCGCTCGTCCACAGAAGCAGTGCACCAACTCATCGACCAGCGACTGGTGCTGGACTGCGGTCTCGCGGCGCTCGCCTGCGCGGCAGTAGGACCGCGCGCGCTTGCTGAACTACGCCGGCATGTAAGAGCCATGGATACTGCGCAAAGTTGGGCGCAATTCCACACGGCTGACGAGCAATTCCATAGAAGTGTCGCCAAGGCCACTCGGCTCAGAGGGGCGGACGACGCTTACAAGCCGATTCTTGACGAGTTGTACCGCTACTACCTGCCGTACCCCATCGAGTACCTGCGCAGCTCCAACGATGAGCACCGGCAACTCGTCGAGGCGATCGCAAACCGCGATACCGACACAGCCGTTGCGATCGCTCGAAAGCATGTGGAGACACTGCACAAGACAATGTTTGTTGGACTGCTGAGTCGACCTTCGCGAGCGGGCTCGTCTTGAAGACAACCGATTTCCCGCGCGCGAACACCGAATTGTGGGGTGGGTCGGGCTCGAACCGACGACGACCAGATTATGAGTCCGGGGCTCTAACCAACTGAGCTACCACCCCGCGGGACAAGCCCACTGGGAAATCCTATGCGACGAGCTTTTCGGCAATGCCGATTGCGAGTATTCGACGGCATTCAAGAAGCGGGTTCGAACATCTTTCCAGCCATCTTGATGACGATTTTCCGCGGCACGAATCGCACCATCTTCGAGGTGAGTGCGTTCATCCGCCCGGAGACGACGCTCGGACGACTGGAATCCTTATCCAATTCGCGCAGCGCAACCGTCACAACGTCGCTTGCAGACTGAAAGCCAGAGGTGGACCTCGTTCCCATCCCCGCGACGTCCCAGAACTCCGAAATGGTGGCGCCCGGGCACAGCGCCAAGGCCTTGATGCGAGTCGGCGCCAACTCTCCCCACAGTGCTTCGGTGAAGGAAAGCACGAATGCCTTGGTTGCCGCGTACACGGCCATATTGGGCACGGGCTGGAATGCCGCTGTGCTCGCAACGTTCAGCACAACTCCCCTATTGTTCGCCCGCATTGCTGGCAACACGCCTGCAGTCAGTTCGACGAGCGTGCCAACATTCAACTGAATTTCTTGTTGTAGCGCATGGAGATCCTCGTCAACGACGGCCGCATTCGTCGCGAATCCGGCGTTGTTCACGAGCACATCAACCGAAAGGCCGAGCTCACGAATTGCTGTGAGAAGGGCTTCCCCGGAGCCGACTTCCGATAGATCGTGCACAAGCACGGTCACTTGCGTGCCAAATCTGGCGCGCAGGTCGCTCGCAACGCTTTGCAGCCGGTCCTCACGACGCGCCACCAGAATGACATTTGCACCACGGCGGGCCAGCTGTTCGGCGAATTCGATGCCGAGCCCCGAGCTTGCTCCGGTGACGAGTGCGGTCATTCCTCGGTACTCGATCATCAGCAGTCCCTTGCAGTCTCACCCAATACAAAGGACCAGCGTATGCGACCGCGAATACTGTGCCGGCCCACACAGCAACGCCCCGACCCACCAAAGTGGAGCGGGGCGTTGCTACGTTCGTCCGATCAAACCTGCGACGTACCGCGCGCTTTCGAGATAGCACGCATGATCTGGTAACCAACCACCGCGAGCACCGTCGAGATGACGATGCCGTTGAAGGTGTAGTCACCGCTGGTGTAGGTGACGTCTGAAATTCCGATCACGAGACACGACGCCGCGATGAACAGGTTGGTCGGATCCGAGAAGTTCACCTTATTCTCGATCCAGATACGGGCACCAAGCAGACCGATCATGCCGTATAGGGCAACCCCAGCGCCGCCAAGAACGCCGCCGGGAACCGAGGAAAGTACGGCGCCAAGCTTGGGTGACATGGAGAGCAAGATCGCTCCGCAGCCGGCGATTATGTACGCAAGCGTGGAGTAGACGCGAGTGGCAGCCATAACGCCAATGTTTTCTGCGTACGTGGTCGTGCCCGAGCCGCCGCCGAAGCCGGCAACGGTGGTTGCGACACCGTCAGCCATCAACGCGCGCCCAATGTCGCCGTCGAGATCCTGACCGGTCATCGTGGATACGGCCTTGACGTGTCCCACGTTTTCGGCGATCAGCACAAGCACAACTGGCACGAACAGCACGATGGCCGAGAACTTGAAGGTCGGCGTGGACAGTGTCGGCAGTCCCAGCCAGGCAGCGGCCTCAATGCCCTTGGTGTCGACGAGTCCTTGCGCGAGTGCAAAGCCGTAACCGCCGACGAGACCGAGCACAATGGCGATGCGCGCCATGAATCCCCGCGAGATGACCGAGACCAAGCAGATCGTGCCGAGTGTGACCACACCGACGCCCGGTTGTGCGGTGAAGCCGCCCTTCGCGACTCCGGCCAGGTTGAGCCCGATCACCGCCACAATGGTGCCTGTCACGACCGGCGGCATCAGCTTTTCAATCCAACCAACGCCAGCCGCCTGCACAGCGAGTCCGACGAGCATTAGCAAGACACCCGTGGCAACGATGCCACCCAGTGCGTAGCCCATGCCAAGGCCTTCGTCCATCGCCTTCGCAGCACCGACCGGCGCGAGGAAAGCAAACGAAGATCCGAGGTAGGACGGAACGCGATTGCGCGTGATGAAGATGAAGAGCAGCGTGCCGATGCCACTGAAGAGCAGTGTTGTGGACGGCGGGAACCCTGTGATGATCGGGACGAGGAAGGTGGCGCCAAACATCGCAGCGATGTGCTGCGCGCCGATACCGACCGTGCGAGGCCAGGTCAGGCGCTCGCTCGGTGACACGACCTCGCCAGGCGTGACGGTCTTACCGTCGCCGTGCAGTGACCAAGTGGGCATGGATCTCCTTGAGTGGGCACGCTGGGAAGGCGGCCTGCACCGCTGCGCGCTGCCCGAACGCTACGACACGCGTCCGCTCTACTCGCGAGTCTGCTCAGGCGTGTCGTGGCCTTGCGCTCAACCCGTGCGCTCAGAACCGTGTTGCGACCGCACCAATGAGAGCATCGGAGGACGAGGCCAGCGCCGCAAGTCGATTGAATAGCTTGTGCGCACGGCCGGTTCCACGCGACGGATCCTGTAGAACCGGCCCCGCCATGCCAGGAGCATCATCGAATCCCCAGGAATTGAGTGAGAACACGTGCTCGTCCCCTTCAAGGACGGTCCCTTCCTCCGGTGCCATCCACGGACCACCAGACGAACCGCCACTCAGCGCGCAATTGCCAAGCCACAGGTTCGTGTAGTCAGTGATACCCATGATGCTGCCGATGGGTTCCGCGCAGTACATGAGTGACGGATCATCGACCCAGGAGTACCCCAGCGCGAACGTCTGCTGAGGCTTGTGCTCCGATGCGGACCATCCAATCTCGAGCGGGTGTACGGCGGACTCTAGGGAATCGGAGGTCGGTCGCAGACCCTGCACATGGCGACCGGTATTCGGCACCAAGTAGAAGCCATAGTCGTAAGCGAGATTGTCGGGCCAGAGCACCGTGGACCACAACGGGTCAACTGCTGCTTGGGTAGGAATCCAGCATCCGTAAATGTCGTTGGTGCAATTGAGATCAGTCGGCGTCCCACTGGCGGCCTGATTGGGGATGAACATGACGTTCTTGGCAAAGGCCCCCGAGTAGTCGTCGTACACGCAGTGGGCGGCGGTGAGAATCGAAGAGAATCCCCGCACGGAATCCTTAACCGCCGTTCCGGAACACACGTAGCCGCCTACGATCCCGTCGATAGTCATTTCGAAGTACAAGCGACCCACGGACTCCTGTACATCGTTCCTCTGCATCCATGGAGCACTTGCCACAATGCGCAGCGACGGCGCGCCTGTCGTTGCGGTCTTGGCACTCGGCAAGCTACCTGGACCGGTGATGCGCATACGCCCTCGGCTATCGACAGATACATCGCGAGACACTGCTGCGGCCATCAGCGCGGGGGTCCAGTGTGCGGCAATCGCCAGCGTTTCATTCACAGTGCCACTGGGCGCCGCGACCGCAGTCGATGTCGCCACCAGTCCGAGTCCAAGCACAAGTACTGACAATTTCATTGCGATGCGACGAGTAACCATGGCGTGAGTATGGGTGAGCAGATGCCGCCAGCGCAGTTCGACATACGGGAAATGACACTTTTTCGAATATTTTGCCTCGACCTCAGAGAGCCCTCTTCGTTGCCCGATCCCAACAGCCTGGGCAACGAGCGCACTGCCGTAACTGCGCCGCACTACCAGCGGGGCGCTCATCGGTCGCTGCTTTTCGTGCAGTCGGCTCACTTGGCAGAAGGTATTGGGTGCCCTCCCGCTTCCATATCTTCAGGACTTTTGGCGCGCCATAATGTGACAAGGAACATGGACGGAGTAGTCATGCGTCGAACTGCGCGGATGGGCATTATTGCGGTGTCACTGGCCATATGTGGAGCGGGATTGCTTGACGCATCCGCAGTCGGCTCCACTTCCGTCGTGACGGGTGACCTGCACGGAACCGTCACCAGCGTCTCCACCACGTCCTTCGTGCTGGCCGTCACAGATGCGTCAAGCAGTTTGCGTTTGCTGAAAGCCCGTTCGCTCAAACTGTGGATCGTGAGCAAGACGCAGGTGCAGCGCAATGGCAAGACCGTAAAGCTCGGTGCCCTCAAGCAAAACGACGTCGTCAATGCTCGCGCCAAATGCACCTTTGCGATAACCAACGCTGCCACCAAGATTACGTGTCAGGCACTTCGCGTATTTGCCACGGCAACGGAGGCTCCGACTGCGGTGGAATTCACTATCACCGGCACGACCACGGTCATCGATCGCTCCTCATTTATGATGACTGGGGCCACGGTGAACGCAGATGTGAACGCCAGCGCCGTTGCTCGTTCTTTCGACCTAAGCCAACCTGTCTCCCTGTCCTACGACAGTCGAACTGTGGTCCTGCTGGACGGCGCTACGACGAACATCACAGCTATTTCCAGTTCCAACCCCATTCTGGTCAGCGTGACGTGCCAGCCGGTCAAGCCCTACAACTGTCGCGCGTCGAAGATTTTGATCCTGCTGCCTGAACGCATTCCAGTGACTCTGGTGGGCCTGGTCTCACTGATCACACCGAACTCGATAACTGTTGACATAGAAAGTGCCGTCCAGCGCCAAGACGCAGCTGCGAGCTTGCCGGTACTACGCCGACAACAACTGCCCATAACCGTGCCTTCCGGTACCCCTGTTTTCCGCGGCACAAAAGCCGTCGCTCTGAATGCGCTCGGTCTCGGTGAGCGATTGACGGTGCAAGCAAAGTGTCGACTCGTGGTGCCATTCGACTGTTTGGCATCACAGGTCTCCGCTTTCGGTTGACCCGCCGCTGCCGCCCACTCGAGCCCGTTGCGGCAGACGACGTTGCTTCGTTTGCGGCACTAGTCGCGATCGGCTTTGGCCAACTTGCTCGGCCACCACACCTTCTTGCCGATGTCATAGGTGAGCGCGGGAACCAGCAGCGAGCGCACGATCAGCGTGTCCAGCAGGACGCCGAACGCAACAGCGAAACCAGTCTCTGCCAAGAACACGAGCGGCAAGACACCCAACACCGAGAACGTCGCTGCTAGCACGATGCCCGCAGACGTAATGACTCCGCCGGTGACCGTGAGCGCCTTCAACGTGCCCGCGCGCGTGCCAAGTCGCTGAGACTCCTCGCGCACGCGAGTCATCAAGAAGATGTTGTAGTCAATTCCCAACGCCACGAGAAATACGAAGGCAAATAACGGGAATGACGCATCTGCTCCTGGGAACTTGAAGACGTGGTTGAACACCAGCGCGCTCGCCCCCAGTGTTGCCGCGTAGGACAACACCACCGTCACAATGAGCAAGATCGGCGCCAATATCGAGCGCAACAGCAGCATCAAGATGAACATGATGACGAGCAACACGATCGGGATAATGAGTTTGCGATCGTGGCGTGAAGCATCCTGCACATCGAGGTTGCCCGCGGCTTGCCCACCGAGCAGTGCGTCGGCGCCAGGAACTGCATGCAAATTCGTGCGTAACGCTCGGAGCGCTGCTTGGGACGCCTCTGACGAGTCCTGCGGCTGCAGGAATATGTCGATGGCGGCCTTGCCGTTCACAACTTGCGGCGTGCCCGTGGTCACATCCAGCGTGCGAGGCATAGAGCGCGCCACCGCCGGCTCGACCGCGAGCGCTGCCATCACTTTGTTGATCGAGTCCGCGTTTACCACCACAGTTCCGTCTGCGGATGGGTTCACGAGCTGATGCTTTGCAAGGATGCTGACACCCATAATCGCGGGTGAATTCTTGTTGGTGAACACATCGGTGTCGGAAAGGCCTTCGGCCTTCAGCGTCGTAGTAGCGCTGGCAAGGAGCAGTAGTCCAATACCGGTGACGATCCACATGCGGCGCGGACGATTGCCCACGCCGCGCGCGACCTTGCCCCAAATGCCCTTGGTCTCCACGACCTCGGTGCCGAAGTGCGGGACGAACGGCCAGAACACGCGACGACCAACCAGGAGGAGCGCAGCAGGAAGGAACGTGAGTAGCACGATGAGCGCACTTGCGACTCCGACCGCGCCAACCGGGCCGAGGCCCGCGTTGCTCTTCAACTCCGAAAGCTGCAGGCACATGAGTCCAACTGCCACGGTGCCCGCGGATGCCGCGATCGGCTCCCACACTGCACGCAGCGCGGTCGCCATGGCGTGGTACTTGCTCTCGTCATGGCGCAACTCTTCGCGGTAGCGCGCGATGAGCAACAACGCGTAGTCCGTTGCGGCACCGAATACGAGCACTGTCAGGATGCCTTGCGATTGCCCGTTGAGTGTCAAGATGTCGTGCTTCGCGAGCCAGTAGATTGCACCCTGCGCGGTAGTAAGCGCGAGACCGGCCGACAGCAACGGGAAGATCCACAGGAACGGGCTTCGGTAGACGATGATGAGGATGAGTCCGACGACGACGACTGTCACACCGAGCAGGACTGTATCGATACTGCCGAAGGCGCCGGCGAGTTCGGCGAAGATGCCCACGACGCCCGTGACATATCCCTTGACGCCCGGTGCCGGAGCCTCAAGTGCACTCTTTGCTTCTTCGGCGAGATCCTTGATCTTTTGGAATCCTTCACCGCCATTGCCCAAGATTGTGGAGAAGTCGAGCACCGCATTAATGACGTAGGCCTGGCCGTCCTTGCTCGTCGCCAGCGCCTGTTGATCGTGTGTCGCAGGGAAGACTGCGGGAACTTTCACACCATTGCCCAAATCCATGGTCGTCACCAGCGAACTCAGCAGCGGCTTCTTGAGCGCGGACTGCACCGCTGCATCAATCGCATCCTGGTCGGCCGGCGTGATCGTGCCCCCCGTCTTCTCGAAGACCACCGTCAGCGGCAACTCCATCGAACTGCCAGTGCTGAACGTGTCGAGAACCCGCTGCGCCTCTGCCGATTCGGCACTCGGCGGCAGGAAGTCGGAGTTCTGGTTCTTCTGGACATCCGCAAGCTTCCCGGCGACTGGGCCGAGTGCACCGCCAATGCCAAACCAGACAACGAGAGCGATGATCGAGAACATGAACGCGCGTGGACGGCGTTGACGTGACATGTTGGCCTTCCGAGAGTGACATGGCGGTCTGGTAGGACAGCGTACGGCAGTTTCGTCGAATGTTTGCCCAAGGTTAGGACATCTCGTCGAATATCGACTCAACGTGTCCGGTACGCGGTGATATTCCTCCTCTCAACGCGCAGTAGCCTTTTGGACGTGTCGCCCTTTGAAGTCATCGCGCAGCTGGATTCGCTCACGCCCTACCAAGCGGGTTGGGATGCGCAGCGCGCTATCCACGCGGGTGTCGCCAGTGCGGACCGCGCCGCGACACTCCTGCTGGTTGAGCACGAAGCCATCTACACCGCAGGGAAGCGAACCCAACCCGAGGATCGCCCTATAGACGGATCTCCGGTGATCGATGTCGATCGCGGAGGGCGCATCACCTGGCATGGGCCGGGGCAGCTCACTGGCTATCCAATCTTGCGCCTGCCCTCCCCCGTTGACGTGATGGTGTACGTGCATCGTCTCGAAGCGGCCATCATGAGTGTCTGCGCAAGTTTTGCAATTGCCACCGAACGCCAAGCCGATCGCACCGGCGTGTGGGTGCCGGCCGACGACCGCGGTCCAGCTCGAAAGATTGCCGCCATCGGTGTGCGCGTGGCGCGCGGCGTCACCATGCACGGATTCGCCTTGAACTGCAACAACTCCCTCGAGCCCTACCACCGCATCGTGCCGTGCGGGATTCGCGATGCCGGGGTCACCACACTTTCCAATGAACTCGGTCGCGATGTGCCAATCAACGAAGTAGTCGAAGCTGTCGTCGCCGCCCTGCAACAAGAACTGGGAGACTGGATCGCATGAGCGAGGAATTGCGCCGTCCGCTGCGCATTGAAGTACGCAATGCCGAGACGCCCATTGAGCGCAAGCCCGAGTGGATTCGTACGCGCGCGAAAACTGGCCCGGACTACCTGCAGATTCACGCCAAAGTGAAGGCGCAAGGTCTGCACACCGTGTGCCAAGAAGCACAGTGCCCCAACATTTTTGAATGCTGGGAAGACCGCGAAGCCACGTTCCTCATTGGCGGATCGCAGTGCTCGCGCCGTTGCGATTTCTGCACCATTGACCATGGCAAGCCCGATCCGCTCGACCGCAATGAGCCACAGCGCGTCGGTGAAACGGTTCGCGAAATGGGTTTGCAATACGCGACCATCACAGGCGTCACGCGTGACGATCTCGAGGATGAGGGTGTCTGGCTCTACGCCGAAACGGTGCGCAAGGTTCATGAGCTCAACCCCGGCATCGGTGTCGAAGTCCTGACGCCCGACTTCAGCGGCAAGCCAGCGTTGCTTGAGCAGATGTTCGCATCACGTCCGGAAGTGTTCGCGCACAATCTCGAGACTGTGCCCCGCTTGTTCAAGCGCATCCGCCCTGCGTTCTCCTATGAGCGGTCGCTTGACGTGATCTCCCAAGCCCGCGCGGCCGGAATGGTGACGAAGTCCAACCTGATCCTTGGCATGGGCGAGGAGATTGAGGAAGTCCAGCAAGCACTGTGCGACTTGGTGGACGCCGGCTGTGAACTGATCACCATCACGCAGTACCTGCGGCCATCGACCCGGCACCACCCGATCACCCGCTGGGTGCACCCTGAGGAGTTCGTCGCATTGGCGGCCTTCGCCCAGGAAGCCGGCTTCAGTGGCGTCATGTCCGGTCCGCTCGTGCGTTCCTCGTACCGTGCCGGCAATCTTTACCGTCAAGCCAAGGCGGCTCGGGAACGCGGCGAGCAGGCCACCATCACGATCGGCGTCTGAGGCATCTGGGGCGTCCGAGCACTACCCTGTGCCCGTGGCAAAGAAACCGGAATCAGACAAGCAGGGGCGCATCGCCCAGATCCGCCAGACCTACACGATGACCAAGCGCATCGACCCAGCCATCCGTTGGATCTTGCCGCTCACATTCATCGGCACGCTGGTCGGATTCGCCGTGATCGGCCTCGCCTTTGGGCAGTGGCAATTCGGTGTCTTCATGGGTCTCCCCTTCGCCTTCCTCATTGCCATGTTCCTCTTCGGCAAGCGCGCCGAGCGCGCCGCCTACGGCTCCATCGAAGGTCAACCGGGCGCCGCCGTGGCATCGCTGAACACCTTACGAAAAGGCTGGTTCACAACGCCCTTCGTTGAAGTGACGAAGAACCAAGACGGCGTGCATCGTGTGATCGGCCGGCCCGGAGTGATCCTGGTTGCCGAGGCGCCGGTCTCACGAGCCAAGCCGTTGCTAGCAACTGCGCGCGCCAAAGCTCAGCGTTTCGCTGGCGACGCCCCTATCCACGAGATTATCTGTGGCGAAGGTGGCGTTTCGTTGCTCAAGCTCAACCGCGCGGTCATGAAACTGCCCGCTGCTTTGCGTCCCGCTGAAGTCACGGAATTGCGTCGACGCATGGACGCAGCGCAAAAAGGACCCTCGCTTGCCATCCCGCACGGTCCGATGCCCAAGGGCATGCGCATGCCGCGCCCCAAGTAGCCAGCCTCGAATAGCACGATGCCCCCAGATTGGAACTGGGGGCATCGTGCTGTGCGAAAGCATCACTGGCCTTGGCGCGGATTCCAATGTTCGCCGGTCTTCGGCGCAGTGCCATCTCGGCGCCACTTGGGGATGGACCAAAGCAGCCAAATAACCCCATAGATCGAGAGCGGAGCCAGCACGAAAATTCCCACGGTCTCCAGCATGGACAGACCCGGGGCGGTGCCCTCAGCAGCGTGTGCCGGCATCGGGGCAAAGGCCAGTGACGCAGTCACTGCGATGCCCAGTTGGTACAAGCGCTTCATGCACGAAATTCTAGATTGAGACGGAGTTGCACCGACGCACTGTGCTGCGGAAGTGCCCCTCTCCGCGATGGACTACCGGTGCCCGCGATATGACAGTGCTGTCATAAGCCGATCGGTTCGCTCCGCAAGATCAGAGCGCTCGGTGAGATCCTCGATGGTCACCGCACGGCCTTCCGCGTCGCACGTCGGGATTCGCCAGTTCGGATACTCGCGGAACGTGCCGGGCATGTTCTGCGCGCGAACATCGCCGACCAAATCAGGTAGCGAGACCGCGAGCACCTTGGCCGGCGTCTGCGCTAAGTAGCGGTGCAACGCTTCAACGACCTCTTGGGTGGACGATTTGGCATTCGACGCGAGGAGTCCCCGCTGCTGCAAGGCCGCCAGCCAATGCGCTTGCTCACGACTCCAGTCGGCCCACTCCAGCTCCGCTGAGCGCGTGAGCAGTTGGAGTTCGTCCCGGATGCGCACATGTTCGCCGGCCCACATCCCAGCCGTGGGTGGCAGATCGTGAACCGTGACCGAGGCAAAGCACAATTCGCGGTACTGCTCTGGTGCCAGCGGCAACCCGTCATGTCCGTGCTCAAACCATAATATTGAGGTTCCCAAGATTCCTCGGGTTGCCAAGTACTCCTGGATCCAAGGCTCGACCGTGCCAAGGTCTTCACCGACAACAAACGCACCTGCCCGTAATGCCTCCAACGCCAGAATGCCGACCATCGCTTCGTGATCGAAACGAACAAAGGTGCCGTCATACGGCTTGTCGCCAATGGGAATCCACCACAGTCGGAACAGGCCCAGCGCATGATCGACTCGGATGCCACCAGCGTGGCGAAGGATGGTGCGCAGCATGTCGCGGTACGCCGCGTATCCTGTCTCGGCCAAGGTGTCTGGGCGCCACGGGGGCTGCGACCAGTCCTGACCAAGTTGGTTGTACATATCCGGCGGTGCGCCAACATTCATGGTCTTGGCGAGCACATCTTGCAGCGCCCAAGAGTCCGCTCCGTCAGGATGCACACCGACGGCCAGATCATGAACAATGCCAGCGTTCATTCCCGCAGCCTTAGCCCGTGCCTGCGCTGCGGCGAATTGTTCATCGAGCACCCATTGACACTTCTTGTGGAAGGTAACGCGTTCGCTCAGTCGCTGGGCTTCAGACTCGATGCCGGGTCCCTTGGGATGACGAATTGATTCCGGCCACAACTGACTGGCTGGCCCGTGTTCCTCAGCGAACGCCGACCAGCGGGCGAACTGCTCGAGTCCGGCACCTTCGCGTGCGCAGTATTCGTCGTAGGCGGATTGCCTATCCGCGCTCAGCGGAGCCGAGAAGACCGTGGCGAGCGCAGTCGCCTTCATCTCCCAGATGGAATCGCGATCCAGCAGGTCCGCGGTCCGATTCGGCAGCACTGCAAGTGTTGCGACTGCAGCAATGGTCATCTTCTTTAGCGGCACGAGCGTCGTGTACTCGGGGATGTCCTCGACGCGAATGTAGATTGGATTGAAGAATCGTCGAGTTGCCGGCAGGTACGGCGATGGTTCGAGCGGCGTCTTCGGCTCTCCCGCATGCATCGGATTCACTAACACGAAGCCACCACCGCGTTGGCCGGCCCACGCCGCAATCTCACCTAAATCGTGCAAGTCGCCAAGCCCCCACGAGTCCCGTGATCGAGTTGCGTATAGCTGCGTCATCAACCCCCACGTGCGACGTTCCGCCATCGCCGGCGGCAGTCCGAGGAACGCCGGCGCTACCACGAGTACACCGTGCTGTTTCAGCACCAACTTTCCGTTGCCGCTATCGCTGCGGGCGTGCAGTTCGTGCCAGCCCAGTGGCACAGTTCCTTCGATGACAAACGCCGCTTCACCCACCAGCACTCCGTCAATCAGACGCGGCTCGGCCCAATGCTCTACTTGGCGAAGCGGAATACGACCGCCCGCTTCGAGCGCAATCCACACCTCGAGGGGTTCCCCCGCAGGCACATGCACCAGCACCTGCTTGCTGACGCCCTGCGTGGCAACCACCGTGTGCGGCACCATACGTCGCCAAGGTCCATTGTGCACACGATCCCAGCCAGCAGCGATCCCTACCTCGCTAGTCGCATCGATGCCAAATGCCTTAAGCACCTTGAATACCGTGCCGGGTGTGACGACCTGGCGCACGCCCTGCTGATCCGCATACTCGGTCGCAATGCCGAACGCGTGTGCGAGCGATGCCACGTCTTCGGCTAGCGGTAGAACCTGCTCCGTCACTGCCCCTCCAAGGAATCCTGCACAACTGCACCACAGCGAAGAGGTCGGGTAAAGCGAACCCCCGCATGCAACGTGCTTCATAACGATAACGAACCGTAGGGTTTGCTCCATGCTGACCTACCCCCACGCCAACCGCGACACCAGCGCCGACGTCCTCCACGGTGTGCCGGTAGCCGACCCATATCGCTGGCTCGAGGACGGTGCGAGCGAGGCCACTCGTGAATGGTCCGCCGGCCAACAGGAGCTCTTCACGGCTCGCGCAGCCGGCTGGTCCACACGCTCGCATTGGCAGCTTCGTGTGGCGGAACTACTCGCAGGTGGCGGCATCTCGGCCCCCTCCTGGCGCGGTGAGCGTCAGTTCTTCATGCGTCGCAATCCCGATCAGCAACTCGCCGTCCTGCTCACCGTCGACGCCGATGGCACCGAACGCGTACTGATCGACCCAATGGCGCTCGATGCAGATGGCCTGACGACGCTGGATGCCTGGCAGCCCTCCCCTGACGGCAACTTGCTTGCCTACCAGCTGTCAGAGGGCGGAACCGAGGAGTCCACAATTCGTGTGATGCGCGTCGCCGACGGCAGTGTGGTCGAGGGACCCATAGATCGCGTGCGCTACAGCCCGATCGCCTGGCTAGCAGATAGCAGCGGCTACTACTACGTGCGTAAGCCGCACCCGTCGCTCGTGCCGGCCGATGAAGCGCAGTACCACCGTCGTGTCCAACTGCACCTACTGGGAACTGATCCCGATCGCGATGATGTGGAGATCTTTGGTGCCGGCCAGACAATCACGAACTACTACGGCGTCGACATCAGCCGCGATGGTCGCTGGCTGCAGATCAGCGTTTCCGAGGGAACCTCCACCAGTAACGATGTTTGGTGGGCCGATCTCAGCGCATCGTCTGCTGCGGCACCTGCTCTGCAGCCCATCCAGGTCGGAGTCGATGCGCAAACGTGGATTCATGCCACCGATGACGGGCGAGCCCTTATCTATACCGATATGGATGCACCTCGCGGTCGCATCATGTTGGCGCCTGCCGCGGATCCGCGTCCGCAATTCTGGACGGAACTGGTTGCAGAACAAGCAGATTCAGTGCTTGACGGTTTCATCGTCCTGGAAGACGGGCTGGCCTCGCCAGAACTCTTCGTAGCTTGGTCAACACACACCGTCGCAAGCGTCACCGCGCACGACGCGGCAACGGGTCAACTCTTGCGAACGCTCACACTGCCTGGCTTCGGCACCATCGGAGGCCTCAACCCGCGGTACGACGGTGGCCACGAGTTCTGGTACGTCTACACCGATCACACGACGCTCGGCAGCGTGTACCGATACGACGCAGCAACCGATACACATTCGCTGTGGGCGACTCCACCCGGCACGGTTGACGTGCCCGCGGTGCACACGCATCACATCACGTACCGCTCGGGCGATGGCACAGAAGTCCGCATGTTCGTCATCGCGCCGAGCGACAGTCCGGATCAACCGCGTTCCACCATTCTCTACGGCTACGGCGGCTTCGGGATCTCTCTCGAACCGGCTTACTCGGGGGCCGCACTGGCATGGGTCGAGGCAGGTGGCGTCTACGCCATTGCCAACATCCGCGGCGGAGGCGAAGAGGGCGAGGAGTGGCACCGCGACGGCATGCTGAGCAAGAAACAGCACTGCTTCGACGACTTCATCGCGGCGGCCGAGTGGCTTGTCGAGCAAGGCTGGACCACACCTGCGCAGTTGACCGTCTCGGGCGGCAGCAATGGCGGTCTACTGGTTGGCGCCGTCATGACGCAGCGCCCTGAACTGTTCGCGGCCGTCATGTGCGAGGCCGCGCTACTCGACATGATTCGTTACGAGCAGTTCGGCCTTGGTGCCACGTGGAACGTTGAGTACGGAAGCGCGGCGAAGGCCGAGGAGTTCGCTTGGTTGTACTCATATAGCCCGTACCACCGCGTGGTCGAAGGCACGGCGTACCCAGCGACGCTGTTCACCGTGTTCGACAGCGATAGCCGAGTCGACCCCATGCATGTGCGCAAGATGAGCGCCGCGGTGCAGCACGCACAAAGCGCAGATCGAGACATCCTCGTGCGTGCCGAAGAGAACGTCGGACATGGCGCGAGGTCGCTTGATCGCTCGATCGAACTGGTTGCCGACAAGCTCGCCTTTGCGGCGCACTGGACCGGCTTGGAAGTTGTCAAGGCATGATCGCGAAGACTCCTTGGTACAACGTCACGCATTGGCTTGACGGAACTCCGATGTACGTCGTGTTGGTACTGCTGGCAACCTTCGTTGCGAACGCCATCATTGCGCGTGCAATTCAGCGCACGGTACGTCGGGCGGCGAAGGCCGCCCGAAAGACACGGCTTGGGTCCGAAAAGCGCAGTGTTCGCACTGCAGAACTCACCGAAATGTTGATGGGCGAACGCGCAGAACAGCGTGCAGAAGCCATCGGTCAGCTCCTTCGCAGCGCAGCCTCTCTGACCATCTGGCTTATCGGTTCGCTCATCGTGTTCACGCGCATCGGCATCGACATCGGTCCGCTCTTGGCGTCGGCGAGTGTGCTCGGCGTTGCGCTCGGCTTTGGCGCTCAAGCACTCATTAAGGACTACCTCGCCGGAATCTTCATCATTCTTGAAGACCAATACGGCGTTGGTGATTTTGTTGACGTCGGCCCGGTGGTGGCGACGGTCGAGGAGATCACCTTGCGCATCACACGTTTGCGCGATTTGTCGGGCGTTGTCTGGTACATCCGCAACGGCGAGATCATGCGTGTGGCCAATCGCTCGCAAGGGTGGACCGTCGCGGTCATTGACATTCCGGTGGCGTACGACGAAAACCTCGAAGGCGTTCGGCGCATCATCGAGCGTGTTGCCTTGGCCATGGATGATGACCCCGCCTTCGACAACATGCTGCTCGGACGTCCAGAATTCGCGGGCGTTGAATCGGTCTCCGGTGATGCCGTGTTCATTCGTGTCACCGCTAAGGCCGCACCAGAACAGCAGATTCCAGTCGCACGTGAGTTGCGCGAACGCATCAAGAATGCCTTCGATGCTGAAGGCGTGCGGGTGCCGGTGTTGGCGCGTCCGTTCGTAGGTCCGGGCCAACCGACGCCGCCAGGCCAGGCCACACAGTGAGCGAGGATTCTGTTACACCTGCGCCGCTGTACGACAGAGTCGGAGGCATGCCCTTCTTCGAGTCCCTCGTTGCCGCGTTCTATCGAGGAGTGGCCAAGGATCCGATCCTGCGTCCAATGTATGAAGACGAAGATCTCGGGCCATCTGCGGAGCGACTCAAGTTGTTCTTGGCCCAGTACTGGGGCGGACCGCATACGTACTCGGAGACCCGCGGTCATCCGCGATTGCGCGCGCGCCACATGCCATTCGTGATCGATTCCACCGCGCGCGATGCGTGGCTGGGCAACATGATGGCCGCGCTCGATGAACAGACGGAACTCGGCGATCGTGAGCGGGCCGAGCTCCAGGGCTACATGCTGTCGGCCGCTGAGTTCTTACTGAACGCACCGCAGTAACAATCGCTCGCACGTCCGGCGCAGGCTTCGCCCGTCCATCTATGCAACTTTTCACGCAACACGATGCAGTTGCGTGACGAGCGGGGGGTCGGGTTCAGGCACGTCTTCAGGCACGGCACAATTGGCTCCCTTATGAGTAGTGCAGCAGACATGCAGACGACCGAATGGTGGCGTGAAGCCGTCATCTATCAGATCTACCCGAAGTCCTGGGCGGACGCCGATGGCGACGGTTACGGCGATGCGGCTGGAGTGCGCGCACGACTCCCCTATCTGGTGGAACTCGGCGTTGATGCGATCTGGTTCTCGCCGTTCTACAAGAGCCCCGATAACGATGGCGGCTATGACGTCGCCGACTATCGCGACATCGACCCTCGCTTTGGCACGCTTGCTGAGGTGGAGGCACTGCTCGAAGCAGCACATGCGATGGGCATCAAGGTCATCATCGACCTGGTACCGAATCACACGAGTTCTGAGCACAACTACTTCCAAGCCGCACTGGCCACCGCGCCAGGGTCTCCCGAATGGGCGCGCTATCACGTGCTGCCCGGCAAGGGCGTCGACCGCGAACTCCCGCCGAACAACTGGAAGTGTGTGTTCACCGGCGATGCTTGGTCACCGATCCTTGACGCTGCGGGAGCGCCTACCGGGTACTGGTACCTGCACCTCTTCGATAGCACCCAGCCCGATGTGAATTGGGACAACGAAGACATCCGCCAGGAATTCGACGCAACCATCCGCTTCTGGCTCGATCGTGGAATCGATGGCTTCCGCGTTGACGTCGCCCACGGACTGGCCAAAATGCCAGGTCTCCCCGATAGCCAAGGTTCCGTGTCGGTACACGACCACGAAGGCAACCTCGTCGACGTCACGCCAGAACCCTTCTGGGACCAACCCGGCGTCCATGAGATCTACCGGCGTTGGCGTGCCATTGCCAACGAGTATGAACCGGCGCGGATCTTCGTCGGCGAACTGTGGGTTGGCACTCCCGCGCGTCTGGCCAAGTACCTCCGTCCTGACGAAATGCACACGGGGTTCAACTTCCCCTTCCTCGGCGCCAACTTCCGGGCAGAAGAGTTGCGCAAAGTCATCGATGAATCGCTCGCCAACGACCGCGCGGTCGGCGCACCCACGACATGGGTGATTGAGAACCACGATGTACCGCGAGCCGTGAATCGATATGCGCACAACGATCGCTTCCGCACTGAGTTTCCCGAAGTGCACGGAACACGACTCGAGAATCGCATTCAGAGCACCCCGCTCTCAGATGCGAACGAACGACTGGGCCGTGACCGGGCTCGGGCCGCCATGTTGCTCATGCTCGCGCTGCCAGGGAGCGCGTACATCTATCAGGGGCAAGAACTTGGGCTCGACGAAGTCATCGATATTCCTGAAAGCCAGCGGCAGGACCCCGCTTGGTTCCGCTCTGGAGGCACAGATGGCCTCCGTGATGGCTGTCGCGTTCCGCTGCCGTGGACCCAACATGGTTCAAGTTTCGGATTTGCTGCGGAGGGTTCCCGCGCCTGGCTCACCCAGCCCCAGCGCTGGGCATCGCTCGCGGTTGAACTGCAGGAGTTGGACCCCGAGTCAACGTTGAGCTTGACGCGGCGCGCACTCGCGCTACGCCACGGCGAGCCCGCATTGGGCGAAGGCGACATGCAGTGGCGCAATGATCTCGATCTCGGCCCAGAGGTGCTCGCTTTTGAGCGGCGCGCAGCTGATGGCAGCGAGCCGATTCTCGTCGTCACGAATACGGGGGCTTCCGAGGTTGAGGTCGCCCGTGCCGGTCAAGTGCTCGCATCTTCGTTGATGCCGCTCGTTCGTACGTCTGCGAACGCCATCGTCGTTCCAGCCAACTGCTCGGTCTGGTTTCGCACGAAGGAGTGAAGCGGCACCGCCTGTTCTCCCACGGTCCGTCGGGGATTGGGTACCCACATTGCCTTGAACCGCTACGCCAGCGGCTCGAAATACTTCTCCATGCCGGAACGCACTTCGTCGGGGACGCGAATGACGGCTTCGCTCGCCATATCCACGGTCACCATGACGGACTTGGCGCGAGCACACAACGCTCCTGCAGCGTCCGTCATCGCGTACTCCAGGTCATATGAAGCACCGCCGAAACGACTGATCCAGATCTCGACTGCGATCTCTTGATCATTCATGCCGATTGGTTTGAGGTAATCAATCTCGTTGCGAGCAACGAGATGCCCGATCTCGGTCAAGGAGGACGTGGGCAAGCCGAACTCGTGCACCATCGAAACGCGCGCATCTTGCATGAAGTCGAGGTAGCGCACGTTGTTCACGTGTCCGAGCGCGTCGAAGTCACCCCACCGTAGAGGGATCACAATCCGGTGACACGCCATAGCGATTAGCCGCGGGTGAGCTTGCGGTATGTGGCGCGATGCGGACGAGCAGCTTCAAGACCGAGGCGATCGATCTTGTTCTTCTCGTACGAATCGAAGTTGCCTTCGAACCAGAACCATTGCGAGTCGCCCTCGTAGGCGAGGATGTGCGTCGCGATGCGGTCGAGGAACCAGCGATCGTGCGACGTGATCACGGCGCAGCCGGGGAAATCGAGCAGCGCGTTTTCCAGCGAGCTCAGCGTTTCGACGTCAAGGTCGTTGGTGGGCTCATCGAGCA
Source organism: uncultured Actinomycetota bacterium (assembly GCA_963784905.1). Lineage (GTDB taxonomy): Bacteria > Actinomycetota > Actinomycetes > S36-B12 > UBA5976 > JAKALQ01. The sequence continues at coordinate 32,763 of CAWATP010000009.1, read as the reverse complement.
TAAGCATGTTGCCACCCTGCTTAAGCGTCAGCGCCAAGTTGAGCCGGTTGCGCTCGCCACCGGATAACACATTGGTCGGCTTCTGCTGATCAGGACCCTTGAAGCCGAAGGCAGACACATACGCGCGCGACGGCATTTCCACCTGACCGACCTTGAGCCAGTCAAGGCCGTCGGAAACGAGCTCCCACAATGTCTTCGAGCCATCGAGACCGGTGCGGCCCTGGTCGACGTAGGAAAGGCTTACCGTGTCACCGACTCGAATGCTGCCGTTATCTGGCAGCGCTGCCGGATCCGAAGTGTCTCCGGCTGCTGCGGCCACGATCATGCGGAAGAGCGTGGTCTTACCAACGCCGTTCGGGCCGATGACGCCGACGATGCCGTTACGGGGCAAGGTGAAGGAGAGGTTGTCGATGAGGACGCGATCGTCGAAGCCCTTGGTCAGGTTTTTGACCTCTACGACGACGGAGCCAAGGCGCGGACCCGGCGGAATCTGAATCTCTTCAAAGTCCAGCTTGCGTGTCTTCTCGGCTTCTGCGGCCATTTCTTCGTAGCGCTCAAGGCGCGAGCGGCTCTTGGTCTGGCGAGCCTTGGCGTTGGATCGCACCCACTCGAGCTCGTCGGTAAGGCGCTTGTTGAGCTTTGCATCCTTGGCACCTTCGACCTTGAGGCGCGACTTCTTGGTCTCAAGATAGGTGGTGTAGTTGCCCTCGTAGGGGTACGCGCGACCACGGTCAAGTTCGAGAATCCAGTCAGCAACGTTGTCGAGGAAGTACCGATCGTGGGTGATCGCGACCACGGTGCCGGGGTACTTCTCGAGGTGCTGCTCGAGCCACTGCACGGACTCAGCGTCGAGGTGGTTGGTGGGCTCATCGAGCAAGAGCAGGTCAGGCTGTTGGAGCAGCAATTTGCACAGCGCAACACGACGCTTCTCGCCACCGGACAGCACCCCGATTTCGGAATCGCCATCAGGGCAGCGCAGCGCGTCCATCGCCATTTCGAGCTGGGCATCAAGATCCCACGCGTTCTTGTGGTCAATATCTTCTTGCAGGACACCCATCTCAGCGAGCAGCTCGTCGTAATCCGCGTCAGGGCTGGCCATTTCGGCACTGATTTCGTTGAAGCGGTGCAGCATTGCCATCGTCTCGGCAACACCCTCCTGCACATTGCCCAGCACGGTCTTGGTCTCGTCGAGGATTGGCTCCTGCGCGAGCATCCCGACGGTGTACCCAGGGCTCAGGTAGGCCTCGCCATTGGAGGTGTGCTCTGTGCCGGCCATAATCTTCAGTAACGTGGACTTGCCTGCGCCGTTGGGGCCAACAACACCGATCTTGGCGCCGGGCAGGAACATCAGCGTGACATCGTCAAGGATGACCTTGTCGCCGTGCGCTTTACGCGCCTTCTTCAAGGTGTAGATGAACTCTGCCATGCGTGCCTGCAACTCCTGGAGGGTGGTGATCAGTGCCAAGGATATTCGCTGTTTCGCACCTACATCCCCACGCCGGGAGGCCCGACGGCTTGCTGCGAACGCATCGGGCCACCCCATGACCGAAGTTATGCCGCCGAGACAGCGGCCAACGCATCCACCGCTGAGTTCGCCGGCAGGCCTGCCGCTACGGCTTCTTCAGCCAGCGGTGCATCGCCCGTGGATGGTTGTTCGCGGCGCGCGCGATTGAACACCGCCGTTCCTCGAGCCAGATCAAAACCGACCGATTGTGCATCGATCTCTACGGACGTGCCCGATTTTCCGTTGTGCTCCCACTGCCGAACTCGCAATACACCCTGCACGACGATGGGGTCACCGCGGTGCACCGACGCGAACACATGCTGGCCCAAGCTACGCCAGCAGTTCACCGTGAAGAAGGACGTCTCGCCGTCCTCCCAGACTCCATTGCGGTTTCGCCGCGGAGTGCTGGCAAGTCGAAGACTCGTGACGAAGGCGCCGCCCGAGGTGGTGCGCGAGACGAGTTCGGCGCACACGTTGCCGGTGACGGTGATGAGGTTGTCGTTCATGATCGCTCCATTCGTTGGTCGTGGTCCGACCTTCCCGACGACCTCCGACGACAGCGCCAAGTCACGGCCAAAGGTGTGGATGGACTGCGCTTTGGCACCTACTGTGGATGCATGACGCAGATTGTGGCCGTACGCGGAGACATCACGCGTGTCCGCGTGGACGCGATCGTGAACGCAGCGAACTCATCGCTGCTCGGTGGCGGTGGAGTGGATGGAGCGATCCATCGCGCAGCAGGTCCGAAGCTGCTTGAAGTTTGTGAAGCCCTGCGCGCGGGGCTCTGGCCCGATGATTTGCCAACCGGCCGAGCAGTCGTCACACCTGGCTTCGACTTGCCGGCAAAATGGGTTGTCCACACGGTTGGGCCGATCTTTCGCGAGCATCCCGACGGCGGCGTCGAATTGCTCCGGTCCTGCCATCGCGAATCGCTGCAGGTAGCACATGCACGCGGAGCGACTTCCATCGCGTTCCCCGCCATCTCCTGCGGTGCGTACGGCTGGACCGCCGCCGACGCAGCGCCGATCGCTGTCGCTGCCGTTGCGGAATTGGCTCCACAGTTGATGTTCGAGAGCGTGCAATTCGTGCTGTTCAGCGACGAGGCACTGCAAGCCTTCACTGACGCGATTGATGCGCTGCCTGCTCGCTAAGGTCATCGCATGACCACTACTCCCACCCGCGATAGTGCGCGCAGGCGCACCCTGCAAACGCTGTCAGCTGCACAAATCGTCGCTGGCGTCGGCGTAGCCGGAGCAGTACCCGCAGGTGCGCTGTTGGTCTATGACATCTCCAAGAGTGACGCTCTCTCGGGATTGGCACAGACCTTCGCTGTGACCGGCGCAGCACTCATGGCCATCCCGCTCGCTCGACTGACCGGCAAGGGCGGGCGCCGCCTTGCAGTAGGAGTCGGTTACTCCATTGCGGCCTTGGGGGCCTTTATGGCGGTAGCTGGCGGAACCATGCGCTTCCTGCCGCTGATGCTGTTCGGCACCATGTGTGCCGGTGCTGGGTCAGCTGCCGCGTACCAATTGCGCTTTGCAGCCGTCGATCTATCCCTTCCGGAACACCGCGGTCGCGATCTCTCTATCGTGATGTGGGCGGGAACGGTCGGGTCGGTGCTTGGACCAAATTTGCTGGACTGGTCGGGCGGCATCGCTAAGACGCTCGGACTCCCCACACTGGTCGGCCCTTACCTCTTTTCTGGCACCTGCCTGCTCATCGCGCTCGCCATCATGCTGATGTTTCTGCGGCCCGATCCGTACTTGTTCGCAGTCCAACTCGAAGGACGCGAAAAGCCGCACGCCCAGCGTTCGTTGCGTCACGCGATCACGTTGATCCGTGACTCCAAGCCGGCACAGTTGGCGCTCTTCGCAATCGTTGCTGGACACATTGCCATGGTGAGCATCATGGTGATGACGCCGGTACACATGAAGCATTACGACGCGACGCTTCGAATCATCGGCCTCGTCATCAGCGTGCACATCCTTGGCATGTATGCACTGTCGCCCGTCATGGGCATCCTGTCCGATAGATGGGGGCGCGTTGCCGTAATTCGCCTCGGAGTCATCATCTTGCTGGCATCCGCCACGATTTCGGCAACTGCCAACCCACATCACTCGATGCAGCTGGGCTTCGGTTTGTTCCTGCTCGGCCTGGGCTGGTCGGCCACCATCGTGGCGGGCTCCACGCTGCTATCCGAATCAGTAGCAGTCGAAGATCGCCCAAGCATCCAAGGCGCTTCCGACTTGTTCATGAATGGCTCCGGAGCCATCGGCGGTGCACTCGCGGGCGTCGTTATCGCGACGCTCGGATACGCGTGGCTGTGCCTGCTTGCCGCGCTGCCCGTCATCTACCTGGGGCGTTTAACGCTGAAGCCACTTTCGAAGTCATAGTGACGGGAACTCGGACGCTGAGCAGCATCCCTACTTCAGCCCGCGTAAACTCACCGCCAAAGCGCCCGTAGCTCAACGGATAGAGCAACCGGTTTCTACCCGGTCGGTTAGGGGTTCGAGTCCCTTCGGGCGCGCTGCTCCTACTCGATCCGGCGATGGTGATCGGTTGCGTGGGTCGAGCGCGTTACCCAGTCTGTTGCAGTGATGACTTCGCGCGCGATGTCGCTGATGGTGCGGCCATCGGTGGGTACTCGCAGGACCGATGAAGGCGCGGCGGATTCAAGGTGATCGCCCATGGCAGCGCTGCGCACGAGGTGTGCGTCGAGTTGACTGCCAATCTCTCGAGCGCCGAGTCGCTGCCGGATAGTTGCATCATCGGCTGTGAGCATCACGGCAATGATGCGAACCGCGCCACCCATGGCACGCGTAACTAGGTCGGGCTCCAGCACGGAGACGGTGTTGGTATAGATCAGCTTGTGGTACCCGAGGGTGGCGTAGTTGCTCCAGAGCGCGGCGAGGTTCGCCTCGGTCAGCTTGGTGCGACCAGGGTCGCCGATCGGGGCTGGGTATGCCTGGTCCAGGTTGTCCCCCTCGATCAGGCAGTGGGCAGTTCCGGCGGCCTGTAATTGCGCGGAAATCTCCCAGCCGAGGCTCGTCTTGCCGACGCCCGAGCGACCTCCAATGAGCAGTGCTTCGTTTACGGAATCGGCCTGCATTGACGATCTCCTTGCGTTCGGAAGGGAGGTGAAGTCTCGGGTGGCACAAGTGCTTCAGTGGAACTTTCGTGTGTGAACGCCGATCATGACCGAACTGCGCATTTCCCACCAGACTGAAACACATGGCAGGCTCGAGACATAGGCAAGTTGGAGCCTCTCCAAATTGGTCGGGCATAGGCGGGGACAGTATGAAAGCAATGAAGTTCAGCAAACTAGCCGTCATACCCGCAGCGATCGCGCTTGCGTTGGCAGGCTGCGGAAGCACGAGTCCGGTGACGACCAAGTCTGCAGCCGCGCAATTGGCGGAGGTGGCGCTCGGCAATGGTGTCCCCTACAACTTCCGGATCAGCGACGCCATCGGCGCGCAACTTTCGTCGGCACCATTGAGCGGCGCGTATCGCGATGAGGTATTCCGAGCGGGCGCCCTCGGCGCACGCACCATCATGTACAAGCCGCTCGACGGATCGTCCCCGGTGATCTTCTTCACCGCGTACTACTTCGACGCCTCGGCATTCGACGCTGCCGTCAATACACAGGAGCCGGCACGCTACGGCCGAGAGGTCATTCGCTACAACGGTCGAGTGCTCTCGATCGCCGGTCCGTTCGATGTGATGTTCACGCGCGGTAGCCAAGATGACAAGAACCAGACAACGCTCGACGATGCGATCTATCGCGCCATCAGTTATGTGCACGCGCGCAGCGGCTTCGCTGGTTTCCAGACCTCGGTCACGTATTCGGTTTACGAACCGCGCGACACAGCGGGTTTCGAGCTCGCCAGCGTTGAGAACAGCACCGCGTCTGACACCAGCCTGCAAGCAAATCTATTGGCGAAGTACACCGGCGTGAACAACCAGACCTTCTTCATCCTCCAGGGCAGCCCTATCAGCTCAGACCCGGGCATCGGAATACCAGTTGCCACAGTGAGCCTGCTGGGGCAAACCGCAAAGCTGGTTGGCTTCTGCGATGTCGCAACCGTGCAGACCTGCAGCATTGCTGACTTCAACACGTTCGGCGGGTACATCCAGTTGCTGCTGCCGTCCGGAAGCGAGACACCGACACAGGTGCAGATCGAGACAGACGGGCCTGGCCCCGGTTACGGAAACTCCAAGCCCGTGCCAGCGAGCCGACTCATTGCGATCGCCCGCAGTTTGAACACCGCCGTGGAAGGCACTTGGCCGCCGGCCACGAATTACTAGCGCCTACAGCGCGAGCACTGGTGGTGCGATGTAGCGAGTAGCGGTGACGTGTTCAAGCACGCCTCGAGCCTACGGGTACGTCTCACGGGAACGCCTGCTATACAAAGACCGTGACCGTGAAGCCAACCGACGACAATGCTTCGATTTCGCCTGTGCTGCAGCAGTTGCTCGATGCTGGTATCGAACTCGACGCATCCGCAGTCGCGCGCAGTCAGTACGCGCATGACGCGTCCAACTACCGGATCACACCGCTGGCAATTGTGTTCCCGCGTGCCACCGCGGACGTAGTGACCGTCGTGCGCACGTGCAACGCAGCAGGGATATCGATCACGGCGCGTGGAGCGGGCACAGGCATGGCCGGTAATTCCGTCGGTGCCGGCGTCATTCTTGACTTCCGGCGGCACATGCATCGGATTGACTCCCCAGATGCGAGCGCGCGAACCATTCGCGTGCAACCCGGAGCTGTTCTCGACGACGTGCAACTGGAAAGCGCTCCGTTCGGTCTCATGTTTGGTCCAGATCCGTCATCGCACAGCCGCGCCACCGTCGGAGGCATGCTCGGCAATGATGCGTGCGGTAATCACTCAGTCGCATACGGCCGCACCAGCGATCATGTCGTTGAACTCGAGATCGTCCTTGCAGATGGCACCCATGCCATAGCCACGCGTTCAGGGCTGCGCGCGATCGATGAATGCGATTCGCCAAGCGCTAAAACCCTTGTCGCGAATCTGCAGAGGATCGCGAGCATCAACCGCACGGCACTACAGGGTGCATTCGACCGCTGCCCACGGCAAGTCTCTGGCTATGCCGCGCACCGGCTGCTTCCGGAGCAGGGCTTCGACGTGGCGCGGCTGCTCGTCGGTTCAGAGGGCAGCCTCGCGCTGGTCGTCTCGGCAATCCTCGCATTGGTCGAGGTGCCGACGGCGACGCAGATGCTGGTGCTTGGCTACTCCGATCTGGTCGCCGCTGCTCGCGATGTGCCGGCCCTGCTGCAGCACCACCCCGCGGCAATCGAGGCGCTCGACACTGCCATCGTGCAGACCATGCGCGCACGGCGCGGAAGCCGCTCGGTGCCCGATCTCCCGGCAGGTGAGGCTTGGCTGTTCGTCGAATTCTCGAACACCATCGCAACGGCTGATCTGGACAGCATCACGGCAGAGATTTTGGAACACAGAAACGCCATCTCAGCCATCGCCGTAACCGATGCGCAGCAACGCGCAGATCTCTGGCGGGTTCGCGAAGACGGTGCAGGTCTCGCATCGAATCTGCTTGACGGCACGCGCGGGCGCCCCGGATGGGAAGATGCAGCTGTTCCTCCGGACCGACTTGCCGAGTACCTCGAACGCCTCACCATGTTGCAAACGCAGCATGGATTCAACGGCGTGCTGTACGGCCATTTCGGCGCAGGTTGTGTGCACATCCGTTTTGACTTTGACACTGAAACGGATTCCGGACGCGCAGCCATGCGCGCCTTCATCCGTGATGCTGCAACTCTCGTGGCGGCGTGCGGCGGATCGGTTTCGGGCGAACATGGAGATGGCAGAGCACGCGGCGAATTGCTCCCGCTCATGTACTCGCCTGAGGTACGGGAAGCCTTTCGGAGTATCAAGTTCGCCTTCGACCCCAATGGCATCCTCAACCGCGGCATCGTTGTCGATGCTCCGTCGCTGAGTGACAACATGCCAACACCCACTTTGAGTGCCCGCACCATGTTCGCACTTCGTAGCGATCACGGAGACCTCGGCACCGCAGCTGCGCGTTGCGTCGGCATCGGCCGCTGCGTTGCCACCAACATCAATGCGATGTGTCCCACCTTCGATGTGACCAAGGAAGAACACCACTCCACTCGCGGCCGCGCACGCACTATCCAAGACCTCTTCAACAACAGCGGCGTCACAACGCAAGACGCTCTGGAGACACTTGACAGCTGCCTTTCGTGTAAAGCGTGCGCGTCCGACTGCCCGACGGGAGTGGACATCAGCACCTACAAATCCGAATTGCTGCACCAGCACTACCGTGGTCGGATCCGCCCGCTCACGCACTACACGCTCGGCTGGCTGCCCAAGTTCGTGGCGCCGTTGGCTCCGCTGGCTGCCTTCATCAACCCAGTCCTAAAACGACCTACAGTCCGACGCCGGCTAGCTCCGATGCTCGGCATCAGCGGTTTTCGCGCGCTCCCACTCCTGGCCACCACCCTCGAACGTCGCCAGGTCAGCGAACTGCCTCGACCAGAAGCGCCAGACGCGCTGCTCTACATTGACCAGGTCACGCAATCGTTCGAACCCGGTTTGGCGAGCGCCGCTGTGCGAGTGCTTGCAAATGCTGGCATTTCTGCCGCCTGCGTGACCGAAGGGGACAGTGGTCTCACATGGATTACGACGGGGCAGCTCGATGCCGCACGTCGAGAGCAGCGACGTCTCCTCCGCGTCTTCGATAGCTATCCCGCAGCGATACCGGTCATCGTGCTGGAGCCAAGCCAGGCCGCAACGCTGGCGCAAGATCTCCCCGAGCTCGTCGCTGATGCTCGCGCCACAGCACTCGCAAGCAGAGTTCGTACGTTTACGCAGGCCCTCGATGAGCTGGCCCCCGGCTGGTCGTTGCCCGCAGGCTTCCCCGAAGCCGTGGTGATGCAGCCGCACTGCCATGAGCGCGCCACATTCACCGGCGCCTCGCAAACTGCATGGCTGCGCGCTCGCGGCATCAATGTGACCGAAGCCGTTGGCTGCTGCGGCATGGGCGGGAACTTCGGGTATGAGTCACGGCACTACAACCTGTCAGTGGCTGTCGCCAACCGCTCGCTGCTACCCGCAATCGACGCTGCAGCAGTAGGCACAGCGCTGCTTGCTGACGGCTTCGGCTGCCGTTGTCAGATCAGCGACCTGCGGCCGGCGTCCACTCCCCGGCACCTCGTCCAATTGCTCGCCAAACTGCTCTGACGCAACTTCTTTCGACTCTCCCCGTATGCAATCCCATGCAACAAGTACCAAGTCGGATACCACCGATCCATGCGCCGTCTCCGCTTCTAGACTCAAAGCACAGCGCCGAGACCCGGCGTCACGAACGGGAGTCGGGCCATGTCTGGAGCGCTGCACGGCGATCCACTGTGGTTCAAGAACGCGGTGATCTACCAGGTACTCCCCCGCGCATTCAGCGATAGCAACGGTGACGGCTTCGGCGATTTCGCCGGCCTCACCGACAAACTCGATTACATCGAAGCGCTCGGTGTCAACGCCATCTGGGTGCAGCCCTTCTTCCCTTCACCGCTCCGTGATGGCGGTTACGACATTGCGCATTACACCGACGTTGCCGACATCTACGGTGACCTAGATTCTGCGCGCCACCTCATTGCCGAAGCCCATCGCCGTGGGATCCGTGTGATCTTCGAACTCGTGATCAATCACACCAGTGACCAACACCCCTGGTTCCAGGTCGCCCGTCGCGCACCGAAGGGCTCACCCGAGCGCGACTTCTATGTGTGGAGCGATACAGGAACCGAGTACGCCGACGCTCGCATCATCTTCCTCGACTTCGAGGAGTCCAACTGGACATGGGATGACGAAGCAGGTCAGTACTTCTGGCACCGCTTCTACCACCATCAGCCAGACCTGAACTTCGACAATCCGGCGGTGCAAGAAGCCGTCTTCGAGGTCATGGAATTCTGGGTCGAACTCGGTGTCGATGGCTTCCGTCTCGATGCCATCCCCTACCTGTTTGAGCGCGAGGGCACGACAAGTGAGAACTTGCCCGAAACGCACGCATTCCTCAAGCAGATGCGCAAGCGCATCGAGGCGCTGAACCCCAACGTCATCTTGCTGGCTGAGGCCAACCAGTGGCCCGAAGACACCCGCCCCTACTTCGGCGACGGCGACGAATGCCACATGAACTACAACTTCCCACTCATGCCCAGGCTGTACATGGCACTCGCCAAGGAAGACCGTTCCTGCATCATCGACATCCTGGAGCAGACCCCAGAGATCCCTGAGCAGTGCCAGTGGGCGATGTTTCTGCGCAATCACGATGAGCTCACACTCGAGATGGTGACGGAAGAAGAGCGCGACTACATGTGGCGTGTGTATTCCCCAGACCCGCGTGGATACAGCAATCTCGGCATACGACGTCGACTGGCGCCGTTGGTGGAAAACGATCGTCGCCGTATCGAACTGCTCAACAGTCTGCTGCTCTCGATGCCAGGCACCCCAGTGCTCTACTACGGCGACGAGATCGGCATGGGCGACAACCTCAATTTGCACGACCGCGATGGCGTTCGCACGCCGATGCAGTGGACCGCGGGTCCGAACGCCGGATTCTCCACTGCCAATTCGGATCAGCTCTACCTGCCGCTGATCACCGACCCTGCCTACGACGCGAGCGTGGTGAACGTCGCAGCCCAGGAACATGACCACAACTCCTTGCTGTCGTGGACACGTCGAATTCTGGCGCTGCGCCAGCACCATCCGGTATTCGGTCGCGGTTCCATCCGCTTTGTGCAGCCGGAGAACACCCGCGTCCTCGCCTACCTACGCGAAGACGATGATGAAACGGTGCTGGTCGTCGTGAATCTCTCGCGCCAACTGCAAGGCGCGCTGCTCGACCTCAGCGAGTACGCAGGGACGCAACCAGTCGACCTATTTAGCGCGACCGCACTGCCCGAAATCGGAGCGGGCGATTACCTGCTCACTATTCCTGCCCACGGCTTCTATTGGCTGTCGCTGACACCCACGCGCATCGAAGACGGTAGGCCCTGCATCAGCATTACGGGTGAACTCTTCGACGACGCTCGAAACCTGCAGTTATTGGCCAGCGCGCTCCCATCGGCCATAACGGATCGTCGCTGGTTTGGATCCAAATCGCGATCCATCTCTGCGCTGACCGTTTTCGACCGACTCGCCATTCCTGGCGTGAGCGATGCACATCTCCTGTTGGCGACCATCACGTACAGCGAGGGTGAGCCCGACACGTACCTGTTGCCCGTCCGTCTGGTAACCGAAGTAGCAGACCCCACCGGCGTGCTCGTCGAGGTGCAGTTTGCCGACGGCCGCACCGCGTCCGTGATTGATGCCTGTCACGACGAGGAAGCCGCATCGGCTCTACTTGCTGCGATCGAGAATGGGACGTCACTTACAGGAACCCACGGCACGGCGACGGGTGTGCGTACCCACGCATTCGAGGCTGCGCGCGGTGACGGCCAGCTCGTGTCAAAACTGTGGCGTCGAGAGGGCAGCAACTCCTCCATCGCCTTCGGTGACCGATTGATGCTGAAACTGTTCCGTCGGCCCGAGATCGGCCTCAGCCCCGACTGGGAACTCGGTCGCTATCTCACGGAGCAAGCGCATTACGAGCACGTTCCTGCGACTGCCGGTGCGCTCGAATATTGCGAAGCCGACGGCGGTACTCGCACGCTGGGGCTGCTCCAGCAACTGGTGCCCAATGAAGGCGACGCTCGGCAACAGTTCATGGCCAGCCTGCGGGATTACTTCGGCCATGTTGGCGCCAGCCAACTGACCGCGGCGGATTTTGAACACCGCCGTGACGACGCGAGTCTCGACCGAGCGCCCGCGCCCAGGCTTGCCCAGGAACTATTCGGCGAGGCGCTCGCATCGGCGCAGTTGCTAGGCCGCAGAACAGCAGAGATGCACAGGGCCTTCGCAGACGCAGTGGATGTGAACCTTGCGCCTAAGGCCTTCACTGCGCACTATCAACGCTCCCTCTTCCAGTCCACGCGGCAGCAACTGCGCCAAGTGCTGGGTCTACTCGAGCGACGGAAGCACCTTTTGGACGCTTCCTCAGCGGCTCTGGCCAAGCAATTGCTCGATGTCGGAACCGCCGTCTACGAGCGGCTGAATCCCGTAAAGGACCTGCGCATCGATGCACGCCGTATTCGCGTACACGGTGACTATCACCTCGAGCAAGTGCTCGCCGCAAACGGCGACTTCGTCATCCTGGATTTCGAGGGCGAACCGTCCGCGTCCTTGTCGGAACGGCGCATCAGGCGTTCGCCGTTGAAAGATGTCGCCGGAATGATTCGATCCTTCGATTATGCGGCGCGCGCGACACTCGACGAGGTTCCGCATGCAGATGCTGCGCGCCAGCTCGCCGCCTGCAATTTTTGGACCGCATGGGTTGGCGGTGCCTTCCTTGATGGGTATCTCAGCGCGGGGGGCGAGTCACTTCTGCCCGAGGGTCACGAAGCCAGCGAGGCACTCTTACGCAACTTCCTTCTGGAGAAGGCCGCGTACGAGGTCCTTTACGAGCTGAACAATCGTCCTTCGTGGGTGGGGATTCCGCTGCGCGGCATCCTTGAACAACTCGGCTGACTCCTACCAAGACGTGACGTCGATCGACTTTGGATCGAGATCAGGCACCAGTGCCACGTACAGCCCTTCACCACCAGACCAGGTTATCTCTGCGATTCCTGCATCCACCACGATGTCCAACGTGCCTTCGCCTGCATCATTGCGCAGGTGGGCTACGTACACCACGGCATCATCGACGGTCACATGCAGCAATGACGCATCCCAATCGAGCACCAGCGACCAGCCGGTTTCCTCATCGTCGATGTCGACGCAGAATCCGCCGCCTCTCGCGCTTTCGATCTCAATCGTGCAGCGCCATGCCGGGTCTTCAATGGCGATAATCGGATCCAGTTGCGGATGTTGCGAGACGACCAGTCGATCGTCAATAACATTGAGCCGGTGGACGAGACTTTGTTCGCCTGCCCACGCTTGCCCTGCTTCGAAGGTGTCCCGCAACCAAGACATTGCGCACGGCGCACCATCTGCATCCAGGAATGTCGTCGTGGCATAGACGCGTTTGGAATGACCGAAGCGTCCCCAACTGTGTGCAGAGAAATGCACACCGTCATAGTCGCCGATTGCGTACAGCACTTCTGCCCAGTCGCCTTCCGAGGCCTGCACCATGGCAGACACGAGGAGCACCCAATGCCCATCAACCTGCAGAAATTGCGGACACTCCCAGACGGTCCCCGTGGAGAACGGCACTTCATCGGTTGCAGCGCGCGAAGCAAGTTCGCCATCGAATTCCCATCGCTCGAGGTCGTGTGAGTGGTACTGCAGGGCGCAGCCACCAACACCGCGCTTCCCAGCGCCGATCGTCATCTTCCAGACATCGCCCTCGCGGCGAACCTGCGGATCGCGGAAGTCGAAGTACTCCTCAGACGGCGGACCGGCGATGACCACCCCATGCCGCTGCCAGGCGCTGAGATCGCCGTTGCTCCGCGCCGACACCACATTGCCGCGCCCCCACTCCTCGTGCGTGGGCCGTGTGTAGAACATGGTTGGCGTGCCACTGTCGAGCACGACCGAACCTGACCAGCAACCTACTTCGTCGGCCAAAGGCTTGAGTGCCGGCTCGTGTTCCGTCCAGTGCACCAGATCCGGGGACGTGGCATGCCCCCACGAAAGATCGGCTTGCCAAGCAGTCGCCGTCGGCACGTACTGCATGAACAGGTGGTAGATCCCATCCGCATGCACGATGCCGTGAGGATCGTTCTGCCAACCGGTGGCAGGGGTGAAGTGCAAGTCGGGCCGGCGTCGCGTCATACGCCGACATTATCGACCGCACGTGAACGCCGCATGACCAGGCTTCGACATCACGTTCGCAAACCTGCATTCCCTAGGGAGTAACTACAGATGACGTAGGCTCCACGCATGGAATGGCTGCAATTCGTCTTTGCCGGCAGCGTCGTCGGATTCACCGTCGGGCTCACGGGCATGGGCGGCGGTGTCCTCATGACGCCGATCTTGGTGCTGCTGTTCAAGGTCGATCCGATGGCTGCCGTCGGCAGCGATTTGCTTGTCGCATTTCTCATGAAGCCAGTTGGTGCTCTCGTGCATCACCGGGCGGGAACCGTGCGCTGGGAAATCATGAAGTGGCTGGTGCCATTCTCGGTTCCGGCAGGTTTTGCTGGCGCTTTCATCTTGGACTCCTTCGACAAAGGTCCGGATTTTGCCGACAAGTTGAAGCTGATGATCGGTGCGGCATTGTTGCTCGCCGTTGCGGGAATGGTGGCCGGCATCTTCGTTGGTCGCAGCCGTGGCATTGTGCCGTTACGCGCCAACGAGAAACTCGTCGTGCGGCCGGTTCCGACCGCATTAATAGGCGTCTTTGGAGGCCTCCTCGTCGGCATGACCTCCGTCGGTTCGGGCACGTTAATCATCGTGCTGCTGATGCTCGTCTACCCGCGCCTCCGCGCCCGCGACCTCGTCGGGAGTGATCTCGTGCAAGCGATACCACTGGTGGGCGCAGCGACACTTGGTCACCTTGTAGCCGGCAATGTGCAGTTCGACTTAGCTGGGTGGTTACTTATCGGCGCGCTGCCTGGCATCTACTTCGGCGCCAAGTATTCGACCGAGATTCCCAACGCCGTATTGCGTTGGGTGCTTGCCGTGCTCTTGCTCGGCTCTGGACTCAAGCTCTGGGGACTACCAATACCGCTCGTCATCACTGCCTCTGTGGCTCTGGGCGTGGCCGGCATGGAACTCACGGCGAGACGCAGCGAGCGGGACGCAGCCAAGCGCTACCTGCATGCGACACGCATGCTGAGACGACGTCAGGATCGCGCGCGAACCTAAAGCGGCGGAAGTGGCACGCCTTCGCTGGTGAGCTGCGCGTGCATCTCAGCGTATGTCTGCTCGAATTGTGCGAGCAATTCCTTGGGAACATCGTTGCGCCAGCGCTGCACGTGAGCCCGAGCGGCAGGCATCCTGTGCTCGAAGTAACTGCGCACTTCTGGAGCCACGTCGTATCCCAAGAATGCAAAGAGGTACTCGAGCGTCGCATCCCGATTGGTAGAGATGAGGTCTTCGAAGATGACCGTGTGCGACTGCGCTGCGGGGATTGCCTGCATCGCTTGGTGCGACTGCAGTACGCGCCAACGCCACCACTCAAGCGCGGCCATCGGATCTTTCGGCCCCCAGGCCATGCTCATCACCGACATGCCGGCATCACGGCCGTCGCGAATCATGTGCACGATCTTTGCATCCGGCATGAGTTCGGCGATTCGGCGCGCGCGGATCGCGTTATGCGGCGTGGTGTCCACCCATGCCGCGGCGGAATGATCGGTCGCGCGCGGATCGAAGAGGTCGTGTAGGAGGCGGGCACCCGATGACACGGGCTGATGGCCGAAGGAGCCCGCGAATGTGCGCAGCGCCGCATCCAGATCCGGCTTGGCAATGCTCTTGTGCAGGCCTCGACAGAGGTGATCTCCGACGCCATGCCGGAGATACCAATGTCCTTGCATCTTCTGCACAAAGTCTTCGAGCCGCTGCTCATTGGCGTCTATCCGCCGGCCGCGCAGCGTCTCCCAGGTGTTGCGCATCTGTTCACGAGTAGAGCGCCTTCGCTGTTGCGCGCTCTCTGCAATGAACACCGTATCCAGCAAGCCACCTTTGTCAGTGAGGAATCGAATCTCAATGGGTTCGATACTCCACATCGCTGGATGCGAACCGACGAGATACCCCGTGATGGTCGTCCCGCTGCGGCCCGTGCCGCCGATAAAGATCGGTTGCAAAACCCCTCCTAGGTGGCGAAGAAGAAATTCTCACACACCCGCGACGCGAACCGAGTGCTCAGATCAGCTTGACACTCAGCGTCGCGCGTCGCGCACTTGGGCCGCTGTCGACGCTTCTCCGTCTTGCAAGAGGCCCGCGACAATCCCTTCAATGTCAGATGCGGGTCGGTTCTGGCTCATTTTGTGTTTGAGCTCAACTCGACGCACGACGAACTCCAACCCAACGATGGCGCGCAACTGGCCTTCGATGTAGCCAGCGGGTGGGTCATCAACTGACCAGGGTTCGGGGCGACGTGCTTCATGCCGCAATGTCAGTGCACGCACCGCGGCCTCAATCCAGGCCGCCTCTTCATGCACCCGCAACTCACCATAGATGTGTGCCGTTGAATAGTTATAGGTCGGCACCACGCGTCCGTGCTCAGTCGTCGCCGAGTACCAGCTGGGGGAAATGTAGGCGTTCTGGCCATGCGCGATTAGCAGGGCATCGCCGTGCGGCACAAACTTCCACTGCTCGTTGTTCCGCGCCATATGCGAGACGAAGTTCGTTCCGTCATACATCACGGGCAGGAAGGTCGCGAGAAGGCCCTGCTCCGTCATCGTTACGAAGTCGGCAGCGACGATCCTCGGCAGAAACGCCGCTACGAATGCATCGTCCACTGCGAAAGCGGAAGGTGTGTACACATGGTCATTATGCGCGCGTGGAGCCAGTGACGCTTCGATTCCATCGCGGGAGTCTGGTCTAGCCTTACCCCGTGCAACAGCTTTCGCTTCCAGCAGCCGTCCTCTTCGATATGGACGGAACCATCGTTGATACCGAGCCATACTGGATCGAATCCGAAATGCGCTTAGTCGAGCGCGATGCCGGAACCTGGACCTACGAAGATGGACTATCGGTGGTCGGCTTCGCACTCACAACTTCGGCGCAGGTGCTGCGAGAGCGCGGCGGAGTGAACGGCACCGATGAGGAGATCGTTGCTGATCTCATCTCGGGTGTTTTGCAGTTGATCGAAACCAAGGGCGTGCGTTGGCGGAACGGCGCGCTGACCTTGCTGGCCGCGCTCGTCGACGCCGGAGTTCCTTGCGCGCTCGTCACGATGTCGTACCGAAATCTCGCCGAGGCAGTAGTCCGTCAACTGCCTGTAGGCACCATGTCCGTCATCGTCGCAGGAGACGCAGTGACACACGGCAAGCCGCATCCCGAGCCTTACCTCACGGCAGCTGCTGCACTCGGCGTCGACATCACACAGTGCGTCGGCATCGAAGACTCCCCGACCGGCATTGCGTCCGTCGAAGCGTCAGGCGCACACTCAATTGCGATTCCGTATCTGCTCCATGTCGATGCGCTCGAGGGGCGCAGCCGATTCACATCAATGATGGATATCTCGCTCGATGACCTCCGCACCGTGTGCGCGGGAACCACCATTGACCGCTGGGAACGCACGGAACAGCACGGGTAACGACCGCATGCGCCAGCGGCTATTTGACGGTACGGACCATGCCGCTGCGCCGCACAAACACTGCGAGCACTGGCAGCAAATACACAAGCCACGCGACCATAATCGGCCACGCGGTGACGGGTCGGAAGTTGAAAAAGCCCCGTAGAACTTCGGCGAGCACGCTATCGGGCGCGATAACACCGCTCACGTCGAACGCGATGGACTCCTCGCCCGAGATCCAGCCGAGTTCCACGAATTCACCAACACCGTAGGAGAAGACGCCCGCGGCTACAACCACGAGGGCTACACCGCTCCAACGGAACAGACTTCCCAGATCAAGTTCGATGGCACCGCGGAATAGCGCCGTGCCAATTGCCGCAGCTGCGGCAAGGCCCATCACGGCACCTAGCAATGGCAGACCAGCGCTGCCATCCCCCGTCGAAGCGGCCCCAGACCACAGGAACAGGGCCGTTTCGAGGCCCTCGCGGATGACTGCGACAAACGCAATCAAGCCGAGCGTGAAACGGCCACCTGCAATGGCACGATCAACTTCACCTTCAAGGTGCGAGCGCAGAAAGCGCGCGCGCTGCGCCATCCACAGAATCATCCATGTCACCAGTGCGACCGCGACAAGACTCATGGTGCCGGTAAAGATGACCTCCGCTCGCTCCGGCAAGACATTGCTGGTGAGTTGGAGCAATGCCCCAGTGCCCGAGGCGAGCCCGATGGCCAAGACCACGCCCATCCAGATGGCGTTGATCAACTCTCTTCGGCCCAAACGGGTCACGTAGGCCAGCAGAATGGACACGATCAGCGCTGCCTCAAGCCCCTCACGCAGACCGATAAGGAAGTTCGCAAACATTCGGCGCCTTTCCTAACGGAGTCTGGGCGCTTACGCTAATAACGCTACAAAGATGTTGTCAAAATGGGCGTATTTGAGAGCGATCCCGTGCGCACCGAGTCTGAACCTTTCCCTAACCAAACTATTGGCCAGCCGGCCATGGTCGCCGCTTACACTCAAATCCATTCCTCGGAGGAGTCGATATGCACACGCGTACCAAAGTTGTCGCCGCTTTCGTGAGCGGAACCTTGCTGGCGGGTGGCGGCGCGCTCGCTGCAACCACCAACAACCAGGTGACGGCGTGCGTCAACAGCAAGACCCGCGTCATGACACTCGCCCCAAGCAGTGGCAAGTGCGCAACCGGCAGTTCGAAGCTCGCCTGGGGTATCACGGGCCCGCAAGGACCGGCCGGCGCCAGCAGCACGTCTGCGGGTACTGACTTCGATGTCACCGCCCTCGCACGTCAACTCCTCCCTTCAGTCGTGACCGTGCTAGCAGATTTTCCCAATGGCAGTGGTTCCGGCAGTGGCTTCGTAACGGCGTTCCCAACCCGCGCCAACGATGGCAACTCCTACATCGTGACGAACAACCATGTAGTCGAAGACGCAACCAAGATCACCATCGAATTGGATGACGGCAGCGAAATGCCCGGCGAAGTGGTTGGCGTCGATCCGATTTACGACATTGCCGTCGTGTTGGTGCGGCAGGCCGGCTTGCCGCCGGTCAAACTCGGAGACTCAAGCGCCTTGGCCATCGGGTCCCCCGTGATGGCGATCGGCTCACCGCTTGGTCTCAATGGCAGCGTGAGCACAGGCATTGTGTCCGGATTGAACCGACCGGTGTCCACCACAGGCTCACACGCTGACACCTTCATCAACGCGGTACAGACGGATGCAGCCATCAACCCCGGTAATTCGGGCGGTCCCCTGGTCGACGCTAGCGGCGCGGTCATCGGCATCAATGCCGCAATCGCCACACTCGACACCACCGGCACACAGACGGGCAGTATCGGACTCGGCTTCGCCATTCCGATCAAGCAGGCGAATCGGGTAGCCACTGAACTCGCGACGAGCGCCAACATCATCAATGGCACAGTCGCCGTGAAGGGCACCTCCACCCGGCCACTGCTCGGCGTCACGTTCACCGATCTCTCAACCGGTGAGGGCGCCCAAATCGTGTCTGTCACGAGCGGAGGGCCGGCTGACGCAGCGGGTCTGCGCGCCGGTTCGATTGTGCACAAAGTTGGCCCACGTATCGTCAAGGACATGCTCAGTGCCATCGTTGCCATCAGTGCATACGACCCCGGAGCCACCGTGACTATTACGGCCGACGCACCCGGTGGCGGCTCTCAGGTCTACACCGTCAAGCTCGGCTCGCAGCCATCTGCCTAGTCACTGCGACGCAGTCATAGGCTGCACCGCATGGCACGGTTTGCAATTGCCGACGACGGCATTCCTGGCTTGACGCTGGCGCTCCGTTTGCGCCTCAAGGGTCACGAAGTGGCGCTCGTGGATTCGTCCGCAGAGCGCACCCTGGATGCGGTATTCACGCTGCCGGCGCCATATCGCGATTTGTTCTTGAAATCCGGCGCGGCCATCGAGGACGTTCTGTGCATCAAGGCGGCACCGGGGCGGAGTTTTCAGATTGACGGAGTGTCAATCGACCTACCATCAGTGGGTCAGCACGCAACCGTCATCGCGCAACAACTTGGCATCAACGCAGGTGCGCAGTGGAGCTCACTGATGCGCGACGCGGCAGAAACGTGGAGCGTCATTCGCAAGGGCGGGTCTGGGATCAACACACGACACCGTGACGTGCGCGATCGACGCCTTCGACAACTGCTCGATGAGTATGTGTCAGCACACGGGTTGCCGCCGGGCTATAGGGGCGCCGCCGCGGCCACGTTGCCCTACCTGGATCAGACCTTCGGGCGCTGGCAGTTCGACGGTGGCATGTCTGCCTTAGTGCAGGCGCTTCGCCAGCGCTGCGAAGCGTTGGAGGTGTGCTGGGGATCGAATGCGGGCGAATATCTGAGTCTCGAATCGTTCTGGACCGGCTCGTTCACCGCATCAAAGCGATGGAGACGAAGCCAGCCGACAGAACAGATCAGATCGCACGCACTGGGACTGCCGTGGGTGGCTATGGCGGCAGAACACATGGCCGAGCGAATCGGCCGCGCTTCCTAGGAATTAGCGCGGTGCCACGACGCCAGACGAGACAAGCCGTTCGAAAACCCGCAGGGTAGAAGTCGACTTATTCATCGTGTAGAAGTGCAGGCCTGGGGCGCCACCTTGCATCAAGGATGTGCTGAGTTCAACCGCTACCTGAATGCCCAACTCACGAACCGCCGCCTCGTCATCACGTACTGCCTCGAAGCGCTCACGCAGAGCAGCCGGGAACTCGGCCCCAGAGAGCGACGCGAAACGTTCGATCTGCCCCAGATTGGTAACGGGCATGACGCCGGGAATGATCGGCATGGTGACGCCCGCCGCATGAGCCCGATCGACGAGTGCGAAGTAATCCACCGGCCGGAAGAAGAGCTGAGTGATTGCGTAATCAGCGCCAGCGCGCTGCTTTTCTGCCAACACGCGACAGTCGTGCTGGATGCTCGGCGATTCTGGATGCTTCTCAGGAAATGCCGCGACACCGATCGTGAAGTCACCCAGTTCGCGCAAGAGCGCTACGAGCTGGATGGCGTACCTGAACCCTTGTGGGTGCGTCTCCCATGCGGCATCTGGCCCGGCCGTCGGGTCACCCCGAAGAGCCAACACGCTGCGAATCCCGGCATCGAGGAACCTCCGGATAACTGCGCGCAGTTCTTCAACTGAGGCATCGACGCACGTGAGGTGCGCCACCGTCGAACATGCGGGTTTCTCGTTCGATGCGACCACACAGTTCGAGCGTCCGCTCCTGCGTCGAGCCGCCTGCACCGTATGTGACCGAAACGAAAGTCGGCTTCAGTGGTTCCAGTTCCCGAAGCGTCTGCCAGACCGCGGGATCGAACGCGCCGTTTCTGGAGGGGAAGAACTCGAAGGAGTACGACGGCTCGCCACTTGCAAGGAGTTCGCGCAGGGCGGGGCCAGTCGTCATGGGCGAAGCGTAATGAACACCGAGCAGCCACAATCACTGAGGTGGTCGTAGGCTCCGACGTATGCCCGAGTTCGCCACGACGTACGCTGATTTTCGGACAGCTGTGCAGTCTGAGATCGACGTATTCATCACCGCCAAGGCGGACTCTGTGCTCAACGTGTCACCTGAATTGGCGCCGGCACTTGATGCCCTGACAGCGCTGCTGCGCGGAGGGAAACGGCTGCGGCCCGCCTGCTGCTACTGGGGATATCTCGGTGCCGGCGGTCCAGTGAGTCCGGAGATCCTGCGCGCAGCTGCTGCCTTGGAGTTGCTACAAGCTTCTGCACTGATCCACGACGACGTGATGGACAACTCCGATACCCGACGCGGACTTCCTGCAGTACACCGCCAATTCGAGACCATGCACACTACGAATGCTTGGCAAGGGACCTCCGTCGATTTCGGCCGCGCCGCCGCGATTCTTATCGGCGATCTCGCATTGGTGTGGACCGATGGCATGTTGCTCAGCAGCGGTTTCGATGCTGCGGCACTCGCTCGAGCGAAGCCGGTATTCGATGTCATGCGCACGGAACTCATGGCGGGACAATTCCTCGACGTCCTCGAGCAAGCTCGGGGCGGTGGCAGCGTCGACCGCGCACTCCGCGTGATGCGGTATAAAACAACGGCCTACACAATTGAGCGACCGCTGCACCTTGGTGGTGCACTCGCGGGCGCCTCCGAGCAGGTGATGCAGGCGTACACCGATTTCGGCGTCCCGCTCGGCGAAGCCTTCCAACTGCGCGATGACGTGCTGGGCGTTTTTGGAGATCCCGCACAGACAGGCAAACCCGCTGGCGATGATGTGCGCGAAGGCAAGCGGACTGTGCTCATCGCGTTGGCACAGGAGCGTGCCTCGACCGTCGATGCAGCTACCCTGCAGCGATTCGTCGGTGACCCCATGCTCAACCTCGACGGTTTGGCCGAAGTGCAAGCGGTGTTGCGGGCGACGGGTGCACTCGCTGAAGTAGAGGAACGCATTTCCGTGAATCGCGAACTTGCGCTCGCCGTCCTGGACCGCGGCGTCATCGCAACAGCAGCCGCCGAGGCTCTCCACAACATTGCGCTCGCAGCAACTGAGCGCTCGGCCTGAACGTCGTGAGCAACTTACGCCTCCTCCGTGCTCACGGGCTTCCTGGTGCCATAGGAAGTGGAGTGCTTGCGATTGGTGCGTTGGGATTGGGATGGCTCCCGCCGCTCTTCAACCTGTCAGCAATTCCCGTGCTCGGCTTGTTGCGCAGCACTTCTGCAGGCGAGGTCCTCGGCCGCGCAGCAGTACTCGTCGGCGGCGCACTGATCCTGCAGTCCTGGCTACTACTCGGCACTGACGTGTTGAGCCGGCGCAACATCTCAATCGGCTCACTGCAACGGATTCTGGCAGCTT
Organism: uncultured Actinomycetota bacterium; assembly: GCA_963784905.1. GTDB lineage: Bacteria > Actinomycetota > Actinomycetes > S36-B12 > UBA5976 > JAKALQ01. Next base: position 10,638 of record CAWATP010000009.1, on the reverse strand, counting down.
GGATCGCGCCAGCGCTCTTGGTGCCGCCCCTCTTCAGCCGAGACCCGTATTCGTACTTCGTGCAGGGCAAGTTGTTACTGCTCAATCTCGATCCCTACACCCACGGCGCGGCCTCCGTGCCTGGCTGGTTTCGCGATGGCGTCGATCCGATGTGGGCAGAAACGCCAACGCCATACGGGCCGCTGTATCTCTTGGTACAGAAAGGCGTCGCTCAGGTTGCGCAAACGCCATATTGGTCAGCTGTGGCGTTGCGCTTCATTGCAATTGTCGGCATCGCCTGCATTGCCTACGCCGTTCCACGACTGGCACAACGGCAGGGCATCGATCCCGCCGCAGCAACCTGGCTCGCGGCCATGAATCCGTTGGTACTGCTGCACTTTGCCTTCGGTGGCCACAACGATGCGATCATGGTTGGCTTCATGCTGATCGGCCTCGACTTCGCACTGTGCCGACGCGCCGTCCCCGCGGCACTGCTAATTGCGTCCGCCGTAGCGATCAAACCCATCGCCTTCGTTGTTGTGCCCTTTGCAGCACTCCTCGTCCTGCCTTGGGCTACCACGCTGCTACGTCGACTCTTGGCCTATGCCGTTTCGGGCATCACCATTTTGGCGTTGGTGTTGGGATTCGGCGCTGCGGTCGGTGTTGGCGGAGGCTGGATTCACGCATTGACCACGCCCGGCGCTGTTCGCACGTGGCTGTCCCCTTCGACCGCGATCGGGATGGCCATCGGGCTGGTTGGCGATGCCTTCGGCAACCGGCAATTGGATGCCCTTGCCGTTACCGCTTCGCGGGTGATCTTCATGGTCATCGCCGTGGGCTATTGCCTCTACCTGCTGCTCTGGCCGCATGGCCGCAGCCCGCTGCGTGGGGCCCTGCTCGCTTTCACCGCAATCATCGGTCTCGGACCCGTCGTGCAACCTTGGTATCTGCTCTGGGCCCTGCCGCTGGTCGCCACTTCCGGCTTGCACAAACCGTGGCACTTGAAGGCCACGGTGTTGGGAACTGCAGGTTTCGTCGTCTATGCATTGGCAGAGCCGACGGCGACCTCAGATGCGCATTTGGATCTCATCGATTCGCTGGGCATGGTGTTGGCGGGTGCAGCAGTGCTGTTCGTACTCCTCGCCAGCCCTCGCGAACGAGCGTTGGCAATAGGTAATCAATTCTCGCAAGGCTTAGCTCCGCTCGATGATGCGGCACGACAGCGGGCGAAGCGTTGGATCGTGCCCTAAGCGATTAGGCGGCCGAAAGTGGCTCGGCCTCGCCATAGAGCCACCCCTGACCCTGCCCCCAACCCTGGTCGCGCAGGATCTCTGCAACAACTTCAGTTTCCACGCCCTCGGCGATCGTGTCGAGTTCAAGGCCTTGGGCCAAGCCCAACAGCCCTTGGGCAAGGCGGATGCTCGTCTGATCGCCGGCATGGATGCCTCGCGTAAAGGACATGTCGAGTTTGAGTCCGTCCACTGGGAGTTCGCCGAGATTCGTCATGGACGAGTAGCCGGTGCCGAAGTCATCGAAGAACCACAGCGCGCCGCCCAGACTCAGATGGAGCATGGCGCTGCGAATCACATCGAGGTCAGCCGGCAACGAGGTTTCGGTAACTTCAAGATGCAAGCGCTCGAGGTCGACCTGTGCAAATTCGAGCAACTCTGCCGCACGTCGTACGAAGTCCGGACGCATCAGCGAAGCAGGTGACACATTGACGGAAAGGAAGATCGGTGCGCTCAGTTGGGCGAGCAACCCAAGTGATTGCGCGAGCACAATGAGATCAAGCTCGCCCACCAATCCGCTGAGTTCGGCAACCGGAATGAATTCCGTGGGGCCAATCTGGAGGCCTTCTTCATTGATCCACCGGATAAGTGCTTCATACCCGACAAGTGAGCCGTCACCAATGTCCACGATTGGTTGGTACCAGGCGCGAAACTCCTTATTCAGCAACGCGTGGCGAATCGCCTCTTCCAATTCCAGACGATGCATTGCCCGGATCGCGAGATTGGCGTCGGCGAACTCGATGCAATCCCCACCAGTGTCCTTGGCGCGGCGCACGGCGAGCGCGGCGTTCTGCAGCGTGATCTCACCATCAAGTAACAGTGGCTCAAACGCGATGCCGATGCTCACAGTGGGCTGCAGTACATGTCCAAGCACGACGACCGGTTCGGACGAGGCCTCGCGTATGCGATGAGCCAAGTCAGCCGCATCTTCTGCAAACTCGACATCTGGCAGCATCGCGATGAACGAGGAACCCGCGATGCGGGCAACAAGTTCCGACGAGCCGACTTGTGCGGTGATGCGCTTGGCGATCTGTGAGACGACGAGATCTCCCGCGGCGAGCGACAATGCTTCGTTGACGCGCTCGAGTTCATCGATGTCGATGCGTAGGACGGCGACGCCACAGCCTTCACGACGGGGCAAGCAGAAGAGATCTTCCATAGTGCGGATCAAGGCTCGTCGCGTCATGAGACCGGTCAAGGGATCCTGGGCATGCGGGTCAAGACCGGCCGGAACCACCTCGTACCCGAACCTCCGCACGAACGCAGACAGCCACCAGCGCAGGAGGGTGCTACCGGGGCGCCCTGTGGGCATGTTGCGACTCCTGTCGGCGGTATTGCTGATCACGTCAGGGTAGGTGCGCTACCTGCGACTGCGAGGTACGACACGCGGAAATCGGACATTGCGCACGCCTTTCGTAGCGGGCACTGGTACCGATGCGGGACGAGATGTTTGTCAGGCAACAAATCCAGGGAGACGTCGCTCAGTGACGAGCAAAACCACCACTGACGAAGCATCAATACCGAGGTGCGCCCGCCGATCAGCAGCAGCGTCGCCGCACAGGGCTACCCGGGCACCTGCTAGGCACGCAGCGCCGCAGCTTCCGGCGTCGATTCCGACAGCGGCCAGGTCCTGCATGGCTCGGCGATCTTCGTCATCACTAATCGCAACGGCAGCATCAAGACCAGCGCGAAGCAGCGGCCACGCGATTGTCGAAACGCTATTGCAGTTGAGTCCTGCCATGATGGTGTCGCTCGTTTCGACACTTGTTCGCACGCCGAGAGTCAGACTCGCCAACACGCACGGAGCGGAAGTCGGCTCGACATTCAAGATTGCCGTCCGACGTGCTCGCCCCGCCGCCCGATAATGTGCAACAGCGGCCTGCGTCACCGAGCCAACCCCTGCAGGAACGACGAACAGATCAGGACCGGCAACACCGAAACGCAACAGCTGCTCGTCGATTTCTGCATACAGGGTCTCGTATCCACCGACTATCCAGGCTGGAACGGTCTCATAGCCATCCCACGCTGTGTCTTGCACCAACACGCCCTTGTTGAGCAACGCATAATCGGCAGCGCTGTTCACGGCAGCGTCGTAGTCACCATCAATGACGTGCACGACAGCGCCCTCGTCGCGAATGGCTTGAATAGCCGCTTCGCTCACGCCTTGCGGAATGACAATGACCGCGGGATGACCGGCGATGCGCGCAAAGTGCGCAACTGCGCGACCGTGATTGCCGTCCGTTGCAGAAACGATGACCGCGGCTCCGGCATCGGCAGCCTCGGCGAGTGCACGATGGATCGCCCACGACGCACCGAGTCCCTTGAAAGCCGGCAGGCCAAACCGATCCGCCTCGAACTTGGCAAAGACTCGGGCAACGCCAAACTCCTCTGCCAACACTGGCAATTCCACGAGTGCAGTTTCGGCGTATCCCGGAAGTGCGCGATGAAAGGCGCGAACGCTCTCATCGGGAGCCGGAGTGGTCCAGCCGCGTTCGGAGTGGTTCGCATGCCAGATGTGCTCAGTCGGCCAACGCATGTCGAGCATTCTGACATGGCATCAGCTCGTGAACCACAGTGAGTTCGACGTTGCTGCTCAGGCGAGGTCCCAAATATTCTCGCCGCGCAACACGACGTCAGAACCGCCATCGATGTAGATGGTCTGTCCACAAACGTGGGTGTTGTCCGCGCTCGTCAGCCACACGAGCAGGCGGGCTACCTCTTCAGCTTCAAGGAATCCATTCAGCGGCATCGGTACCACGCTCGCCATTGCTGCGCGGGCCTCGGGAGTAGCGATCATGTCCGCCACCATCGGCGTGTTCACGATGCCTGGGCCAACCGCGTTGAGCGGAATGCCGGCGCCAGCCCACTGCTCCTTGGCTGCCTCGCGACGCACCCAGCGGCTGATGGCACGCTTCGTCGAGCCGTAGATGAGTTGTTCGAGTCCACCACCAATATCGACCAAGTGCTGCGCGCGTGCCACAGCGGCAGCCTCATCGTCGCGGCACATCGCATCAACCAACTCTGCATCGTTCGGCATGAGCGACGCCATGGAGCTGATGAGCGCAACGCGCGGCTTCTTGGACTTGGCCAGCGTCGGCGCGAGTGCGTTGAGGAACTCTGTCATACCGAAATAGTTGACGGACACCGTCTTGGCGATCGGGTGAGCGAGACCGGCGCAAGCAATGACACCGTCAATCTTGCCGTCTGTGCGCTTGATGGCCTTACGAGCGGCTTCCTGTCGGCCCTCAGCGGTGCTGAGGTCAGCGACAATCTCGGCGCCATGAAGATCAACACCAATGACGAACTTGCCCTGCTTCTTCAGCAGTTTCACGGTGGCCTTGCCAATGCCGGAGGCGGATCCTGTGACGACGTAGGTACGAGACATACAAGTGCTCCCCAGCGAGTTCAAGCCGCACGGATACGACTGACATATCCACGGTACTCAGCGTCGGAGGTAGCACAAGGAATCACAGGAGAATCTCAGGTGAAATTCGGGTGACGCACTATTACTCAGGCAAACGCGTGCGGCTCTGCCTTGCCGTACAACCAACCTTGGCCGCGGGCCCAGCCCTGCTCGCGAAGAATCTCAGCAACCTCAGCGCTCTCGACGCCTTCAGCCACGGTATCTAGGTTCAGTCCCTTTGCCAGCGCGAGCAGACCGTGCGCGAGGCGCAAGCTGGTTTCATCACCATCATGAATGCCACGCGTGAAGGACATGTCGAGCTTCAAACCGTCCACCGGCAACTCACCAAGGTGGCTGAGCGAGGAGTATCCGGTGCCGAAATCATCGAAGTACCACTGCGCGCCACCCATGCCGAGTTCTAGCATCGCACTACGTACGACATCCAAGTCGGACGGAAGTGACGTTTCCGTGACTTCAAGGTGCAGGCGTCGCAAATCGAAATCAACCGTATTGAGCAACGCACTTGCGAGTCCAACGAAGTCGGGACGTGTCAGGGAGGCCGGCGAAACATTGACCGCAATGAATTGGTCATCGGGGAGCTTCGCGAGCAGTTTCAGTGACTGCGCCAGCACGAGATAGTCGATCTCAGGAATGAGCCCGGTCGACTCAGCCAGGGGAATGAACGTGACCGGCGCGACGTGGCTGCCATCGCTTGTAATCCAGCGGCTCAGTGCTTCGTAGCCAACGATCCTTCCGTCCACGAAATCCACGATGGGCTGGTACCAAGCCCGAATCTCGTCGGTGGCCAGGGCAATGCGCAGCGCCTCTTCCAGCTGGAGTCGTTCCATTGCCTTGTTGGCCAGATCGTCTGCCGCAAAAGCGACACGATCGCCACCGAAGTCCTTGGCGCGACGAACTGCCAGCGTCGCGTTCTGCAGGACCTGCTCGGCGTCCGTCACGGTATCTGCGTAGGCAACACCGATGGACACAGTGGGTTGAATGACATGTCCACGCGCGAGCACAGGGTCTGCAACCGCTCGACGGATCTTGTGCGCCAGTTCGGCATCCTCGCCGAAGTCTGCAATCTCGGGAACGATCGCGATGAATGCTGAACCAGAGATCCGCGCGACGTTATCCGGATTGCCAATGACGCCGACTATGCGATCAGCGACAGCTTCAAGCACGAGGTCACCGGCCTCCAGCGAGAGTGCTTCATTGACACTTTCAAGATCATCAATATCGATGCGCATGACGACCATCGATTCGCCTGCGCGCGCCGGATCGGACATAAACCGCTGCAGACGAGCCTGCACGATCTCGCGCCCGGACATGCCGATGAGGCGCTGGTGACTGGGCAAATCGGCAGTGAGGCGAGTGAGGCGGAAACCAAATGCGCGGGCCCAAGTGCTGGCCCAACGAGGAACATCCGTCGTATCGAGGGTGCCGTCCCGCAGCTGTTGCATGACGCAACCTTCTGCAGCTCCCGAACACGTAGGCAGACCTGCCAGATTGGCACCGCGGGAACCCGCTGTTCGCAGCGACGGCATGGAGATGGTGAATGCCATGCTCGCCTCCTCGGGGTTCCAGTCGACTGCAGATGCAGCCGTGATGGTCTGTGAATGCTGGGGCCCAGCACCGCTGCGCGGCCCGTGCCCCAAGGCTGTTCCCTACTTGGCGAACATGTATCGAATTGTCAGAACAGGTGGAGAGCTATCGCTCTCAGTTCGGTCGCGGCCACGTTTCTCGCTTCCCCGCAAGATCGTGGTAACTGCCGAATTGCTTTAGCAGCAGTACCCGCCGATAGAGGTGACCGCGGTGCGCTTCATTGTGATCGCCGAGGCACTCGAGGCTGTAGCAATCGGAAGGACGGCAACCGCAAGGACGGTGATGGTGGCAATGATCTTCTTCATGTTTTCTCCAGTTGATCTCCGGTGTCCGCAGCCTACTAACAACTCCGGAGCCCTTGTCAAGGGCTGTTAGAACGCTTTACTATCGCTTCATGGGGCAATCCGAACGTCTAGGGACCAGGTTGCGCGATGCACGTCTCGCGCTCGGCCTGACGCAGACACAAGCAGCTGAAGGCATCATCACCGGTGCGTTCTTGTCGCTCATCGAATCCGGGCAACGCACACCCAGTCCGAAAGTCGCTGCAGCATTGGCGGCACGGCTTCGACTGAGCCTCGACCCGGCCGACGAACCACAGGACGCCATTACGGCGACAGCAGTCGCGATCGAAGTCGCACTGCGACTTGGCGATTGGCAGACCGCTAGTGCGCATCTCGCAGAACTCTCAGCAGAGTCACCCGAGTTCTGGCTCTACAAAGGATTGATCTCAGAACAACGTGGCGACTTCACCGAAGCGCTGCGGTGGCTTGGAGCCACCGCCGCATCACCCGCATCCACGTCGGTACTTCGCCTTCGCGCCAAACTGTACCTGTGCCGATGCGCCCGAAACGCAGGCGATCTGATGCGCTCGATCGAGGTTGGTGAACGCGCACTGGCCGACATTCAAGCCGATCCTCACGCCGACCCGGACCTTGAAGCCGAACTGCGCGCAACGCTGTCTGGTACGTACTGCGAAACGGGAGACCTCCTTCGCGCCCTCGAGTTGACAGAAGCCCACGACCGCTCCCCGCAGGACGCTTGGAGCATGGCAACGCAACGCTGGTCGCGCGCAATGGCGTTGCAGACAGCAGGCGATTTCGCAGAAGCTAGGGCGCTTGCGTTTGAGGCCTTGGCCATCCTTCGCACGATGGACCGGCCCCGGAGCCAGGCACAACTACAGAACACGGCTGCATGGATCGCGATGCAAACGCCGCTGTTTGAGACCGCAGAGATCGACCGCATGCTGCGGCAGTCGGAGCGCGTTTTCCGCGACACGCATGCACCAGTCGACCTCTCACTTGCCCTGAGTTCGCGGGCTGAATTGGCAATTCGCTGCGGAGACCGAGGTACGGCAGTGTCTTGCATCGAGGAGGCGCTTGTACTGGCCGATCATGAGGACACGGGTCACCGTGCTCGAATCATGGCAAGCGCAGCGCAGATCTACGCAGCCGCAGGGGATCGTAACGAATCCATGCGTAGGCTCCTGAGTGCTCGCGATCTGCTTGAGGGCAGCGGAGCGAGACGTTCCGCTGCTGAAACGTGGCGGCAGATGGCGCAAACATACGAGGAGTTGGGCGAGGCAGATCTCACGATCGCGTGCTTCAAGGCCGCAACCGATCTGCTCGGATTGCAGCCCATGCTGCAGACACGCATTCAGGCGGATTTTGATATCGCTGACCTGCCGATTCAGGACCTGCCGCCTTCAGGGGTTTCGAGTTCATAGCGGACCCATGCAATAACACGGGGGGTCGTGAAAGGAGTGAAGATGACGCGATACGTAACGCGGTACACCGTGACAGGCGTACGACGTGAACGGTCGGCCGACGGTTCACACACGCATATCGCCGGTGTCTTTGCCGGCAATCACTACTTTCCACGGCAACAAGTCATCCGCAGTATCAGTTTGCTCAATGACTGGGTGGCCAGAACGGCCGGCCGAGAGGCCCCTATCGTCGTGGTCGATTCCTGCCCGTACGACGACTGTGGGGAATCCCCGTACATCCAGACTCCATCCGCTGCCGGGGCCGGCGGCAACATTGATCTGCTCCCCGAAATGTTGAACGACAGCCAAGCTTCCTGACGCAAGTAGGTCCCTTTTGGAACAGTCATGCCGTAGCGTCTTCGCCCGGGGGGCATGATGGATCGCTTTGGTTCACGACTCAGGGACGCGCGACTCGCCTTGGGGCTTTGGCGCACCGTGGCCGCAGATGGAATCGTCAGTGCCGACGAATTCGAACGAATTGAATCTGCGCGAACATTAACGTGTGATCCCATCGCCATGGCACTCGCAGTGCGGATGGGGTTTCCGTTCAAGAGCACAACCGTCATCGCTGACACTGACCACGCGCGAGCGATTCGCATCGAAGCAGCGTTGCGCCACGGCGACTGGCAGCGTACGAATGAGATGCTCGCGGAGCTGTCGCCTGCAGCGCCAAACTTCACCTATTACTCCGCGATTGCGCTTGAGCGGCAGGGTGAATTTCTCGGGGCGCTGCGATTACTACGCGATGCACTGGCAACTTGTGCACCGAAGTCACTCCTGCACTTTCGCGCGACCGCGGCAAAGTGCCGCTGCTTTCGCTACGCCGGTGAGCTCCAGGCTTCCATCGACGTGGCAGAAAGGGCACTGCAGGAATTCGATGCAAACGCAGACGAGGAACTGGTCGCTGAACTGCGCGCCACGCTTGCTGGAACGTACTGCGAGACCGGCGATCTGATCCGAGCCCTCGATCTAACAGAGCCAAGGACGCACGCGATTGGCATGGGCCTGTGGGCCACGGCCACACAACGTTGGGCTCGGTCGATGGTGCTTGAACGGTCCGGCCGGCTGGCCGAAGCTGCAACAGCCGCCTTCGAAGCGCTGCAGATTCTGCGCGATCTTGACCAACCACGGACGGTCGCTCGGATGCAGAACAATGCAGCTTGGTTGGCCATGCAATCCGACACCTTCGATATGCCGCTGGTGGATGGAATGCTGCGAGAAGCGGAAAGGACTCTTCGCGATGTGCACGCCTCCATCGACTTGGCTTTCGTTCTAACGACGCGTGCCGAGTTGGCCGCACGATGCCATGCACGGGAAACGGCAATTTCCTGTGCCACAGCGGCCATGGCGCTTGCGGTGGGGCAAGACGTTGGCTTCCGCGCGCGGATTACCGCGGCGGCGGCGCACACGTTCGCGTCGATAGGCGAGGTGGATCGATCGCTGGCATTGCTGCTCACGGCCCGCGAACTGCTCGAGAGCAGCGGGGCCAGGCGCTCGGCCGCGGCCACCTGGCAAGAGATGGCAACGACATACGAATCACTCGGCCAAACGGATCTCCAGGTCGCCTGTCTGCGTGCGGCAATGGACTTGTTGGACCTCTAGGTAATCCAGCGGCTACACGGCTCGTTGCCTAACGGTTCCGTAGGCTGCAGGCATGGTCGCCAAATCGTCTGCAGATGGGCTCACAGTTGTGCGCGTCGATGCATGGACGTGGGCTGTTCGACTCTTTCCTACGCGATCCGCGGCAGCAGATGCGTGCCGAGCTGGGCACGTCAAACTCAATGGCAAGAACGTGAAGCCCGCACACGCAGTGCGCGCGGGCGACAGTATTCGCGTACTAACACCGGCTGGCGAACGCATTGTTGTTGTCGTCGGCGTCATCTCTCGCCGAGTCGGAGCTGCTGTCGCAATCGAGCAATACGAGGATCGCACTCCGGCCGAACCACCGAAGGCAGAACGCGCGCTGCTTGGTCTCCGTGATCGAGGTGCAGGTCGTCCCACGAAACGAGATCGTCGGGAAATAGAACGACTCAGGGGCAGAAGTTAGCCGCTGACACAGCCAAATCACGACGCGATGTGCAGCGCAACGCCGTTGCGATAGGTGCGATCCACCGTTAACGCTGCAACATCGTGCGGATCCATGAGCAAAGGATTGCTTTGCAGCACAATGAAATTTGCGCGCAAGCCCGGCGTTAACCTGCCCCACTCGTCCTCCGCAAACGCCTGCACCGCGACGTTCGCGGTGTAAGCCTGCAGCGCCTCCCCCATCGTGATCGCCTCGTGCGAGATCCAGCCACCGGGTGGGAATCGATCCGGCGTCTGGCGGTGCACAGCAACCGGGAGTCCCGCGAGGGGCACCTCACTTGTGACGGGCCAATCAGAACCAAAGGTGAGCGTGACCCCGTCGTCGATAAGGGAGCGCATGCGGTACTGACGTCCCGTGCGCTCTTCGCCAATCCGCGGCGCTGACAACACGGCCTGCATTGGATCCAGTTGCGTCCACAAGGGGCAGAAGTTGGCGAGCACTCCGAGCTGATGGAAACGCGGCAGATCTGCCGCATCAAGCAGTTGCACGTGGGCGATAACGGGACGGCGATCCC
>CAWATP010000008.1:0-115818 GCA_963784905.1 uncultured Actinomycetota bacterium | reverse complement strand
ATGTATTGCTAAAATCAGATCTTTGGTCAGACACACAGCTGGAGCGACGGTTGTTCATGCCAACTTCTCCACTGTCAGAGTCAAAAAGTTGAGCTGCCAAGCATCAATCCGTCCACATTGTAAGCTGCAAAAGTGACTGCAGAACATGTAAGTGTGATGAATGCCAGGTTCTGACAGTTGAATCAATGAAGTCGAGGGAGTCGGAGCTTGGAAGCTGCTTGCAAGTAACGGTTTTTTGATGCCAAATGGTGCATCAGATTCGTCCTGTGCTTCTTGAGCTTGGTTTCAAGAGCAAGAATACGTTCTTGGTCCTGAGCAGGATGATTGTGCATCTTGGCAAGCACCAGATTCTTGTGCTTGTTGGCAGCAGTGACCATCAACTGTTCAGGTGTGAGGTCACTCCCATCCTCGCACTGCATCTTGCGGTCCGTGACATATTTTCAGAAATCCTCATCCTCAGCAGACTCGCATGCCTTGAACAAATTTGGCAGCAAATCCAAAGTTTGCTCACCTCGTGCGTGAAGAGCCTTGAGCTTGGACTTGACACAAGTGTTCAGTGTGATGACGTCACAGGCTTGACGTGCGAACTCTTCATCCAATTCACTTGAGTCTTGGCAAATGTGCATCATCGTTGCATTCGTGTCAATGTCCAATTCGCGCACAATGACCTTGATCAGCGACAGGGCCGAAATGTTGTTCAGTTCCTTTGGGCATGAATTCATCCTGGCAGGGCATGACTTTGGCTTGCGCATCTTTGCTGAGAGAGTCAAGCACAGCCGTGACAATCTGGAAATTGTCTTGGGCCTGTCGAGTCTCCTCATCGACAAAGTGCTCGAACAGAGCTGAAGGTGTTCCAGTTCAAACTCACCACAATGGTCGAGCAAGAACAGGTTCTCTGCACCAGGCAACAGGCACTCCTTGGTCATCGATGTCGACGGGAACCGTGAGCACGGCCTCCCACGAAGCTTCGCGAGTGCGGCGAGCTGGCGCAGTGACGAAACCTTCGAGTGCAGCTGCTTCCGCACCAAAGAGGGTTTCGTCACTGTGAAGCGAGTGGGTGTTCGCCTTGAAGAGGTTCTGTGACTCTCTTGTGTTGCAGTCGAGGACATCATCATTGGCTGCCGCTGGGTTGAGTGCAAAGGGGACCGCTGCAGCCATCTTGAACTCAAAAGGAGTGAAGGTTTCTGTGAACCTCGTGAAACATCATCTCTGTGGATGATAACAATTGCTTTGCACAGAGGAAGCATCTTCGAGTGCCTCACTGACCTCACTCGAGAACTGGTCCCAAGCAAACTTCAGTCGAGGTGGGCTCAGATAAGGCCTGAAACAAACAACAGGTTCCACGCCCAGGTGGCCGGCATTTGCCAGGACCTGTGACATCCCAGCATTTGACATGGAGATTTCCCGTGATAATTTTTGTCCATTTTGCATCGAAGTGTTCTCCCTGTCGGGAGGCTTCTGGTCAATAAAAATGCTTTCGCAATTTGCATTCTGCATCAGTGCAAATTGCCAAATACATTAAAAGTTGAAATTCCTTGTTGTCATGGAGAACACTTTGACGCAAAAGTGCTTCCCATTCGAAAATAAATCAAGAGCAAAAGCCAGGGTGCAGATGCTCACCCGGCGAATTGGTTGAAATTTTTTCGATCATTCAATTGGAAAACATCCCTTTCTTGTTCTTCAGACATGTTTTCTTTAAGTAGAAATATCATGCCATTTCAATCCTCTTCTTCCCAACGGTCAGTCATCGCCAAGCATCCTTCGTTCTTCTTTTCGATTGCGTGGCAACTCGACCATGGTAATCATGTTGTGATTCATGACAGCATGAAGCTTCTCTGTTTTGATTAAAAGTACTAGACTGCTGCAGTCAATGTCTGCAGAAATTAACTGCACTGTTTTCATCCAAAATTATGGCTCTGCGCTTGAGGCACAGGAGCGTGCGCATTGCAAGCTGAAAACTGCCGCAGAAACTGCCTTTTTCCGCATTCGGACAGCGACAAATGATCCCAGGAGGATTATCTCACCCAAGCAAGGGAGCAATTATGATCGTTTCAAAGGTTTCAGTACTTTTGGTGTGCATTTTTGAATGTGTGGAGCTTTTTTGTGACCGCGAGCACTCAACAATCAAACAAAACAAAAAGAACTTGACAATTAAAATCATTCTGGCACACTGACACACATAAAAAGACACCAACAAAGCATTTATCAACAGCTCAGAGCATTTTGACAGTTCATTTTACTGATTGATTGTCGTGTACATGCAGCAGAATGGCCAAAGAAAGTGCCGACAGATGAAGAAACATCGTTTTTGGTTGCGGCCATTTGGCGAATGAATAAACCATTGTAATGGCTTTCAAAACACTGGAAAGAGCACAAACAAAGCTAGGTACCCTTGACAATAAACATGCAATTACGAATGCTATCAGTTTTTTTGCTGCATTCAGGGCAGAAGGGACCAAAGAAAGTGCAGAGAGGGTCGCATCATGGTGCCAAAGTCAAAGTGTTTGATTCAAAATGTGGTGACAGTTGGCTGCGAGAGCTGAAGATTTTTGTGAGGCCACTGTTTGTTTCACAGTTGTTTCCCTCATTTTGCAAAGTAACCCGGAACAAATGTCCCAAACATGGCCACCTGCGCTTGGAACCTGTCAACTGTGACAACGCAGACAAAATTGTGATTAGATGTGTTTGCTGCCTGAAAACATGCAAATGACCGATTGCCTTTTCACTGAACATGACTTGTGAGTTGGTCACTGTCCTGATGAATCTGAAAGAAACCAGCAGCAGGTGCTTAGCTGCTGGTTAATGCTGGTTGCTCGTTGGTTAGTTTTTGCTGGTTGGCATTCATGGGTGCAACTGCATCAAGGTTGGGTTCAAGTGACGTCACATTGTTCTTGCGTGCATTCACATTTTTGTGATCAATGCTGCCGAGCGACTCATTGTTCTTGCACCGTTGATGATTTGAACATTGAACCATGCATGGCCGTGATTTGAGACCGTTGAATCAGCAAAAAACAGTGCAGAATGGTCATGTCACAGCACTGTGGCCTTGCTGCTTGGTTCAGCTCGGTTCACCTGCTCACCCAGTGCATTTGACATTTCCAGGGTCATTGTGACATGAAAAGTCAACAATGGCGTCATTGAATCATGTCATGTGACTCAGAAAAAGTCGCGACTGTGCAATGCCTCGAGCGCTGTCTCACAGCTCGAGCCCTGCTTGCGTCACATGCTTACATAGAATCTAGAATCGCCAATCGCCAAAAGTAACTTTGAGCGATGGCCTCAGCTCCTCTGAATTCCTCTTGTAATTTTCACATTACTGGTCTCTGCCTTCAATCTCTCTTTTAGCTGTCTAGGCTGACGCACTCTGTGCAGAAGCCTCTGTGCCTGCTGATCTGTCGAAACTGAAGTCTCTTGTGTTGCAATTGGAAAAAGATTTGGAATTGGCAAAGGAAGCCATTGTTGAAATTGAAAAGCAAAATCAAAAGGAAAAGAAACAAGAAGTCAAAGCGAACTGCTTGGAAGTTGAGAATCGCACGTCGCATCTTTCTGCTCAGCGTTGGTGTCAAAAACATGTCAAACTGAAAGAACAACAACACTGAATTCGAACAGCTGCAGAAGAAGTCACCATTGTTGTTGAAACGATTGGCAGAAATCAAGGACATTCCTGCAGCGAAAGCATGTCATGAAATGATTCTTCATTCTCATGAGGTGACACTTCCGGTGAACACGATGGAAGATTCGGAAGCTATTTTGCATTGTCTCTCTGAATTTGACAGCTTTGCCAATCAGTGCAATTTGGATGGAGTGCAAAAGTTTAAGTATTTTTGACAAGTTGTCTCCGGAACAGCACGCACCTCATGGGATCTCGCATGCGCAGACTGCCCAGCTGAAACGGATCAAACGTCAGACAATTTCACCGCAGCTCACATTGCATTCTTACTCACCTTCTTTTCCAAGAAATCTCACAACTGTCTCGTTGATTGTCTTGACAAAGCACGCAAACCCAGGAACATGACAGAATTGGAATTGGCTGCACGTCTCAAATTGATTGGAACTCACGCAGAATTGTTGCCTCCAATGGCTGATCCGCAGAAGGTTCTCACTGATTTGCATTTGAAATCCATTTACTTTCACATGCAGCCTTCAGCTGTGCAAACTCAGCATGTCATTTCAGGTGAAAAGCATGAGAAGAATCGCACCACATTGAGAAAAATGGCCGAATTCTTCAGCGAATTGGAGTCAACTCCGCAGTTCAACCCCTCGTGTTCATCCAACAGAAACAGTGATTCTGATCGCAATGACAACAGTGACCACAGAGGAAACTCAAGCAACAACAATAATCATTGTCGCCGTGGCTCAAATTCCAGTGACAACAATGGAAAATGCGGATGCGGAAACAATGATGACAGATGCGGCGGAAACAAGCATCAAGACGGTCGCCAAGATCCACATGCCGACTGCAAGTTTCATTCTCATCTTCGTGACAAAAATCACAAGTGGAAGGATTGCGTGTTTAATCCAGCATCCGAAGCGCACCAGAAGTGACATGCTCAGCATGCTAATCATCAGGCCGGTTCCCAAAACAGGAACGGACACGGAGCTCCAAACAGCTCACACCATGTCAGTCAAGTCGGCCCCTCAACAGGTGGTCAGCATGAGACAAACCATCCGCACTCTCAGGGTGCTCCAGCAACTGCACCTTTAAATGGTCAGACTCATGCTGCTTGCCATTCTCAGAATCAAGCACCACCAAATCCACACACACATTTTTTGCACCCGAACAATGAAGGTCGCCGTTGACTGGCAAGTCAGTCACCAGAGCCCAAGGCTGAAGAGCACTGGTGTGATCAATTGTTCAGCGATGTCACAAATCAAACATTTGCACAAGAAATGCACATGCCTCCAACATTCGCACCTGAAGAAATTGCAAAAGAAATCTCATCCAAAAAATTGCATTCTGACTGCGCACCTGCATGCACCCTCGTAACCTCGCACCTCAACAAGCATCCTGTGGATGTGGCCATGATGGCTCTCATGGATTCTGGCTCCAACTTCTCTCTTGTTCACAGATCAAAATCACCAGCCGGTTGCATTCCAGCTCAAGTTCCAGTTCAAAATGCTCATGCAGCAGCTGGCAGTTTCACCTTTTCCTCGGTGGTTGTCCTTGAAGATGCACATTCACCTGAATTTTCATGCTCTCTTCGCATTGAGAAGATGGTTGCTTATGTGTTTGATGCACCTTGCCGACATGATGTGATTATTGGTCGAAATTGGATGATTCCGAACAAATTCAATGTTGTGTTTGAAACAAAAATGATGACTTGGTTTGGACGTGAAGTTCCGATGAAACCTTCTCAGACTCCCGAAATGTTTTGTGTCAATGATGATGATTTCAACACTGATGATCCTCTTTCTGATGATCTTTGCTCAGGTTGTCAGAACGGCTGACAAAAGCAACATTCTTCCAGCGAAGCGTGAAGGAATCGAATCGCTCGAATCGGTCATTGCCTCACAAGATCACTCAGACGCGGAACAGAAAAAGAAGTTGCTCAAAGCATTTGAAGGTCATGAACGCCTTTTTGAGGGCAAGCTTGGTTGCTACCCTGGTAAAAAGATTCATCTTGAATTGAAACCTGGTGCAAAACTGCATCACGCTCGTCCTTACCCTGTTCCTCTTTGACAGACTCAACTTTTTCAGGGCGAAGCTGCACACTCATGTGATGAAGGAGTGACTGACCCCTTGTGGTGCATCCGAACATGGATACCCTGCGTTTGTTGTTCCGAAGAAGGACAATCGTGTCCGCTGGGTTTCAGACTTTCGCATTTTGAATGACATGCTCATCCGGAAACAGTGCGGCATGCCTCGCATCCAAGACGTCATTCGCAAATGACAAAAATACAAATACATGACCAAGATCGACATCTCCATGCAGTTTTGCACTTTCGAATTGGATGAAGAAAGCTCATGGCTCTGTGTCATCGTCACTCCATTTGGCAAGTGTCGACGTTTGCGATTGCCGATGGGTGTCTGCAACAGTCCTGACTTCGCGCAAGAGATCATGGAAGACATGTTCAAAGACATGAAGAATGACATTGATGTTTTCATTGATGACATCGGAATATTCGACGAAGACTGTGATGCGCACATGGAAAAGGTTCGCAAAGTGCTTGCTCATCTCCAAGAAAATGGATTCACTGTCAACCCGCTCAAGTGTGAATGGGCTGTTCAAGAAATGGATTGGCTTGGATGCTGGTTCACTCCGAATGGTGTCAAACCTTGGAGAAAGAAAATCGAAGCTGTTCTTCAACTTGACACACCAAAGACTGTCTCTGATCTCTGCTCATTCATCGGTGCTGTCAATTTTCACCGCGACATGTGGCCTCATTGCGCTCACTTTCTTGCACCACTTGCCTCGCTCACAGGCAAATCAACCCTTGAATGGACTCCTGAACATCAAAAAGCATTCAAAAGAATGAAGGCAATCATTGCGACAGATGCTGTGCTCACTTTCCCAGATCACAACTTGCCTTTTCACATTCACACAGACTCGTCAGACTGCCAACTCGGTGCGATGATTGCTCAAGAAGGTCATCCTGTCGCATGCTGCACTCGCAAGCTTGCCTCAGCACAACGCAACTGCACAACAATGGAAAAAGAACTTTTGGCAATCGTCGCCGTCCTCAAAGAATGTTGCACTGCACTTTTCGGTGCAGAACTCCACATCCACACTGATCACAAAAATCTCACTTGCCAGAACTTGAATGCTCAACGCATCATCTGCTGGCGCCTTTGCATTGAAGAATTCAAACCCAAATTTCATCATGTCAAAGGTTCCAAAAATACTGTTGCAGATTGCCTTTCACGGACTCCGACTTTGGTGGAGAAGGAAGCTGTCCCGCCTCAGCTGACACAACTTGAAGAACTCATCGAAGATGTCGACAATGACATTGGTGTTCCTCTGACGGATCAACCGTCTGCCTTTTCATCCTCACTGCCTGCTTCTCTTTGTTCTTCCCCAGATGTTGTTGCTTGTCTTGAAAAATGTCCCAAAGTCATTGATTGTTTTGTCATGTCAGAAGATGACATTGACGAATGTTTCATGTCCGCGCGAATTCCAGAATCTTTCCTCAACGTACCTCCTGGCCCGAACCCGATGGATCACACTCGCATTGCCGAATGACAAATGAATGATGCTCGTCTCCAACAGCTCCATGCAGAAGATCCTGCGCACTGTCCGAAATGAACATTTCACAACAATGAGTTGATTGTTTGCCGTCCGACTCTGCAAACCGATTGGAAGATTTACGTGCCGAACTCAATGCTCGATGAAACTGTTCAATGGTACCATCAAGTACTGCTTCACGTTGGTGTGACTCATCTGATGGCATCGATTGGAACACATTTTTGTCATCCGAATTTGAACAAACGTGTCGCCGAGCTCATGTCATCCTGTCGAGAATGTCAACAGTGCAAGCACCCTGGATGCGGCTGCGGTCACTTGCCTCCTCGAGAATCTCTTTTCCAACCTTTTGCAGAAGTCGCAGTTGATTCTGTTGGTCCTTGGCGCATCTCAGTTGATGGACAACAAATGACTTTCCGTGCTCTGACGATGATCGACACCGTCTCGAACCTTGTCGAAATGAAATGCTGTGAATGCAATGGCCGTGCTGCCTCTCACGTGTTTGAACATGAATGGCTTTGTCGACATCCACGCCCAAACAAATGCATGCATGACAATGGTGCTGAGTTCAACAACCATGATTTTCAATTTCTGCTTGCGAATTGGGGCATCAAATCTCATCCGATCTCGGTCAAAAATCTGCAAGCAAATTCCATCTGCGAATGACTGCATCTCACTGTTGCCAATCTTGTTTCAGTTTTTATGCATTCTGACCCTCCACAGACAGCACAACAAGCTGAATTCCTTGTCGATGATGCTGTTGCTGCTGCCTCGCATGCTCACCATTCTGCCGTTCATGATGCTCTTGGTGTTTCACCCGGTGCTCTTGTCTGCCATCGTGACATGCTTCTTGATGCACCTCACGTGGCTGATTTAATTACCTTGCGAAACAAGTGACAGCTCAAGATTGATGAAAACCTATGCAAAGAAAACAATCGATGACGAAATTGTGATTGTCAAGTCGGTGACTGCATTTGCGAACTCACAAAAATTGCGAATCCTCTTTTTTCTCGCATCCGAATTCAAGCTCAAGGTCCCTTCCGCACAGTGCGAGCACACTGCAATGGCACACTCACCATTCAATGAACAAATCAAGTTCAAGACCGCATCAATGCACGCCATCTCCGTCCTGCTGTCTTTGGTCCGAATCAAAATTGAAACGGTGCACGAACAAGCAACAGTTTTCCCGCGGGTTTTCGTCCACTCCCTCTTTTCGTCAATGAAGAGGTCGAGGAATGTTATGCTGCCGAGAGCACCAGTGCTTCCGCATCCTGCCTTTTATTTTGTCAAATTTCCTGTCTTCATTTCCATCTTTCACAGATGTCTCTCAGTTGTGGGAGAGTGCAATGCCTCGAGCGCTGTCTCACAGCTCGAGCCCTGCTTGCGTCACATGCTTACATGGAATCTGGAATTGCCAATCGCCAAAAGTGACTTTGAGCGATGGCCTCAGCTCCTCTGAATTCCTCTTGTAATTTTTACATTGCTGGTCTCTGCCTTCAATCTCTCTTTTAGCTGTCTAGGCCAACGCAAACTGTTCATGCAGGTCTGGAAATGGGTTCATTCCTGACCACCAGATTGCACCGATTGAACTGACGTCGACAGGCTTCTCATCTGGAGCAGCTGCTTCCGCCTCGTCCACCAGTTTTTCGTACCTCTGCTTACTCATCTGCCGTGTTTCTGACACCGCATGCCGACACGACGCAGCATATGCACGTAGCCTGTGACATGACCGTTGTACACCGTTTTTTGCTGATTCGACGGTCTCGAATCACGGCCGTGCACGGTTCAATGTTCAAATCATCGTCGGTGTGAGAATAATGAGGCGCTCGGGAGTATTGATCACAAAATAATGTGAACGCACGCGAGAACAATGCGTCGTCACTTAAACCCATCCATAATGTGGTTGTACCCACGAATGCCAACCAGCATACATGTACTCATCGTATCCTATATATATAGAGTATATATAGTATATATATAGGATACTACTATAGTTGGACGGGTTTCGATGATTGATTCTGTGTGCGCGCCGGCCAGCTGGTGGGATTTCTACGCTCTTCAGAGAAGCCATCAGAAATAGTCGACCGTGCTGTCAAATCCCCGTGTAAAGGCCTCCCGATAAAGAAATTTTAAAAACACTCGTCGAGCTGGATCAAATGTTGTTTCTATCTCGTATACATATTAATGAAGTCAGTGGAACAATTTGATCCAGCTCGACGACCATATGAACACATGAAAACAGGGGGTACAAATAGCACGAAAATTCACGCGATAAAATGACTCATGTGGGAGTGTTAAGTACGAGATTCTACGTACGCGCACGACAGTTTTTGAAAAAAACTGGCCAGTCGTAGGTATTTAACAACATCATGCACGAGAGGTGGTGTCTTTTACAAAAAGAACTTGCTGCCGTCTTTAGTGCGGTTATTGCTTCTGTTGCATGGCGTGGTGAATGTCTTGACTGGTCATGCCGTTGCATTCCTCCAGTAACGCTGATCCTGCAGTTCCGCCCAGATATCGGTCACAGTCCCAACGCGTCCCGGGACGTCCCCGCAACAAATGGGGAGCCGACAAACGAAATGACGGTATTGCTGTTTCTTCTTGTCGACTCTCCACGACAACGCGGTGGACAGCCGCTTGCACTTCGTCGCGCGACGCAATTTGCAACAATTCGCCCGGCATGAGGACAACGTAACGCGCGTGCCACGGTATTTCCACCACGCTATCATCAGTGGTATTGTCATTGAGGACGGAAACATTCTCAACCACGGCATCGGGATCTTCCCCCACGGAAGCTCGAACGGCCCGCCAGTGTCGTCGTGCCAGCAATTCGGGACGGTACCATTGTGGTTGGTCCGCGCCTTCGTCGTACACTTCCAATCCGGCAACCGCCGCCACGGGAACGGCCGTGATGAAGGTCGAGTCCGTGTGCGCACCAAACACTTCGCGTGATGACTTATCATCAGTGTTGTTTGCAGCTGTATTGGCGTAACGGCACAAGCGATGCGGACTCATACTCACGGATCCTTCGTCGTCGGTACCATTCAGAATGTCGTTGGCATTATTCTGGAGTGGTTTTCCATCGTCCAGCAACTCGTTGGCAAGTTTGGTGGCGGCCAATGTGGCGTCGGTACCGGACAATGCACCGGCTTCTTGCGTACTGGCCGCCACGACGATGCGGACCACGTCTTTGCTAATGTCGGTAACAATTGCAAACGCGTGCCGCAGCGCTCGACATCCTTCTTCCCCAATGACGTGCCGTGTTTCGGGAGACGGCAACAGCTCACCCGTGGCACGTTCTTGACGGGTTTCCAAAAATTGCAAATCACCATTTTCATAACTGCAAAACCCCACCATGGCGTGTTCCGATTGCGTCGTTGCGGCGGCCGTTTGCAGTGGGGGCAGCAGCGTTATGTTTGCAGCTGCAAAGCAACGTTCCGTGGCCTTCCACATGTGGGCCAGTGGCACCGCTTTTGCAAAGTCCGTACCGCCATTGGTCACGTCGACAATCAAACACCCGTGCGATACCAAGGCATCCATAACGTGCATGACGGTGTGTTCCGGAACCACATTGTTGTTGTCGGCATTGCCACAAAGGTCTTGGGCTGCAATGACGCGATAACCAGGTGCGTCGGTACCGGCATAGTCACCCAGCGCCTTCGACACAGTTGCGATTGATAGGTCCAGTGCCCTTGCGACCTGCTTCATTGTGCTGCGATTGTGCACGATTGGCTCACCGAAAACGTTTAAGATGAAGTTAAAAAGCAGGCGAAAACGTTTAAGTAAAATACGCTGAAGCAGCGTTAATGTCAATTGCAGGGGTTCAGCCGACTTTGTCAGCGTACAGTTCTTTGGCTGGTCAGTTTCTGATGGTGACGATACCCAATGCCGGGCGGTTGGTGCTTGCTGAATCGTCGATCACTACGACACTCAGACTTTCATCGGATCCGATTTCGATAGTACCCAGCTCCGCAACCAGTTGATCCGAAGAATGTTCAATGACAGCGATCCGGTGTAACCCGCTGGTCATGGTCTTAAACCCGGTGTTGGGTTCTGCGTAGCTCCACAGAGACGTGTCAAAGCGAATCATGTCCCCGGTCCCGAGATGCGTGAGCAGCAGATCAAAATCACCATCGCTGCGGAAACCGGTCGCTGCATCGATAAAACGCAGGCGCGGGAAACCGTTTGTGTCGCGGGAAGATTCTTCGAGCAGCAACGCCTCGGTTGGAGTCCTGCTGTCGCCGGGTATACCGCGCAAGACCAGCGTGGTTATGGAACCGGGCACTCCCCTGAACGGCGATAGCGTAACGAGTGCTCTGTCAATCGTTTCACTTCCGATCGTCTGTGATCGATAGATATCGACGTCATGGTCGACATCGGCGCCCAACGTGATCGTCGCCTGCCCACCAAACGCAATTCCGAGCGCTGGTTGAACCAACGGGTTCGTATTATCGACGTCGGTGGACAACAGTATCTCCGAGTCGAGTCCGGTTATCGCGTGCACAATCGTCAGCAGAGCCTCGTTGCGATTGCCGGCAGCGACCAGATTGGTGTAACGTCCGGTGACGGTAGTCGTTGAATCTGCGCTGTCCTCTCCGTGCGGCAGCATGTCATCCGGGCTGGCAGTGCCGTCTGTCGTTACACTGGAATTCCCTGAAGAGGAAAGGATGACGGTGGCGTTGTCGATGTCGCCTCCGGTACCGATGATGCCGCCGCCGCAGCCCGCCATCAACAATGGCAGCGTCATGGATCGCACCCACGCGGAGAGCCGTGGACTGAGCGATTTTGAACAGTGCGATCTAGGATTCATGGCCAGCCTCGTGGTCGGTAAACACGTTTTCAATCTGATAAACACCGAGACCGACACGGAAACGTCCTGTTCCACGCAGGTCCGGGTGTATATCGCGATCCTGGGAAGCCAGATGTCGATCCAGCTCTTTCAGCAGCTCGGCGGCTTTGGTTTGGCTGAGATTTCTGAACGCCTCAAGGCTTTCCTGCGACAGATTGTCATAGACGACGCTGAGCTGAAGTCTGGCCGGTGCGTCGGTGTTGGTCAGATTGTGATCAAGCGTTTCCAGCAGATCGGCGGCACTGTCGCCGAACAGCAACAGCATGTCTTCCTGGCTGTCGTGTGGCACGTAACCTATTCTTTTCAGCAGGTACGTATCATCTGGTTGTTTGCTGACTGTGCCGACGCGAACCAGTTCATCGAGCACCGCGCGAGCCGGCACATCTCCGCTGTAACGCTTCACCAGTCGGTTAAACCCGCGGTCGGCATCGCCGTATTCGAGCGCAAGAGGCCGCTGTTCTGCATCGAGAAAGTCGGCGTCCTGCAACCAGCCGCTGACCACCCGTGCGGCGCGGTTGTGTTTCGAGGTGCGGGATAACTGTTCAGCCGGGAGTTCCAGCAACCGTCTCACTTCCTTTCGGTTGATTCCGGTTACCACAGCAATTCTGGACAGCGTGGGAGGCTTGCCACCGACGGCAAAAGTGTCTCGCGGCAGACTGCACAAACGCTTGCTTCGACCAGTCGGCGAATTCTGCGTGCGACACGCCGTGCCGCAGCAGCAGCCTGGTCAAAGGTCGCAGCAGTTTAGCGACTGATTTCTGGATGATTTCTCGCATCGGGATCGTGGCTCAATCGGCGTTGTGTTCCCGGGTAGCGACGGTCGCTTTGGGCACCCGGGTTGCGCACTGCTCGAATAGAACAACAGTTTTCAGACCAAAATGGGAATAATATCCCAATTGTGGGTCGAAGGCAGCCGATAATTTTCGGTTTCGCGAGTCGGTCAGAGTGACGTGTGTCTCGAATCAGGTGTCGAATCGCAGCAGCAGGTCCTTGGCGTCGACATGAGTCGCCGACCGACGCGGTAATCTCCTTGACCACTCCATCGCATTCGGCATGAACGCCGTTTCCATTTTCATCGCCTCGATCGACAGCAGAGGACTCGCCGGACTCGACCCGCTCTGCCCGGCGATCACGTACAGCGTCGACCACCACATCCGGGCATGCGGTGAGCCAACATGGGCGGGATTGCCCCCGATCGGCTTCGGGGTGAATGGCGTCTTCCGGCTGCGCCGTGCGCGCGATCGGGAACCGAGACCCACCGCGGTTGGCCGTTCAGCTCAAAAAACACCCGCACCATACCCTTGTCATTGGTTTCACTGAAGGCCTGGCAACGAACGACGAGCGTCTTTCCTTGCTCGATATCCACCATGATCTCATCGCCGGCCTCGAGGCCATAGAAATACACCGGCGTCGGGAGTCGGCTGGTCGGGCCGTAGAGATCCTGTGCGCGTACAAATTCTCGAAACACCTTCGGGTACATCAAATGCGACGCAAACGCGCAGTCGCTGACTTCGCGACCGAGCTCCTGTTCGAGCTTCGCGCGGTCGGTGACGAGATCAGCTGGTGGCAACAGTTCACCCGCACGGCCTGTTATGGGTTTTTCACCTTTCAGAATCCGTTTCTGCACCTCTTCCGGAAAACCACCGGGTGGCTGACTGAGCTCACCCCGCATCAGTGAAATGACCGAGTCGGGGAACGACATGTCCTGGTCAGGATTCATTACGTCCTCTACCGACAGGTCCTGACTTACCATCATCAATGCCATGTCGCCGACAACTTTGGAAGACGGTGTCACCTTGACAATGTCACCAAACAGCTGGTTCACGTCGGAATAGGCCTGCGCCACTTCATGCCAACGGGATTCCAGGCCCAGTGAGCGCGCCTGTTCCTTCAGGTTGGTAAATTGCCCGCCCGGCATTTCGTGCAGATAGACTTCAGAGGCCGGCCCCTTCAGATCCGATTCGAATGCGGCGTATTGATTGCGCACGGCTTCCCAATAAACCGAAATCTGCCTGATCGCCGCGAGATCGAGTCCCGCGGTCGCGCTGTGTCCCGCGCAGAGCCGCGACGAGAGCGCCGAGGTAGGGCTGCGACGTCATGCCCGAGAGCGCATCCATAGCAGCGTCCACGGCATCGACGCCAGCGTCTACCGAGGCGAGTACGGTGGCTCGCGGAGATCCCAGCTGGTATCGTGCGTGTGGAAATGGATAGGGAGGTCTGACTTGCGTTGCGCAGCGTCCCGGGAACAGGACCGTATAAACGGCCGCCGGTTTCATCACCCCGGCCATATCCTCGAGCACCAGGATATGTGCGCCGGCTTCCTCGAATTCGCGCGCCAGGACCAGGTAGTAAGCTCGAGATCGTACTTTCGATCGGGATTGGGTCGAACATATCGCCGGTGTAACAGATCGCGGCCTCACACAGTTTGTCCGGCTCGATCACGGCGTCCATCGACCCGCGCATATTGTCGACCCAGTTGAGCGAAGTCGAATACACGAAACAGATCGACCCCGCCGCGCGCCGCCGCTCCACGAAGTAACGAACCACATTGTCGGGATAATTGGTATAGCCGACACCATTGGCGGCGCGCAGCAGTATCTGCAACAAAGGTTGGGGATACGTTGGCGCAATGCTGATCAGACGCTCCCATGGGTCCTCGCTCGAGAAACGCATCGCGACATCGAAGGTCGCGCCACCCCAACATTCCAGAGACAGCAGTTGCTGGCAAGCGCGTGCGCGTAAGACCGCGCCATCTTCCGACATATCGTAGCAACGCATGCGCGTCGCGAACACCATGGTGGGCATCGCGCATCGTGGTATCGGTGAGCAGGATGCGCTTTTGGCGCGCATCCAGCGGCGCGAAGCGATCCGGGCCGAGTCGCGCTCGAGCAGCTGGCGCGTGTCCGTCCTGGATGGTCGCGGGCAGACCCGCGTGCGGTGGCGCACCAGATGGTCGGCCGCGGATGTGGCCGGAGCGCCCTGCCACTCGGGGTGACCATTGACCGAGACATCGCCGATAAATCGGAGCAGCCGGGTGGCACGGTCGCGGCGCTTCACCCGGCGAACAGCTCCGGCGGTTCGAATCGATAAAGCGCGTGGTGTAGTAGCGTGGCGAAACCGTGGATGGTCGATGAGATTTTCCAGAAACGTCAGATTGGTCGCAACCCCACGAATACGAAACTCGCGCAGTGCACGGTCCATCCGACGCGATAGCACTCGTCGGGAGTCGGGCGCCCAAGCCGTTACTTTCTCCAACAGCGAATCGTAGAACGCGTGTAATCACGAGCACCCGAATACGCGGTGCCGCCGTCGAGTCGAATGCCGAAGCCGGTGGCACCGCGATAGGCCGTAATACGGCCGTAGTCCGGTACGAAGTTGTTGTTCGGGTCTTCGGTAGTAATCCGACATTGCAGGGCGTGGCCGTTGAGCCGGATATCCTGCTGGCGCGGCACGCCCGATTCCGTGCTCACCGATGCGTCGCCTTCCAGCAATCCGGATCTGCGCCTTGACGATGTCGACACCCGTGACTTCCTCGGTGACGGTATGCTCGACCTGGATGCGCGGATTGACTTCGATAAAGTAGAATGACCCGCTATCCATATCCATCAGAAACTCGATGGTGCCGGCGTGGATGTAATCGACGCGCGCGCCCACCTCAGCGCAAGCGAGCGCACAGCTCGTGGCGTTGCTCGCCACTGAGGTACGGCGCGGGTGCACGCTCAACCACTTTCTGGTTGCGCCGTTGAACCGCTGCAGTCCCGCTCGAACAAATGCACGACGTTGCCGTGGGTGTCGCCGAGAATCTGTACTTCGACATGACGGGCGCGGCGACCAGTTTCTCCAGATAAACCTCATCGTTACCGAACGCAGCCATGGCCTCGCGCCGGGCTTCAGTGATATCGCGTATCAGGTCGGTGGCCGAACGAATGGCCCGCATGCCACGACCACCTCCACCCCAGGACGCCTTCAGCATCACCGGATAACCGATTTCCTCCGCTAGCCGGTGTATCTGTTCGGGATCGTCAGGTAGTGCCACGGTGGCAGGAACCACCGGTACGCCGGCCTGGATCGCAAGATTGCGTGCCGCCACTTTGTTACCGAGCGCACGCATGGTGTCGGACGAAGGTCCGATAAACGTGATGCCGGCCGCGTGACATGCATCTACGAACTCGGGGCTTTCGGACAATAGTCCGTAACCAGGGTGAATGGCATCGGCGTTGGCATGCCGAGCCACACGAATGATCTCGTCGATGGAGAGATAGGATTCTATCGGTCCCATGTCGCGATCGAGATGCGGACCCTTGCCCACCTGGTACGCCTCATCGGCCTTGAACCTGTGCAGTGACAGTTTGTCTTCTTCAGCCCAGATGGCGACTGTTCGAATTCCGAGTTCATTGGCCGCACGAAATACCCGGATAGCGATTTCGGATCGGTTGGCGACCAGCAACTTTTTTATGCGCAAGACGATTTCCCCTAGGCTGGCAAATGGCAGGAACGGGCCGAGGCCTGCTGATGGTGACCTCGATCTGCTGTAAATTCAGGTATGAAGAGGTCCTGGCCGGATTCGGACAGCGAGTGAAGCCAGTGAATTTCACCAGCGCTGCTCCGTTTAGTTTAAACAATTGAGAGCGTTGTTGCAGTGCTCGGCTTTATGCTCAGTATTAGAGGTTGATCTGGTGGTCCGTCCACATGATATTTGCGGGTTCAGCGAGTCTGCCTGCGTTCGCAGCAAGGCCGCGGCGGCCCCGCACTCTTTCGAAGGCATAGTGGTGCTATGTCGAGAAAGAGCAACGCAGTCTGCGGGCGCAGGCAGACTCGCCCTACGGGAGCCACAGAGCCCCCCTCGACTCCAACTGGCGGTGCGCAGCCGCTGTGCGGGTTGAAAGAACCAGAGCCGGAAAGCGGGACGCAAAAAACCGGAGATTCGGTGCCCTGTGACAGGGCGTGCAGAAAAATTCAGTCAGGGGTTCAGCGTGTTAGCCGAGCCAAGGCAGCGCGAGGGGCACCGATGCGGATTCGGTCATTGATCGTTCAGCAGGTACATGTCCGAAACCGTGGGTTTGCCGTCGATGCAATCGGTGTAGCCGAGCGGCACCGTGATCAGCACCGAGTCGTCGTTCAACATGGCGGATAGGGCAATGGCTTCGATCGCTTGCTGCTTGTCTTCGGATTTGAAACTGCCGATATCGATTTTCAGCACATTACCACGGCAACTGGCTGGCCCGACATTGGCTGGAATCTGGATGGTCAGGTATTCGGTACCGTTAAAATGACCGGTGCGTACTTCCTGCAGCTGTGTGGCAAAGGTGTGTTGGACGGAACGGGCTTCGGCAGCGCCGGTCAGCGCCAGAGTGCATAATGCTGCAAGACAGATAAAACTTGTTCATGCTGTACTTCCCATGTAAGCCTACCGTTACCGAGCGGTTGAGGCTGAACGACGCTCCTTACCAAGCAGAGGATCAACGTCATTGGTCGTTCATTCAATTTGTTAACAGTCTTAGCGGCTTCGAAACCGTGTATCTTTAAATATTGTAATTTTGGGGACTCGAAGTAACTCTCTGGTTTTGCAGGAAATCCAGGATTACCTTGCCATCGTGTAAGTGTAGTTGGGTTTAAGAAAAACGTCGTCTGATAAGAACCGTAACACTATTTACCCGCCCATACGCCACTATGCTGTGTCAGATAATTATCATGCCAATATTTCTCCTTTGTCGGACCGCCGGCTTCGAATTTTCATCCGAATTTCATGCGCCTGAAAATTGGCATCGTGGGTACAAATGACGCCAGACCTGCGCACTTACTGTGTGGTCCTGTTGGCACCGTGACAGTGCGCGAATTGAAGGGGAGATGATATCAGTCACGGAACCGTGGCCTTTTCACTTTTTTACCTACCAAATTTCGGACAGGACGAACCCGCTGTGGTGTAATTCTGTAGTTGAGCCGACTCGTAAATGCGATCCGTAAGGACCGTCGACTCATTCCTAAACTTCGGAGGATCTCTCATAATGTCTCGACGTAAGTTTCTTACCACCGGTGCGGCTGGCTTCGGTGCTGTTGCTGCCGCTTCTACCGGGCTCATTACCTCGGCGCCCGCGATTGCGCAAAGCAAGACAAAATTGACCGTTGTGTCAACCTGGCCACGAGATTTTCCGGGTCTCGGAACCAGCGCACAGCGTCTGGTTGCCCGTATCGGTGAGCTTTCCGAGGGCAGGATCGAAGCCGAATACTTTGCCGCTGGAGAACGCTGTCGGCGCGTTTGACTCGTTCGATGAAGTGGCGTCCGGGAACGCTCAGGCCTATATCGCTGCCGATTACTATTGGAAAGGCAAACATCCGGCATGGGCTTTTTTTACCGCTGTGCCGATGGGTCTGACCACCACTGAATGGTCGGCGTGGATCAAGTACATGGACGGACAGGCACTTTGGGAGCGAAGTCGGCCGACGGTTTCGGTATCAAGTGTCTGCCATGTGGTTCCACCGGCTGCCAGATGGGTGGGTGGTTCAACAAGGAAATCGAAACCGCGGATGACCTCAAGGGTCTGAAGATGCGGATCCCGGGGCTTGGTGGTGACGTCATGGCCAAACTGGGTGCATCCCCGGTATCACTGCCTGGTGGTCAGATCTATGCAAACCTGGTATCCGGGCTGGTGATCGACGCGACCGAGTGAGTTGGACCGTACAACGATTATTTTATGAAGTTTTATGAAGCGGCGAAGTACTATTATTACCCCGGCATGCACGAGGCCGGCAGTTCGCTGGCTTTTGGTATGAACAAAAAGTTCTGGATGGGTCTGTCAAAATATGAACAGAACCTCATCACCGCGGCCTGTTATGAAGAACACGCCAACCAGTATGATGAAGCGGTTGCCCGAAATGGTGAGTACCTGCAGAAGATGGTCACTGAAAACGGTGTCCAGCTGCGGCAGTTCAGTGAAGAGATCTACGACAGCTTTGGCGATGCTTCGGCCGAAGTTTTTGAGGAAACACGTGAACACAGTGCGCTGGCGGCGAAGGTTTACGACAGCTTCGTAAAGGCTCGTTCGGAACTCGGTGGCTGGATGAAGCTCGCGGAGATCGGGTTCAGTAATCAGCGTAACCGCGTACTGGACATCTAGTCTCGCGGCACGGTTCCTATGTGGGGTCAGGGATGGGGCGGTTCAGCCCCATCTCTTTTTTAAGCAGGTACAACGGGGAGACTGAATCTGTCGGCTTTTCCTGTTTCCGCTACGCGAAGGCGCTAGCATAAACCGCTGTATTTGGACATGGAGTGAGCTATGGATCCAGATCAGTATCACGACACCCAACCCGCCCCGATCATGCGCGTTTTTGGCTGGTCCATGCTGGCCCTGCTGGTGACTTACCTGATCAACAACACACTGTCGGTTTCCAGGAACTGGGCGCCACTTCCCAGGCTTCTCGCCGGTGAATTTCCATTGTCATCGTTGCTGCAGCTTGCAGTATACGCGGCGGGCATCGCGCTTGCTGTGGTGTATGTAATCCGTACCCGCGCTACGTCACTGCGCAGCGATGCCGGCCGATCAGCCGATTCAATACCTACCTGGTGCGTGGCTTTTTCTGGGCGGTGGTGTTCGTCGGGTTGGCCGATATGGCCATTTCTTTTCTGCGTGTGGAGGGATTACTCGAGCAGTTGGTCGGTGCCGATATGGTGAGGGAGCTAGGACGATCACAGTATCGTGGCACCCACATCCACCTGCCGCTGATTGTGCTCGGGATGCTGGTGGCACTGATCACCCGAACCATCGGCTTTCACTGGCTCGCGCTGCTGATCGTTGTCGCCGAACTCGCGATCGTCATCACACGATTCATATTCTCCTACGAACAGGCGTTCATGGGCGATCTGGTCCGTTTCTGGTACGCGGCGCTGTTCCTGTTCGCCAGCGCCTACACGTTGCTCGAGGAAGGCCATGTACGCGTTGACGTCTTTTATCAGGCGTTGTCTCGTCGTTCGCGTGGCGCCGTCAATGCGATCGGCGCCATTCTGCTGGGCATGTCGCTGTGCTGGACGGTCATCATCATCGGTTTCAAGGGACAGGCTTCGATTATTTATGGACCACTGTCGAATTTTGAGGTATCCCAGTCTGGCTTCGGGATGTACACCAAGTACCTGATGGCCGGATTCCTGGCTGTTTTCGCGATAACGATGCTGATCCAGTTCGTCAGTCAGCTGTTCGAGGCTTATGCGGACTACCGTGAGGATCCCGGTGGCGTCAATCCTGATGCGGAACCGACCACCTCTCACTAGTCAACGGGACAGGCTCGGATGGAACTTGTTTTTCTAACCTTGCTGATTGTCCTGTTGGCGCTGGCGCTTGGCTCAGGGTATCCGGTGGCGTTTGCATTGCCGGGGGCCGCCATTATCACCATCGCGACTGCCGCGTTGTGCGGTTAGCTGCTCCGGCAGTGCCGATGCTTACTTTGCCCAGGACGGGCCAGGCCAGTGGTTGAGTGCGGGTGTGACCAACCTGCGCGGGATCTACTGGGAGGTCGAACGTGACACGCTGATTGCGATTCCACTGTTCATTTTCATGGGCATCATGCTGCAGCGTTCGAAGATCGCCGAAGATCTGTTGCTCACCATGGCCCAGTTGTTCGGACCAGTGCCCGGTGGTCTGGGTATTTCGGTAGTGTTTGTCGGTGCACTGCTCGCGGCCACGACCGGCATCGTCGGCGCAACCGTTGTTGCAATGGGACTGATTTCTTTGCCGGTCATGCTGCGTAATAATTATTCCCAGGCGCTGGCCACCGGCACGATAGCGGCTTCCGGGACGCTTCGGTCAGATTATTCCACCATCCATCGTGCTGATCATTCTGGCAGACCAGTTGGCCAGTGCCACCGATCAGGCGGGCACCATGCGCAAGGCTTTGTACAAGGCGGCGACGGGTGAAATCACCGTACCGTCGGAATTCGCGGTGACTTCGACCAGTGCCGGTGAGATGTTTCTGGGCGCGCTGGTCCCCGGTCTGATTCTGGTCGGCCTGTACATGGTCTATATCCTGGTGTATGCACTGCTCCGTCCGTCCAAGGCTCCGGCTGTCCAATTCGAAGGCGCTCGCGATCGATATTTCCTGCTGATGGTACTCGGTACCCTGATACCCCCGCTGGCACTGATCTTCCTGGTACTCGGTTCTATCATCACCGGTATAGCTACCGTCAACCAGGCGGGCCATCGGTGCGGCGGGGGCCTTGCTGATGGCCGGCTACCGCCTGAGCGCGGGACGCGGCCGCTACGCACCTGCGGTGTTGGCGCTGATCGGGATGCTCGGTGTGGCTTTGGCGCTGTACCTGTTCGACACCAACGTCAAGAACATCAAGACAGACCGTGATGTGATAGGTGTCGTGTTCTCAGTGGTGGCGGTGGTCACTCTGCTACTGGCGTTGATCTGGAGTGGCATACGGGTACACCGGATCGAGAACACACTGTATGAGGTCATGGTGGAAACGGCCAAGGCGACCTCATTGGTGTTCATCATACTACTGGGCGCGGCAATGCTGACGGCGGCCTTCCGTGCGTTCGGTGGTGAGGAGCTCGTACGTGATTATCTCAACAGTCTACCTGGCGGCTTCTGGACCAAGTTTATCATTGTCATGGCCGTCATCTTCGTTCTGGGATTTTTTCTCGATTTCATCGAGATCGCTGTTGTGGTGGTGCCGATAGTCGCTCCGATTCTGCTGGCCGATCCGTCGGCGAACATCACCGCAGTCTGGCTCGGCGTGATGATCGGTCTGAATATCCAGACTTCATTTCTGACACCGCCGTTCGGATTTGCACTGTTCTACCTGCGTGGTGTGGCACCGGCCGTGGTCAAGACGATCAACATGTACAAAGGGGTGATTGCGTTCATCTTGCTGCAGCTGGTCGCGCTCGCAATCGTTGGGTACTTCCCCGCGCTCGTGAACTACCTGCCGAATCGAGTATCGCTGCTGTCCGAAACGGCGCCGCCGCCCAGGAATCCCAAGTTGCAGTACTGTATCGAGGAGTACATCAGCGAGAGGTTCTCCAAGGATAATGCTGTGCTGATGACGGCAATCAACGACGCGCGATCACTCGACTACACCATGTTGCCAAAGAAACTGGCCCAATCAGTGACCGACAGCTTTGATCATGCCGAAAGTGCGCTCGAGTTGCTGCAGCGCGCGCAGCGCGCCGAGGAGGAGGTACTGGCTGGCAGCAAACCGTATCGTCCGCTACATACGGTGGTACGTGATATCGAGGCAGAAGTGCGTGATCTGCAGACGATCATCGACGAACTGACCACGGTGCGTGAACGGGTGCGTGGCGATACCGTCACCGAGCGACGTGAGCGCCTGGCACAACGTATCGAAGCGCTGAAAGCAGAACAAGCTCAGGCATTGGCCGGAATTCCTCCCGAGTGGGAATCGGCTCACGCGACCTATACCACTTTGCTGAATGCCGAGGTTACGGCACGCAACGACTATCGACGCGCCGCCGACAAGGGTTATGCCGCGATTGCCGACCTGCAAGCAACGCTGGCAGCTACCGATGCATTCCTGGTGCTCGAGCGAAAACTGCCGGAGTTAAAGCAGCAAGTGCTGGACAACGAGCCAGCGGACATGGTGGATGTGGTCAAGGCACTGGCCGATGAATTTGGGGACATTGAAGGAGCATCCGAGGTCAAGTCGGCGCTGTCGAAGGCGCGTTCTGCGCTACGTGCGAAATCCCCGGATCAGCAGAAGGCCTTGAGCGACAAGTCGACAAGGCCATTGCAGCGTTTGCCAAACAGATCGAATGGCGTCAGCTGGCGGATGAAAAACTCGCGAACAAGATTGCCGTTTATGAAAAAGTGTTGCGGGAGACAATCGGTATTCGTCAACAGGTACGCCTATCGAAACCTCAGGCTCTGTATGTTGCCGCCTGCAGCTCACATCACAGGGATGTCTCGCTGAGTTTCTGAAATACAGGGTAAAAGAAGTCTGCAGTCACGGAGTGCTGTCATGATCCATCGGTCACATCAGGCGGACAACATCACGATGTCGGGTGGTGGACTGTATTCGCTGGCAACGAAAGGCGCCAAGGACGTCATCGATCTTGCCACGCCACAGGTACTGAGTGCTGTCCGCGAGAGTCCGCTCGGCGCGGCCTCTTACTGGTGTTTTTCCGATCTGGGTTGTGCCGACGGTGGTACTTCACTCGATCTGTGGCGGAGCGTGATCACCGCGGTCCGGCAACGATCCGATGCCGATATTCAAATTGTTTACAAGCGCCACCTCATTCGCACCACCATGTTTTGGCCCACGAAGCGCACCGATCGCACCCGTAACCGCGGAGAAGATGTCGCTGCCCGTACCCGCAATGACACGAGCGGCGAACGTTGATGCATTGAATTCATGTTCGGCGTACAAAATCAACGACGCGTGCATGGCGCGTTCCCACTGAACGCTCTGCGGCGCGCCATGCAGGAGTTCGAGGAAATGGCCGCCGATCGATCGAGACGATGTCACACACGTGATGCGGTACCCAGAGGTCGTGAAATGGTGCCAGTAGGCAAGCATGGAGGGCATGCAGGCGAGCAACCGTTCTGCAATCCGGCGCGCATCCGCGGCATCACCATTGTTTGCCTCTGGCTCAAGCGTGCCCAGCACGGAAACGCCGGTGCGTAGTACATCCATAGGGTGCGCTGTCTTCGGCAATTGCTCGAGCGCGACGAGAACGCGCATCGGAGGTATCCGTGCAGCGATCAGTCGTGAACGGAAGGCCTCCAACTCCGGCATTGTCGGGAGCGTTCCGTGAATGAGCAGATGAGCGACTTCCTCAAACTCGCACTGAGCGGCTAAGTCGGTGATGTCATACCCGCGGTAATGCAAGTCATTGCCAGCGCGACCGACGCTACTCAAGGAAGTATTGCCCGCCGTGACGCCGGATAGCGCAACCGACTTCTTCGGTGCTGGGCTGGTCATTGCGAATCGCCCTGATAAGCGTCAAGCGCCCGCTCGTATCGGTGGTAATCGATACGCTCGTACAACTCGTCTCGCGTCTGCATCTGGTCCACGATTGCATGCTGCGTGCCGTCTCGACGGATCGTTTCGTACACCGATTCCGCAGCCTTGTTCATAGCCCGGAAAGCGGAAAGCGGATAGAGCGCAATTGCAACACCAGCGCTGCGAAGTTCCTCCACCGTGAACAGTGGCGTGTGCCCGAACTCCGTGATGTTGGCCAGTATGGGGACGCCAGCTACTTCGGCGAATCGCCGGTAGGTCGCTAAATCAGCTACCGCTTCGGGGAACACCATCTCAGCACCAGCTTGCACGTAGGCATAGACGCGTTCGAGCGCCGCATCCAGACCCTCATTGGCCAAGGCATCGGTTCGCGCCATGATGGTGAAGTCGTCATGAACCTTGGCATCCACGGCCGCCTTGATGCGATCGACCATCTCTCCCTTGGACACGATCGCCTTGTTGGGGCGATGTCCACAGCGCTTCGCCGCCACCTGATCCTCGATGTGCACGGCGGACGCACCGGCGCGACCCATCTCGCGCACTGTGCGCGAAATGTTGAAAGCAGTGGTGCCGAAACCGGTGTCGATATCAACGAGCAGCGGCAGGTCGCAGATGTTGGTTATGCGGCGAACGTCGACCAGGACGTCTTCGAGCGTGGTGATGCCCAGATCGGGAACACCAAGTGATCCAGCCGCGACGCCTCCGCCGGACACATAGATGGCCCGGTAGCCCGTCCGTTGCGCGAGCAATGCATGGTTGGCGTTTATGGCGCCGACAACCTGTAGCGGTCGTTCAGCCGCAACCGCTTCTCGGAACGTCGTCATACGGACTCCCTCGCGATTATGCCGTGTACAAGCCGGCGTAGTCGTTGCAAAGCGCACTGCCCTCTGGTTCCTCAGCCTGCCATGTTCGTTGTTGCAACTCCCAGCCACGCGCCGGCGGCGCGGTTACGGGACACGTCAGGACGACAAGCGGTGCGGAGTTGTGCATTATGTCCCACGTAGCCATCGCTGCCTGAGGCGCGACCTACGGCAAAGCAAATAGTCGTTTGGTGTCATCTAACTCGGCGTCCCGCCAGGTTCCGAACCTTCGAACACGGCCGATCTGAACGGCGCGTGCCCCATCCTGCGGCCACCAAGCAAACTCGCGACCGGAACCATCGCGCGTTGCAGCCGATCGGCACTCCACGCCGTCGAGCTGCGCGATGTGCGCGGTATCAGCAATCGCTTGGCACCGAGCGTGAGAAACCAGTTGCCCGTTGGAGTTCAGCGGATAACTGGCAGGCAGTTTGAGTTGTGCGATGCCTTCACCCGTCACAACATTGAGCGCCACGAGTCCCGCGGGGATAGTGACCGCAACGAGCGAAAAGGCATCATCTGCCAAGTCTTCGGGTTCAACAGGACTTCCTTGGAGCAAGCGAGCGATCTGAGCCCGAGCCGTATACAGGTCACGGTTCAGGTACAGCGCATCCCAAGAATGCGGTGGGTTCCAGCGACCGCCGGTGCGGGCTGCGTGCGATGCGTCGAGCGGATCGATCCACGCCGGATCGCAGACGCGCAACCACACGTGCTTGGCGGGTTCCACCTCCAAGATCGGCAGCCTCGACATTACGGCTGCACACGCCGCAAATCGAAGGTGGTGCGCACCGCCTCGCGAAGCGCGATGGCGCCATGCTCGCGCGCCAGTTCAAGCAGCGACTGCCCCTTGAGTCGGTCAGCCTCACGACGAACTACCGCCGGAATGCGTTCGAGTTTCACGTAACGAAGCAACATCTCCGTTGCGTCGTCTATTGCGGCGACATCGATAGCGCGATTGCCGGGAACGCCTGACGTCAGCCACTTGGCATACGCCTGCCTTGATACACCGAATACTGCGGCGGCTTCGCTGGACGACAGATCCCAAACTCGCGCAAAGCGCCGGATTGGCTCGATGGTCAGACCGCGTTCCAACACGCGCGCCAGGTGCGCAGCGCGTGGGGCATCTTCATTGACGAGCCGCGTCAGGAGGAGTTCTAGTTCACTGTGGGTGATCGTCGCGGCCGAGTCCAGTACGGCTGCTCGCAGCATTGCGTTCTCCCTACGGATTAATGTCTGCAACCATATGTCAACCGCAACCAACCGTCAACCGCACGACATGGTTGTAGGGATCCACCGTTCGGCACAAAGCTAAAAAGCCGCACAAGGCGGCGGCAGAGATCTTGCTCCCCCGCTTGGACTCGAACCAAGAACCTGCCGATTAACAGTCGGCTGCTCTGCCAATTGAGCTACAGGGGATCGCCCAGTGAACTGGACAACGGGCGGAACATTACCAGCGATTACAGGCGAGCCAAATCCTGCTCAGGCGCCGCGCGCTTGATCAGCCAGTTCGCGCCGTTGCTGTTCCAGCGAGATGAGATCAACGAAAGCCTGCTGGTAGTTGTCGCTCTCCGGTTCAATCCGCTGCAACTTGGACTTGAGATCTGCGATACGCCGCGTGGCGTCAAGTTCGAGTAGCCGTGCCACAACGCTCGTGCTGTAGCGGGTCGTATCTGCACTCGCCTCAAGCGCAATCGGTTCGACCATACAGGCCGTGAGAATCGAGCGGATCGCATCATCCGGTGCCGCTTCCAACACACGGTCGAACCAACCCGTCTCAGCGGCGGAACCTGCACCGCCAGAGCCTTGGATCGCATCATGGGCCAACTGGTACGGCTCAACCGTGTAGGCGTCACGCTCGACGACGTCATACCAATCCGCGACAGCGGCAGAGTGCTGGAGCGCCACTTTGAGCGCCTCCCGCTCGACCCGTGCTTCCACCGAGTTGGGGATGACGATTCGACGCGCTGAAGCGACTGCCGGAACCTCCTCAGCACGACGGGAAGCGGTCGTCTCAGAGTTGCGGGCCTGCTTGGGCGCCTGGCTCACCGCCTGCGAGACCTGCCCTGTCTCGAGTCCCAGCCAGCCTGCGAGAAGTCGGGTGTACTCAGGCCGGAGGGCGTGGTCGCGGATACGAGACACGATCGGTGCAGTGGCGCGAAGCGCGGCGACCCTGCCTTCGGCAGTGTTCAGGTCGTATTCGGCCAAGGTGGAACGAATCGCGAACTCGAACATTGGCTTGCGGTCGGCGATCAGTTGGCGCACAGCGAGATCGCCCGATTGCTGGCGTAGCTCGCACGGGTCCAGCCCATTTGGCTCCACCGCGACGAAGGTCGAGGAAACAAACTTCTGGTCATCTTCGAAGGCTCGCATCGCGGCTTTGCGACCGGCCGCGTCACCATCAAAAGTGAACACCACTTCACCCTTGAATGAGTCGTCATCCATGAGCAATCGGCGAAGCACCTTGATGTGATCAGCTCCGAAGGCGGTGCCACACGTGGCCACCGCTGTCGTGATGCCCGCGAGATGACACGCCATGACGTCGGTGTAGCCCTCGACGATTACTGCCTGCTGTTGCTTGGAAATATCGCGGCGAGCCAAATCGATGCCATAGAGCACAGTGCTCTTCTTGTAGATCGGCGACTCGGGTGTATTGAGGTACTTGGGACCATCGTCATCGTCGTACAACTTGCGCGCGCCGAATCCGATGACGCCGCCGCTGAGATCGCGGATGGGCCATACCAACCGTCCCCGGAAGCGGTCGTAGATGCCGCGCTGCCCTTGGCTCATCAAGCCACCGAGCAACAACTCCTCCTGCGAGAAGCCGCGACTGCGCAGGTGGTTGAGCAAGTGGTCCCAACCCTTGGGCGCATAACCGACGCCAAAGTGATCCGCCGACGCTGCATCGAAGCCGCGGCCATCAAGGAACGCACGTCCGGTCTGGGCCTCCGGCAGGCGCAACTGCTTGGCGTAGAACTCGGCCGCAGCTGCGTGCGCTTCAACCAAGCGCTGGCGCTGCCCCTGCTGGCGATTCGGGACACTGCTGCCCTCCTCATAGCGGAGTTGGATGCCAAATTTGCTCGCCAGCTTTTCAACGGCCTCGTTGAACTGCAGGGCGTCGATCTTGCGCACAAAACCGATCGCATCGCCGCCCTCCTGGCAGCCGAAACAGTGCCAGTAGCCCTTGGCTGGCGTTACATGGAAGCTGGGGCTCTTCTCGTCGTGGAAGGGGCACAGGCCCTTGAGTGAGCCGCCGCCAGCACTGCGTAACGCTACGTATTCGCGGACAACTTCGTCGATGCGGGCGCGTTCGCGGACGAGCGCAACGTCCTCGTCATTGATGCGCGCCATACGTCTGAGTGTATGCGGGTGGGGCTTAGCGGCAGAGGCGCGAGTGCCATTCGCGCACTGAGATGTCGGTCAGACTCGCCACCTGATCGATGACAACGCGGAGTCGCGCTGCGTCATCTGCGGCAGCACGCCACGACAGCCGGAGCCAAGACTCCAAGCCGAACTCCCCTGCTGCGTGGAGGGCCCCCACCAGATCGCGGATAACCGTCTGCTGTTCGACGTAGATCGTCTCGGCCCCTTCCCGTTGCATAACGAACAGCGCTGCCATCGCCTTGAGCACCGCTACTTCATTCCGTGCGTCGGTGGGCACAATCAGATTCGCTGCATAACGCGTGAATGGACCGGCACCAAACTCAGTTCGGGTGGCGCTGTGGGCTGCCTGGCAAAAGCGGCCGATGAGTTGACTCGTCAGATTCTTGAGCGCAGCCAACGACCGCTGCGAGCCGTCAAACGAACTCGGCCAGTAGGGAAGGCAGGTAAGCCGATCCAACGCTGCGGCGAGCTCCTCGGTGGCAACCGTCGGCGCATACTCACGTTGGCACAGTGCAATCAGCGGTACACGCTGGTCGGCGAGATCGACGCCTGCAAGATCCACATGTCCAGAGAACACGGCGTCCTCAACATCGTGCACGGAGTAGGCGACGTCGTCGGCCCAATCCATCACTTGCGCTTCGAAGCTTTTGCGGCCGTCGGGGGCGCCTAGTCGTACCCACCGAAAGAGATGCTCATCATCCTGGTAGTAGCCGAACTTGGCTGGATTGTGCTCGCGACCCCACGGGTACTTGATAGCCGCGTCGAGACCGGCGCGCGTGAGATTGAGTCCCACCGATCGACCGTGGATGTCGAAGGTCTTGGACTCCAATCGCGAGAGCACCCGCAGCGTTTGTGCGTTGCCCTCGAATCCGCCAATCTCGGCAGCTAGGCGAGCGAGTTCCGCTTCACCGTTGTGGCCGAACGGCGGATGCCCAAGGTCGTGTGCGAGACAGCCAACCTCGACGAGGTCGGGATCACAACCCAGGGACTCGCCCAGTTCTCTGCCAACCTGCGCAACTTCGAGGGTGTGCGTGAGTCGTGTGCGGGGAAAATCCGCGGTACCTGCCTGCAGCACCTGCGTTTTGGCCGCCAGCCTCCGCAGTGCAGACGAATGCAGGATGCGCGCACGATCCCGTGCAAATGCCGTTCGATCGGCGCGCTTCGGCGGTTCAAAGACAAAGCGCACTTCATCGGCAGCGACGTATCCGACGCTGGGCAGATCGTCGTTGACGAAGGCGCTCACGGGTTGATTGTGTCAGGTGGCACTGACGCCATGGTCGTTCACGAACCAAAACCGCAGCAGACCGCCCGTTTCACGTGCTATGTAGGACCAGGTCAGGGACGAGCCCGGACCAGTCGCAGGCGATGCCCCGCGCACCGTGAAACCGAAGGAGCGCAGCATTGCTGTGGCTCGTGCGTCATGGCAACGATCTGTAACTACCGTGATGCGCTTGACCCCGTTGGCTTTGGCCCATGCAGCCACCGCCTGCACGGACGAATAGGTGTCAGTGCCGACGCCGAGCGCGGTCAATTTCCTGTACGAAACGCCCTTGCTATGCAGGTACTTGCGCCCCGCGGCCGCTTCGGTGAAGCGGTCACCCGTGCGCTTTCCGCCGACGGTGATGATGCGCGGGGCAACGCCAGTGCTGTACAAGGCGAAGGCGTAGCGCAGTCGATTGCGCAGCACTGGGCTGGGATCGCCATCGAACTGGGCGGCACCCATCACCAGAATCGCATCGGACTGGCTGCGATCGTCATGGATGCCGTTGCCGACGACCCAGAGCGCCGTGCCACCCAACGACACAATAACTGCCACCAGCACCGCAGAGATCAGTCGTCGAATCCAACGGAATACGCGCAAGATGCCCATCAGCCGCCGCTCACTCCAATCTCTGCCAGAGAGAGATCAGTCTCCGACGCCAAGTCGCGAGAGTCCAGCCAACCTTCGGGTAGCGCGACCCACTTACCCGACGAAGTACGCCCACGAGGCCCCTCTGCAATGATGACGGGATACGCCTGTTCCCCGTCGATCTGCCCGAGTAACGCAGCGAACTCCGCAAGCGAAGAGATGAGCGCCAACTGCTGTCGGATCTCCGAACCGACCACGAATCCCTTGAGATACCACGCCATGTGCTTGCGCATCTCGCGGCAGCCCTTGCCCTCGTCTCCGTGCATTTCCACAAGCAATTCGCCGTGTCGCATCATCAGTTGCTTGACGCCATGCAGATCGGGCTCGGCATCCGCGGTAGCGCCGTCGAACGCGGCCGCAATCTGACCGAACAACCAAGGACGACCGAGACAGCCCCGACCGACCACAACACCGTCACAGCCGGTCTCGCGGTGCATGCGCACGGCAGCCGCCCCAGTCCAGATGTCTCCGTTGCCAAGCACTGGCACTCCGCGCTCGAGCAGTTCCTGCTTTAGCGTCTTGATGGCCTGCCAGTCGGCATGGCCCGAATACATCTGCAGCGCAGTCCGCCCGTGAAGTGCGACCCACGCGACGCCGGCATCTGCAGCAGCATGTCCAGCATCGATGAACGTCAGGTGGTCCTCGTCGATACCCTTGCGCATCTTGACACTGACCGGCACCTTGCCATCCGCAGCAGTGACTGCCGATTCGACAATGCTACGAAACAGATCGCGCTTCCATGGCAGCGCCGAACCGCCACCCTTCCGCGTCACCTTCGGCACGGGGCAGCCCATATTGAGATCGATATGATCGGCGCGATCCTCGGCGACAATCATGCGCACGGCGCTCGCCACAATCTTCGGATCGACGCCATACAACTGCAAGCTGCGCGGCGATTCGTCCGCACCGAATTCGATCATCGACATCGTTTCGGCGTCGCGCTCAACCAATGCGCGCGATGTGATCATCTCGCACACGTACAACGCCGCCGCTCCGGCTGGGTAGATCGCGTGCGATGCCTCACGACACAAGGTCCGGTAGGCCTGGTTCGTGATCCCCGCCATCGGCGCGAGGACGATGAGGGGCCGCTCGCCTGCGAACAGGTCGGCAAACATCGACTCAGCAGACGGGAAGGCGCTCGGTGAGCCATGGACGGAGAGCCGCGATGGGCATGCGTTGCTGCGCCATGCTGTCGCGTTCACGAACCGTTACAGCATCGTCATCGAGTGACTCGAAGTCGATGGTGACGCAGAACGGCGTTCCGATCTCATCCTGTCGACGATAACGACGGCCAATAGCTCCGGCATCATCGAAGTCCACATTCCAGTTGCGACGGAGATCTGCCGCGATGGCCTTGGCCTTGGGCGAAAGATCGGCGTTGCGGCTCAGTGGCAGGACTGCCACCTTGATCGGTGCCAAGCGCGGGTCGAGACGAAGCACGACACGCGTATCTACGCCACCCTTGGTGTTGGGCGCCGAATCCTCGTCATAGGCGTCAAGCAAGAAGGCGAGCACACAGCGCGTGAGTCCAGCCGCAGGCTCGATGACAAACGGGGTCCAACGTTCACCTGTCTCCTGATCGAAGTAGGTGAGATCAGTGCCCGACTTCTCGGTATGTGTACGCAAGTCGTAGTCCGTGCGGTTGGCGATACCTTCGAGTTCGGCCCATTCGCTACCCGCGAATTGGAACTTGTACTCAATATCCACGGTGCGCTTGGAGTAATGGCTGAGCTTCTCTTGCGGATGCTCGAAGCGCCGCATGTTCTCCGCCTTCATACCGAGATCGGTGTACCAGCTCCAGCGCTGCTCAAGCCAGTACTCGTGCCATTCCTCGTCGGTGCCTGGCTTGACGAAGAATTCCATCTCCATCTGCTCAAACTCGCGCGTGCGGAAGATGAAGTTGCCCGGCGTGATCTCATTGCGGAAACTCTTGCCCGTCTGGCCAATACCGAATGGCGGCTTCTTGCGCGAGGAGTTCGCGACGTTGAGATAGTTCACGAAGATGCCTTGTGCGGTTTCAGGGCGCAAGTAATGCACAGCAGCAGCGTCCTCAACTGGACCAACCATGGTGCGGAGCATGCCGTTGAAATCGCGGGGCTCCGTGAACTCGCCCTTGGTGCCGCAATTGGTGCAGGTGATCTCCTGCATGCCAGCAGCTTCGCGACCATGCTTTTCGGTGAAGGCATCGGCAAGTTGGTCAGCGCGCCAGCGCTTGTGGCACTTCTTGCACTCGGTCAGTGGATCGACGAACGCGTTGACGTGACCCGACGCCTCCCACACTTGCGGGGCAAGGATCACTGAGGAGTCAAGACCCACAACGTCTTCGCGACCGCGCACCATGTACTGCCACCAAGCGCGGCGGATATTTTCCTTGAGCTCGACGCCAAGCGGGCCGTAGTCCCAGGCTGAGCGGCTGCCGCCATAGATCTCGCTGGACTGATAGACGAATCCTCTGCGCTTGCAAAGGTTGACGATTGCATCGACACGATCGGTTGCCATGAGTGCTCCATTCCGGCTGGCTGTCGGCTTATGGCACGGTGGCCAATGGGCCAAGTCTACGCTTGCGGCATGTCGGAACCGACCGCATTCACCGTTGCCACCCGCTATCGCATAGTTGATCTTGAGACCTGGTTGCCGAACGCACGCACAGCGCTGGCGCCCCTCGCGTCGCACGAACTGTGCATCGGAGCAGACATTGGGGCATCCCTTGACGATCCGCAGCTCGCAATCATCATCACACGCTGGGCATCCGTAGGCGACTACCGCCGGGCGATGTCTTCCTTCGACGTGAAACTGCACACAGTTCCGCTGCTGTCACAATCGATCGATGAACCAACAACTTTCGAGGTACTGCATCACTGTGACGCCGACGGCGTGGTTGATGCACCTTCTGCGAGGGCTTTCGATGCGG
This sequence comes from uncultured Actinomycetota bacterium, assembly GCA_963784905.1. Taxonomy (GTDB): domain Bacteria; phylum Actinomycetota; class Actinomycetes; order S36-B12; family UBA5976; genus JAKALQ01. Next base: position 82,753 of record CAWATP010000008.1, on the reverse strand, counting down.
ACACGATCGGCCTCGGTGCTGCAGCTGCCGAATCCGTTCGCTCGCGTCTTTCATCCGAATAGTTCGACCGGTGGATGACGGCGATTTCGGTGTGCGGCTTATGCCACGATAAGTCCATGGCCAAGCCCACCAAGCGCCCCGCAGAGCCTCGGCAACCCAAGCAAAACATTGTCCCGGCACGCCGCCAGTCAGCACTGCAGCGCGCCTCGGCACCTGTACTTCTGCGCCTCCACGGACTGCCTCGCTGGATCTTCCCGCTCTTCACTGGCCTGCTGCTGGTGGGCGGACTCCTGGCTTCGAGTCCGGTGCTCGCTGCCGTACTGCTTGGGCTGCTGCTCCTCATGTTGCTATGGCTCGTCATGCTGTCATGGCCACTGCTCACGCCGCTTGCCCGTGTGATGCGCGGGGTCGTACTCGTCGGCCTGCTCATGGTCGTCGTCAATCGTGCACAAGGACGAATGTAGCCACAACGAATTGAGAATGATTCTCATTCTTGCTAGGCTCGGCCTATGGCAATCCTCATTGCGCTACTCACCGTCACAGCAACTGCGCTCGGCGGTTTGCTCGCGCTCCGTTCCCATCAGCGGCTCCATCTGGTCTTGGGGCTGAGCGCCGGCCTACTCCTCGGACTGGTCTCCTTCGACCTTCTGCCGGAAGTGTTCGCGCTCAACACCATGATGATCGGCAATGTTCCGAGCGTTGCCGTGGCCTTCGTGACTGGCTTCCTATTGCTACACGTCCTTGAGCGCTACTCCGGTACCCACGAGCCTCTTGATTCCGATCTCCACAGTGAATCGGGACACGAGCATGGACATTCCACGACCGGCATTGTCGGCGCACTTGCCATGGTGGTCCACGTCTTTTTCGACGGCATGGCCGTAGCGCTGGCCTTCAGTGTGTCCACGGCCATCGGACTCGCGGTTTCGCTCGCGGTGCTCGCACATGCTTTTAGCGATGGGCTAAATACCGTAGCGCTGCTCATCCAAACTGGAAACTGGCGAAATCGTGCGAAGTGGCTGCTACTCCTGGACGGAACCGCACGAACCTCGGGTGCCGCTTTCGGCACTCTGCTCATGGTGTCCAATCAGTTTCTGGCGCAGTACCTCGCCATGTTCGCAGGCGTGCTCGTCTACTTGGCTACGTCTCATATCTTGCCCGAAGCCCACAGTCGGCACTCATCACGCGCAACTTTGATCAGCACGGTGGTCGGCGTGGTTCTCATGTTCGCTGTGGTGAACCAGATGGCATTGATCGAATAGTCATGACCCCAGCATCTGTTCAACCGCGCACCATGAAGCAGCGTCAAGCGATTCTTGCGCTACTCCGGCACGACGGTACCTTCCGCACAACTCAAGAAATCCACGCGGGGTTGCGCGCTGCAGGTCAGCCGGTTGGCCTCGCCACGGTCTATCGGAATCTGGGTGCCCTCGCACAACTCGGCGATGTCGATTGCATCGTGCAAGACAATGGCGAGACCAAATACCGCCATTGCTCCCCCGAGCATCATCATCATCTGCTCTGTCGCGTCTGCGGCAAGACCGTCGAAGTTATGCCCGAAACTTTTGAGGCATGGTGCCAGGAAACCGCCCAGACGCATGGGTTCACTGACATCGAACACACTGTCGAAATCGTTGGCACCTGCACCGATTGCTGCTGAGTTTCAACCTCGTTCAACTGGCACTGCACGCAGTGCGCCGGCTTCGCCGATCACCAGCACATCGTGAGCAACAACATCTTCGAGCGCTGCGACAACAGCATCGACCGTCCACACAGCGGTATCGGACTCAAGGCGCGTCCACCCGTCGACACGCACTGCCAATCGCCTGCGCAGTTCGTTGACCAGATCCTCGTTGGCCGGTCCTACGAGCAGCACCGAGCGCCGCTCCACCTTTGGTTCCGTGGAGCGCTCCGCGCGATAGACGCGCCAGTGATAAGAGGCCACGGCGGCAGATGTGACGAGCACGCCGATTCCCCAGCGCATACTGCGTAATGTCGATTCGCCAAGATTGCCTGCGACGATATCCGCGAGCAACTGGTACACGGTCACGAGCAGAGCGATGAGTGCAGCGACCCCCACTCCACCAAAAAGCAGGAACAAGTAGACCCTGCGAATGGGAGATGCCGATTCGACTTTGGCATCCGCGCTCACGGCGCGACCTATTTCGCGCCAGAACCACCACCAAAGCGGGCCGCCAACCGATAGCAGCGTGGTCGCGGCAAGCAAGGTGTTGCCTGCACCGTCGCCGGCGAGGAGTGCCGATGCCGTGAAGGACTCGAGCAGCGCAACAAGCAAGACCATCGCTCCGATGGAAGCCGCTATTAGGGCGATCAGCGACACCATGTACTCATACACGCGCTGTGCTTCGTCGCGGGTTGTAGCACCAGCCTCAGCCAACACCCGACGGTGGTACCACCACACCAGCGCGCCGGTGATGAAGGCCCCCATCGCATCGATCGAGCCACTGAAATGCGTTGTTGCGATGGCGCTGTTCGGTGTACCCACAAACCACACCAACACGTCATACAGCGCAGTCGAGAAGGATGCGATTGCCGTGACGAGGCCTGCCGCGACGCCGGCGACCATGACGTACACGTGCCAGTGCAGAGTGCGCTGTGATCGGTGCACGCTGCGAATCCAATAGACATACCAAGCACTAGCGCCTGCAGCGAGACTGACAGCCGCACGGACGGTCGGATGCGTATCGGACAGCAGGACAGTCTCCGAGGTCGAAATGGCCGCATGCATCGAGCTCGCGATGAAACTCGCCAGTCCGACCGCTGCCGTCAACAATCCAAGTGCAGCACCGGCAAGTTCATGGTCGCGCAGGACACCCAGTGCGGTCGTGGCGCGCGTCACCCGACGATGGATCGCCCAAGCTGCTCCCCAGACCACGCTGCGTGCGATAGCACCAGCGTCATAGGGACCCGCCCGAACCACCCACAGCAACACATCGGGCAGGGACATAAGGAAGACCGTGAGCGGCACGAGCTCGCCGAGTGACAGATACCAGGACCACTGCACAGACGAGGTTTCGCGAGGCTCCGCTGCGATGCGCCGAGCGGACCAACGCACCATCAGCCACAGACACGGCACGCCGACAAGCGTGAAGGCGAGCCCTTGCGCCAATTGATCACCATCAGATGCAACCAGAACGTCTCGCTGCAGCAGTCGTCCAAGCAACAGGGTGAGACCAGCACCGACAACGGCAACCAAGACAAATTGGACGGCGTACTGGAAGAACCTGCGAACCGCGGTGCCCATCCCCTCGCTCGGACCGCTGCGCGACATCCCCCGAAGACTCAAGATAAACACGATGAGCAAGAAGAGGGGAACGAACGAGACGGCGATCACTTCAGCACCTCACCGCAGTTGTAGACCGGATACGGCATTCCATGCAGTCGCCAGGAATCGCCAGTTCGGACCAACTGGAAGTACTGGTCCTCATTCCACGTACTACCGAAGGGATCTCCATTTCCATGCTCAATCCGCACCTGGACGCTCGCTTCATCGCCCGTAATGCTCACATCAACCAAATTCACTCGAGAACTGTTGTCGTAGTACATCTGCTGGAAGTTCGCGGCGGTGCACTTTGTGTCGACTTCGAGTTGGGCAAGCGCCGCGTCAGCGTCGTGAGCGGCAATCGCTTCCAAATAGGTCTGCACGACGCCTTCGGGAGATTTGGGATCACGTGGAGTGGCATTCCAAGAGGAGGACACGGATGCAATCACCAAGCCGCTGACGACGAGCACGGCGACGATGGAGGCAAGTATTCGATTCGCTGAAGTACGCATGGCTCCACTGTCCTCCTCGCGCAACTGTTGCGCCATGGTTTGGCAGGTCGGCACGCAGAAAATCCAGATCTCTGCAGGCTAGGCGGAACCAAAACGCCGCTGACGCTGGTGAAACACCGATACGGCCTCCCACAGACTCCGGCGATCAACATCGGGCCATAGGGTGTCAAGGAACACCAACTCGGCGTAAGCCGCCTGCCAGGGCAGAAAATTGCTCGTGCGTTGCTCGCCAGACGACCGAATAAAGAGATCCACGTCAGGCATCTCTGGGTCATAGAGATAGCGACCAATCAGTCGCTCATCGATGCGAGACGGATCCAATCGCTTGGCGCGGACATCCTCTGCGATCGCCGTAACCGCATCGGCGAGCTCCGCTCGACCGCCGTAATTTACGCACATGGTGAGCGTGAGCTTGCGATTCCCGGCGGTCATCTCTGTCGCGGTGTCGAGTTCCGAAATCACACTGCGCCACAAACGCTTTTCACGGCCGATCCAACGAATTCGAACGCCGAGATCGTGCAGCTCGTCGCGCCGACGACGGATTACGTCGCGGTTGAACCCCATGAGGAAGCGAACCTCTTCCGGTGAGCGCTTCCAGTTCTCAGTAGAGAATGCATATGCAGAGAGCCACGGAATGCCAAGTTCTAGCGCGCCGTGGACAACGTCGAGCAACGACGCTTCGCCGGCTTCGTGCCCCGCAGTTCGCGGCAGGCCTCGCTGCTGCGCCCAGCGCCCATTGCCATCCATGACGACCGCAACGTGCTTGGGGACGTTGGGAAATGCCGGTGCCGCTTCACCTGAGATGTGCAGCGGCGGTGCATTGAAACTGCGCTTGGCCATGGGGTCCTCACCCGGTACGGTCGACCAGCGGCAGCGACCGAAGATTCCGTTCCAAGTGCCACTGGAGTTGCGCCGCCACGATACCGGAGGCTTCACGGCGGTTCTTGGATTCGCTCGCGTCTGCCGTCTCCCAGTCACCAGCAAGCAGCGACCCAAGCAACTGCAGTGTCAGCGGGGACGGTGCGGCGGCACCAGCGATGTGGTCCTTATCGCAGAGGGCGCCGCCGGAAGTGACGGCAAACCAGCGGTGTGGACCTGCAGCACCGCAGCGGGAGCACGCCGAAAAGGATGGAGCCCAGCCAGCGATGGCGAGCGAGCGCAGCAGGTAGGCATCCAACACAAGGGTGGGTTCGTGCACCCCCTCAGCAAGTGCCTTCAATCCACCGACCAGCAACAGGAACTGCTGCGGCGCAGGTTCGCGATCCTCTGGAGTAAGACGCTCCGCCGCCTCCAGCATGACCTGTCCCGCGGTCCATCGCGGATAACTGTCGACAAGTTGCGCACCGTAGGCGGCAATCGTCTCGACTTGGTTCACGATGTCGAGCGACCTGCCGATATGCGCTTGCACGTCGATGAGCGTGAAAGGCTCGAGGCGCGCACCGAATCGACTGGACGTGCGTCGAACGCCTTTGGCTACCGCTCGAACCCGTCCGTGCCGGCGAGTCAGCATCGTCACAATGCGGTCTGCTTCGCCGAGTTTGTGCGTCCGCAGCACGATTGCTTCATCGCGAAATACGGGCATATGGCGATTCTGCCGTGCCGTCGTCTTTGGACACGCACGCCACGCAAGGGCCAGCCCAGCGCTGCGGCAAGTACATTCGGCGAGGGAGGCAACATGACGCAGGAACAACCAACGCATACCTTGCGGCTTGACCAGCGGACGGTGCGTCGCGCGATGATCACCGGGTTGACGCTCTGGGTCGGCCTGCAAACACTGCAGTGGCTCTTCGGCGTCACGGAGAACTTCTTGTTCATGCTGCTGCTGTCCTGGCTGCTCGCTATCGCGATGGAGCCGCCGGTGGCAGCGCTCGAGCGCCGTGGCATGAAACGAGGCGGCGGTGCCGGTCTCGTGTTGCTCGGCATGTTCGTCACCGTCACGGTGTTTCTCTCGGTGTTCGGTGGGCTCTTCTTCGGTCAGTTGTCATCTGCTGTGCAAGCGCTCCCCGATGTCATTCACTCGCTGGTGGATTGGGCGAACAGCACCTTCAACACCAACCTGAGCGCTACTGCCATCACCGATCAATTGAGTCTGACTCCGGACAAGGTGGCCTCTATCGCCAGCAGCGTTGCCGGCGGACTCATGGGCGTTGTCTCCAGCGTTGTCGGCTTCGTGTTTACCACGTTGACCATTGTGATGTTTGCGTTCTACATCAGTGCTGAATCACACGGGCTGCGCCGCACTGTGGCATCGTGGTTACGCCCTGATCGCCAGAAAGTGTTCATCACGGTTTGGGATATCACCGTCGCCAAGACGGGCGGCTTTGTGGTGTCCCGCGTGATTCTTGCCGCCATTTCCGCTGGCGCACATGTCACCGCGTTCTGGCTCATCGGTGTCCCCTACTGGATGCCCCTCGGTCTGTTCGCCGGAGTGACGTCGCAGTTCATTCCCACCTTCGGCACCTACATCGGCATCATCGTGCCGATCGCATTCTCGGCTGCCAGCCAGCCGGTCGACTGCCTGTGGATTGCCGGGTTTGCAACCGTCTACCAGCAAATCGAGAACTACGTACTGGGACCGCGAGTAAGTCGAGCCACCATGGACCTGCATCCGGCCCTTGCCCTGGCGTCCGTGTTCATCGGCGCCGAGGTATTCGGCCCTATCGGAGCGCTGATCGGCATTCCGCTCGCAGCGGCGGTACTGGCCGTCGTAGACACCTACGGCAAGCGTTACGAGCTCGTCCCTGAACTGGCCCAAACCGATGAGTCAGACACCGACTAGAAGCCCAGTCGTCGCATTTGCTTGGGATCCTGCTGCCAGTCCTTGGCGACTTTGACGCGGATATCGAGATAGACCTTGGTGCCGAGAATCGGCGCAATCGCCTGACGCGCGATCATGCCCACATTCTTCAGCCGCTCTCCCCCGCGTCCGATAACGATGGACTTCTGTGAATCGCGCTCGACATAGAGCACCGCATACACGTCGATGAGCGGGTCGGATTCCGGGCGGCCCTCGCGAAGTGTCATCTCTTCAATGACGACGGCGATCGAGTGCGGCAATTCATCGCGAACCCCATCAAGGGCCGCTTCGCGAATGAGCTCAGCAATCAGTGTTTCTTCCGGTTCGTCTGTGATCTCGCCTAGCGGATACAGCGGTGCCGACTCCGGCATCATCGGAATCAACTGCTCGATGAGCACCTCGACCTGCTCGCCGTTCTTTGCCGACACCGGGATCAAATGCGCCCATGCAAAACCCAAGTCCTTGGCCAACTGATCCACTTCCATGAGCCGTACCGCGATGGAAGCGCGATCGACGAGATCAACCTTGGTGATGATGGCCACCTTCGGCGTGCGTCGCATCGCACCGATCTCATTGGCGATATAGCGATCACCAGGACCAACCTGCTCATTGGCGGGGAAGCACATGGCAATGATGTCGACGCCACCCCAGGTTTCGCGCACGACCTCATTGAGTCGCTCACCCAGAAGCGTCCGCGGCTTGTGCACGCCAGGTGTATCAATCAAGACAAGCTGCCCGTCTTCACGATGCACCAGCCCACGGATCGTGTGGCGTGTGGTCTGCGGCTTGTCCGAGATGATCGCCACCTTGTGGCCGACGAGCGCATTGGTGAGCGTCGACTTGCCGGCGTTCGGACGTCCGACAAGGCAGGCAAATCCGGCCTTAAACATGGGCAGTTCCCTTCGTCTCGTTGCGAGCAACGAGGATCAAACCAATGGCTATAAGAGCGCAGCCCAACCAACCGCTCGGCGGCATAACTTCATCAAGCACCGACACGCCAAGCAGCGTTGCCACAACCGGCTCGCTCAAGACAAGCGTCGCGACAATGCCCGGAGCAAGGTGCGTGATGCCGTAACCGAACATGATGTACGACAGCGTGGTTGTTGCAAGGCCGAGCCAAAGTGCGAGTGCAAAACCTTTGCTGGTGAATACCCAGGAATGATCGAAGAAGAGGATTGGCAGCAGCAATATTGCGCCAATCGTGAAGCCTGCAGCGAGGGCGTCGGTCGCATGGTGATCGGCAGCGATCAAGCGCGCGCCCAACACGGCATAGATCCCGTAGGACGCACCGGCACCAGCTGCTAAGAGCGCACCGACAATGCGACCCGGTGCTTCGCCGCCGTCAGAACTGCCGAGCAGTGCCACGCCAGCAATTGCCAATACGGTCGAGAACACCCAGACCCGACCGGGCCACGGCGCACCGGTGAGACGGGCGAAACTCGCAGTGAAGAATGGTGAAAGCGAGATTGATACCAGCGAGGCGATAGCGACGCCGCCGGTGTGCACCGCCATGAAGAACAGTCCCATATAGCCAGCCACCGAGAGACCCATTAGCCAAGTAGTCGGCGTGCGCCACAAGTTCAGCAAGTGACGCCACTCATGCTGTAGGCCGGCTACTGCGCAGAGCCCAAGCGAGCCGACGAAAAGGCGCGTTGCGGCAACCGACAGTGGTGAGGCTCCAGTGTCGGCGAGCACCACTGCGGTTCCAGTGGTGCCGAAGAGCAATCCCGAGCCGATGACGACCAGCGCAGCGCGACCGCGATATGCGGTCACTCCTCTTCCTCTTGCGCGGTACTTCCATTGGCTGGAGTGACCAACACCGACCCGACCTTGTTCCGGCGGCCCGCGACGGATTCCGCGACCAAGCGCCAGCCTTCAATGATGAGCTCGGAACCGGGAATCGGAACACGACCAACGCGCTTGCCGATCAGACCCGCCACAGTTTCGATGCCCTCTTCGTCGCCGTCGATTTCGATGCCCAGCAACTCAGCAAGATCATCGATATGCAATCGCGAACTGACGCGATAGCCACCCGCCGTGAGTTCCTCGATTTCCGGCGCAGCGGTGTCGTACTCGTCAGCAATCTCGCCCACGATTTCTTCGAGAACATCTTCAATCGTGACGAGGCCCGCAGTGCCGCCGTACTCATCAACGACGATGGCAAGGTGCGTACGCGCAGCCTGCATGTCCTTAAGTAGCTCGTCGGCCCGCTTGGAGTCGGGCACGAAGATGGCGGGGCGCATGAGACTCTCAACCCGTTCGAGCGACTCGGCATCGCGGTGCTCGTACACGCGCCGCGTGATGTCCTTGAGATAGACGACTCCAAGCACATCATCCGCATCCTCGCCAACAACCGGAATGCGCGAGTAACCACTGCGCAGGCCGAGTGAGAGCGCTTGGCGCAGCGTCTTTGTCTTCTCGATCCACACCATCTCCGTGCGCGGCACCATGACTTCGCGCGCGATCGTCTCGCCGAGCTCGAAGACGCTATGGATCATTCGACGCTCATCGTCTTCGATGACCTGCGACGCCTCGGCCACGTCAACCAATTCGCGCAGTTCAGCAGCGGTGGCGAAGGGACCTTCGCGGAATCCGCGACCGGGGGTGATGGCGTTGCCGATCATGATGAGCAAACGGGTGACCGGGCCGAGCAGCGTCGCCAGCGTCAGCGCAATGGGCGCGCCAATCCGCGCGTACGCGTCGACATGCTGCCGTCCCAGCGTGCGCGGAGCGACACCCAGCAAGATGAACATGGCCACCAACATGGCAGCACTGGCGCCCAGCACCGACGCCCACGTGAGCGTTCCGTAGCGCCGGGCGAATTCCTGCGCGACAAGGACGATGGCCAACGCAGACACGGCCTGACGCACAAAGAGCAGCACCGTCACGTAGCGAGCGCGATCCGCAATGACCTTGTCCAACTTCTGGCGTCGCGCACCAGAGAAGAACTCGTCAACGCGCGAGCCCGAGATGCGCCCCAGCGCAGTTTCGAAAGCCACGAGCACGCTGCCGCAGAGGAAGAGCAGCGCGGCCAAGAGGAACACCGATGCACTACTCATTGCGAGCCCACCAATCGCGAAGCAAGTCGTGTTGTAGCCCAAACATCACTGCGTGCTCTTCGGCTTCCAGGTGGTCATGGCCGAGGCAGTGCAAGATGCCGTGGGTAAGCAGCAGGGCAAGCTCTTCATCAAGCGTTTGCCCGTTGCCCGCGGCCTGGCGTTCGGCAAAGGCGGGGCACAACACGATGTCACCGAGGATGCCCGGTTCGGCATCCTCACCAATAGCAGGAACGACAAGCTCGTCCATGGGAAACGAGAGGACGTCAGTCGGGCCCTCTTCTTCCATCCATTCGACATGCAACTGTGACATACGCGTCTCGTCAACCAGCAAGATGGAAACTTCGGTTTCGGGGTGCAGTCGCAACTGGTGAAATAAGAATTGCGCCTGCCGCACGAGAGTGTCGGTGTCGATCTCGAGTTCGGTTTCATTTTCGATATCAACCGCACCAATGGGGATCATCTGCGTGCTCTCGGTTGGTGGACGCGCGGTGGCTCCGGACTCGCCTGCTGCTCTGCATCCCATCGACCATAGGCATCAACAATGCGACCGACCAGGCGGTGGCGCACGACGTCCTGCGAGTACAGCCGGCAGAAGGTGATGTCGTCCACTCCGTTCAGGATGTCCTGCACGATGGACAGACCGCTTCGAACACCGCCCGGTAGATCCACCTGCGTCACGTCGCCGGTGACCACCATGGTGGAGTTGAAGCCCAGTCGAGTGAGAAACATCTTCATCTGTTCCGGCGTCGTGTTCTGCGCCTCGTCCAGAATGATGAACGCATCGTTCAGCGTGCGACCGCGCATGTACGCGAGTGGTGCAACTTCGATGACGCCACTCGTCATGAGCCCGGGGATCTTGGTGGGATCGATCATGTCGTGCAGCGCGTCGTACAGGGGACGCAGGTACGGATCGATCTTCTCCGAGAGCGTGCCCGGCAGGAACCCCAAATGCTCGCCCGCTTCAACGGCGGGGCGGGTGAGGATGATGCGATTGATCTGCTTTGACTGCAGGGCCTGTACTGCCTTGGCGACCGCAAGATAGGTCTTGCCGGTGCCTGCAGGGCCGATGCCGAACACGATGGTGTGTTGATCGATCGCATCAACGTAGCGTTTCTGGTTCAGCGTCTTGGGCCGAATCGTCTTGCCGCGGTTGGACAAGATGTTGGCAGTGAGCACCTGTGCTGGGCTGACTGGCTCGCTGCCATGCAGCATCTGGAAGGAACGTTCTACTGCATCGACAGTGAGCGCCTGCCCCGTGCGCAGCACGATGACGAGCTCAGCAAGCAGTTCTTCGACTAGCCCGACATCGGCGGCGGGGCCGTGCAAGGTGATCTCGTTGCCACGCACATGGATGTCCACGGCGGGAACCATGGCTTCAATGGTTCGCACAATTTCATCGGCGGGGCCGAGCAAACTCGTCATCTGAATCGACGAAGGAATGATGATCGTGGCAGTCGCAACCGGTGCCACAGCTGGTAAGTCAGTCAAAAGGTTTCCTTGTTAGCCGGGAGGCCAGCCGAGACCGCGGCCAGCCAGTACATGCGCATGGACGTGGTTCACGGATTGACCGCCATCGGGGCCGGTATTGAGGACGATACGGAAGCCACCGAGGTTCGCTGCCCCAAGTGACACCGCCACGCGAAGCAATTCTGCAGCCAGGTCAGGATCGGCCGAGGTCAGCTCGTCGACATTGTCGAAATGCTTGCGCGGCACCACGAGCAGATGCACCGGAGCCTTGGGGTCGATGTCGTGGAATGCGATCACAGCGTCCGATGCATATGCCAGTGTCGCCGGGATATCGCCGGCGGCAATGCTGCAGAAGAGACACGTCACGGTTTGATGGTAGTGCGGTTAGGCCCAGCGCGTCGTGCGCGAAAGGACGATTCCGGCAGCCACGGCGCCGGCGGTTGAGGTACGCAAGACCGACGGGCCCATACGCACTGCTTCGGCACCTGCATCAGCGAAGGCATCCAGCTCCTGCGGAGAGACACCACCTTCAGGACCCACGACGAGCACAATGTCGCCGCTCGGCGGCACCGACAGACTGGACAGCCGGGATTCGCCGTCCTCGTGTAACACCCAGGCCGGCTTGGTATTGCGGATGAGTCGAACCACATCGTTGGTCGAGGCGAGCGCGCTCAACTGAGGAGTGCGCGGGCGGCGAGCCTGTTTCGCCGATTCACGAGCCGTCGACTTCCACTTCTCGACACCGCGTTCCACTTTGTCACCGCGCCATTGCGCAACGCAGCGAGAAGCGGCCCACGGCACGATCACGTCGACGCCTACCTCAGTGAGCATTTCAACTGCGAGCTCGCCGCGATCGCCCTTTGGAATAGCCTGGACCAGGATCAAACGCGGGTTCGGTTGGGGCGCCTCGGTGATGGCAACCACCGAAATGACGATCTGATCCTTCGCAGGAACCTCGATGACGCTGCCGTGGGCTAGCCGGCCAAGGCCATCGGCCAACATGACGGATTCGCCAACCTCAAGGCGCTGCACGGTGGCTGCGTGGAAGCCTTCATCCCCGGTGAGCGTGAAGTACTCCCCCGCACTCATGCGCGCAATCGTCGAAGGTTCGACGTGGAACATGGAAGCGCTCATCGGCCGCCGCCAAAGGCGTCGCGCAATCGACCGAAAATTCCACCGACCCCTGCAGAAGCCATCGGCTGTGGCTTCACCTCGTCGCGCATCTCAGCGAGCTGACGCAGCAAGGCGATTTGCTCATCGTCCAACTTGGTCGGCGTGGTGACCTCGATGTGAATATGCAGATCGCCTGTGCCATGCCCGCGCAGATGCGGGACTCCGTCGCCGCGGCGGGTCATGACATGGCCGCTCTGCGTGCCTGCTGCGATGTCGAGCATGACGTCTTCGTGCAGTGTGCTGAAGGGGATCGCCGCACCAAGCGCAGCGGCCGTCATCGGCAGCGAGATGGTGCAGTGCAGATCGTCACCGTGACGCTGGAACACTTCGTGCTCGCGCTCAATGATCTCGACGTAGAGGTCGCCGGCCGGACCGCCGCCAGGCCCGACTTCGCCCTGGCCAGTGAGCTGGATGCGAGTGCCAGTTTCGACACCCGCGGGAATCTTGACCGAAATGCTGCGGCGGGTGCGAACCCGACCTTCACCCGAGCATTCAGCGCAGGGGTGCGGAATGGTGTTGCCGTAACCCGAGCACTGCGGACAAGGCCGAGAGGTCATCACCTGACCAAGGAATGAGCGCTGCACTGATTGCACTTCGCCGCGTCCACGGCACATCGAACACTGTTGCACGTCAGTACCGCGAGAGGTGCCCGCGCCGGAACAAACACCGCATGCGACTGCCGTATCGATAGTGATCTCGCGAACTGCGCCATCCACTGCATCAATCAGATCGATCTCGATGCGAAGTAATGCATCCTGTCCGCGACGCAGCCGCGACTTGGGTCCGCGTTGCTGCTGACCGAAAAAAGCGCCCATGAAATCGCCCATGAAATCGCCAAAGCCACCACCGGCTCCGAAGCCACCCTGCTGGTTGGGATCGCCGCCCATGTCGTAAACCTGACGCTTTTCAGCATCAGACAGGACTTCGTAGGCCGCCGTGACTTCCTTGAACTTCTCCTGCGTTGCCGGATCAGGATTGACGTCCGGGTGCAGTTCGCGCGCAAGCTTGCGGTAGGCCTTCTTGATCTCGTCGGCACCGGCATCGCGTGGGACCCCGAGCAGGCCGTAATAGTCCGCCATCAGACCTCCGTGAGCAATCGACCGACATAGCGCGCAACCGCATGAACCGCGCGCATAGTGCCCGTGTAATCCATGTGCGTAGGCCCGACCACGCCGAGCTGAGCGACGGTTCGCTCCGCACTGCCATAGCCGGTTGCAACTACCGACGACGTCGGCAGTGCTGCGTTTTCAGCACCGATTCGCACCAAGACCTCATCGTTTGTCGAGGACTCCCCGAGCAAACGCAAAAGCACGACATGTTCTTCCAGCGCGTCCAAGAGCGGAGCGACTGAACCGTCAAAAACGCTGCCATACCGAGCCAGATTGGCGGCACCGGCGACCACGACACGGTCGTCCGTACCTTCCACGACCGACTCCAGCAGGCACGACACGATTGCTGCTACTGCCGGCCGGTTGCCGTACTCGGCTTCCTCCAGCAAAGGCGTGATGGCATCTGCGACTTCAACGAAGGACTTCCCCGCTACAGCCGCGTTCAATCGGGAGCGAAGCATCTCGATGACGGTCGGCTCGACATCCATCGGAACCTCGACGACGCGCTGCTCAACGCGACCTGTGTCGGCGATGACGACAACCATGATGCGGCGGCCGGCCACCGGCACCAACTCAATATGCCGTACCAGCGAGCGTTGGAGGCTGGGGTACTGCACGATGGCAACCTGCCGTGTGAGTTGCGCGAGCAGGCGGGTGGTACGAACCATGACGTCATCAAGGTCAATTGCTTGGCCGAGGAACTGCGCGATAGCGCGTTGCTCGGCACCTGACATTGGCTTCAATTCATTGAGACGATCGACGAACATGCGATAGCCCAGGTCTGTCGGAATGCGGCCCGCACTGGTGTGCGGCTGGGCGATATAGCCCTCGTCTTCGAGGGCCGCCATCTCATTTCGAACCGTGGCTGCCGATACCCCAAGGCGATGGCGCTCAACGATGGCCTTGGAACCAACCGGCTCGTGCGTCGAGGTGTAGTCCTCGACGATGGCGCGGAGCACAGCGAGTTTGCGGTCGTCGAGCACGGCGCCTCCTCGTCGGTCCATTGGCACTCTCAAGTCGTGAGTGCCAATCGTACCGAATGCGGCAGGTGCTGCCTCCGCATTCGGGGCTTGCGGGCTACGGCAGCAGCGCGTGCACGACGACATCGGCGAGCAGACGTCCCCGCAAGGTCAGGACGACTCTGTCTGCATGCACTCTGGGATCCTCGATGAGTCCATGTTCGACAAGGCTGCCCAGTTGATTGAGCGCAGGCTGATCCAATTCCCACACGGAGAGGCCTCGCTTGATCCGTGTCTGCAGCATGATGCGTTCGATCACACGGTCATCTGGAGCTACCAACTCACGCGCCTGTGCGGGTGAGCGGCCCTCGGCTAGCGCTCTGGTCCAGGTTGCAGGATGTCGCTCGTTCCACCAGCGGGTGCCGCCGACATGCGAGTGCGCGCCAGGCCCAACGCCCCACCAGTTGGTGCCCTCCCAGTAGGCCAGGTTGTGACGGCACTCCAAGCCCGGTTTGGCCCAATTGGAGATTTCGTACCACTCGAAGCCAGCGTCGGCGAGCACTTGATCCACGAGCTCGTAGCGATCGGCCTGCACATCGTCATCCGGTGCCGGCGTTTCTCCTCGGCTGATGCGCCGCGCCAGTTTCGTTCCGTCTTCGACAATAAGTGCGTATGCCGAAACATGTTGTACCCCAAGTGCCACAACGTCATCAAGCGACCGACGCAAATCGTCCTCTGTCTCACCCGGCGTGCCGAAGATGAGATCCACATTGATGTTCGCAAAGCCGGCCAGCTGCGCTTCACGAACTGCCGCAAGAGCTCGACCCGGGCGATGGGTACGTTCGAGCGAAGCGAGCACTCGCTCAGAAGTGCTTTGCATGCCAAAGGAAACTCGATTGAACCCGCCGTCGCGCAGTTCTGCCAGCGAAGCCGGAGTCACGGAATCGGGATTGGCCTCGGTGGTGATCTCGACATCGTCAGCAAGTCCAAACACTTCGCGCACATGCGAGACGACCCGAACGAGATCCGAGGACGGCAGCAGCGTTGGCGTACCACCGCCAACGAAAACGCTGTGCACAGTGGGCGTTTCCGCGCCAAGCACCCGCCGCGCCAAGTCGATCTCGAGCATCGCTGATTCGGCCCACGTTGAACGGGAAACCGACGGCCCCAACTCCTCGGCCGTGTATGTGTTGAAGTCGCAGTAGCCGCAGCGGGTCGCGCAATAGGGAACATGCAGGTAGAAGGCCAAAGGCTGCTCGGATACAGCCGCGAGGGAAGCCGCTGCAAGCGCACCATCGGCCGGTGCGGGCTCGCCGACCGGTGGGAGTCCAGCCATTAGGCGCTCACCTCCGGCTTCAAACGATCCTCGATCGCGCGGCCAACCAGCCATGGCGTGATGGCACCGAGCACCACAAACTGCCCCGCCAAAATCAACCAACCGGTAAGGCCGTGCTGGAAGATCAAATAGGTGAGCCAGGTCGGCCCAACGAGCGCCATGATGCCCCAGCCCAAACTCCACACACCCTGGTACTGCCCCTGCAGATGCTCGGGTGGCAAGTTGAACCCGATACCGAAACTCGCCGCAGACTGCTGCAATTCACCGAGCACGTGAATGCCAGCAGCCGACAACATGATGAGCGCTGCTGCCACTCCTGAGCCCGTGGCTGCCGCACTTGCGTACGCCAGTGCACCACAGGCCAACCAGAATCCACCGGTGCGCTGCAAGCGTGCAGCGCCGGGCAGGTCTTCCGCACCACGACTCACACGAACCGTGAACAGTACGCAGGCAATGGTGTTCACCAGGTAGGTACCCGCGGCAACCCACCGAGGCGCCTCCGTGTGATTCACAATCCATAGTGGCACGATCAATTCAAGCAACATGAAATGCATGCCAAGACCAGCATTCACGAAGGTCAACACGACGTATCGGTGATCTCGCAGCGCTTCAGTTCGCTTCGGCTTGACCGCATGCTTGATGGGCGGCGTATCACGCAGCCTGCGTAGGAACTGCGCTGCTGCAAAGGTGGTGAGTGCATTCGCCACGATGATCCCGCGGTAGACCGACGACTGATCAACTGCCAGCGCGATTCCGCCGATCAGCGAGCCGAGGGCAATGCCCAGATTGGTGATAGCACGCTGATAGGCACGAAACCGCACCTTGTTGTCGGCACCAAGGCGCGCGATCAGAGTATTGCGCGACGCGCGTCCGCCCTGATCCGAAACCGCCAACAACATGGCTGTCAGGAGAAACATTGCGTAGTTACTGGCCGCGGCGTAGGTCGCCATACCGATAGCTGAGAGCGTCGACAGCCAGATGTTCAAACGCTTGGGGCTCACACGATCAGACAGGTAGCCCATTGGCAGCGTCATCGACAAGCCAATACCCGCAGCAATCGAAAAGGCGAACCCCAACTGCAGCGGAGTCACACCAACAATGCGTGTGAAGTAAAGCGCAGATGTAACGCTAAACAGCCCATTGCCAAAGGTGTTGACGAAGGTCGCGGACGCCATGATGCGTTCCTCGTCGCTGCGCGGTCGCAACTCGGTGATGTAGGAACGCAGATCCATGCCGCGAAGATACCCCGCGGCCGAGACTCGTCGAGACCGGAAGCCCTGCGCTGCGGCGCGGCGTGAGCGAGGCATCGAGGTGGCAGTGACGAGCAGGGCGAGACGCTGATGAGACCGCGTGGCGTCTGCGAGACGCGAAGCGGCGCAGCGGGCGACATGCGAACGTCGAATCTGCGTGGCGCCCGGTGCGAGGAGCGTCTGCCGCCGACCTGCCGAGCGAAACCGCGCCGCAGCGCAGGCCTACGAGTCCTTGAGCTTCTTCGCGACTGCCTTGGCGGCCTCAGCATCACCGGTGGTAAGGGCAGCGATAAAGGCCTCCTGCGGCACCTCAACGCGTCCCACCATCTTCATGCGCTTCTTGCCCTCTTTCTGCTTCTCGAGCAGCTTGCGCTTGCGGCTGATGTCGCCGCCGTAGCACTTGGCGAGCACGTCCTTGCGGATGGCGCGAATCGATTCGCGGGCGATGATGCGTGCACCGATGGCGGCCTGAATCGGCACCTCGAACTGCTGACGGGGAATGAGTTCCTTCAGCTTGGCAGCCATGTTGACGCCGTAGTTGTAGGCCTTGTCTTTGTGCACGATAGAAGAGAACGCATCGACCGGATCGCCATGCAGCAAGATGTCGACCTTCACGAGGTCAGCCGCTTCAGTGCCAATCGTTTCGTAGTCGAGCGAGGCGTAACCGCGGGTACGCGACTTCAACGCGTCAAAGAAGTCGAACACGATCTCGGCCAGCGGGATGGTGTACCGCAACTCGACACGATCCTCGGACAGGTAGTCCATGCCCAGCAGCTGGCCGCGCTTGCTTTGGCTGAGCTCCATGACCGTGCCGATGAACTCAGATGGGGTCAGCACAGTGGCCCGCACAATCGGCTCGTGGACCTCGCGCACCTTGCCCGTGGGGAACTCCGAAGGATTGGTGACGACGATCTCCTTGCCGTCTTCCATCACCACTCGATAGATCACACTCGGCGCGGTAGCGATGAGGTCGAGGTCGAACTCTCGCTCCAGGCGCTCGCGCACGATCTCGAGGTGCAAAAGCCCGAGGAAGCCGATGCGGAAACCAAACCCTAGGGCCACGGAGGTCTCGGGTTCGTATACCAGCGCAGCATCGTTGAGTTTGAGTCGATCGAGGGCATCGCGAAGTTCGGGGTAATCCGACCCGTCGATCGGATACAGACCGGAGAACACCATCGGCTTGGGATCGCGATAGCCGCCAAGAGCCTCGGTTGCACCGCGTAGGGCCGAGGTGATGGTGTCGCCGACTCGAGACTGACGAACGTCTTTTACGCCGGTGATGATGTATCCCACTTCGCCAACGCCGATGCCGTCCTTGGAGATCACTGGCTCGGGTGAGATGACGCCAACTTCCAGCAGGTCGTGGACCGTGCCCGTCGACATCATGGCGATGCGCTCGCGGGTGTGAATGGCACCGTCGAAGACGCGCACATACGTGACAACGCCTCGGTAGGTGTCATAGATCGAGTCAAAGATCAGTGCGCGGGCGGGTGCGTTGGGATCGCCGACGGGATGCGGCACGAGACGCACGATCTCGTTGAGCAACTCGTCGATGCCATGACCAGTCTTGGCGGAGACCCGTAGGATCGAATCCGGATCGCAACCAATGATCTTGGCTAACTCGGCCGCGTACTTCTCGGGCTGCGCTGCCGGCAGGTCGATCTTGTTCAGCACCGGGATGATGGTGAGGTTGTTCTCAAGCGCCAGATACAAATTCGCCAGCGTCTGCGCCTCGATGCCCTGTGCGGCGTCGACGAGCAGCACTGCGCCCTCGCAAGCGGCCAGCGAGCGGGACACCTCGTAGGTGAAGTCGACGTGACCAGGTGTGTCGATCAGGTTCAGGACGTAGTCGACGCCATCAGACGCGTGGTACGGCAGGCGCACTGCCTGGCTCTTGATGGTGATGCCGCGCTCGCGTTCGATATCCATGCGGTCGAGGTACTGGGCGCGCATCTGTCGGGGGTCGACAACGCCAGTGATCTGCAGCATGCGGTCGGCCAAGGTGCTCTTACCGTGGTCGATGTGCGCGATGATGCAGAAGTTGCGGATCAACTCGGGGTTGGTGTTCCCCGTGGTTGGCTTGGCCACTGAAGTCCTCGTCGTTCGTCGACCTCGCGTGGTCGGCTAGTGCGTGCGAGTGCGTATCGTCCCACATTCCGACCGCACGACCTGCGGCGTTGCCGGTTTCCGCCCGATTTCATTGCAAGACCCTGTCCTTGCTTCCGCTGCGACCGCCGATTATGTGAGGAGCGAGCGTTCGGGGTATTCTTTGCCGGTCATACGCCCGGAAGGGTGCAAGGCACCCCGAACCAGGAGAACCACGTGGCGAACATCAAGTCCCAGATCAAGCGCAACCGCACAAACGAAGCTGCGCGCTTGCGCAACAAGTCTGTGAAGTCGGCGCTCAAGACCGCCGTCCGCCAGGCGCGCGCGGCAATCGCCGCAGGCGATGCAACGTCGGCTGCAGCTGCTACGGCCAAGGCCGCACGACTGCTCGACAAGGCGGCCAGCAAGGGCGTTATCCACACCAACCAGGCAGCGAACCGCAAGTCGTCGCTCGCCTCCAAGGTTGCATCGCTCTGACGCACGAGTAAACGAACGACTGAGGGCCGACCCAATTGGGTCGGCCCTCAGTCGTTGCTTTGGTTAGTGCGTGTTGCCATCGCGGCGATCTTGGAACCGCTCTTCGGCGCTCTTGAGGAAACCCTGACCCGCGGACTTTCGCGCAGCGGTGTCGCGTTGACCTTCAGAGGCAACTCCCGTGATGGCCACGTAGGTGCCCGCGAGGACACCAACGAATCCAAGGACTCCCACCAGTGGCAGGGCTTGCACCAGACCCACCACGATGGTGATAACGCCAGCGGCCGCTACGAGAACGCCTAGACCGGCACCGCGACGAGCGCGGCTGGTTGGGGCCGGTGTGTTGCGGATGGACGCCGCAAAGCGGGGGTCCTCCTCGTAGAGGGCGCGCTCCATTTGATCCAGCATGCGCTGTTCATGTTCCGACAGTGGCACGGGGCACCTCCTACAGCAGTAACGATATTGGGCGGCCCCCGCATTCCGAAACTCTTGAGGTTCGGTTTCTGTAACCTCGCCGTTTTCCCAGATCTTTCTCAGGCACCTTCCTGCGGATTCACCAGCCGCGCCGGTTTCACCGCGCCTTTACCGAACCTTGCCACCGCCTTGTCCTTGGCACGGTCCGCATCACGCCAACCGTGCTCGGGAGTGTCGAAAGCAAGTTGCTCACTGCGCTCATCTGCTGGGCGCAGCCCGTCGGCTTTGACCCCCACGAGCCGGATGCGTGCCCGCTGCAGGTGCAGTGCGTCGTACAGCGCCACGATGGTTGCGTACACATCGTGCGAAGTGTCGGTGGCATCGGGCAACGTTTTCGATCGGGTGATCGTCGTGAAGTCGGCGAATCGCACCTTCAGCGTGAGGGTCCGGGCCACTACTCCGTGCGCGCGCACGCGACCTGCCACCTGTTCGCAGAGCTTGAGCAGCTCCCGCTTGATCTCTTCGGGATCATCAATATCGCGGAAGAAGGTCTGTTCATTGCCGATGCTGCGTTCCGTTTCGGCTGGCTCAACGCTGCGTTCGTCAGTTCCCCATGCCAAGTTGCTCAGGTGCTTGCCCGTAGCGACGCCCAGCGCGCGTTCGAGCGTGGACGTTGGCGTGTGGGCAAGATCGCCGACGGTGCGCAGGCCCAGTCGGTGCAGTTGCTCCTCGGTCTTGGGGCCAACCCCCCACAACGCTCCAACAGGCATGGGATGCAGGAATTCCACGACACGGTCGATCGGCACGATCAGCAGGCCGTTGGGTTTGCAATTGGTGGATGCCACTTTGGCGACGAACTTGTTGGCGGCAACACCGACGGAACAGGTAATGAACTGTTCGGCCTCGACGCGCGCCCGGATGAGGGCGGCGATCTCACGCGGCCGACCCAACCGTCGCACGGCTCCTGATACATCAAGGAAGGCCTCATCCAAGCTCAACGGTTCCACCTCGGGGGTGATGTCACGGAAGATCGCCATCACGCCCTGCGAAACCTCGTCATAGCGATGGTGACGGGGACTAATGAAGACGGCTTGCGGGCACATTCGTTGTGCGCGTGAGATCGGCATCGCCGCATGGATGCCGAAAGCACGTGCCTCGTAGGTGGCCGACAGCACGACGCCCCGACCATTGGTGCCACCAATGATGACCGGCTTGCCTTTGAGTTCCGGTCGATCGATGAGTTCGACCGAGGCATAGAACGCGTCCATGTCGATGTGCAGGATCGTGCACCCGGTGTCGTCATCACCGAGATACACCGACTGGCGCCGCGGACCTTTACTCACGACCCCATCCTTGCGCTTGCTGGCACTGAGTCACCATCCAGAAGATCCCGGGCTGGTGTGCCAGAGCTTGCCCGGTGCGCCGCTGGCAACGTCGTCACCGGCGGGTTTGAGGTCAGCCCACGGCGACTGTCGGAATCCGCTGGGGTGCACGAGCACCCGACCGCCTCCACGCTCTGACATTCCTCCAGTGCGCACCACGACCGGACGTGACGAATGCGAGGCTGCCGCTCCCTCTACTGCGGCGTCGTCGTCCTCAAAGAACGGCACCTCATCCATGAAGGCCTGCACGGCCTCGACTCCTCCGGCATTCCACTGCCGCCGCACTTCGGCGAGATCCCAGCAGCCGGTGGCGGTGATCGATATGCCCTTGGGCCCGGCCCTCCGCACCGTGCCGCGTACCAGCAAAAGCCAAGAGTGGAACAGGGTCGATGCATACGGACCTTGTGCGTCCTCGAAGAAGGCTGCATCGACTGGGCCGGTGGCATCATCGAGGGTGAGGAAAATGACGCGTCGCCCGCTGCGGATGGGTGGCGTCTGCGTTGCCACCTTGACGCCAGCAATGAGGATCTCCTGACGGGATCGCGTCTGCAGCAAGTCGCGAGAACGGGTCACGCCAATAGCTTCTAGCAGTGGTGTGTAGAAATCGACGACATGACGCGTGACGTCAAGACCGAGCACATCAAGTTCGGCGCGCACTCGCTCTGACGCTTCCATGTCGGGTAAGCCGGTACGCAATGGCACGTCTGCAGGACCGCAATCAAGCGTGAGTTGATCGACCGCCACCTTGCGGCTCTGCCAACGATCAAGATCGGCCACATGCAGCAGCAGGTCGCGACGGTTGACTCCGTCGCGCCGCGGCCGTGGAGAGACCCCGTGCACAGCATCAAAAGCACCTGCCAGTACCAGATTCTCAACCACCGGTCGTGCTGCTCGGGTGCGCTGCCAGAAGTCAGAAAGACTGCGATAGGGCTGGCCTCGAACGATCGAATCGAGGCTGGCGTCGTTGATGCCCTTCACCTGCGCGAGGGCAATTCGAATGCCGAGCACACCTTCCTCGTTGAGCTCTGTCACAAACTCCACACGACTGCGATTGATGTCGAGACCGAGAATGGGGATATTGAAATTACGGGCGTCGTCAAGGATCAACCGTTTGGGGTACATACCCGGATCATGGGTGAGCACACCTGCAAAGAACGCGGCTGCATGGTGGGTTTTGAGCCATGCCGACTGGTAGGTGGGAACCGCAAAAGCTGCGCCATGTGCCTTGCAGAATCCAAAAGATGCGAACGAGCGCAACACTTCCCACACCTGCTCGACCACTTCGAGTTCATAGCCGCGCCGAAGTGCCGCGGGATAGAACCATGCGCGCACCCGCGGTTGGCGGTCGAACGAGCCCAGCGATCGACGGATCTCATCAGCCTCAGCGAGTGACACCCCGGTGAACACCGCGATCATGCGGATCACTTGCTCGTGGAACACCACCACACCACAGGTCTCGCGAAGTGCTGGACGCAGATCTGGGTGCAGGTACTGCGGCATGGACCAGCCCTGACGCGCCCGCAAGAAGGGCACGATCATGTCGGACTTCACCGGCCCCGGCCGGAACAACGAAATGTCGACGATGATGTCGTGGAAGTTCTCTGGTGCGAACTTGCCAACCAGTTCCCGTTGACCAGGCGACTCGATCTGGAAGCAGCCCAGCGTGCGGGTGCTCTGAATCAAGGCATAGGTGGCGGGATCGTCGAACGGAATCGCTTCGAGATCGATGCATTCACCCGTTGTACGTTCGACTTCATCGATCGCATGCGCCATCGCCGACTGCATGCGGATGCCGAGTACATCGAGTTTGAGTAACCCCATCGTCTCGACATCGTCTTTGTCGTACTGACTCATTGCGTAGTCACCGGCACTCGCTTGAATCGGCGTGCGATCGCGCAGAGTGGCGTCTGAGAGCAGCACTCCACAGGGATGCAGCGCAATGTGCCTTGGCAAGCGATCGATGCCCTCAATCAATGACAACAGGTCGTCGAGCTTGCCTTCGCGTGCAAGTTGACCGATACCGGTGCGTCGTAGTTCAGGGAGTTCGCGTAAGGCAGTGCGGGCACTGCTGGCACGGATATGAGGAAAAGCCTTTGCCAGTACATCGATTTCACTGCGCGGCATGCCCAGTGCCGCCCCCACATCGCGGATTGCATGCCGGACGCGATAGGTCTCCATCATGGAAACGCTCGCCACCCGGGCCGAGCCGAAACGGGCGAAAATCAAGTCGTACGCCTCAAGTCGGCGCGCCGATTCCACGTCGATGTCGATGTCGGGAAGCGCGCGGCGCAGCGGAGTGAGGAACCGCTCCATAAGCAAGTCGTGCTCGATGGGATTCATCAGGGCAATGTCGAGCAGGTGATTGACGAAACTGCCGGCACCGGAGCCGCGCGCAGCGACCCTGATGCCGGACTGCCGGATATCACGCACGACATTTCCAACAGTAAGGAAGTACGTAGCGAAACCCAGTGTCGAGATGGTGGCCAGTTCAGATTCGAGTCGGTCGCGAACTACTCGCTCAACGGGTGAAAACCCTTTGTGCAGCAGGGCTTCTTCGCATCTACTACGGAGCACCCCGTCTGCAGCAGCGGCCTCAGCAGTAAGTGCGATAGCAGATCGACCGAGGGCAAGCGGCCTATCCCATGCTGTATCAAGCGACTCCGCTGAGACGTGCCCCATGATGACCTCGAGTTCCGGCAGATGCACCTCGCCCAGCCCTGCATGCGCAACCGGATCCAAGACACACCGGGCAGCCAATGCGTTGGTGGCATCCATCAGCTGAGTCGCGGCACTGTGACTGGCCAAGCCACTATCACCACCGACCGCTTCAGCGATCTCTTCCGCTATCTGCCACATCTGCTCACTGGACTTGAGATAACCCTCGGCATTCGACCGATCGAGATGCCTAGCGTCGAGTGGCACCAGCCGACGAATTGCATCAAGCACATCGACCGTGCGCGCGCCCGAAGGCTCAACATGTCGCACCGCATTTGTCAGCACCGCCGGTACCCGAGCATCGACCGCGAACTGCCACATGCGAGCCGCTAGGGCGGTGGAATATGCATGACCGCGTTGCGGCGCACCATTCACGTCACTCGCAGCGGCTCGAGGATCTCGGCTGCGATGGCTCACCAGCTCGACAACGATCTCGACTCCCGTTGCCTGCCACTGCGCGAGCAGAGCACGGGCCACATCGGGACGTCGAGCTGCAATTGCCGCGCCGACATCGGATTGCGGTCCAAGCAGCACTGTGACACCACCATCACGAATGAGTGCATTGATGCGTGCAAACACGTTGTGTGACAATCCGTCTTGCTCACCAAACTCGTGCACTGCAGAAGTCAATCGGCATAGTCCCGCCCATCCCCCGCGTCCCCGCGCCAACACCACAACGCGTTGCAAGCCCGTGTCTCGGACGGCGCCACCACGTGCCGGTGTCCGCACCAGTGGATCAGGACGGCCGTACGTCAAGGGCAAATCAACGCCGACGATGGCGCCGATTCCGGCATCGCGCGCAGCTGCTACAAAGCGCACCGCTCCAGCCATGCTGTCGCGATCGGTGAGTGCCACGGCCGGCTGTCCATGTGCAGACACTGCCTGCACGATCGCGTGGGGAGTGTCGGCACCGTGCCGCAGGGAAAAGCCGGATGCCACATGAAGATGCGTAAAGGACATGGTCGTCAGTCGGCAAGACGAACGAACGACCACACGTCTGCTTCGGTGTCGTGTGCAAGGTCAACAACCATGCTGCCACGCGCACCTCGTGCTTCAACGCGCCACACCGTGCACGACAAAGGCGTACGCACAGGAGTTGCCGCACCAACACCGCGTGCAACAATCTGCCACCACGCACCGGACTCAATCCACTGCGAGAGCACTTGTTCGACGAGGTACGACCGTTCACGCCACCGAAGTCGCTGCGGAACACCGTCTACAGCAATGACGGTGATTGCACCTGGAGGACGTTTCGTCACTTCGCAATCACCGTCCCGCCGTATAGGAAACGGGGACACCTCACCCAGTGCAGGGGATGCGCACTGGGGCTGTCGGAAGGTCGACCACCGTCATTCGAACATTTGTTCGAATGCGTACAAGTGAACCCCAGTGCGAGTCTGCTGTCAACCGCCGCCAGCTATGGCGTGCACCGATAAAGGTTGCTCACCGGAGCATCGCTCACCAATGTGCAGTTAAAGGTCACCCACTGCTGCAGTTCAGACGAGCCTGCATCGCCGCCCTGTGCGCGACCACCCGGGCCAGCTGCGAGGAAGTACTTGAGATCCCCCGCTTTCACCCAAGCCGTGATCTGCTCCAGTGTTGGGGACGGGTCGGCTCCATCGAAGCCGCCGATCGGTAAGACGTTCTCGCCTGTTGCGGTGATGTAGGGGGCCGCACTCAGTGCTCCGTAGGTAGCGAACATGAACTTCGCGTTGCCCTGTCGCGCCTGAAGCCAAGTGACGAGCTCGGCGTTGTAATCATTGAGTGGAGTCGAGCCATTACTTCGACCCAAGCGACTCGAGCTACTGCCAAGGCCGGGTTGCGTAGGGTCACCGGGACGGATTCCTCCAGGACCACCAGGCTGGCCAGGACCACCGGGACCACCCTGTGGAGGCTGGCCAAGACCACCAGCGTTGCGGGGGTCCAAGGACGCGGAGCCGGGGCCAAAAACACGACCGCTGCCGGGACCACCTGCACCTGTCTCCGGACCAGCAATCGGGTTGATCGAGCTCGGATGATTGGCAGCGTCAACCGCCCACACGGCGGGCGTGAAGGCGAGCGCGCCAGCAAGCAGGAACGGCACTCCGTGCAGGACCCGACGCGGTCGATAGACCACTGCTGCCAGCGCCAGCATCGCGAGCAGCAACTGCACCATTGGTGCCCACGACATATAGCCGCTGACTCGCTGCGTCAGGTAACTGGCAAAGGTCGTCGTTCCCAACAACATCACCGCAACCGCAGCTCGTCCGTACCACTGTGATGATCGCGCAGCGATGACAACAGCCGCCGCAACCAGAGCGGCAATGGCCGGTGCCAGCGCTGCGGTGTAGAACTGGTGGATGCCGGAGGCGAAGGAGAACATCGATCCATAGATGACGAACCAAAGCACAAAGAAGATTGCCGGTGCTCGATCCGCCGCGTACGGCCGCAATCGAGAGACAGCCCACAGCACAATCGCAATGCCGATCATGGCGGCGGGCATAAGCCACGCGATCTGCCCAGCCACCGAATTATTGAACAAGCGGTCCCACCCGGCAGCGCCGCCAAATGGTGCAGCAAACCCACGGACCGTCGAGGTGACGCCACTTACAGCGCTTCCCGCACCTGCCGATGATGATTGTCCGAAGCGGCCAATGCCGTTGTAACCGAACACCATCTCAGATGCATTGTTGCCGTTAGACCCACCGACCCACGGGCGCGATCCCGCGGGCGTCAACGCCACGACGAGTATCCATGACAGCGAAACGACATAACTGATAATGCCAGCGACGAAGAGATCGGCGACCCGCTGCTTGAACGGTAAGGGCGCTGCTACGAGCCAGGCGATGATGAGCGCTGGCCATAACGCCCAGGCCTCAAGCATGTAGCACTGGAATGCCGCGGCGATCCAGAGCCCCGCCACGATCAAGGATCGACGAGATCCACTCTTCAAGGCGACCACCGCACGGTCGGCAGCCACCACGAGGAAGAACACGAAGATCACGTGTGGCTGATTGGAGTGCGCCACAGCAGCCACGATCGGAGTGAGCGCGAAGAGTGCCCCCGCAATCAATCCTGCAGCAGAGCCCAGCCAGCGTCGCACCGCGTGTGCTAACACCATAACTGTGCCAGCTGATGCGAGTGCATTCGGTAGCAACACCGCGAACGTGCTCATACCGAACATCTTCACCGACAATGCCATGAACCAAAAGGATCCGGGAATCTTGTCAACGCTGACAGTGCCGGCCGGATCGACGGCACCAAACAAGAAGTTCTTCCACGACAGTGACATGCTCTTGGCAATTGCTGCGTAGTACTCCGAACGCGCTCCTTCGCCGATTCCCGAGACATACATGGCGCCCGATCCGAGGGCGAGCAGTGCAATACCAAACCACCACCACAGGTGGGCGTTGCGCGCTACTGCATTGTCCGAAGTAGCGGGCTCATCGCCCGCCAACACCGCAGTAGAGGAATGGCTGTTCAAGGGCGACGAATCAGCCCATTCGGCAGCTGGCGGCGTTGAAGTCATGCTGCAAGGCTAGGAGTTCCGTGTGCGAACACGCCTCGCGGGCTACCCCAGGTTCGCCAAAGATGTGTTCGAAACGCGTCAGACAAGCGGCCCGTTCCCTAGAGGCGGCCTGCACCGCGGATAGCGGAGAGGAACGACTGCAGTTCCGGCGTCTGCGGATCTTCGATGATTGCTGTCGACGAGCCCAACTCCAGCAGCACTCCATCGTGGAGGAAGCCCACCTGGTCTGCTGCCCGCTTGGCGAAACCCATTTCGTGTGTGGCTACAACCATGGTCATGCCATCGGATCGCAGCTCGGCCACGAGGTCAAGAACTTCGGCTACCAACACCGGATCGAGTGCACTTGTCACCTCATCAAGCAATAACAGTCGCGGATCCGTAGCAACCGCGCGAATGATCGCTACTCGCTGCTGCTGTCCGCCGCTGAGTCGATCGGGATAGGCCATAGCTTTGGACTGCAATCCGAACCGCGTGAGCAACTCCATTGCACGCGTCTCTGCGGCTTCACTGGAAATGCCGTGCACAACGCGCGGTGCGAGTGTGATGTTCTGCAGCACCGTGAGGTGTGGGAACAGATTGAAGTGCTGGAACACCGTGCCAATGCGCTGCCGCACCTTGTCCGCATCGACACCGATTGCTGTGATGTCAACGTTGTCGAGACGGATGCGGCCATCGTCAATAGGCTCTAGCAAGTTGACGCAGCGCAAAAGCGTGGACTTGCCCGAACCGGAGACCCCGATGAGCACCGTTACCGAGTGCTCAGGGACGGTGAGCGTGACGTCATTGAGCACGAGCTCGCTGCCGAAGGACTTGCGTACTTGCTCGAGTTGCAGCACGGGTGTCATGCGACACCTCCCTGCTGCTGACGCGAGTTCATACGAGCCGATACCCAATCGGTGAAGCGAGCCAACGGAATCGTGAGCAACACGAAGAGCACACCGGCCGTCACATACGGAGTGAAGTTGAAGGATGTAGCCGTCAAGATAGCTGCTGCCTTGATTGCGTCGATTGCGCCGAGCACGGAGATAAGTCCGGAGTCCTTTTGCAACGACACAAGGTCGTTCAACAGTGGCGGGATAACTCGACGAACAGCCTGCGGCAGCACCACGTATCGCGTGGTCTGCGCGGGCGAAAGACCGAGGGCACGGGCGGCCATGCGTTGTGTCGGGTGCACGCTCTCGATGCCCGCTCGCAAGACCTCAGCGACATAGGCACTATAGGTGAGCACCAATGCAGCAGAACCCCACACGACCACGGAATTAGTGAGTCCTTCAATGCGCAGTGCCGGTACACCGAGGCCGAGCAGGAAGATCACGAGCAACAACGGCAATCCGCGGAAGATGTCGGTGTATGCAGCAGCCAATGCGCGAAGCGGAAACAGCAACGGCGACCGCGTGGTGCGAGCGAGCGCGACAGCAAGGCCAATAACGAGGATCAGCACTTCGCAAACAGCCATGACGCGGAGGTTCAACCACAGGCCGTGCAGCAGGTCGGGCAAGGACTTTTTGGCGTAGTCCCACGAGAAGAACGAGGTCTGCACGCGATCCCAGCCCGGAGTGTTGGTGACTGCCAGGTACAGGACCACGCCGACAGCGAGCGTGCTCGCGGCCGCGATTAAGGTGGATCGTTGTGCGGCCCGTCGACCCGCTGCCTCGCGCTCGAGGCGCGTGGCAGAAGGCGAGTACGACGGGCCGCTCAACGTCATGGAATTACTTCAGTACTGGCGCAGAGACAACCTGCGACAGCCACTGCTGCTCAATTGACGCCAGCGTGCCATCGGCGCGAAGGGCGTCGACCGCTTCGCTCACACACTTGGTGAGTGCGCTGTCTTTGTTGAGCACGAGTCCGAACTGTTCGCCAACGTTGGAGTTTTCGAACTGACCGAGAATCATGCCGTTGTCGAGTTCCACAGCAGTGATGTAGAAGGCGGTCGGCAGATCGATGATGAGACCATCAATCTGGCCGTTCGCGAGTGCCTGTTTGGCCACGTCGTTGGTGTCGAACGCGCCCGGCTCCTGCGTCGGCTTGATGAGGTCGGTAATCACCTTGTATGAGGTGGTGCCGATCTGCGCGCCGAGTTTGGCGCCCTTGAGATCGGCCAAGGTCTTAGCGCCGGCAATCTTGCTGCCCTTCACCGTGATGATGGCCTGCTTGACGTCGTAATAGCCCGACGAGAAGTCGACCGCTGCCTTGCGCTCCTCAGTGATGGACACCTGATTGATGTCGAAGTCAAAGGACTTCTCACCGGGCGCAATCACGGTGCTGAACGGCGCAATTGTCCACTTTACTTCGCTTGCCGCAAAGCCCAGCTGCTTCGCCACTGCGTACGCGACGGCAGACTCGTAGCCCTTGCCATTGCTCGGCGTGTCATTGTTGAACCACGGCTCATAAGCCGGCTTGTCGGTGCCGATGGTCAGCACGCCCGACTCCAGCGTGGCAAGGCCGTCCTTGGAGCAAGATGCCGCGGTCACCGAGGCGGACGGGGTTGCATCTTGGGCGCTCTTGCCACAGGCAGTGAGCGATAGCGCAAGGATCGACACGGCGGCGATCGCGAGCACCTTTCGACGACGAGCATCAAGCATGGGATGTCCCTCCGGAATTGGCCTGGCGGCCATATAGCGCGTCATGGTAACGGCGTCGGAGAGTCTGATGTCGTAGGTCGAGCGTCCGGCGTGGGGTCTCAGCAGGCGTCGCGCATGCGCAAGTCGTTCGCAGCAGTAGTGCCACAGCAACTGCGGATACTGCGGCGCGAGCGAACGGCCGAAACGGCGAGCGCCACAACAAAGCCCGAAACCAGTACCGCTAGCACCTGCATCATGATCCGAATCTAGCACCGTCCACCACGCCAGCAAATGCGCAATTGCGACCGCTTGTCTGACTGGAGTTCGCATACTCGGCACCATCACCGTTGTTTCTACGCATCTGCGGATAACCTGCCGTCATGCCTCTGTACCGTTTCAGCCAAGCCGCTGAGTTGCTCGGCGTGTCCGACGACACCCTGCGCCGCTGGGTCGATGCCGGTCGAGTGACTGCCACGACCGACGAATCCGGCAGGCAAGCCATCGATGGAGCCGATCTCGCCGCTTTCGCGCAGACACAGGCGCAGACACATCCCGTGACCACCAGTGACGTCGCCGTCGGTCATTCGGTGCGCAATCGCTTCACCGGCTTGGTCACGCGAGTCGTGCGAGACACCGTGATGGCGCAGGTTGAGATCCAATCGGGGCCGCACCGCATCGTCTCGCTCATGAGTCGCGAAGCAGCCGATGAGCTCGGTCTGGAGCCTGGTGTCCTTGCAGTAGCAGCCATCAAATCAACCAACGTGGCCATCGAAATCCCGGGGCATTGAAGTGCCGAAGTCATCCGTCAGCACGCGACTCTGGCGATCGGAAGCGGCAGGCGCCGTAGCTGACCTTGGCGTGTTCGTGCCGATTTCTGTGGGCCTCATCGTGCTCAATGGCCTGTCAGCGAGTGCGGTGCTTTTGCCTGCCGCATTGCTGTACCTCCTTGTCGCACGTGTCTACGGCTTGCCAATCGCGGTGCAGCCGCTCAAGGCATTTGGTGCGATAGCGATCGCGGCGGGCGCAGATGCAAACGTGATCGCAGCGGGCGCGCTGCTCATGGGAATCACGTTTACAACGCTCGGCGCAGTTGGCGTTATAGATTTCATCGCAAAACACATACCGAACAGCGTTGTACGTGGCGTCCAACTTTGCGTGGCCGTGCTCCTGGCAAAGGTCGGGATTGGGCTCCTCTTCAGCACCCCAAGCAGCTTCATCCAGCAGTGGCCAAGAGGATTCTCAATCGCGATCGCGTGTGCACTGCTCGTGAGCCTGTGGCTGAAGCGCGGGATCTTGGTGCTGCTTGCCGTCGCGGGCGCTTTGGCTGCGATGCTCATCGCAGCGAACGACTTAGATCTGCCATTCGTGATTGGGCCTTCCGCATTTACGCTGCCCCAGTTCTCCATCAGTGACTTCAGCACTGCTCTGACCCTGTTGGTGATCCCGCAACTCCCCTTGACCTTTGCGAACTCTTGCCTCGCACCAGCAGACGCCGCTCGTAGCTACTTCAGCGACGCAGCAGGTCGCGTAACACCGGGTCGTCTCGCCCTGTCCCTCGGATTCGCCAACCTGTTCGCGGGATCTATCTCCGGTATGCCGGTCTGCCACGGCGCAGGTGGCTTGAGCGCGCATTATGCATTTGGTGCCCGCACATGGCGTGCACCGTTGCTCATGGGCACTGCACTTCTGCTGGTTGCCGGAGTCTTCGGCCAATTTGCTGGTGCGCTCCTGCCCACATTCCCGGTGTCACTGCTTGCGGCATTGTTGGGTGTCGCTGCTATTTCGCACGCGTTGCTTCTCCGCGATGTCTCTGGGCTGGGGAACTGGTTCGTGGTCTCGACCGTCGCAGCACTTGGCGTCTTCGCCAATCTCGCCATAGGCGTGCTTGTGGGTCTCGCACTTGCGACGGCCCTTGATCAATTCCTCCCGAGCCGAAGCCGTGAACGGCTTCTCGGGCGGCATCCGTAGAATTCCGGCGACTGCTTCGGGAGGCACTGTGAACGTCCGCAAGATCGAGAACCTGCATCCCAACGGTCAACGCGTGCGTGCTGCACTTGATGCGGCCGGCGTGACGGGTCAAATCATCGAAACACTCGAAAGCTCCCCCACGGCAGCCACCGCTGCCGCACAGCTCGAACATCGAAGTTGGACAGGTCTGCAACTCGCTCATCTTCGAAGCCGATGGGCAGCCGCTGCTCGTGCTCACCTCCGGACAGCACAAGGCAGACACGCATCGGCTTGCTGAACTGGTTGGCGCTGCCAAAGTGCATCGCCCTGGTGCGGATTTCGTCCGCGAACACACTTCGCAGCCCATCGGCGGAGTCGCTCCCGTCGGTCATCCGACGCAGTTGCGCACCATTGTCGACACCCAACTCAACGCGTGGGACGTCGTCTGGGCTGCTGGCGGTCACCCGCACTACGTCTTCCCGACCACCTTCGATGAGTTGGTCCGCATCACCGGCGGCACCCCCTTCGACGTCGGCGTCACGGCCTAGAGCAACCACTGAGGTACGAGGAGCACTCATGACACGCAAGGCGATTTCAGCCGCAAACGGCGTTGCGGTTGGGCCCTACTCACACGCGATCGTGGCCGAGCCGTTCGTGTATTTGTCGGGCCAGACACCCATTGACCCTGCCACCGGCCAACTGGTCGAAGGCTCAGTCGAGGCGCAGACCCATCAATGCTTTGCCAACCTCGGCGCGGTTCTTGCGGCCGCCGGACTGGACTTCGCAGACGTCATCAAGTGCAACGTGTATCTGCGCGATATGGCCGACTTTGCTGAGATGAACCACGCATACGCAACGCACTTCGGCCAGCCGTACCCAGCACGCACGACAGTCGCGGTCGCAGGATTGCCACTTGATGCGAGCGTTGAGATCGAACTCGTCGCAAAGCTCCGCTAGTCGCACTGATCGGCCGCGACGAGAAAGCGGCGCTCACACACGTCCGGCTCCACGGAATCGCCGAGCACATCCGGCGTACCGCAAACGATCAAGTCCGCGAATTCCCAGGTGCGCTGCTGCTCTTGGAACGGCGCCTCCGCCGACTGCCAGTCGTCCCAGAACCGCTTTGCCTCAACCGGATCCGGTCGCTCACCCAGATCACGTGCGATCCCCCGGCGTTCCGCTTCATCGACATCAGATTGCACCCACACGATCACATCAATCGCCGCACGCATGGCGGTCTGAGCCGCTCCGACTCCCTCAACGATGATGAACTCGCGAGCGGCAGCAGTGATCGAGCCTTCGCGACCGCGTTCAATCCAAGCTGCTGGTCGATAGTCGAGGTGCTGACCGAGGAGTAATGGCTGCAAACCTTGCTCAATGAGCATTTGCGGCCAATCGAACAGGCTGTGCCACCACGCGAAGTCATCCGTGGATAGGAGCGCAGCGTCAAGATCCGCGCCGAGTGCACGCGCGAAGGTGGACTTGCCTCCTCCGGAGTGCCCGTCGATAGCAATCACAAGCGGCTTGCCTCGCGAACCGAGAACCAGATCGGTGGCGATCTCCGAAATGCTGCGAGCCCGCCAGGCCTCGACTTCCGGCTCAGTTCCGTACAGTCTCATCTCGCCTCGGATCCCCGAAGAGAAGTCAGGCGCAGCGACCAACTCGACGACACGAGATACGCAAGCCCGATATACGCGACTCCACGATTCACAGCGATTCCTTCCCTGATCATCAGCCTAGGGAAACCCGCCAGCAAAAAGTGGCAGGCGCGGGACGCCACTGCCCGGCGCAGCCGCACGTTTCCATCAGGATCACCAAGCCGAAGTGGTATCAGGGTGATACCATCACTTTATGGCCATGACACTCCGTCTCAACGAGGAACAAACCGAAGCGCTGCGCAACGCCGCCGCCGAAGACGGTATCTCCATGCAAGAAGCAGCCTTGCGGGCAGTACTCGCTTACACATCTCGGCGTCCCCAGCGTCTGCGAGACGCCATCCAGCAAGTTCGAGTCGAAGATGCGGAACTCCTTGACCGGCTCTCCAAGTGATGGAATCCATCGACTATCTAACGATCGACGACCTGCTAGAGATCGCAAGCGGCATCATCGACGACATGCGCGTTCGTGACATCGGCCTGCTGGAAAGTGCAATTGCGCGACCTGCGACATACGTGTTTGGCGTGGAGACCTATCCATCATTCGCGGAGAAAGTTGCAGCACTCATGCATGCAATCGCGAGGAACCGTGCGCTCATCGATGGCAACAAACGCCTTGCGTGGTCGGCCGGCCGAATCTTCTGCTTGTGGAACCATCGCGACATTTCGCTGGATACTGACGCAGCGGAGTCCTTGATCCTCTCGATGGCGACGGGCAGTCTTGATGTGCGCGATGCAGCGCAGCTGCTAGAGCGTTGCATTCGGGGGCAGTAGCTCGCCCAACCGTGGGACACTCGGCCAATGACTTCAACGCCCCGCAGCCCACTCCGCGAGGTCGCGTCCTTAGCCATCCCAGTCTCACTCGAGATGGTCGTGGCGCTGGTCATGAACTTCATCAATCAGATCGTGGTCGGAGGCCTTGGCACCACTGCGATCGCTGCAGTTGGGTTCGTCAACTCCATCACCTTTATCGCCCTGCTGACGTTTGGCTCGCTCGGCAGTTCGGTCAGCATCATGGCGGCACGTGCACACGGTGGCGGTCGACTCCATGAACTCAACTCCCTCGTACATGTGGCACTCATAGTCGGCACCTTCATTTCCGCCGCCTTCATCGCGATTCCTGTGCTATTTCCAACCCAGGTGCTCCGCGCTGCCGGCGGGTCGACGTCGGTCGTTTCCGTTGGCGCCGACTACCTGCGCATCTCTGCACTGGCGTTGCTGCCCAACGTTGCAGGCCGTGTCGTTTCTGGCGTCATGCGTTCCACCGGGCATACACGCGGACCGTTGATCGCGACCAGCATTGCCACCGTCATCAACACCGCACTGAGTTACGTGCTCGTGTACGGCGTGGGCCCAGCCCCCGAGCTGGGCGTTAAGGGTGCGGCTGTTGCGTCTCTGTTCGCCGCCTCGCTCAATGTCGCGATTCTGCTTGTGATGGCCTACGGCCTCGATCGCATCATCACTTGGGAGTTGCCGGCGTCACGGTCAGAGTGGTGGCGTATCACCAAGCCCCTATTCGTGTTTGCAGCGCCACTCGCCCTCACCGAACTGGTGTGGTCTCTGGGCGGGTACCTCTACAACGTCCTTTTCCAACGCCTCGGCGATGAAGCTCTGGCGGCCGCGCAGATTGCGGGCACGCTGGAATCCGTGTTCATCTTGGCCAGCATCGGGTTAATGACGTCGGCAACGACACTGATCGGACGCTCAGTCGGACAGGGCGATGCGCACGCAGCCCGGCAGTGGATCCGGCGGCTGCGCAAGACCGGCTACGTCACATCCATCGTGTTTGGCGCGCTCTACTTGGCTTCCTCGCTACTCCTGCAGGGGCTCTTCCCCAAGGTCACTGCGAACGTGCTGCATCTGGCAACCCTCGGCATCGCCGTCAACGCGGCGTTCCAGTGGGTGAAGGTGCAGAACATGCTGATCGGGGTCGGCATTCTGCCCAGCGGCAGCGATCTCAAGGGAGTCGTCGCTGGGGATACGGTCGGCGTTGTCGTTGCCGGACTGCCGCTCGCCATCGGCCTCGGCCTCTTCACTCCCCTCGCCTTCATCGGCGTTGTCCTCGGACGCATTGGGGAGGAGTTCATCAAGTTCTTCATTTTCGTCTACCGCATGCGGCGCATCGACTGGAATGCCCTCGCGATCGAGCACGGCTCGGGCGGGGAAATCTAGGAGGCGCTTTCTCGGACGCGCGTGCACGTCTACCGTGCAGTCATGGCAACCGAAAAGGACTTTGCACAGCGGGTGGTCGATCAACTTCCATCACTCGAAATTAGTGCGCGCCCGATGTTTGGTGAGTTTGGCATCTACTGCCGAGGCAAGATCTTCGGACTGCTCTGCAACAACACCTTGTTTGTGAAGATCACCATGCCGGGAGAGCTGTTCGCACCTGGCCAAGACCGCGGAGCGCCCTACCCCAAGGCGAGTCCATACTTCAGAATCAGCGACGCGCAGCTCGATGACGATGAATGGCTGACCGAGCTGGTCAGCATCACCTTCGAAGCCCTGCCTGAACCCAAGCCAAAACGACCCAAGAAGTCACTCGCCACCGGAAGCCCCGATTATGCGCGCTAATCGCAATTCCAAGTGGAGCATCGGCTCCACCGACTCAACCTTGAGCGTTTGCTCCAAGGGGTCATTCATGTCGATTGGCTCGATTGGTTCGTCGTTCTCCATCGGTTCCGTTGGATCCTTCGGGAGCGTCCTGTCGGTTGGCTCGTTTCTGAGCGCGTTGAGTTTGCTGTCTGGGCTCTCCGCGCTGTCAGTGATGTCCTGGCGGGCGTGCAGAAGACTCATGGGCAGTAGCGCAAGGCGTTAGCGATACGCGGCGATCTGTGCGTTCAGCATCTCGGACCACGGCGTCGGTTCCATTCCGAACACAGTGCGCGTCTCCGTATCATCGAGGACGAAGGGGGCGTCGAACTGGAACATTGTTTCCTGCAGTTCGCGGATCATGGGCGTGAACAAGCCAAGCGCCCACAAGGCTGCAGCAGGAACCTGCGACACCTTCACGCGCTTTACGCCTGCGGCATCCGCAAGTTCGTTGATGGCCACGCGTTGCGAACGCGGAGCATTGCTTGGCACATGCCACGCGCGACCCCACGCGCGCTGATCAGCACCGACGATCGCCATCAGTTTCGCGACGTCACTCGGTGACGTCCAAGTGTGCGGATGGTCGAGGCCACCAACCTGTTGTATGCCCTTGCCTGCCAACACTCTCGGTACAACGCGATCGCCTAGCCGGCTTTGCTCGCTCGGCATCACATAATCCGAACCGCGCACCTCAGTGGCCCGAATTCGTCCTGCATCATGGAGCGCCTTCGCCTCGAGCCACATCTCGGCTCGTATGCGTCCTTTCACGCCAGTAGCCGCAAGCGGCAGTTCGGGGGTCAGTGGACCCGTGTGCGGGCCATAGCCATACAAGTTTGAGCAGGTCACAAGCACGGCACCAGTGCGCTCCGCGTACTCGAGGAACGCCTTCGCCATCGGCGGCCATTCCTGGGGCCAACGGTGATACGGCGGGTTCGCGCAGTTGTAGATCGCAGCAGCTGCGGGAACTGCAGCGAGCAATGCTTCGACGTCCGTGACGTCAAGCGCCACCCGTCGAATCCCTTGACGTTTGGGACCCGAGCCAGAGCGCGTGACGAGGACAACGTCATGTCCCGCCTTCGCGAGTTCAACTGCCAAGGACCCACCAACTGGGCCCGCGCCTACCACCAACTGCGTCATTGCTGCATCCTTTCGAGAGCACTGCTCTCACTGTAGAGAGCGGTGCTCTCGTTTGCAAGTGACGACACAGGATTCCTGTGGCAGACTCCGAGCATGGTCAGTCGAATTCAGGCTCGCGAGGACATGCAGCAGGCGATTCTGAATTCCGCACGCACGCAACTTGCGGAGGTTGGTCCAGCCGCTCTGTCACTCCGCGCGGTTGCCCGAGATTTGGGTGTGGTCTCGTCTGCCGTTTACCGCTACGTCCCCAGCCGCGACGCACTCCTCACGTTGCTCATCATCGACGCGTACAACGATCTCGGAAGCGCCGCAGAAACCGCGGAGTCGAAAGTGGCACGAGTCGACTTGGTCGGTCGCTTTGTCGCGACATGCACTGCAGTGCGTTCTTGGGCGCTTGCACATCCTCATGAATATGCGCTCATCTTCGGCAGCCCCGTGCCTGGGTACGAAGCTCCACAAGACACGATTGGACCGGCGGCACGCATTCCGATGTTGCTCACGCAGCTCTTACGAGAACGTGCGAACGAGTTTGACGGAGCAACTGCCACAGAGGTGCGGCTCGCAAAGACCGCGATCGCTCCCCTCCGCTCCGGCATGGGATCAGACGTGCCCGATGCACTCATGGCGCGCGGGCTCACTGCCTGGCTCTCGTTGTTCGGCGCAGTCTCCATGGAATTGTTCGGCCATCTGCATAACGTGGTTGCTGATTCACCCAGTATTCGCAAGCGCTTCTTTGAGCAGCAGATGCGCAATCTCGCAAAGGGACTACAACTGCTCGGCTGATGAAAGCAAGACTTAAGCGAGGTGTGACCACACCTGAAGATCATGCAGACCGTCAGCTCTACCCTGCGCCTGACGCAGTACCCCCTCAAACGCAAATCCGGCCCGAGCGAGCGCACGTTGCTCAGCGATGTTCGTGACATCCGTCTGCGCTTCAACGCGAACGACACCTTGGTCGTGCAATGTCTCCGCAAGCAGACGTTGTGCGATGGCTCCGAATCCCCTTCCGCGGAACTCCTCAACCAGACTGATGCCGATGTTCAGAGTTCGAGAACCGGGCGTCGGACCGTAGTACACGGCGTGCGCCGACATATCACCGATAGCTGTTTCCTCGCCGTCGTCAACGAGCACAATGAGCCACCGCTGCAGATCCAGATCCGCAGCTCGTGGATCAAATTCGCCCCAGTCCTCGAACTTGCTGTGCGACTTCGGACGCGGCGTTTCGCCGTCAATAGTTCGGATCACAATCTCAGACACACCCGCACCGTAGCGACTACATAACGAACTTGGCGCTCTCCCCGCACAAATCATGCAGGGAAAGCGCCAAAGAGGCAGAGAAGTTGCGGCTGGGACTAGCGGCCGGAGTTACGACCGCGTCCGCCGTCTTGGCGTGAGCGGCCAGTGGGCGAACCACCACTGCGCGGACGGCCCGCAGCACCGGTGCGCGGACGCGAACCGTTGCGAGCCTGTGGACGATCTGAAGTGTCGGCCAGTGCAAGCGGAGTGACGTGCGCAGCACGCTCTCCACGCAAAGCCGAGATCTCCGGAGCGTTCACGCGCACCGTCGTCATGGTGGGTCGAATGCCGGCCTGACGCGCCAACGTGTTGACCTCGGACAACTGCGAACGCGTGGCAATCGTCACGACGCTGCCGGCGGCACCGGCACGAGCCGTACGACCGGAACGGTGCAGATATGCCTTGTGCTCTGCCGGCGGATCAACATGCACAACCAGGGCAACGTCATCCACGTGAATACCGCGAGCTGCGATGTCCGTGGCGACGAGCACACGAGTGCTGCCTTCCTTGAACTCCGCGAGGTTGCGATCGCGAGCTGACTGAGAAAGGTTGCCGTGCAGATCCACTGCGGGGATTCCCTGAGCAGTGAGCGCCTTGGCTAACTTCTTGGCCTGGTGCTTCGTGCGGGTGAAGAGCACCGAGCGGCCCTTGCCAGCAGCGAGGTCAGCGATGACCGCGCTGCGATCCTCGGCTGACACGGTGAACACATGGTGTTCCATCGCCGATACTGGAGCCTCGACAGGATCAACGTGGTGGGTCACCGGATTGACCAGGTAGCGCTTGATGAGTACGTCAACGCCGCGATCGAGCGTGGCCGAGAACAGCAAACGCTGACGGCCCGCAGGTGTGCGGTCGAGCAGCCGCTTCACGCCTGGCAGGAAGCCAAGGTCAGCCATGTGATCGGCCTCATCGAGCACCGTGATGTCGATGGAGTCCAGCGAGCAATGGCGCTGATTGACGAGGTCTTCGAGGCGACCGGGGCAGGCGATGACGATGTCAACGCCGCCGCGGAGTTCGGAAACCTGACGGGCCTGACTGACGCCACCAAAGATCGTCGTGGCACGGAGACCGGCAATCTTTGCCAGCGGCTCGATAACTTCGAGTACCTGATTCGCAAGCTCACGGGTCGGCACCAGGACGAGTCCACGCGGATGACCGGCAGCGCTCTTGGCGCCGGCCAGTCGCGAAACCAACGGAATAGCAAAGGCCAGCGTCTTGCCCGAACCCGTACGACCGCGACCCAGCAGGTCACGACCGCTCAGGCTGTCAGGCAGGGTTGCGGTTTGGATGGGGAATGGCGACGTGATGCCGGTGGCTGCCAGGGCGTCGGCGAGCTTCGCGGACACACCGAGGTCGGTAAACGTAGAAGTGGATGGGCGAACGGAATAGGTGTTACGCAATGACAAGGGGTCCTCAAAGACGGTAATCGCACGTCCAACATGGACGGACAGGTGCGCGGTGCATCCGCGGCGGTTGGCGCCGCTCGTCGGCACCTTCTGAGCGCAACATGCTGTCGGCTACAGAACGACCACGGGCTACGAACGCCGCGCGGTTGACATCAGTGTGACACACAAACCGCACATCACGAAAAGCACCTGCGCGACACGCACGCCAAATGCGCGAAAGAGCTGAAAGCTACTGCCCGTCGGCCTTTGGGTTCATCATGGCCTGAATTCGGCGCAGGCTGTCTTCCATCGTGGCGATATTGCCGTCGATGAAAATGGTGTTGCCCTTACCTTCGCGCGCGGCATCTCGAACCGTTTCCGTCCACATGGTGAAGACAAGCACTGCAGGATCGATGCCGTGCTCTTCGAGCATCTTGGCCGACTCCCCCAAGCCCTCGGCGAGCGCCTTGCGGAATTTCGCCAAGCCTTCGCCGCGCAAACGTGCGGCTTCTGCTTCGTTCTCTGCGGCGATACGAATTGCTGCGCCTTCGGCCTGGGCCTGCTTGGTACGCGTGATGAGCAGTGCTTCGCCTTCGTAGGTGGCTGCCTTCTGCTGGTTCAACGCGGCAACAACACGTGACATCGAGGTCATGACCTCTTTGTCGAATTGCACATCGTTGATCTGCAGATCGAGGATGGTGTAGCCATAGGACGCCAACTGCTCATCCAGCGTTTCCTTGGCATGCAGGACGATCTCTTGACGAAGACCGAGCACCTCAGACTGCTTTTTGGTAGCCACGAACTCGCGAACACTCGCTTCGATGGCGCTGGTAAGCGCGGTACCGAACGACGCTTCGTCGATGAACTTGAAGGCAACTAACTTGATGATGTCTTCACTGTGATCGGAAACCGTGTAGATGATGGTTGCAGTGAAATGCACCGCAGCCTGATCAATTGTGATAGCAGAGAACTGCAGTTGTACGGTGCGGTTCTGCACTGGCACGGTCCGCATGATCTTCTCGAGGTAAGGAATCAAGAAGTTCAAGCCCGGATTCAGCACCCGACGGTATTTGCCGAAGAGCGTCACGACCGCGACGTTGGCCTGGTCGACCGTCCGCACACTGCCAATGAGCAGCACGACGGCAAGCACCAACAGCACCATAAACAGACTGGCGCCTGCACCATTGAACGGAAACATCACTCACCCCTATCGGCTGCGCCGCTCATGTGAGCGTCGCTACTACGAAGAGCCTACGGTCGGTCCGGCATCCCGGACAGATGCTGTAGCCGGCAAGCGGCTGCCTGTGGACGTGGAAGGCTTGGCCACGCGAGCACGAAGGAGTCACTATGACATCGCCAGATACCGGAACCGAGTTCGAAACGGTCCCGCATTCCCCCTGGGACGATGTCATCGGCATCCTCACTGGCAGTTTTGTTGCATCGCTCGGCATCTTCCTGCTGAAGTCCAGCAGTGTCGTGACCGGCGGCACGGCCGGGTTTTCGCTGCTCCTCAGTTACTTGTTGGATAGACCCTTTGGCACGCTCTTCCTGCTCGTCAATCTGCCGTTCTTTGCATTGGCGGCATGGAAGAAGGGTTGGAATTTCACGGCGCGAACGGCCCTGTCGGTTTCCCTCGTCAGCGCTCTTTCCTCGTTGCATTCCCACGCCTTCGGCGCGATAGCGCTCTCACCCCTGTACGCCGCCGTCGGTGGCAATCTGCTGGCCGGAGTCGGGATCCTCATTCTCTTTCGACACAAATCGAGTCTGGGAGGCTTCAACATCATCGCGCTCCTCGCACAGGAACGACTGGGTTGGCGAGCTGGGTATGTGCAGTTGGCACTCGACTCGATGGTTGTGCTCTCCGCATTGACGGTGGTGACACCGGCAAATGTGGCACTCTCAGCGCTCGGCGCAGTCGTCCTCAACCTCAGTCTTGCGACCAACCACCGACCCGGTCGCTACCTCGGCTACTAATCCCTGCGTCGGAGCCGGTGAGACAGCAGCGGCGTGCCATCATGTTGCGCATGCGCCTCGAATATGACTTCGACGAGTACGGCCGTCCCGTGGGGCAACCGGTCGTCGACGATCGCACGCCCACCCTCCCTGACAGGTTGCGCACGCTTGATGGCGAGTACGTCCGACTCGAGCCGCTCGGGGTGCAGCACTCACAGGACTTATGGACGGCCTTCTCTAACGACACGACGGGTCGACTCTGGACATATATGGCGGCAGGTCCGTTTGCGAATGAGGTCGAGTTCACGCCTTGGCTGTCGCAAGTGTGTTCACTGGATTCGCTGTTCATGTACGCCATCGTCGACCGCGCTACGAATACCGCCGTCGGATTTGCCTCGTTCTTGCGCGTCGATCCCGGTTCGCGATCTATCGAAGTGGGCTGGGTGACGTTCTCACCACAACTGCAGCGAAGCCGGCTCGCAACGGATGCCATGTTCGTCATGATGCGCGAGGCCTTTGCCCTTGGCTACCGTCGCTACGAGTGGAAGTGCAATGCGCTGAATGCGCCCTCGATTGCGGCGGCGCATCGCTTGGGCTTCTCTTTCGATGGCGTCTTTCGCAATGCGGTCGTCGTCAAGGGACGCAATCGCGATACCGCGTGGTTCTCCATCGTGGATCGTAAATGGCCGGCTTTGCAGGCCGCCTTCACTCAATGGCTGCAGCCCCAGAATTTCGACATGGACGGTACGCAGCGCTCACGCCTTAGCGACCTCACAGCTCCCGTCGTCGAGTCGCGTTGGCCGTCACTCAGCATTGAGCTTTAGCCTCCGCCCATGGCACGCGTACGCATTCATCCACCGGTCCATGTCGATGAACTCGTCATTCGTGAATATCGCATGGATGACCTCGAACAACTTGATGCAGCCATCGTCCGCAACCGCGACTATCTGGCGCCATGGATCGGCCCTTGGATCGAGGCAGAGCCGATCGGACTTGAGGCGAGACGAGCGCTGTTGCAGAGCTGGGTTGATTCGTACGCAATGGGTGCGGATAACCCAATCGGCATCTTCGTTGGCAACGAACTGGTCGGCGGCACTGGTTTACACGATCGCAATGAACCCGAGGACGTCGAGATCGGATACTGGGTCGACGAGGCGCATCAAGGCAGCGGCATTGCACGCCGAGTAACCGCGGCACTGCTCGAACTCGCCTTTCGGGAGCCGACGGTTCAGCGCTTCCTGCTCATCCATAAGGTCGATAACGCGAAGAGTCGCCGGGTGCCAGAACAACTCGGATTCCGAATTGTTCCCGGCGAACACACCTGTAGCGCCGCCGAAGCCTCCATGTGGGAGTTCACCCGCGACATGTGGGAACCGCGTGACTGAGGCGCTGAAGAGCCGCAGGG
Source organism: uncultured Actinomycetota bacterium (assembly GCA_963784905.1). GTDB lineage: Bacteria > Actinomycetota > Actinomycetes > S36-B12 > UBA5976 > JAKALQ01. The sequence continues at coordinate 39,281 of CAWATP010000008.1, read as the reverse complement.
AGACCTGCCGGACTCTGTAACAAGCGCAGTAGCGCTGTAACACTCCCGAAACGCGCCCATGTCAGGCTTCACTCGTGCGCCAGCCAGGCGCCGCCCACCTGATGCGAGGAGCAGACATGTTCAAAAGCGCACAAGAGGCCGCGGACTACATCAAGGCTGAGGGCGTCAAGTTCGTCGACGTCCGCTTCTGCGATCTCCCCGGTGCCATGCAGCACTTCAATGTGCCGGCCAAGACGTTCGATGAGTCGGTGTTCACCGACGGTCTCATGTTCGATGGTTCGTCCATCCGTGGCTTCCAGGCCATCAACGAGTCCGACATGAAGCTGCTTCCGGACATTGCGTCCGCGTTCATCGACCCCTTCCGCAAAGAGAAGACGCTGGTCGTCAACTTCTCGGTCGTCGATCCGTACACACACGCGCCATACAGCCGTGATCCCCGTGGTGTCGCAGGCAAGGCGGAGGCCTACCTCAAGGCAACCGGCATCGCCGACACCGTCTTCTTCGGTCCCGAGGCCGAGTTCTATGTCTTCGATGAAGTGAACTTTGCGACCGGCGTCAACTCCTCGCACCACTACATCGATTCCATCGAAGGCGCTTGGAACCGCGGCGCGGACGCAAACGCAGATGGCTCGCCGAACCGTGGCTACAAGACTGCGCTTAAGGGCGGCTACTTCCCGGTCCCGCCGGTTGATCATTTTGCAGATCTTCGCGACGTCATGACCTTGACGCTCGAAGAGGTTGGCCTCGAGGTTGAGCGCGCTCACCACGAAGTCGGCACTGCCGGCCAGATGGAAATCAACTACAAGTTCAACTCCCTGCAGGCAGCCGCTGACGAAGTGATGCTGTTTAAGTACGTCATCAAGAACGTTGCTTGGCAGGCCGGTCACACGGCCACCTTCATGCCGAAGCCGCTGTTCCAGGACAACGGATCGGGCATGCACTGCCACCAGTCATTGTGGAAAGACGGCAAGCCGCTGTTCTATGACGAGAACGGCTACGGCGGCCTCTCCGACATGGCTCGCTGGTACATCGGCGGCCTGCTGCACCACGCGCCGTCGCTGCTTGCCTTCACCAACCCTTCGGTGAACTCCTACCACCGTCTGGTTCCCGGCTACGAAGCTCCGGTCAACCTGGTGTATTCGGCGCGTAACCGTTCGGCTTGCATCCGCATCCCGATCACCGGTACCAACCCGAAGGCCAAGCGCATTGAGTTCCGCGTGCCGGATCCGTCGGCCAACCCCTACCTCGCCTTCGCAGCGATGTTGATGGCCGGACTTGACGGAATCAAGAACAAGATCGAGCCGCCGGCACCAGTCGACAAGGATCTCTACGAGCTTCCCGCCGAAGAGGCCAAGGCCATCCCGCAGGTTCCGGGTTCGCTCGCAGCAGTGCTCGATGCGCTCGAGGCCGACCACGCGTACTTGCTCGAAGGCGGCGTCTTCACGCCCGACCTCATTTCGACCTGGATCTCGTACAAGCGTGAGAAGGAAGTTGACTACGTGCAGCTTCGTCCGCACCCTGCCGAATTCGAGCTCTACTACGACATCTGATCGACAGCACTTGCAGCGAAAGGCCTCTGGGACTCCCAGGGGCCTTTCGCTACTTGGTACGCTGTTTTCAAGGAAGAGGATGGTCCCGATGAAGCTGCAGCCAATCGCTACCGCGCTCGTCACGGCCGGACTGCTGCTGGTGCCCGCTGTTCCTGCGGCAGCGCACGGCACACTCATCTCTTCGACACCTGGGGCAGGTGCGATTATCACCGTGCAACCCACCAAGATTGTGTTGCGATTCGACGAAGCGATCGTTGACCTAGCAGGTGCAAATGTCATTAGTGTGCATGACAGTGTCGGCAAAGAATTGGCAACTGGGCACATCAAGGTTTCCGGTCAAATGGTCACGCAAGCGCTCGTGAATACGGCTGCACTAGGGAAGGTAACGATCGCCTGGAAAGCTTGGTGCTCTTCTGGTCACCTGGTTACCGGTACATACACGGTGACGTTGACTACGGCCGCCGTCGCCGAGGCAGCCGCCAAGGCAAGAACTCAAGCCCTTGCACGAGCCAAAGCGAAAGCGCTCATCCGAGCGAAAGCGTTGGCCAGAGCCAAAACCCTCACCAGTTCCTCGGCGAGCGCTAGCCCATAGAACGCCAATGGCGCGCGGACGTGCACTCTGCCACTTGCGCGAATAGGTTCCATACATGGCAATTCTGGCTATCGACGCAGGCACGACCGGTGTTACGGCGCTCGTTGTCGACGAGCTCTGCACAATCGTCTCGCGGGGCTATCGCGAATTCCCACAGCACTTCCCGCGGCCAGGGTGGGTGGAGCACAATCCGGATGAGATCTGGAGCGCCACGCTCGCAGCCGCGCAGGATGCCCTCGCGAATGCGAGCGAATCCGTTACTGCGGTCGGCATCACCAACCAGCGTGAAACAGTCGTGCTCTGGGATCGCCACACGCTCGCAGCGCCTCGGCGCGCAATCGTCTGGCAAGACCGACGCTCGGCGAGCATCGTCGAGGAACTGCGCGGTCGCGCGATGGAACGAAACATTCGCAATACGACCGGTCTCGGCCTCGACCCCTATTTCTCCTCCACCAAGCTGCTCTGGCTGAGCCGCAATGAGCCTGAACTTTGGGCAGACGTCCGCGCAGGTCGATATGCCATCGGCACCGTCGATTCCTACCTGATCGCTCGACTTACCGCTGGCGGCCTCCATGTCACCGACGCCACGAATGCCTCGCGCACCCAGCTCGTGGATCTGCGCACTGCTGCATGGGATGAAGACCTGCTTGATCTTTTCGATGTGCCAATCACGGCATTGCCTCGTATCGTGCCGTCGTTTGGCGTGGTTGGAAGTACCGATGCCGACGCGTTCCTCGGACTGACCTTGCCCATCGCGGGAATAGCCGGCGATCAACAGGCCGCGCTCTTCGGGCAGACCGCATTTCAAGCGGGCGACACCAAGTGCACCTACGGGACCGGCGCATTCATCTTGATGAATACCGGCTCCAAACTCACCATGTCGAGCCATGGACTGCTCACGACCATCGGCTTGCAAGACAGCGATGGGCGCCTGACCTACGCCCTGGAAGGTGGGGTATTTGCTGCCGGCGCAGCTGTGCAGTGGCTACGCGATGGGCTTGGCATCATCCGATCCGCCGACGAAGTAGAGGATCTTGCGCTGCAAGTCGATACGAGTGACGGAGTCTTCTTCGTACCAGCACTTACCGGCTTAGGGGCGCCCGACTGGGATCCACACGCGCGAGGTACCATTGTTGGCCTCACTCGGGGAACCACGGCAGCACACCTCGCTCGGGCCACACTCGAAGCCATCGCCTTTCAGGTGCAGGATGTCGTCAATGCCATGACCGCAGATACTGGACAGCGGCTCAGCGCGCTGAAGGTTGACGGCGGTGCATCCGCCAACGACCTCCTCATGCAATTGCAGGCCGATGCGCTTGGAGTGCCTGTGCGTCGCGGTGCTGCACTGGAGATGACGGGGCTGGGCGCAGCTTTCCTCGCTGGGCTGGGCACCCAGGTCTGGCGGAACCGCAAGGAACTCAGCAAGGCTGCGCGGATTGATCGCGAGTTCCACCCGTCGGGTGGCAGTCTGGATCATGCGCGCTGGCGCTTAGCCGTCGAACGCGCACTGGAATGGGATCGGTAAGAGCATGCGAATTGGTACGTGGAACATTCTTTCGGGGAGCCCGGTATCGCCGACCGAGCATGCCTCGCTCGCGGATGCGGTAGCGCAACTGAATCTTGATGTGTTGGGGCTCAACGAAGTTGATCATCTGCAAGAGCGCAGTGCCTTCGCTCATCAGACTCGTGTAGCAGCAGATGCGATGGGCGCAATCGATTGGCGCTTCGGTCCGTCGTTCCGGGGACCTGATGACAGCCGCACTCCAACCCCGGGTGTGCTGTTTGGCCCGAGGGATGAGATGCGCGGCGCGCACTTCGGAATTTCACTACTCTCGCGAATCCCCGTGCTGCGTTGGCATCGTTTGGAACTTGGCAAGTCGCCGATCGGCCTGCCGCTGCTGGCTGCTCGGAATGGGCAACGAGCCCTCCGCTACTGCCCCGATGAAGCGCATCTCGCCATCGGTGCGGAGTTGGTCAATGGCTGGTCGGTTGTTGCAACGCATCTGTCATTCGTAACGCCCATCGCGGTTCCCCAGTTGCTACGCGTTCGGCGCTGGGCAAAGTCCTTGGGCAAGAAGGTCGCCATTATTGGAGATATGAATCTGGCGCGCGCATTCATTCCCCTACGGCCGCGCTGGCACAGCACAGTCAATGCGAGCACCTACCCATCCTGGAATCCAAGCGTCCAGTTCGATCACATCCTGCTCCCCAACGGCATCGAAGGCCGCACTCTAGATTTCCCTCCCCTCGGCATCAGCGATCATCTGCCTATCGCCGTCGAAGTCGCCTGAGACGGTGCTGTGATGTCCACGGATTTCGTGCTCGTTCGCCATGGTCAAACGGACTGGAACCTTGCCCGGCGGATCCAAGGGTCGACCGATATTCCGTTGAATGACACTGGAGTCGCCCAGGCACAGGCCACCAGCGAAGCGCTGCGTGATGCTGATTTTGACGCAGTCGCCTCCAGTCACTTACAGCGCGCCGAATTCACTGCCCAGACCATCAACGCACACCACGGAAAGGCGCACGTGGTTGATGCGCGCCTGACAGAACGCTTCTTCGGCCCGGTTGAAGGGTGGACTGTAGATGAAGTGAATGCCGCCTTCGGTTCCTTCGACGCCATTGCCGATTGCGAGTCTTGGCATGCGGTTGGAGAGCGCATGCTGGCAGCATTACAGGATCTGGCGGTGGCGTATCCCAAGGGTCGGGTGCTTGTTGTTGCACACGGCAGTTCGATTCGCGCCGTGCTCGGCGGAGTCCTCGGCATCCCTCCCCGTGAGGTCAAGAGCATGTGGAATTGCAGCCTTACCGAACTTCGCCACAATGATGACGGCACCTGGACCATTGTGTCCCTCAACAACAATTCGCATTTGCCGGAGCCCCTGCGTACGTAGCGCATGAACGCAGATTGGCTCTGCGCCCATCATCAGCGACGGAGGCAGAGCCAATCAATGCTGCAGGTTTACCAATCCGTGGCGACGTATTGTGTTTCAAGGAACTCGTTGATGCCCTCGAAACCACCTTCGCGGCCGAGCCCAGATTCCTTCACGCCGCCGAACGGCGCGGCCGGATCCGAAACCAATCCGCGGTTGAGTCCCACCATGCCAGTTTGCAGCTTGGCCGACATGCGCAGACCCTTCGCGAGGTCGCGCGTGTAGATGTAACCGATGAGCCCGACTTCGGAGTCGTTGGCCAGACGAAGGGCCTCTTCGTCTGAGGAAACGCGAATGAGCGGCGCCACTGGACCGAAGATCTCCGTGCGTGCGATTTCGCTATCTGCCGGTACGTCGGTGAGCACCGTCGGCGGATAGAACGACCCCTTCAGCGGCATCGACTCTGGATCACCGACGACACGCTTGGCTCCCGAGAGCAGAGCGCCCGCAACAAGTCCGGCTACTTCATCGCGTTGCTTATGCGAGACGACGGGTCCGACTTGCACGCCATCGTCGTACCCAGGACCAACCACAAGTGCCGACATGCGCGCCGACATGGCAGCGGCAAAGGCGTCGTAGATCTTGTCGTGCACGTAGAAGCGATTTGCGGCCGTGCACGCCTGGCCACCATTGCGCATCTTGGCCAGCATTGCGCCATCGACCGCAGCTGCCAAGTCAGCGTCTTCGCAGACAATGAACGGGTCGTTACCGCCCAGTTCCATCGACGTGCGCAGCACGCGGCTCGCGGCCTGCGCCAACAGCTTCTTGCCGACAAAGGTGGAACCAGTGAAGGAAATCTTCTGGACCCGCGGGTCTTCCATGATCGCGGCAGACACAACGCTGCTGGAATGTGTCGTCAGCACGTTGACGACACCCGCGGGAAGCCCTGCCTCTTCCATGAGCTTGGCGATGTAAAGCGTCGTCAGGGGCGTCTCGGCAGCCGGCTTCACGACCACGGTACAGCCTGCGGCCACGGCCGGACCGATCTTGCGAGTGGCCATGGCAGCTGGGAAGTTCCATGGAGTAATGAAGAAGCAGACGCCCACGGGGATCTTGTTGGTGATGATCCACTTGTCGCCAGCAGGTGCTCTCCGCACCTCGCCGCCGATGCGAACGGCCTCCTCAGAAAACCAGCGGAAGAACTCTGCGGCGTAGTTGACCTCAGCACGCGAATCGGCGAGTGCCTTGCCCATCTCTTGCGTGATGAGCAGCGCAATTTCTTCGCGGCGCTCGATCATCAACTCGTAGGACTTGCGCAGCACTTCTGCGCGGACTCGCGGCGCAGTCGCGGCCCATGCCTCCCCCGCGTTGTACGCGGCCTCAACCGCGGCAAGTCCGTCCTCGACCGCACAATCGGGAACTTCACAAAGCGCCTCGTCGGTGGCTGGATTCAGCACCGGGAATGACTTGCCAGATCTAGCGTTGACCCAAGCACCTCCAATGAGGTTGCCGGTCGGAACATTGGGTGAAAGCGTGGTCATGATTCCTCCTGATGACCCATACTCGCATTGAGCGGGGGGTGCCTTGCCAGAGTCAGACAATGCAAGTGGGCGGCGGCGCGGCTCGCGCGGTCGGCGGTCAGGCTTGACCTCTAACTTACGGTCGCGTAACCTACGGAGTCGTAGGTTAGGAGAGTCTGTGACAACCGTTGAGATCGACCGAGTGCGCGCGCTCGAGGCTTCCGGTCCCGTGCCCCGATTGCGCGGCGTACTGCATCTCATCACCGCACCTATCGCACTTCTCGGCGGATTGACGCTTGTTGTCCTCGCCGGAACGCTGGCAGGACGCATCTCCGTGGCAATCTTCACGCTCACGAGCGCTGGTCTCTTCACGACGTCTGCCGTTTATCACGTGGGCAAGTGGCTGCCCCCGGTCAAAGCAGCGTTGCGGCGCGCCGACCATTCCAACATCTTCCTCATCATTGCTGGCACATACACGCCGCTATCGATCCTGCTGCTGAACGCACATGACGCCAAGGTGCTCTTGATCGTCGTCTGGACCGGAGCGTTCATCGGAGTGCTGTTGCGCAACCTTTGGCTTGGCGCTCCGCGCTGGCTCTATGTGCCGATCTACATCGCACTCGGCTGGGCAGCCGTGTTCTACGTCCCTCAATTTGCTGAGGCCGGCACATTGATCCTGACGCTCATTATTTTGGGTGGCGTGCTCTACACCGTTGGCGCATTGGTCTACGCCCTCAAGTGGCCGAAGCTCTCCGAGCGCTGGTTCGGCTTCCACGAACTGTTCCACTCCTTCACCATCGCTGCATTTCTCGCCCACTTTGCGGCGGTCGCGATCACGGTCGCCACACGAACCTGAAGCGATAGAGTCGCTGCGTGTCCGTACTCGCAAACCTGCAGCGATACGAGACCTTCCGCTCCTTCCGACATCGCAACTACCGGCGCTTCTACGCCGGAAACCTGATGTCCAACACGGGCACTTGGATCCAACGCGTGGCGCAGGACTGGCTCGTACTCGACCTGACGCATTCACCGCAAGCGCTTGGGATCGTCACCAGTCTGCAATTCGGCCCAGCCATCTTGTTCAGCTTGCAAGGCGGCAGTTTGGCCGACCGCTTCGATAAGCGACTCTGGGTGATCTGGACCAATGCGGTCGCGGCCTTGTGCGCATTCTCTGTGGGATTCCTAGTGGAAACGCATCAGATCACCATCCAACTCATCTACATCATCGCAACCGTGCTCGGGGTTGCAAGTGCGCTGCAGGCACCCATTTGGCAAACGCTGGTGCACGATCTCGTTGGGCGGACAGATCTTTCCAACGCCATTGCATTGAACTCCACCAACTTCAATATTGGCAGGCTCATCGGCCCCGCGCTATCGGGCTACCTCATCACGTACTTCGGAACCGGCCCGTCATTCCTTATCAACGGTGCCACCTACGCTGCGTCGATATATGCGCTCGGAACCATGCGCAAAGACGAATTCTTCGATGACAGCACCGCGGCTCGCAGCCAGGTGAAATCCGGTGTGCGACCTGGCCTGACCTATCTTCGAACACGCCGCGACATTATCGTCGTGCTCATCCTGATCGGCACGGCGGGAACCTTCGGCTTGAACTATCAGATGTACATGGCGCTGATGAGTCGCAACGTCTTCCACATCGAGGCCGACTCTTTCGGACTGCTCGGCTCATGCATGGCTATTGGTTCGGTTACCGGAGCGCTCTTCGTCGCTCGGCGCCGGCTCGCACCGACGGCCGCGTTCGTCCGAGTACTGGTACTGACCTTCGGTGTCATTACCGCCGTCGCCGGCCTAGCCCCGACGTACACGTGGTACGCCCTTGCTCTGCCAATCTGTGGGTTCGCCGCTTTGACCATGCTTTCATCGGCCAACGCCTACGTTCAGGGCACTACCGACCCCGCCTACCGCGGCCGAGTGATGGGCGTGTACATGCTCGTCTTCATCGGCGGAACCCCGATCGGTTCGCTCTCCCTAGGTTGGGTTGCGGAGAACATCAGCGTCCGGTTAGCGATTGTGAGCTGCGGATCGATCGTGGCTGGAGTGGCCGCACTCACGCTGCTCATTCCGCTCTCACGGATGCAGGCGACCTTGCCCGATGTCGAGGACGACGCGTCCTTGGAGTCCCCCCGCAGTTGATATGCCCGTCTGTGTCTTCGATTACTTTCGTTAATAACTGACATTAGGCCCATGTTTCCGGCCGGATGTTGCCATACCCTCGGGCCATGCGATTGACCGTCAGTAAGCGATCCGACCTTGCGATCCGAGCCGTCCGTTACCTTGACACCCACGAGGGCAGAGTCTCCGGCAGTGAAATCGCGGAGGCCGTCGGCACAAGTGTGCCGTTCCTCAGCCAGGTACTCACTCCTCTCGTAGCCGAGCACTGGATCGACTCACGCACGGGTCCAACGGGCGGCTATGCGCTCATGGATGCCGGCCGTGCCATGTCCCTACTGGAACTCGTCGAAGCCATCGAAGGTCCTGTCATTGACGGACACTGCGTGCTCGAAGACAGCGCCTGTGACGGTACTGATCCCTGCGCGCTGCACACCATGTGGTCCGGCGCTCGAAGTGCATTGATGTCGTCGCTCGCTGGAGTCCGCGTCCTAGATGATGCGCACCTGCCCGTGTAACCCAAAGTCGCACCATCGCGAGCCCCGCTGTGAGCAGCGGGGCTCGCCGCATTTTGCGGTACTCGAGGGCTTTGGTGCGCACCTGCCCCTGGGCCATGCCCGGACGAATCCACCCAGAATCAGCGATATTGCCATACACGTCACAACAGCACAGGACCTTTGGCAGCATTATTACTAAGTGGCTTGCTAAACAATCGGTCGAACGCTTGTACACGTTGAAAGAGGTGAGTTCATTGGTCACGTCCAACACAGTGCTGTGGGGACAAACCGTGATCTACACGTGCTACGCACTGGCCATTATCTTGCTCGTCGGCTGGTTCGGCATGAAGGTCACACAACAGGGATCGGCGAAGGTGTCCCCCAGATTGTTTTACACGCTCGTGGCAATCCTCATCACCTGTGGTGTTTCGCTTCACGTGATCACGTACAACACAATCCCATGGACAGAAGTTGACTTGAACGCCCGCAACTTGATTTCGGACACGCGTTTTGACATTTCGGTTGCGGACCACAAGTTCGCGCTCCCGGCGCCGGTTCTCGAAGCCCGATGTGGTGAGCTAACAGAATTCAACGTCAGGACAGAAGATCTCACGTACGGATTTGGAGTCTTCCGCGCGAATAACTCCATGATCTTCCAAATGCAGGTAGTGCCCGGGCACGACAACATTATGAAATGGGAATTCGCTGAAAACGGATCTTTTACCATTCGGTCTACCGAGTACTCGGGCCCAGCTGGTGCGCAGATGATCCTTCCCAACGCTGTCCATGTCACTGGTTGTCAGGGCTAGGAGAAACTCATCATGACATTTATGGAAACACTCATGAACGGTAACAAGGGCCTGTTCAAGGCATCCTCGATGACACCGCTGCAGAAGCTCACGCTCCGATATGTAGTGGTGGGCCTCGTGTACTACCTATTCGCCGCCTTTGAAGGCATGCTCATGCGAGTCGAAGCCGTCGACCCGATGCTGTTCGAACCGAAGCAATATTTCGGGATTCTCACGGCCCATCCGTTGGTGGGAATCTTCGGCTCCACCTACATGATCGTCTTTGGCGCATTCACGTTCCTCGTTCCGTTCCTCCTAAAGAAACCCCTGTGGAGTCTGAAGACTGCGCGCTGGACGTGGTGGCTCATCACCCTGGGCACGTTCGTCTTTTGGTTCGACGGATTCCTCACGCACTACGCGCCGCTCTATACCCTGTACTGGCCTCTGCCAGCTGACTTCCAGCAGTTTGATCCACTCGCGGGTGCCGTCTTTATCATTGGCATTGCCATGGTCATGGTCGGGACCCTGCTATTCGTGCTGAACATCTTTAAGACGATCACCTACACGCCGCCAGGTGCACCCACTGTGCCTGCAGGGAAGATGCTCGCTTCAGCACTCGGCTTCACAGCGCTGGGCGGACTGCTCCGCGGCAAGAAGATGGCTGAGGAAGATCATCTCGTGCCACTCTCTGTCGCCGCTATCGCGCGAGGCACCGTTGACGTCGCCCTCAACGCATTGATCATCACGTTCACTGGCGTGCTGATCTTGGTCTACATGATTGCGGAGCTTGCCGGACACAGCCTGAAGACCACTTCCATTGATGCACTGCTCTACAAGAACTGGTTCTGGTGGGGACTCGACCTCGTGGCGGACGGCCTAGTGCTGATCTTCGTGGCTGGTACTTGGTATCTACTGGCAACGCTCATCACCGGCAAGACGCCATTTATGCAGAACTGGGCTCGCGGAGCCCTCGCCGTTGAACTCGTCGTGTCCTGGACCGTTTGGTCCCACCATCTTCTCGCAGATCAATCGCAACCGGCGTACCTGAAGGTGCTCTCTGGCGAGATGGTGACCGCATTCGAGCTGATCACGCAAGGGCTGGCATTCTTCATCACGTTGATGACCCTGTGGAGTGCACGTCCCCTGAAGATGACGAATCCGTTGAAGTTCCTTCTTGGCGGGCTCCTCGGTTTCGGGCTCGCAGTGCCTGCGGGGATCATGCAGGCCGACGTCGGACTCAACCGAATCCTCCACAACACACAATGGATCGTCGGCCCGCATGTGCATGTTGCGGTGCTGGTGGGTCTCACGATGACGCTGTACAGCGCGATATACGTGTTGCTGCCGATACTCACCAATGGCGCTGAGTTGTGGAGTCAGAAGTTAGCAAACCTGCATTTTTGGGCACATCTTCTGGGCGGCATCGGAATGGGCGCGTTCATGGGGATGGCAGGTCTACAAGGGATGCTGCGGCGCACCCTGTATTTCAATGGCGAATTCCAGCCGTACATGGTGCTTGCCATGCTCAGCGGGTCGCTACTCCTCATTGCCTTCTTCGCATTCCTCTTCAATATCGTGATGACGCTGGGGCTCAACGGCGCCATCGGGGTTTTCAAGAGATCTGAACTTGATTCGCAACTACTGGTGCCCTGATCAGACCAGTGCAGCACCTGGAGTCTCCCTACATGGATGCTCCAGGTGCTCCGTTTCCACACGATGACCGATCACGAAAGAAGCACGAATGACTGCTCTGCGGACCTGGATTCCGAACCAGCATGGCGCCTGGGCAATGCTCACTGCGCCCGTCCTTGTCGGCGCATTGGCAAGCGGCATTAACGGATGGCATGCGCTGCTCATCACTGCTTGGCTCGCAGCGTTTTGCCTGAACTTCTACATATCGCTAACGATCAAGTCCCGGAAACGCCAGCGCTATCTATCACAGATCGGGGTCTACTTCGCAGCGGTGGCCGGCGCTGGGTTGCCGCTGGTCTGGCACCAGCCGTCGCTCCTTTACTTGCTTGCGGTTGCGATCCCCGCATTTGCTCTCAACATGTTCTTGGTGTCACGACGAAACGAGCGCGCATGGATCAATGACATAGCGGGAGTCGCCCTCGCCGGCTTTGTTGGATACGGCGCCTACTTGCTCGGCGCTGATCCACGAGAGAATGCGCACGCCGCGCGATCACTGCTCGCAGTTTGTCTGTACTTCGCTGGCACGGTCATTTACGTCAAGACGTTGATTCGAGAGCGAGGAAATCGCACTTGGCTGCGCCTGTCTTACGGATTCCATGCGCTCCTGCTCACGGTGTGCCTGCTCTCGTCTTGGTGGGTCGCTGCAGGTGTGGCGACGGCACTCCTCGCGCGCGCCAGCGCGGTTCCGACGCGAAGATGGAGTCCGAAGCGAGTTGGCTTCACGGAAATCGGCTTCACTATGGCCGTCGCGGCTACGGCGCTTTTCGCTCTCCCCTGACACCAGGCTACGCGCGGGAGCGAGAGATCTTCAGCAAGGTGGTCTCTAGCACCACTTGCTTTTGCACGGGGTCGAGGCCAATGCCGTCGCCACCCTTCATCTGCGCATCCAACATCGCCAGGAGCACCGCCGCGTCCGCGAGTGCGGCCGGCTTCCACCGACGCAACTGCTCGCGAAGCGTGCGCAACTTCCAAGGCTGCGCACCGATCTCGCGCGCCAGGTCATTGTCGGACATCCCCGGAGGGGCGCCTGCAAGCCGGACTAGAGATCGCAGCGCACCAGCTGCTGATGAAACGACCGCGGGACCGAAGCCGGGGTCCGCATCCAATGCCCAGCGAAGAGCAACCAGGGCAGGGACCGTACGGCCTTCCCAAACTGCATCGCTGATGGCGAACGCAGAAGCACCCGCAACGCCTTCGTGATACCGCTCAACATCCGCATGGTCGATGGGATTGGATTCCACATCCGAGGCCAGCTGGCTGACGGCTGAGGCCAATGCGCGAGCGTCATCACCCACCGCGGCGCGAAGCGTGCTGATAGCTGCGGAGGTCGCCTTGCGCTTGTGCGAAGCGAACTCCGCGGCAATGTAATCGTCTACGCCGCGACCTTTGGGCTTCTCGACGGTGATGACTTCGCCGACGGATTTCTTGCACTTATCGACGAAGCCGCGCGCCTTGACTCCGCCACCGTGCAAGAGGATGAGCGTGACATGGTCTGGCGCTTCTGTGAGCAGACCGAGCACTGCGGTCTGGACATCGTCGGCCGCGTCCTCAATGCCGTCCAGCAGGACAATCGCGCCGTCGCCGAACAAGGTTGGTCCACAGGCCATGTTGAGATCACCTGCAGCACTCTCGCCACCGGCAGCAATCTCTTGACGTTCGGCAGTCGGGTCGGCCGCGCGAGCCGCTTTGATCAACCTCGCGCACGCGCGCTCCGCCAAGAACGACTCGGCGCCGGTTACCAGGAAGGACTGCACGGCGCCTAGCCTGCCACGTCAGCCTGACACCGAAGCCACGAAGAGCCTTCCGCCACGGATAGAGAGCGCGATGGAGCCGCGCAAGTCAGTCCGCATCACTCGCACACCCGCTGCACGGTATGCGTCGATCGTGCTCGCCGCTGGATGCCCGTACCCATTGCCCTCTCCTACAGAGACCAAAGCAATGGTCGGCTCAACCCGTCCGACAAAGGTCGGATCCTGAAAGCGCGAACCGTGGTGTGGCGCCTTTAGCACGGCGTACTGCCGCACGGGAAGTACGAGCGCGGCCTGGGCCGCGGCGTCAGCATCGCCCGTGACGAGGATATGGACACCGTCTCGGCTCACGTCGAGCACCAGGCTTGCGCTGTTGGGGTCTCCAGCGAGTGCCGCGGTGTCCGGCCACACCACCCGCACAGAGGTACGTCCGAAGTCCAGTGTGTCGCCAGCCCGCAAGGTGATCGGCTCACTCTTGAGTTGCGCTCGAACACGATCCCATTCCGTTGCCGGTTCACGCAGACTCGTCGTGAATATTTGACGCACCTCCGCCTGCGCGAGTGCGCCACTGAGGCCTTCCGCATGGTCGGCATGAAAGTGGGTGAGGAAGAGCGCATTCACCGTTGAAACACCAAGCCTCCGCAGGCAGGTTCGTTCGAGTGCGGGATCCGGTCCAGTGTCGAAGAGGAGGGCCGAGCCGTCATCGAGTCTCACCACTGTCGAGTCGCCTTGACCAACATCGCACATGGCGTACCACCAGTCCGCTTGCGGCCACCGATCCAATGCGTCGGGAAGCAATGTGGTCGCGAACACAGCGGCCGTCAACGCGACCACGAATCCGCGCCGACGAACACCGAGGCGGTACAGCACGATCACAACAGCAGTGACGAGCAGCAGGGACACAAACGAAGTGACGGGGGCAATCGCCAGCGGACTGCTCACACCCTTGTGCGCGATGACGGCAATGACATCCGCGAGCTTGACTCCGGGCCAAGCAGCGATTGCAGCCAGGGTAAGCGCGACCTCCGAGACTTGCGGAATGGGAATAAGCGCAAGCGTCGCAATCAAGGCCGCCACAAATCCACTGACTGTCGCCGGCGCCACCAGTGGTTCGCACAACAGATTCGCCGGAACGCTCAACCACGTCGGCGGACGCCCCATTGCGAGAAGGACGGGAAACGTCGCCAACTGCGCGCTCAAGGTGATCGCAAGTGCCGCGCCGAAGCGTCTTGCGGTGAGCAAGCCGACGAGATGGGGACCGAGCAGCACCAATCCCGCGGTGGCAGCAACCGAAAGTGCGAAGCCCCACTGCCAAGCGAGGAAGGGGTCAATGATGAGCAGTAACACCACCGAGAGCCACAAGGTCGAGGCACTGGCACGACGAGCACCGCTCGCCAGCGCGAAAACGCTAATGCCCCCCATCATCGCTGCCCGCACCACACTCGGTTGCGGTTGCACGACGACGACGAAGGCGGCAATGCTCGCGAACAACAACGCATGCCGATGGCGTGCCCGAATGCGAGTGCGCTGCAGGGCCCACGCCACCGCCCCCAGCATGATGGCGAGATTCGCACCGGAAACAGCGGTTAGGTGAGAAAGACCGCTGACGCGAAGGTCATCGACGAGCTGCACGGACTGGGCTCGCGTGTCTCCCAGGACGAGTCCAGGTAGCAGTGCCGCGCCGTCACTTCCGCTCTGCGCGTGTATGGCTCTCGCCAATCCTTCCCGGACGCGACTGGCGAACCAAGCTCCACGAGACTCGGGGGCGAGCATGGTGAGTCGCCCTTGCACTCGGATCCAATACGCACTGCGTTCCGCCACCTCGGCGCTACGCGGAATTGCCGAACCGCCCACGCACTCGCCCACCGAGTGCCGGACGCCGTCCGGCGCCCACTGCAGCGTGACGGGGAGCGAGGTTTGCCACCGCGCAGTTCCCGTTGTCACCGCAATCAAAGTCGCCCGAGCGATGACTACAGGTTCAACAGTCACACCACCGAAACCCCTGCGTTCCACCGTCTGCGGCTCACTATCGAGGACCGCCGAGAAGGTGATGAGTCCGGCTTCCGCAATGGCATTGGTCACGGCGGATGGTGCTGCTGCATCGACGCGAAAGGCCGCTACTACAAGGCCAAGCAGCAGAGAGCCGCACCACAGGGTCGTGATCAAAGTCTGAGTCCGAGCGAGGATGAGTGCCGCGCTCGCCGTGGCCAGAACGATGAAGAACGCTCCGCGAAACGCCGTGTGCAATCCGATCGCGCAGCCGACCCAAAGCAGGAGCGCAACAGGAAGCAGCCGCAAATCGAGCGTGGTCATGACACCGTGATAGCCGAAGCCATGTCAGCGAATTTCGCATCGCCGATTCCCGGTACATCAAGAAGGTCTCGCGTATGTGAGAAGCTGCCATGCGTTTTGCGATACTCGACGATGCGCTCGGCAATGACCGGTCCGACCCCGGGCAGTGTGTCGAGTTGCTCAACGGTTGCCTGATTGAGATTGACCTGTGCGATGGCACCCACCGATGAACCTACGGAGGTTGCACCAGTGCCTGCGCCAGTGCCTGCGCCAGCGCCGACGACGATCTGCTCGCCATCAATAACCAGCCTGGCCATGTTGACGACGGGGCGATGATGTGGAACGACACCGCCCGCTGCTGCTACAGCGTCGACAACTCGTGCGCCGGCGGGCAACCGTACGACGCCTGGCCGCCGAACGTCTCCGACTACGTCGGCCGTAACCGTTTGCGGAAGCGCAGTCGAAAGGTTCCGAATCAGTCGAGGCGCAACCTGCGCCCGCTGCACAGGAGCGGAGAGCCACCACCACAGGGCCGCGGCCAAGATCAGACCAACACTCGCGGTCGCGAAGGGTCGCATCAGTGTTGGTGGAGGTCTCCATTCGATGTGCATGGCGCCAAGGTTCGGTGCCGACGCGAACTTCCCACCTCGGGCCAAGCTACCTTGTGTGATCGCACTGCAGGAGTCTTGCTGTGGATCAACTGAAGCTGGACGGCCCGTCGGGGTCGAAGGGGTCACCAGTCGCGGGAATGGGCGGAAGTGCCATATCGAGATTGGCCTCGTGGTACGCGCGGATTGCCTGTGGCAGCGTTTCGTACGTGCGTTCCGCGAGCAAGTCCATGATCCCCGCAGCTTGCAGCTGCGTCTGCAAATCGAGCTTCAGCCGGGCCATGCCGACCGTGCGCCCTTCGGCCTGCAATGCCATGACGACAGAATGCAGCATCTCGCAAGCAGAGAAGTCCACAAACATGTTGGCTTCGACATTCAACAGCACCCATCGCGGGTCGTACTGCCTGACTGCGCTTTCGAGGTTGATCTGAAAGTCATCACGGTTGTACGCGATAAGTGGGCCGTCATATCGATATATGAGCAAACCGGGAATGGTGACGTGCTGCGGGTAATCGTCGATGTCGTGCAGTCCGGCTTTACCCACGACATAGCCCTGAATCGCTTCGTGCGGACGTGATAAGGCCACCAAAATCTGCACCCCGGAGAGCGCTACCGCGAGACCAATGCCCGGCAGAATGCCGAGCAGCGCGGTGCCCGCAGCAGTGATGACTGCTATGACGAATTCAGCCCGTCGGAAGCGCCACAACCGCGCGAAGTCAGGCACCGAAACCAAGCTGGCGGCCGCCCATATGACGATCCCCGCCAACGCCGCTTCGGGTAGGTGCGCAAGCAGGGGGCCGGCGATCGGCACAATGCCAAGCACTCCCGCGGCGGCGATGAGCCCAGCAATCTGCGAGCGCTGGCCCACGCGAACGGCAAGAGCCGTTCGCGAGCCTGCTCCACTCGCAGGGAAGCCCCCAACAAATGCACTGGCGACGTTCACCGCCGACAGGGCGAGCGCTTCACGATTGGCTTCAACAACTTCGCCACGTTTGGCGAACCCACGCGCCACGACAACACCGTTAGAAAACGCCAGAAGTGCGATTCCGAGCGAACCCGCAATCAGCGTTTCGATGGTTCCCCGGTCAAAGCTCGGCAGCGAGATCGGCGGAAAGCCTTGCGGCAATGCGCCTAATTCTTGCAGCCCTGCGGCGGTTCCAGACAGTCCCCAAGAGAGGGCTGCTGATCCCACGACGACGACCAAAGGCGCCGGAACACTGCGGATGACGAGCGGCATGCATACCAAGGTCAGCAATGTCGCGAGCGTCACCCCCACTGTGAGCGCCTGCACATCGCGCCAGTGGTCAACGAATGAACCAACCTCCTGCAGCACCGTCGCTCCAGAACTTTCGGCGCCTGTGGCATGACCCAATTGACTGGCGATCATAAGGATCGCCAGGCCCGTCAGATAGCCGGTGAGAATTGGTCGCGTGAGCAGCTGCGACAGCACGCCAACTCGAGCCAGCGAACCGACGAGCAGCCACACTCCCACCAGCAATGTGAGGGCTGCGGTTAGCGCGACTGCCCGTGCTGGTTCGGCAGCCACCAGGGGCGCGAGAACGAGACCAGCCATCAACGCAACAGCAGCCTCAGGCCCGACGGAAAGCACCGAACTCGTGCCCAGTAGGGCATAGATGACCAGCGCAACAACAGCAGTCGTGAGACCCGCAATCGGCGGTAGTCCCACGAGGCCGGCGTAGGCCAGCACCTGCGGCACCAGATAGGCCAGGACGGTCACCCCAGCAAGCAGATCCGGCCTCAGCCACGACCGGTTGTACCCGCGCATCCATGCGGGCATCCAACGCCGAAGCTGCACTACCGACCTACCCTTCGGGAACGATGTTCACGAGTTTAGGAGCGCGGACGATCACCGTGCGCACGCCGCGACCAGCGAGTGAACGTTGGACTTCTGCGTCTGCAAGCGCCGCAGCCTCGAGATCCGCCGCTGAGATGTCTACTGCCACCTCTAGTCGCGAACGCACTTTGCCCGAGATCTGCACCACGCACGTCACCGTGTCATCGACCAGCAGTGTTGCATCGACCGCCGGCCAGCCGGCAAGGGCTACGCAGGGCTCGTGGCCAAGCCGAGACCACATATCTTCCGCTGTGTAGGGTGCCACGAGCGAAAGCATGATGGCGACCGCTTCTACCGCTGCTCGCACTGCGGGATCGGCAGCACCAGCACCGCCGTCGATGGTCTTGCGAGTCGCGTTCACCAGTTCCATCGTCTTCGCCACAGCCACGTTGAAGCGGTACGTCTCAACCGCGTGGGCTGCGTCATGCAGTGCACGGGCCGTCGCCTTGCGTAGGTCGAGATCGCCAGCAGTGGCGTCGGCGCCGACAGGCGCTTGCACCTCGGCGGAAAGGCGCCATGCGCGAGCCAAGAACTTCTTAGAACCAGCAGCCGAAACATCAGCCCAGTCGATGTCATCCTCTGGCGGACCGGCAAACACCAGGGTGAGACGGATCGCATCAACCCCGTGCAGGCCCAACTCATCGGAAAGCTTGACGAGGTTACCTCGGCTCTTGCTCATGGCCGAGCCATCCATCTGCACCATGCCCTGATTGAGCAGTCGCAGGAAAGGTTCTTCCGCCTTGACCAGCCCCATGTCGTACATGACCTTGGTGAAGAAGCGCGAGTACAGCAAGTGCAAGATCGCGTGCGTCACACCGCCGACGTACTGATCGACAGGGAACCACTGCTCGGCCAGCGCCGGATCAAATGCAGCAGTGCTATTCCGTGGATCGATGTAGCGCAAGAAGTACCAAGACGAGTCGACAAAGGTGTCCATCGTGTCAGGGTCGCGACGCGCGGGTTTACCGCACTTCGGGCACGGCACATTCGCCCACTCGTCAGCCGCACCTAGCGGCGAAGCGCCCTTGGGCTTGAGGTCGAGGCCTGTCGCATCGGGCAGCTCGACTGGCAGCTGCTCCATTGGCACAGCGACTTCGCCACAGTCCGCGCAATGAATAATCGGAATCGGCGTGCCCCAGTAACGCTGGCGAGAAATGAGCCAATCCCGCAAGCGGTAGTTCTTGGCCGCCTTGCCGAGGCCGCGATCCTCTAGCCAAGCCGTCATCGCAGCGACGGATTCGGCTTTGCCCATGCCGTCGAGGAACTGCGAGTTGATGTGCTTGCCCTCGCCCGTCACTGCGACACCTGTGAGATTCGGGTCTTCCTCGAATTCAATGACGTTCACGACAGGCAGATTGAAGGCCTTCGCAAAATCGAGATCGCGCTGATCACCACACGGAACTGCCATGATCGCGCCGGTGCCGTAGTCCGAGAGCACGTAATCGGCGGCATAGATGGGCAAACGTTCGTCGTTCACAGGATTGATGGCGTAGCGCTGCAGGAAGACCCCGGTTTTGGGACGGTCGGTCGCCATGCGCTCGATGTCGGTTGCCTGCTTGGTCTTCTCCAAGTATTCCTTGAACTCAGCTTCTGCCGGAGTGCCCAGCGCGAGATCAGCAGCGAGATCTGAGTCAGCAGCAACGACGAAGAAGGTCGCGCCGAAGAGCGTGTCGGGGCGCGTCGTGTAGACGGTGATTGGCTCATCGCGTCCTTCAACTGCGAAGGTCACTTCGGCGCCGCTGGAACGTCCGATCCAGTTGCGCTGCATGAGCAGCACCTTGTCGGGCCAAGTGCCTTCAAGTTGCTGCATGTCATCCAGCAAGCGATCTGCATATTCAGTGATGCGGAAGTACCACTGGGTGAGCTTCTTCTTGGTGACGAGGCTGTCGCAGCGCTCGCACAAGCCCTGCACCACTTGCTCATTGGCCAGCACGGTTTGGCAGGACGGGCACCAATTGACATTCGACGCCTTGCGGTAAGCGAGGCCGCGGTTGAACATTTCGAGGAAGAACCACTGGTTCCAGCGGTAGTAGTCAGGATCGCAGGTCTGCAGCACGCGATCCCAGTCAAAGGAGCAGGCGTAGCGCCGCATCGACGACTTCTGCGTCTCGATGTTCTCATTGGTCCAGATGCGCGGGTCTTCGTTGCGCTTGATGGCCGCGTTTTCTGCAGGCAGGCCGAACGCGTCCCAGCCGATCGGATGCATGACGTTGAAGCCGCGCTGCGCCCAGTAACGGGCGATCACGTCACCAAGTGCGTACGCCTCGGCGTGACCCATGTGAAGGTCGCCAGATGGGTACGGGAACATGTCGAGCACGTACTTCTTGGGACGCGGATCGTGCTCGCGGCCCGAGCGGAACGGCGCAAGCTCATCCCATACTGGAAGCCAACGTGCCTGAATGGCCTCGAAGTCGAAAATATCCTCGTCCATGACAACCTCCCAAAACCGAACGGCCCGGCTTCCAGAGGAAAACCGAGCCGACTTCGGTGGAGCTGAGGGGATTCGAACCCCTGACCCCCTGCATGCCATGCAGGTGCGCTACCAGCTGCGCCACAGCCCCTTGAAGCGAGTGGAACATTACATGACCACACGCATCGGAATGAAATCGAGCGGCGCTATGCGTTCGCAGGCTCGTCGAGCGGGATCTCGATGTACGGGCAGTCTTTCCAGAGCCGCTCGAGATCGTAGAAAGTGCGCTCTTCTTCGTGCTGAATATGCACGACGATGTCGATGTAGTCGAGCAAGATCCAGCGGCTTCCCTGCTGGCCCTCACGGCGAACCGGATCGACGTCAATCAAGTCGAGTGCCTCTTCCACTGCATCGGAAATGGCCTTGACCTGACGATCATTGCTTCCGGTGAGGATGAGGAACACATCCGTGATCGCGAGTTTGTCCGAGACATCAATAGCGACGATGTCGGTGGCCTTCTTCTCGGCCGCTGCCAAAGCGGCACGGATAGTCCAGTCGATCGCACGTTCTGTTGCTGCCACGAAAACTCCTGTTGTTAAGCGGCTAATCCTCTCACAGCCTGCTCTCCCAGAACTCCAACCACTGCACGACCGTGGCGGCGCTGGTAGTGGCTCGCATGGCGGCCCCCAGCGACCGCACCAGGCCGGTGAGACGGTCATGGTCGGTGGGGAGTTCGACCAGCAGCGCATTGATGCAGGCGAACAGGCGAACGCCAGTGGGGTCGGACAGCGCGTAAGTGGAGGCGGCGATGCCGTCGAGCGTTTCCGGGCCAATCTCGAACACATCCACGCTGCCATCGACCCGATGAACGGTCAGGGCGTGGTTCAAGGTGACATCGATGCCGTTAACCGCGTCCACCAGGCCCGCAAAGGCGAGTCGGTCAAAGATGATCGCACCCGCCATGGGTCTCCGGAGTTCCGTAGCGATCACCGAGTTCAAACCCTCCGCATCGTTGATACTCAGTGCATCGGTCGCAGCATCGATGCGCAACGGCTGGACAGTGAAGCTCGGACCACCGACTGCGAGCACGGTAACCACTCCCCCTTCACTCTCCGGCGCTCGGACACCGATCGCCACCCAACCGGAGGCCGGCGCGTCGCCGGCGCTGTCGCTGAGGTACGTCCCGCGCTGAATGAGGGTGAAGACCGAAAGCAGCACAATGAGCAGACTTATCAAACTCACGCCGAGCGTGATGAGCGGGCGTCGCAGCGTGGAGTCAGCCATGTGCTACGCCGTATAGGCCGTGTTCGACGATGTATTGCCAGACGGCCGGCTTAATGCTCGACGGGCGCACGCCTGTGCGCATAATCTCGGCACGCAGGTCCGTCGACGCATCGTCTTGCTCAAGAGTCGGCACTGCCTGAATGTGAAGCCCTGCAATGTCGGGCGCGTGCAGGAGTGACCCTGGACGTTTGACTACAAGGAAGTCGCAGAGTCGTACCAGCTCGTCAATGCGATGCCATGTGGGCAGCATCGCGAGCGTGTCACTGCCAAGGATGTAGTGCAGACGCAGATGCGGCGACTTCAGCGCCTCCAACGTGTCTATCGTGTAGGTCTCCCCTGCACGACAGATCTCTAGATCATCGACGATGCAGAACGGTTCATCCGCGAAGGCCAATCGGGTCATCGCGAGGCGTTCGTTGGAGGCAGTCCCCGGCGATTTCTGCCAGGGGTCCCCTGCAGGTATGACGACAACTTCATCCACAAGGCCACTCAGCAACGCGGCTCGAGCCATTTCGACGTGGGCAGCGTGCGGCGGATCGAATGTGCCGCCGAGCAATCCCACGTCACGCATGGATTAGCGCTTCGGGTTGAGGCGACTCACCAAGAAGAGCGCAGTGAGCAGCGCAGTGAGCGCGAAGGCTCCGTACATCCAAGGCTGACCAGGAATGGTGTTAACGGCCTCTTCGGCGATGACTAGCGCAGCGTTCACGGGGCGCTCCCTTCAACGGAGCCGATGCTAGCGGACGCGGCTTAGTGGCGGGTGTGACCTTGGCCGGTGACGATGTACTTGGTCGTCGTGAGTTCCTGCAAACCCATCGGGCCGCGCGCATGGAGCTTCTGGGTGGAGATGCCGATCTCGGCGCCAAAGCCAAACTCGGCGCCGTCGGTGAAGCGAGTTGAGGCATTCACCATCACTGCTGCGGCGTCGACCTCGTTGCTGAACTTGGCAATAGCGGTGGCTGAATCAGCGACGATCGCTTCTGTGTGTCCAGTGGTCCAGCGGCGGATGTGCGTGATGGCATCGTCTATGGAGTCCACCACGCCTGCGGCTATGTCGAGCGAGTAGTACTCGGCCGCCCAGTCCACGTCGGTTGCAGGCACGGCAGTTGCGCCAGATGCCAAGGCCGCCGCAATGAAGTTTGCGTCCCCATGAATGGTGACGCCCTTATCGCGGAATGCTGCTGCCAACATCGGCAGGAAGGCACCCGCAACCGCTTGGTGCACCAGCACGGTCTCAGCTGTATTGCAAACCGTGTAACGCTGCGTTTTGGAATTGACGACGATGTCGAGGGCCATGTCGAGATCGGCCGATTCGTCGACGTACACATGGCAGTTGCCGATACCGGTTTCAATCACGGGAACGGTTGCACCGCTGACGACAGCATTGATGAGCCCTGCGCCGCCTCGCGGAATCACGACATCAACCCGGCCGCGGGCGGTGATGAGCTGAGTGACCGTGTCATGCGAGTCCGAGGGCACTGCTTGGATCGCATCCGCCGGCAAGCCAACCGACTCGAGCGCATCACGCATGACGTCCACGAGTACGTGATTCGAACGTGCTGCCGAGCCAGAACCGCGCAACAGCGCCGCATTGCCGCTCTTGAGGCAGAGTGTGGCGGCATCCACCGTGACGTTGGGACGCGCTTCGTAAATCATTGCGACGACACCCATGGGAACGCGCACCTGTCGAATCTCGAGGCCATTGGCCAGCGTGTACCCGCGGACGAGATCGCCCACCGGGTCCGGTAACGCAGCCACATCACGCACCGCTGCAGCAATGGCGCTCAGTCGCGGCTCATCCAATGTCAGGCGATCGATAATCGATGTATCAACGCCGGCTTCATGAGCAGCAGCAATGTCTTTCGCATTCTCCGCAACGATGTGCGGAATGTGCGCGGCGATGGCGTCGGCGATGGCCAGTAGCGCGCGGTCCTTGGCGTCACGATGCAGCAGCGACAGCGTGTGTGCCGCCGCACGCGCGCGATCACAGAGAACAGCAACCTCAGACATGCTCACCCCTCAGCAACACCATGTCGTCGCGGTGGATGCACTCGCGGCCGTATTCCTCGCCGAATTCGGCGGTGATGTCTTTGGTCTTTCGCCCACGAATACGCTCGATATCGGCCGCATCGAAGTTCACCAGGCCGCGTGCAAAGACGGTGCCTTCAGCGTCGGCGATGTCGATGGGATCGCCTGCGGTGAAATCGCCAGTTACAGCGATGATCCCGGCCGGTAGCAGCGACTTGCCGCGCTTACGCAGAGCCGTAGCAGCGCCGTCATCAACGGTGACGCAGCCGCGGATTGAACTAGCGTGTTCGAGCCAGAGGAGCCGCGTGGGTCGCCGCTTGGGTTGCGCATGGAACAACGTGCCAACGCTTTCGCCAAACAAGGCGTCGCGCGCCTGCTCCGCATTGGTGAGCACGACGGGGATTCCTGCACCGGTTGCGATCTGGGCCGCATCGACCTTGGTGGCCATACCGCCACGGCCAATGCCCGCCGAGCCAACTCCGCCGATGCGAACGGCTGCGAGTTCCTCGCCCGAGGTCACCTCAGGAAGCAACACTCCGCCTTCGGCGGGCGGCCCTGAATAGAGACCGTCAACATCGGAAAGCAAGATCAGCGCGTCTGCCTGCACCGCGTGTGCGACCAGGGCCGCGACACGGTCATTGTCGCCGAATTGGATCTCTGCCGTCGCCACCGTGTCGTTTTCATTCACAATCGGCACGACACCGAAGTCGAGCAGACGGAGCAAGGCTCGCTGCGCGTTGGCGTGGTGCGAACGACGGCTCAGATCTTCAACCGTCAGCAGTACCTGCGCGACGATGAGGTCTCGCTCCGCAAACGCCTGCGTGTATTGCGCGAAGAGCAAGCCCTGCCCAACAGCAGCGGCCGCTTGCTGTGTCGGCAGATCGGTGGGGCGTCGCAGGAGGCCAAGTGGAGCGAGTCCAGTGGCAATGGCGCCCGAAGTTACAACGACGATGTCGGCAGTGGTACGCCGATCAGCAATGGCTTCGACAAAGGCGCGCAGGCGAGCAACATCGAGACCGCCCTCGCGCGAACTGAGTGATGAAGATCCAATCTTCACCACGATTCGACGGGCATTCGCGATGACCTCACGCGTCATTCGTCGTCGTCCTCCATGATGTATTCGACCGGTCCAGTCGGCATCGGCGTTGTGTCATCGTCTTCATCGTCGATATTCCACGGCGCCACGTACGCGTCAAACTCGGCTCGGACGCGATCGCGATGTTTCGTGCGATCGGCCAGCCCGAATGCCTCAATGCGCATGTCATGGCCGCGACGGTTGAGCAGCACTTCAGCTCCGGCGGAGATTGTCGGATCGAAATCGAACACCACCGCGTCTTCACGAGAACCAATAAGCACCTCGGCACCCATCTCGGCACCCGCCTTGATGAGTGCGGTCTCGACACCCAGTTTGGCCAGGCGATCGGCCAAGAAACCGACGGCCTCGGAGTTGCTGAAGTCCGTCTGGCGAACCCAACGCTCTGGCTTATCACCGGTGACGCGGAAGGAATCGCCTTCCTTACGAATCTGGAAACTGTGATCGTTGACCGCACGGGGCGTAATGGTGATGCGTTGCAGCACCGTAACCGCGGAGGCAGCGCGGGCCTGCGTCACGACGTTGGACATCGCGTACAGCATTGGCTTGAGACCTTCGTGTGTGGCAGCTGAGATGGAGAAGACTTGATAGCCGCGAGACAGCAGATCTGGCGTCACCATGTCCGCCAAATCCCTCGCCTCGGGCACGTCGACCTTGTTCAAAACAACAAGACGCGGACGATCCTCAAGCCCGCCGTGCTCGGAAAGCTCGTGCTCGATCGCATCAAGATCAGCCACCGGATCTCGACCGAGCTCCAGCGTCGCGCAGTCGATGACGTGCACCAGCGCAGCACAGCGCTCGATGTGTCGAAGGAACTCGTGGCCAAGCCCCTTGCCCTCAGACGCACCGGGAATGAGTCCGGGCACATCGGCCACGGTGAAGATGTTGTCCGCCACCTGCACGACGCCGAGGTTGGGCACCAGCGTGGTGAAGGGGTAGTCGGCAATCTTGGGGCGCGCCGCTGAGATCGCAGCAATAAGGCTGGACTTGCCAGCGCTCGGGAAGCCCACCAGACCAATGTCAGCGACCGTCTTCAGTTCGAGGACAGCAGTAAACGCCTCGCCGGGTTCGCCCAAAAGCGCGAAACCCGGAGCTTTGCGCTTGGAAGACGCCAATGAAGCATTGCCCAGGCCGCCCTTGCCACCTGAGGCGAGGACGAAAGTGGTACCGGGCGCGACCAGGTCCGCGAGCACATCACCCGCTTCGTTGTACACAACGGTTCCGGCAGGCACTCGGAGCGTGATGTCGTGTCCGAAGGAGCCGTCTTTGTTGCCGCCCATGCCGGGCTTACCTGAGGTGGCCTTGCGGTGCGGCGAGTGGTGGAATTCCAGCAACGTGGTCACTTGCGGATCCGTCACCAAGATGACGTCGCCGCCTCGGCCACCGTCGCCACCGTCGGGACCGCCGAGAGGCTTGAACTTCTCACGCATAACGGAGGCACAACCGTTGCCACCGTCTCCGGCAGAAACGTGGAGCACAACGCGATCGACAAATGTCGTCACGGCTCCTCCTCCCTTAATCCGCCATATTCAGGCGGTGCCGCTACGCGGCGCTGGTGCCGCAGAGCGGCGGAAATGCGAAAGGACGGACCCAACGGGCCCGTCCTTTCACGAAAGAATGTCGGCCCTGCTCAGGCGACTGGCAGGACATTCACGACGCGACGACCGCGGTGCGAACCGAACTCGACCGTGCCGGCCGCCAACGCGAAAAGCGTGTCGTCCTTGCCGCGGCCAACCTGGGCACCGGGATGGAAGTGCGTGCCACGCTGACGGACGATGATCTCGCCGGCGCTCACAACTTCGCCACCGAAACGCTTCACGCCAAGGCGCTGCGCGTTTGAGTCGCGACCGTTACGAGTGCTGGATACACCCTTCTTGCTTGCCATGTGTCACTTCCCTGCCGAAATAGAGGTGACCTTGACCGTGCTGAGCTCCTGACGGTGGCCCTGACGGCGACGGTAACCGGACTTGTTCTTGTACCGGAGGATGTCGATCTTCGGACCGCGGCTGTGACCGAGGACCTCAGCGGTAACGACAGCACCCACAACATCTGTGGACACCGTGTCACCGTCAACAAGGAGCAGCACGGGCAGCGTTACGGCTGCGCCGGGCTTGGCCGACAAACGGTCAAGCGTGACGAGGTCGCCTACGGCAACCTTTTCCTGGCGAGCGCCAGAGCGAACAATCGCGTACACCGCGAATCTCCTTGATAGACCAACGTGCGGAAGCCGTCGAAACGGCGGTATTGCGCTTAGGCACAACGGGCAAAGATTACGGGAATCTCCGGCCAACGCCAAAACCTAGCGCTTGCGTGCTGCTGACTTGCCGCGGGACTCAGGCTTGCGGCCCTCTCCCCCTCGGCTGCCCTTGCCACCCTTGCGGGGAGCTTCTTCCTCGTCCTCATGCTTGACCTCACCGACATGCACGGTGTGAAGGGAGACCTTCACGCCGCGGCCGGCGCAGGCGTCACACTGCTCCGAGAATGTCTCTAGGAGGCCCTGACCGATGCGCTTGCGCGTCATCTGGACAAGTCCGAGCGAGCTGACCTCCGCGACCTGGTGCTTGGTGCGATCGCGCCCGAGGCACTCGATCAGGCGACGCACCACCTTGTCGCGGTTGGCTTCATGCACCATGTCGATGAAGTCCACGACAATGATGCCGCCAATATCCCGTAGGCGCAGTTGGCGCACGATCTCTTCGGCCGCCTCAAGATTGTTCTGCGTGACCGTGTCTTCGAGCGTGCCATCACCGCCGGTGAATTTTCCGGTGTTGACGTCAACAACCGTCATGGCTTCGGTGCGATCAATGACCAGCGAGCCACCGGAAGGCAAGAAGACCTTGCGGTCGAGTGCCTTCGAGAGCTGCTCATCGATGCGGTGCGCTGCGAAGACATCCGTGTTTTCGACCCACTTGCTGAGGCGTTCGGCTAAATCGGGGGCAACCCAGGAGATGTACTGCTCCAGCGTTTCGTAGACATCCGGACCTTGCACGATGAGCTGTGCGAAGTCTTCGTTGAAGATGTCGCGGACAACCTTGATGGCCAGATCCGGCTCGCCATAGAGCATCGCCGGCGACTCGCCAGTGGCCACCTTCGTCTGGATGTCGTCCCACTGCGCTTGCAGCCGGGCTACGTCCTTCGTGAGATCTTCTTCGCTAGCGCCCTCGGCGGCAGTGCGCACGATGACGCCCGCGCTCTCCGGCAGTACGGCACGCAGAATGCGCTTGAGACGCGTGCGCTCGATGTCGGGCAACTTGCGCGAGATACCCGTCATCGACCCGTCCGGCACATACACGAGGTAGCGACCAGGCAGGGAGATCTGTGAGGTCAAGCGTGCGCCTTTGTGTCCGACGGGATCCTTGGTGACCTGCACCAGAACTGTGTCATCCTTCTTGAGCGCGAACTCGATGCGCTTGGGCTGGCCATCAAGACCAGCGGCGTCCCAGTTCACTTCGCCTGCGTACAGCACCGCATTTCGACCGCGGCCGATGTCGATGAAGGCCGCTTCCATACCCGGCAGCACGTTCTGAACGCGTCCGAGGTAAACGTTGCCAATCATGGATGAACCGGTTGTCCGGTTGACGTAATGCTCGACGAGCACGCCATCTTCCAGCACCGCGATCTGCACGCGATCGTTAAGTTCGCGCACCAGCATCACGCGGTTCACATCTTCGCGACGGGCGAGGAACTCGGCCTCGGTCAGGATCGAGGTGCGACGACGACCTTGCTCGCGACCCTCACGGCGACGGTTCTTCTTCGCCTGCAAGCGAGTCGAGCCCTGCATGTCCTCGTTGCCCTTGCCGCGTGGTGTGCGGACACGGACGACCGTGTTCTCCGGGTCATCATTGTTCGGCTCGTCGGACTGTCCGGGGCGACGGCGACGGCGACGGCGACGGTGAGAACCGTCTTCGTTTTCGCCCTCTTCGCTGCTGTCGCGATCCTCGGAATCCTCAGCGTTCTCATCTTCGCCGGAAACTTCATCATCAGCGTCATCGGAGGCGCCCGGTACGGTGCTGCCATCCCCGCGCTGCTTGCGGCGGCCGCCACGGCGACGGCGACGGCGGCCACCCTGACCGGCGGCCTCATCCTCACGGTCTTCACGCTCTTCGCGCTCCGCCGTCGTTTCGGTGCGCGCTTCGTCCTCGGTACCTTCGATGCGCTCCGCGCGTTCGGCACGCTGGCCACGTTGGCGGGGCTGGCGCGGCTGACGGGGTTGGCGATCTTGCGGCTCACTGCGCTCGTCACCCTCGGGGCGCTCCGCTTTGGTGGCTGCGGCGGCATCGGGAGCCTGAAACATCACCGAAGCGACGGCTTTCTTCGCGCGTTGGCGGCCCGCCTTCGGAGCATCCGCGCCGTCCGCAACGGCCGTCATCGGTGCGATGACATCCGTCGTCGGCACATCGACCGGTGCGACTGCGGCTTTCTTTGGTGCACGCTTGGGCGCGGCCGTCTTCTTGGCCGGGAGCTGCTTCGCCGCGCCAGATTCGCCCGCGGCCACCGCAGGTGCAGCCGTCGGCTCCACGAACGTGGGCGTAACGGGCGGGCCGGCGGGCCGACTAGCGGCGCGGCGGCGGGGTGTGGTGTTGGTGGTGTCGTCGCTCATGGCTCGAGCGTCCTTTCGCATGCCCTACGGGCATCTCAGGCGCATTGCTGCGCAAAGTCTGCGGTGACCACGGAGCGCCAGAACGCTGACACGTGATCCCGAGGCGTCACACGCGATCGGCGGCGAGTGGATCGCCGACATCACGGGCGTCGGACGTCAGCGGACCCTGCGACCACCGCGTCACCCGAGGGGGTGTCGCCGTTGTGAGAGAACCCACCGATGCCAATGCCTGAAGGACGTCATCGGGCCGAACCGCCGGGATGGTGTGGCGGACGACAAGGCGAAGTATCGCACACTCGGGCGACGAGTGAGCGTCAACACTCAACCTGAGGTCGAGGACGGCGTGGCGCACGTCGAAGGTCCGCAGCCCTTGCTTGGTCATGCGGGTGACCTGCGCTTCCTCAGCAGCGAGCAACGCAGCGATGGCCGCATCGACCTCTTCGAGTGTGGCATCGAAGACCTCAATCCCCCAGACGCTGCCTTGTAGCCGCTCAGCGAAGTCGGGGGTTCTCGCCTCGACGACCTCGAGCACGTCCATGCCATTGGGCAGCGCTCTATCAAGCGCTTCCAGCAATATGGAGGGTGCCAACTTCCGGGTGAGGCCGATTTCGACGTACTCCGCCTCACTCGCGATGCCCGTCGGTGCCGCATTTGCATACGAGATTTTGGGGTGGGGGGAAAAGCCAGCGCTAAAGGCGATCGGGATACCCGCTCTGCGGATGGCCCGCTCGAGCGCCCGTTGGAAATCGCGATGTGATGCGAAGCGCAGGGGACCTCGCTTGGCGTACACGATGCGGTGTCGCTGCACGACAGGTTCGACAACGCGATCGGGTTGATTGCTCCGCGCCATCAGGCACCCACTGCAGTGAGTCGAATTGTCGGTATGGGCAAAAAGGTGGACCCGCTGGGACCGATCTGGATGTCTGTTCCCATCTGGTCGCACACTCCACAGTCTGAGCACGGAGTCCAGCGGCAATCGTCGACTCCTTCCTCGTTCAGTGCGGCCTGCCAGTCATCCCACAGCCATTCTCGATCCAGACCAGAATCGATGTGATCCCAAGGCAGCACTTCATGTTGGCCGCGTTCGCGGGTGGTGTACCAAGCCAGATCCACTGGAAGGTCAACAAACGCCGTTTCACAAGCGTCGGCCCACTGCTGGTAGGAGAAATGCTCGCTCCAACCGTCAAAGCGAGCGCCGTTGCGCCATACCGTTTCGATCACCGCCGCCAGCCTGCGATCACCACGCGACAGCAGTCCTTCGATGGTGCCGGGCTTGCCATCGTGGTAGCGGAAGCCGATCTGCCTGGCCGTGCTCTTATCTGCGCGAATCACTTCACGTAGCTTGTAGAGCCGAGCATCGGTTGCTTCAGGGGACAGCTGACCGGCCCACTGGAACGGCGTATGAGGTTTGGGGATGAACCCACCGATAGACACCGTGCACCGAATGTCACGCGAGCCGGTCACGGAGCGTCCGACACGGATGACCTCCTGCGCGAGCCTGGCAATCTGCAGCACATCGTCATCGGTCTCCGTCGGCAATCCGCACATGAAGTACAACTTCACCTGCCGCCAACCTGCGGAGTACGCCGCTGTGACCGTACGCACGAGATCCTCTTCGGTGACCTGCTTATTGATCACCTTGCGCATGCGTTCACTGCCACCTTCAGGCGCGAACGTGAGCCCGCTGCGGCGGCCGTTACGCGTCAGCTCATTGGCGAGATCAATATTGAACGCGTCGACGCGTGTGCTCGGAAGTGAGAGGCCGACGTTTTCGCCTTCGTATCGATCGGCGAGTGACTTGGCGATCTGCTGAATTTCACTGTGATCCGCGCTGGACAGGCTGAGCAGCCCGACCTCGTCAAAGCCTGAAGCGTCCACGGCCTGCTGCACCATGGCGCCCACAGTGGCGAGTGAACGTTCGCGAACAGGACGGGTGATCATGCCTGCTTGGCAGAACCGGCAACCACGCGTGCAGCCGCGGAAGATCTCCACGGAAGCGCGCTCGTGAACAGTCTCTGCCAGTGGTACGAGCGGGGCCTTCGGGTACGGCCAAGCATCAAGATCCATCACCGTGTGCTTCGCCACGCGCCATGGCACGTCCGGACGATTGGGGACAACCCGCTGAATGCGGCCATCTTCCAAGTACTCAACGTCATAGAACGCCGGAACATAGCAACCTGATTGTGTGGCCAAAACATGCAGTAGCGCTGCGCGGCCACCAACTCGGCCGCCCGCCTTCCACGCTTTGATCGCATCGCTGACTGCCAGCACGGCCTCTTCGCCGTCGCCGATGATCGCAGCGTCAATGAATGCCGCGATGGGTTCCGGGTTGAAGGACGCATGTCCGCCGGCGATCACGATGGGATGGGAGTCGTCCCGGTCAACCGCGTGCAGAGGAATCCCTGCGAGCTCGATTGCCGTGAGCATGTTCGTGTAGCCAAGTTCAGTCGAAAAACTCAACCCGAAAACATCGAATGCGCCGACCGGGCGATGGGCGTCAATGGTGAATTGTGCAACACCATGTTCACGCATCAACTTCTCGAGGTCGGGCCACACCGAATAGGTGCGCTCGCACAGCACGTCAGCTCGCTCGTTCAACACTTCGTACAGGATCTGCACGCCCTGATTGGGCAAGCCGACTTCATAGGCGTCGGGGTACATGAGGGCCCAGCGCACATCCACGGAGTCCCAGTCCTTGACCACCGAATTGAGTTCCCCGCCAACGTACTGAACCGGCTTCTGCACAAACGGAAGCAGGCGCTCCAACTTGGGATAAACGGAAACGACTGGCATAGCGACTCCTCGGGAGGCGGGCTCGACCCGCAAGCATGATTGCTGAGGCAAGGGTAGTGCTCAGTCGGCTCCGAGATTGATCTGCTGCAAAATGCCGATAGCGATGGCAAGCGCGAACATCGAAGAGCCGCCATACGACACGAACGGCAGTGGTACACCAGTCATCGGCATAATGCCGAGACTCATACCAATGTTTTCGAAGGCTTGAAAACCGATCCACGAGGCAATTCCAGCGGCCGCCAGCCGCCCGAAAGGATCAGACGAGCGGGCCGCAATGCGCAAGGCGCGCCACACAATCAGACCCAACAAGACAATGATCAATCCTGCCCCGGCAAACCCCAGCTCTTCCCCGGCCACGGAGTAGATGAAGTCGGTCTGCTGCTCTGGAACAAATCGTCCGTTGGTCTGCGGGCCATTGAACAGCCCCGTTCCCGTAAGCCCTCCGGAGCCGATCGCGATGCGCACCTGTGAAAGGTTGTAGCCAGCGCCTGCAGGGTCCACCGAAGGGTCGACGAATACGGTGATCCGGTTCTTCTGGTAGTCCTTGAGTACGCCGGGCACGGACATCGCGACGCCACCCACCAGCGCCACGCTCACGAAGATCGCAATGAACCAGTTCCGTGAGGCGTTGCCCACTGCCAAGACGCCCATCATCGTCACCGAGATCACCAGTGCCGTACCGAGATCGGGCTGCAACATGATCAGCGCCAACGGCACCCCGACAACCACGAAGACCTGGAGCACTTCTCGCACACTCGGCCCACGGTTGGGATCACGAGGTTCGGCAAGCAAGAACGAGATGATGACGACTACCGCCACTTTGGTGAACTCAGCAGGCTGCAACGTGAAGCCCAGCGGCAAGGCGATCCACGCCTTGATCCCGTTGACATTTGTACCGATGAGCAGCACCGCAACGAGGCCAAGTACCGAAGCCACATACACAATCGGCGCGTACGCGCGAAGCATCGGATAGTTGAGCCTGGTGGCGAGCCAGCCCAGCGCGAGCGCAATCACCAACGTGAGCAGGTGCTTCTTCAGATAGTTCTGCGGATCCAAGCCGAGCGCCAGCATGCGGGGTCGCGTGGCCGACCAGACGAGGAGTGTCCCGATGAACATCAAGGTGAGGGCGGCGGCAATGAGCACCCAATCGAAGCGTCGCCAGCGGCTCACTTGCGCAGGTCTGGGGAGGCTCATGGCGATGCCGTTTTCGTGGCCAGTGGGCTCCAAGTGCTCACAATGCCTTTGAGTGGCACCACGGTGCCGTCGGATTTTACGGTCGGGAGCTTGGTCGCTGGGCGTGCGTGCAACAGCACTGACTTCTTGGGATTCACGGTCGACCCATCCACCCCAAAAATGGACTCCAGGATCATGCGCACGCTGGGTCCTGACGTCAGTGCGCCGGTGCCGCCCTGCGAGACCATCATGATGACTTGATAGCGGGGATTATCGGCCGGCGCGAATGCGCTGAACCACGACACCGGGGCAGCCGCGTTCGGCACCTCCCCCGATCCTGTCTTGGCGGCTACTTTTACTTTGTCCAATGGGAATCCGCTGAAGGGCGACATACCCGTGCCGTTCGTCGGCACTCCGACAAGGGCCTTGAGCAAGTAGTCGCGAACGCTCTTCTTGATCTTCACGTGGCCCTTGATCTTCGGCGTAAACGTCTTGATCGTCTTGCCATCGGCCGAAATCAGTGCCTTGGCGATCATGGGCTCAAACACCGTTCCACCGTTGGCGATTGCCGCGTACGCCATGGCCATCTGCAACGGTGTGACGGCCGTATCGCCCTGACCAATTGCGTTATTCGCCGCGTCGCCACCTCGGTACTTGCCACCGTCAACGCAATTCTCTTTCGCCAGCTCCGTCAGATAGACCGCGCGCACGGCATCGGTCTTCGCTACCTCCGGATATCCGATCTGCGCACGCCTGCACCAGATCTCACGAAACTTCGAGTACTGCTCAGTCTTGAACGAGCGACCACCTACGCGTCCACTCGATTCACTGGGCAGGTCGATTCCTGTGTCGCTTCCAAGACCGAACGCAGTCGCAGTCTTCTCCACAACGTCCAGCGCCCTACGCGGTTTGTTGCCACCATCGTTGAGCCAAAGGTCGTACCCGATCTTGTAGAAGACCGTGTTACATGACACTTCCAGGGCCCGCGCCACCGAAATCGTGCCATATGCATGTGATTCGTGGTTGCGCAGAACACGCGTGCCCAAGGTGATGCTGCTCGGACATGCGATGTTCTGTGACAGTGAGAAGTTTGCATTTCCCGCGGCGACAGTGGTGATGGCTTTGAAGGTCGAGGCCGGCGGGAAGAGCGCCTGCGTCGGACGGAAGAACAGTGGGTTCCCCGAGTCGCTCGCCGTGAGCGTCTTGTAATCCTTGGTGGAGATTCCACCGATCCAGATACTCGGGTCATAGGTCGGATAGGAAGCGATGGCCAAAATGCGACCTGTCTTGACGTCACTCACGATGGCGGCACCAGAATCGCCTGGAAATCCCTGCGACTGTGCGCGAGCAATCGCGGCAGCAAGCTGCTTCTCGACCACCGCCTGCAACCGCGCATCGATACTTGTGACGAGGTATGCACCGGCAACAGGCTCGGTCTTGTCGACCGTGCCGATGATCGTGGAGTTGCGGTCGATCGAGTACTGCGTGACACCAGGTACGCCACGCAACTGCGCGTCGTAGACCTTCTCCAAACCTGAGCGACCAACCAAGTCAGTGCGCTTTAACGTGCGTCCGGCAGCCACCGCAGTGGCCAGCTCCGAATCACTCACTGGCCCTAAATAGCCGAGTACCTGGGCGAGATTGGCGTTGAAGGGCGCCGGGTATTCGCGTTCGGACTGCAGTTCGGCCTGCACTCCAATCAGTTCAGAGCGACGTTCCATAACTTGCAGTGCAACCGCAGTAGAAACCCCACGTGCTACTGGAATCGGCTGGAAGGGAGATCCGTTCCAGCAAATTGGCGACGGCGCGGCGGCCGGCGTACCGCACAGGGTGAGTCGCCGTTGCAACGAGTTCACGGACATGTGCAGGATGCCGCCGAGCTGGCGCAGTGTTGCTGCGCCGCCACCCGGCTCGCCAAGTAATGCAGTGCGATCCACGGAGACGACCAAGCTGCTGCTATTGCCCGTCAGCACACGACCTGCCTGATCAAGGATGAGCCCGCGCGGTGCCGGCACGACGACTTCACGAACCTGATTACTGCTGGCCTGCTCTTTAAACTGCGACCCGTTGATAACCTGCATATCGAAAAGGCGGCCGGTCAACGTGATGAACATCGACAGGGCCAGCACCCGAACAATGACGAGCCGGTAATTGTTCATGGCGTCTACCGGCGCAAGAAGACTGTCGGCGCGGGCATCAAGAACGATAAGAGCCAGCGCACCAGGGGAACCACGAGCGATGCCAAAAGGGTGCAGTACAGCGCAGCCGAGACTGCCGCTAGCGGCGCGCGGGACCACGAAACGGTGGGGTCTCCCAAGAGTCCGCCCACGAGCGCATGCGTGATCACACTCAACGCCGCTGCCACACCGATAAAGAGCAATGGACCGAACGGCGATCGAGAGATGTCGGTCCGCAACTGGCTTGCGGAGAACGCGACAATCGCCAGCGTAAACGCGCTCACGCCGAGGAGGCCTGCAGCGGGCGGCGTGGCATCCAACAGCAGCCCTGCAGCAAAGCCCAGGACAGTGGCACGGGCTGCTTGTTGCTTGAGGGCGAAGGCTGCCACTATGACCAAGACCAGATCCGGCGTGCCGCCAGGCAGATTCCAGCGCGCCACCACGGCAGATTGCGCGGCCACGGCAAGCACGATGATGAGCGTGGTCAGAATGCGGCGGATGGAATTCACGGTGTCGCCCCCGCAGTCGGCCCAGCCGTTGTCGGGATCGCAGCATCCGAGGTTGCGGTATCTGTGGTCAGCGCGCTGGGCGAGGGCGAGGGCAGTGCCGGCAAGAGCGAATCACGCGGATCATCGCGCGGCTTGGAAATGACGACACTGACGAGATCTAGGGCACCCATGGACACGAAGGGCTCCACGTCGGCCACCCGGGTTGCAGTGCCAGCTTTACCGCGGATCGAGGTGACGGTGCCAACGGGGAACCCTGTGCCATAGATGCCGTGCGCGACGCCGAAGGACACCAAGCGATCGCCCAGTTTCAGGGATGCGTAGGGATCGAGCAGCTGCAATTGCAGTGTGTTGATGCGACCCAGCCCGGAAACAAAACCAATCTGCCCAGATCCTTCAACCCGTGCCCCCACTGTGGAACTCGGATCTGTGATGAGTGCGACGCTCGCTTGTCGTTGCCACACATGCACAACTCGGCCCACCAGCCCGGCGCCGCTGATCACATTCATATCGACGCGGACGCCGTCCTTGCTGCCAGCATCAATGAGCACGGTGTTGGCGAAGCCCTGTGCGGAACCAATAGCAATGACCTGGGCGGGCAAGATCTTGAATTGCGCGGTGCCCGCGATGCGCAACATCGCGTCGAGCTCGGCGACGCGGCGCGCGCCGTCCTCCGTGAGTTGCAGCCGCGCGCGCAATTCGTCGTTTGCCGTCTGCAGCGCATTGATGCGTTGCTTGCGCGTGCCGAGCTGCGCCCAGTCGGTGAAGAAACTGCTGAAGGGTCTGGCAATGGTTGCCAGACCTGATTGCACCGGACTCATCACAGCGCCAGTAGCGGTGCGCAATTGGTCGGTGGCGCCTCCACGGCTGTCTACAACCGCAAGCACGAGCGCAAAGGTGCACAGCGCAACCAGAGTTGCCTGCGCACCTTGAAGCAGCGGCGTGTTCTGCCTGCGCGCCATGCGGAGTAATTCCTAGCTGCGTGATTCAGGAACGAAGACTCGCGACAGTGAGTCGAAGTCCTCGATGCACTTGCCGGAGCCGAGGGCTACGCAATCGAGCGGGGCATCAGCGATGACGATGGGCATACCCGTCTCTTGGCGCAAGCGCTCATCCATGCCGCGCAACAAGGCGCCGCCGCCGGTGAGCACGATGCCGCGATCCATGATGTCACTGGAAAGTTCCGGAGGCGTACGGTCAAGCGTCTGCTTCACCGCATCGACGATGGCCGAGACCGGCTCATCGATCGCGCGTCGGATCTCTTCGGCAGTCACAAGGATCGTGCGAGGCAGGCCCGAGACCAGATCGCGACCACGAATCTCGGCACTCGTCTCGTCGGGAAGCGGATAGGCGGAGCCGATGGCAACCTTGATCTCCTCGGCCGTGCGCTCGCCGAGGAGCAGCGAGTACTCGCGCTTGACGTACGCGATGATGGCATCGTCGAGTTCATCGCCACCCACGCGGATCGACAACTTGCACACCAATCCACCAAGGGAGACGACCGCCACCTCGGTGGTACCGCCACCGATATCGACAACCATCGAACCCTGGGGCTCTCCGACCGGCAGGCCGGCACCGATAGCTGCAGCCATCGGCTCTTCAATGATGTACACCTTGCGCGCGCCGGCCGCATAGCCCGCGTCCTTGATGGCACGGCGCTCGACTCCGGTGACACCGGAGGGCACACACACAACAAGTCGCGGCTTGGCCAGGTGGCGGCTCTTGTGCACCTTGCGGATGAAGTGGCGCAGCATGATTTCGGTGACTTCGAAGTCGGCGATGACGCCGTCCTTCATCGGTCGGATGGCAACGATGTTGCCCGGTGTGCGACCCAGCATGCGCTTGGCCTCCATGCCGACGGCAAGCACTCGACCATTGTCCTTATCGATCGCAACGACCGACGGCTCATTGAGCACGATGCCGCGACCACGTACATAGACGAGGGTGTTCGCGGTTCCGAGGTCGATCGCCATATCGCGACCGAGGAACGAGGTGTTGAGGTTCGACACGGGAATCCTTCGACTTGAGGGCAGCACCCAATCCTACCCGCGCCTGCCCATAGCACGGCACCGCTGGGACCGCCAGCGTCTGAGGACTGTTTGTGCATCATCTGCAGCAGGTCAGCGCCAAGCGCCCGCTTGCGGGTTAGTGCGCCAGATCAGGGAAGAAGATGGCGATCTCACGCCGTGCTGACTGCACCGAATCCGAGCCATGCGTGACATTGGCGCGGGTGTTGGTTGCGAAATCGCCGCGGATTGTGCCGGCGGGAGCATCTGCCGGGTTGGTCGGACCCATCATCGTGCGCCACTCGGTGACGGCGTCGTCGCCCTCGATCACCGCGGCCACCAAGGGGCCACTCGTCATGAAGTCCACGAGCGGGCGGTAGAAGTCCTTGCCGATGTGCTCTGAGTAGTGCTTAGCAGCAATCTCCTCGGTCATCATGCGCATCTGGAGACCGAGGATGTGGAATCCCTTG
The DNA here is from genome assembly GCA_963784905.1 of uncultured Actinomycetota bacterium. Lineage (GTDB taxonomy): Bacteria > Actinomycetota > Actinomycetes > S36-B12 > UBA5976 > JAKALQ01. The sequence continues at coordinate 596 of CAWATP010000008.1, read as the reverse complement.
CGCTCAATGCGCGCCAAGATCTCGCCGACGAGGTGGCGTTGGACGCCATCGGGCTTGATGAGGATCAGGGTACGTTCGACGGCCACAGTGGACTCCTTCTCAGGTGGCACGAGCCTAGCGAGCGGGGCTGACGTCACCCACGGCCGGTCGACCCTTGACAGTTCGGATCGGAGCAGGTCTCGATCAGGCGTTGGTCCGGCCGTAGAGGGCACGTGCTTCAGCGGCCGTCACAACGGAGCCCGTGATGACGACACCGAGACCGCCCTCGCCCGAGTACTGATCCACGAGTTCCGTCGCCAGATCTGCCGCGCGAGACAGATTCTCCGCCGTGAATACGCGATCCTCGCCGAAGATCTCGACGGCAATCGCGGCCAGTTCGACGACGCTGAACGCCCGCGGTGAACCATTTCGCGTCACGACCACTTGATCGAGGACGGGTTCCAGCGCATCCAGCACGCCGACTGCGTCCTTCTCCGCCAGCACCGCGATAACCCCCACTGTGCGACGGAAGTCGAACTCCATTGCGAGTGTTTCGGCGAGCGCAGCGGCACCATGCGGATTGTGCGCGGCATCGACGATGACGGTGGGACTACGCC
>CAWATP010000007.1:0-113699 GCA_963784905.1 uncultured Actinomycetota bacterium | reverse complement strand
TCGACGATGCGTTTGAGGTCGCCGGTGGTGGCGAATTCGATAGTGACAGTACCTTTTTGACGCCCCATCTCGACCTTCACGCGGGTGTCTAAGCGGTCCATAAGGCGATCTGCGAGACCTTGGTGGCCAGGGGCAGACATCCGACCCTTGCGGGGTTTGATGGGCTTAGCACAGCCGCCACTACTCCGCCGTACCCCACTCGGATGTCGCCCTGCAAAATTGCACCGTTTCCAATCAAGTTGTCTCCGATCAATCGAATCGTGCTGCGCTGGCGGCGTGGCGCGGCGTAGATGGTTCCAGGCCCATCCACTGGGTGATCCGGACCGATGAACGAGACGTTTGACGAGATCAGTACATCGTCACCAACCTGCAGATTGCTCTCAATGAGGACGTTGGCCCCGACACGTACACGACTTCCTATCCTGATTTTCGCAGCTCTAGAGACGCGTGCGCCAGATCCAAATACGACATCTTCACCACAAGGAAATGGTGCAAGGCGAGTGATGACAAGTTTGAGAATCCGAAAGCGACGAACGCCTCTCCGGACGGCTCGGAGAGCTACGGGTAATTCACTGTCAGGTGCATCATGCGCAAGCATCTGCCACCCCTTCCACAAAAGCGAGAGCCATGTGCTCCACGCTAAATAGTCGGCTCATTTGGGCGCTCATCGCTGCGGAGTCGAAGCGATTGGCGGCCACCTCACCCCACATGCTTTCGAGGGCGATTGCTAGGTCCCGTTCATCCCCAGCCTTGAATCTTCGCGCGAATGCCGCGTTGGCGCTCGCAGCTTCGGGACCATGATGACCGGAGTCAGCTAACAAAACCGGGACACCCCAGCCCAGAGATTGGGTGACCGACAGTCCAGCGGTGCCAGGGAGAACTGAGAATGCACTTCGTGCGTAGATCTCTGCGAGAAGTTCCGGCTCATTCACTTCGCCGTGGAACTGGATACGGCTCGCGGAATCCATCTGAATCGCTCTCTCAACGAGTGACGCCAGGAGGGGTCCACTGCCGACAAAATGCAATGACGCTTCGGGATGCGCATCCGCGACACGTTCAAAGGCCTCGAGAAGTAAATCAGGGCGTTTCTCGTCGACTAGGCGCCCCACGCAGATGATGTCAACGCCATTGCGCGGGACTGGCTTCATATCGTGCTCGCTGAGCACCGAATTCGGCACCACATACACTTTCCGGCTGGCAATGCGCCCGCGAAAGGCCATCGCATCAGCCTCGGTGTAAGCAACGATCCCACTCGCTATACGGCACATCCCGTCCCTAAGAATGGTCCGTCGAGACCCAGATCCCGCGCGTGGCCAGGCATGCCCCCAAACAAGCGACGGAGTTCCCTGAACGCGACAGCGCAACAAGACGATCCAACTGGAGATGACTCGTGGGTTCAATTCAACGACAGCGATTGCGGCACTTTTCAAGTTCTGCTGCGAGCCGATCTGAAAGAGCAGTTTGCGGCCAAACAGGTAGAGATTCCGCAGACTCGAGTCAATACTGCTCAACTCCGCAACACGAATCGACGGATCAAAGTGCTCGCGCCCAGACCTAAAGACGAATCGCATACGTGGGTGCAAAGATTCAACAGCGGCTAGGAATGAGGCGCGGTAAGGCGCAATAGCAACCGAAATTACAACGCAATCCTGCGGGGACGCAGGCGAATGAAGCTCGTCCGATTCCGCGTGCCTTAACCTCCTTGGCCGCATTCATCGCTCCTGAAGAGTTGGCCCTGGGCGGGCATTCGCGGAACTCACGCGAGCCTCAAATTGTGCTACTGGATCGCCGTTCGGCTTGAAAGGCAGTAGTGCGATAGCCTGAAACGTTCGCGTTGCCATGCGGGACCTCACCACGAAACGCAATGAAATGAACGGGTACTTTCGCTAGGTCCATTACGTGTTTGCGAGAAGCGGGCGCGAACGGCCGCCCTCACGTCCCGCGGTTGTGATACGTCCTGATCCCGAAGCGAAGTCGAATTCAGCGAGAGCACGACGTTTGCCGATCCCCAGCACAAACCCGTTTCCGTTCCATCACCCGATCGGGATAAACGCTTGCGTGCATGGCAGGCAGTCCACATGGTCGCGTTCATCCACCCGATAGCGATGTTGGTCGCGCAATCGGGTCCCTGTGCTCAAGAGACCACACGAACTCGGGCAAACAGGCGCGATCCCGTACTGCATTCAGTAAGTCGTCAGTGCACATCGCGGACCCCCATACAAACCGTACATCAAGAAAGACCCTTCAGAAGCGTCGCCGCGGTACTGAATCAAGGGCGGCCAACTGTGTGGCGATCCATGCACCGCCGTAGCAAATATCAAAGTAGGAGCGCCTAGAAGCGGCCTGCAATGGCTCCGCGTAATTCGAAGGCGAGTGCAACACACAAAGGAATGGTCGATTGCGCAAAGATGGACCCGCGACCTTGCGTAAGACGCGGCGTCGAACCAGTTGCAACCATTAGGCAATTCAAAGGAGTAAGAAGAGTATGAGGCGTGCACGCAAGTTCCTTCGGATTCTCGCTTCACCATCATTCGCTCACGCACTCTTTCGCCATGGGGTCGCCGCGACTACAGAGCATCTCAATATGTTACGAAGCATCGAGGCCGCTCAGGTCTTGGACGTTGGAGCAAACCGCGGCCAATTCGCTTTGGCCGCGCGCCAAGCCTTCCCTCGTGCCCGTATAGATTGCTTCGAGCCAATACCGGACGCTGTCCGCACGTTAGACGCAGTATTCCGAGGGGATACACGTGTTCGTGTGCACGCCTGCGCGATCGGCTCGACCGCGGGCAAGATGCACATGCATATCTCGCTTCGAGAGGACTCCTCATCGCTTTTGCCAATATCTGCGCAACAGACGCGGGTCTTCCCCGGAACAGGAGAAAGCAGTTCTATAACGGTCTCGGTCGACACCCTTCAGAATAGAGTCACAACTTCTGAACTCATCCACCCGACGTTATTGAAAGTCGATGTCCAGGGATTCGAACTCCAGGTACTTGAAGGTGCTGGGTCTCTCTTGCCGCACATTGACTATGTATATTGCGAATGCTCATACATCGAGCTTTACTCGGACCAGTCACTGGCCGACGAAGTCATTGACTTCCTCCGGGCACATCAGCTCCTTCTGGTGGGTGTCTACAACACCACGTACGATTCAAGGGGTATTGCTGTGCAGTCGGATCTCCTTTTTGGTCGGCGATAGGGCCAAGGCAGTACTCGCGCACCAGCCACAGTTTGAGCGTGCACATCTACGCTGCACGGAACTTGATCTAGGCTTGAAAACTAGATCCGACCACGATTCGTTCCAGCATTTCCGGTACGGCCGCCAGCGCCGAAGTTCCTGCGTCTTCCGGGCGTTCGTGTGCTGGCGCACCTGCGACCATGCATTCCACAATTGCAAGCGCATCGCCTGGCTGGAGTACCCACGCGGACGCGGCCCCGCGAACTGCCACTGCGGTGGCGCTATTTGCTTGAACGCTCGCGATGATGGGACGTGAAGTAGCGCGGTAGGAAGTGAGCTTGCTGGGCAACGACATGTCATGAACGCCGGGAAGTTCGGTAATTAGCAACCAGTCCGCTGCTGCAAGCACGTTCGTGAATTCCGCGTCTGGCACGGGGGCCACGAACTCCACGTGGGTGACCCCAGCCGCTGAAGCCTCTAGTTCCGCGCGCTGACTCCCATCGCCCAAGAGCACAAAGCGCAACGGTAAACCTTGCTGTTGCGCAATTCTCGCAGCTTCAACTACGACCCGCAGCCCTTGCTTAAGGCCCATGTTGCCAGCGTGCAGCGCAATGATTTCTTCGTCTCGCCAGCCCATTCGTTCTCGAGTTACGGCACGAGATTCCGTGGGAGGCGCGATGTGCGTCCAGTTCGGAACAACGTCAATGCGCTCTGGAAGGACACCTGCATCAAGCACATGCCGTCGAAAAGCTTCCGTGATCACCATGACGTTATCTGCCTGACGCAGCGCTCTCCTTTCAAGCATTTGGACGATCCCAGCAATTGATCTGCCGCCGGCAATCCCACTTTGAATCGCGGCGGATGCCATTGAGTCTTGAATCCACATGACGAATCTCGCGCCAGACTTCTTCGCAATGGCGGCCGCCGGAAGCGCGGAGATCAAACTCGGCACAACGGCGACCACAACGTCGGGTTTGAACCGCGCCCTCCGCACGAGCACTTGCAGTGCAAATGTCGCCTCGTAAAGGCCTCGCCTGAGCGCGGATTGGGACCGCGGAACGTAATGCCGAAGGCGGCGGACAGCAACCCCATTGCGCACTTCTTTTACGCTCAAGTGTCGGCGGTACTCGACCGGGACGGTCCAACTCGGATAGTGCGGAACGCCAGTAAGCACTTCCACGCTGTGGCCCAGCGACGCGAAGTGTTCTGCTGCCTGGGTTGTATAGGGAGCGATGCCCGAATGCTCGGGTGCGTAGTTGATCCCGACGATCAGAATGCGCGATCCGTCGCCATATTCGAAGTGCCCCCGCTGCTTCATGAGGCAACCCTACTGAGGCGCTATCGCCCTCAGAAGATTTCTGATCCGTCGGCCCGGGCGATTTGCGGGCGACACGAACCCAAGCGGCGGCGGACTGCCTGCCGCTGGCCCGGCTCATTCGCCGCTTGGACGCTGTGCATTCCATAAGGCACCGGTTATCATCATTATCAAACCACACGAAATTCAGAAGCTCAGGGGGAATTATGGCCACCGCGAATCGAGGTCCGCGAAAGCATGATATCCAGTTGCCAAAACTGGGATCTGTCGCCGTTTACGCAGGTGTGAAGGTCGGCGACGCTCTCGAAGAGTTGATGTCGGATATGACGCTGTACAAGGGCGTGCGCTTGAGCCAGGTCCTAGAGGCCGTGTATGAGCAGGGGCGGAAAGACGGCAGGGCCGAGGTGTTTGGCGCGCTTGAAGAAGTGCGCCGTCGCAAGGACCTGGCGCATCAGAACCCGGGTCGGCCGCGCAAGGCACGCACGCGCGGTTCGGCAAAATAGCGCGCCTGTGCACGATTGGCGACCATCAACTACCGCGGGGCTTATGACCTGTTCGCCGTCAACGGCATCCTCTTCAACCACGAATCACCCCGCCGTGGCGAAACCTTCGTCACCCGCAAGATCACCCGCGCCGTGGCTCGCATCAAACTCGGGCTCCAAGACACACTCTGGTTGGGCAACACCGACGCCCGCCGCGACTGGGGCTACGCACCGGAATACGTCGAAGGCATGTGGCGCATGCTGCAAGCGGACACCCCAGATGACTACGTGCTGGCCACCGGCGTCGCAGCCTCCGTCCAAGACTTCATCAACGCCGCCTTCACCCACGCCGGACTCGACCCCGCCAAACACGTGAAAGTCGACCAGCAATACTTCCGCCCCACCGAAGTCGACTACCTGCTGGGCGACTCCACCAAAGCACGCGAACACCTCGGCTGGGAAGCAACCACCAAATGGGACGCACTCGCCCGACTCATGGTGGAAGCCGACATCGATGCATTGGCGGATGAGTTGAACGGGCCTAGGGCCCGTCGGACTTGTACGGGAACATGCGGTGAATTCAAATCTCACGCCCTTCTTTTGATCTTGGGGCTGCAGTCTCAAAAGAGTTTGCCTCGCAACCGCTAATTTCAAAACAAAGCCTGTAGATTTGATTTATGGATCTGGAAGCCCTTGAGCACTCCCCGATAGGAAGACTGCACCCAATCTCCATTGCCGCGCCTAACGGGCAGGAGCCAGTGCAGTACTTCGCTTTCGTGCCCAATACGTTGCCAAGCCCACCTGTCCTCGAAAGCCGTACCCACGATGCCGCGACGAAGGCCGCGATGGCTCTCGCGAGACTGGACCAAGCCACGCAGCAACTGCCGAACCCGGAGCTACTGGCACGAATGGCAGTCCGTCGCGAAGCAAGTGCGACGAGCGCCCTGGAAGGCACTTACGCACCGTTCGATCAGGTTCTGGCGTCAGACTTTGTCGATGCCAGTGCGCAGTCCTCCGAGCAAAGGGAGATCGCCAACGCCGTTAGAGCCACTTCGCACGGAATCGAAGCGGTTGTCACTCGACCTATAGCGCGTCGGCTTATCGGTGAACTTCAGCTCATGCTTGTCAGCGGAACGCGAGATGAGGAGTACGACTCCGGCGACTTGCGTCAACGTCAGGTGATGATCGGAAGCCGCGGGTCTCGCGTCCAGGATGCACGGTTCATACCCGTTCCCGAAGGCGACCTGCTCGTCCAAGGCTTCAGCGACTGGGAGCGCTGGATAAATGATCCTGAGGCCGCGCCGACGATTATTCGAGTCGCATTGGGGCACTACCAATTCGAGACGCTTCATCCATACAACAACGGAAACGGCCGAGTTGGACGGATTGTGGCACTCCTGCAAATCATCGAGGCAGGCATTCTGCAACACCCAGTTCTCGACCTGTCGGTCGCACTCAATTCGAGCAAAGACATGTACATCACCAACCTGCTGCGCACGAGTCAAACAGGTGACTTCGACACCTGGACTACGTACTTCTCGAACGCGGTTGAGCGCCAAGCGCTAGCCGGCATCCAGAAAGCCAGCCGATTGCTGCAATGGAAGGACGACACTCGGGCCAAACTGCAGAGGTCAGGACTGCGAGGCGGCCTGATAGGCGTCATCGTCGAAAACCTCATCGGCTACCCAATCATCGACATTCCAACGGCGGCAACCCTCAGTGGGCGGACGCCGCAAGCGGCCGCGGTGGTCGTGCACCAGTTGATCGGGTTGAACGTGCTTGAAGAGTTCCCTGCCCCGGGCAGACGAAAGTTGTACTTCTGCCCGGAGGTCTTCGACCTACTCGTTGGTGAAACGCGGTAATCGCGATACGCGAGGCCGCTGGGACTTTGGCGGATGTGCCAGACGCGCGGCCGGTTGCACCGAGCGGTGTCGAGTGGCGTCACGGATAGTTAACGGCCGCCTGAGGGCGCTTACTCAGCGCGCTGCCTCGGGCTAAGCCCCCGGGTGGTCGCCGCGGCTCAAACCCACGGACAGCGTCTTGAGTAGGTAATGCATATGCATTACCCTCGGCTCGGAGGTGAACCATGGCACTGCTCGAGGCTGAATCCACGCTCACCGATCGCTACCAAACCACCGTGCCCGAACCGGTGCGCAAGGCACTCGGCCTGTCTAAGCGAAGCCGGCTTCACTACGACATCAGTGGTGATGGCGTGGTCACCTTGCGCCGCGCTGACAACGACTCCGCCCTAGAACCCTTCCTAGAGTTGCTCGTTCGGGACATCCACGATCACCCGGAACGTCTACTGCACATGCCTGCGGCGCTTCGTCTGCGTATTGACGATCTTGTGTCTCAACTCGAAGTGGATCTCGATTCAGCACTTGCTGACGACGAATCGTGAGTGAAGCAGAACCAACCGTCGTCAATGGCTGGTTGATCCTCGCGCATCCGCTCTTCTTGGATGCGCTCGAGCATCTCACCGATGAAGTCGAACAACTACGAGCGAAGGATCCTCGTGGCTACGTCCAAAAGCGGGCGACGAAGCGCTTGGCAGCTATACGGAATCTTGCGTTCGAGGTCATCCCCGCCGATCCCACATCAGCCGCATTCCGCCAAGGCTCAACACTCGGTGCAGAGCACAGTCGCTGGTGCCGGGCCAAGTTCTTTCAGCAGTATCGGCTCTTCTTCCGCTACCACTCCGTCGCAAAGATCATCGTGCTTGCATGGGTAAACGACGATTCCACGCTGCGTGCGTACGAGTCGGACTCCGACGCCTACCGCACCTTCCGGAAGATGCTGGATGACGGCAATCCCCCGACCACGTGGGATGAGTTGGTGGCGCGGTCAGCGCAGGTGAAATGACACCGCGACACCCCTGGGTGACCGCCGCGACCGGAGAACATCAACCACACCAACGTCAATCCCGCGCCGCTGAGCATGATGCTCGAGTGGTCATGTTCGCTGGTATGCATGATGGCGCGGGTTCGAACCGGGATACGAGGTTGTTATCCCTAACTATCTGGGTAACTTTCCGAGAATCCCAGTGCAGCAGACGAGTGCGAAAGTTGTCGCTATCTTGCCCTTCCGAAAGATAGCGTGGACTTGAGGCGAATTCACCGTCATTTACCCTTAATCTTGCTGAACGGCTATTTATAGAGGTAATTGCTATCGATTGCCCATCCTTCTTGACGCTATCCTTTTGATCAGCGAATTAAGAGGGAGGTCTGATGTCTACGAAAGCTCGACCGCGCCGCCGCCAACGTGAGCGCGCCAGCGACAACCCGCTGGAGGTGCTTGCCGGGATCGTCTCGGATCGACGGCTGGCCCTGGATCTCATGCAGGCCGACCTTGCAGCACTCGCGGGCGTCGGCGTCGCAGCAGTAAACAAACTGGAGAACGGTCAGCAGACACTGCTGCCGGTCGCCCTACGTGTGCTCGATGCACTTGGACTCGCCGTGGCCGTTGCTCCCCCGCTCGCATTGCCGCGCGAAGCGACGCTGCCATCAGCGGCTCAACGCTCATGAGTCAGCTCGTGAACGTCACTGAGATCGACCACGCCGACGTCTACAAGGCCGGCGTACTCGCCGCATCGCTCACCCGAAACGGTGACGACGTCACGTTCGCGTACACGCAGGACTATCTCGCCAATGCGAATGCGCCTGCAGTTGCGTACACACTGCCGAAGAGCGAGCGTGCGGTCGTCACACATGCTTCTCACGTGCACCCGTTCTTCGCGGGGCTGCTCCCTGAAGGGCTGCGGCTTCAGGCAACGATCAGCGCCGCGCGCACCTCTGCTGATGACCACTTCAGCCTGCTTCTCGCCGTTGGGTCCGACACCATCGGAGACGTTCAAGTGGTGCCGCATGACAGTACGCCGGACCCAGCATCGGCGAATGTCGATCTCAGCTCGCCGGGCGACTTGGATTTTGCCGAGGTGTTCGGGCGCGCGATATCGGGCGATGCAGCACTGCTCGATCGTCGGGCCTTGCCCGGCGTACAGGCGAAAGTCTCTGCATCCATGCTGTCGACTCCGCTGCGTACGCGTCACGAATCGGCGATTTTGAAACTCAACCCGTCGACGCATCCGCTGCTCGTGGAGAACGAGCACTTCTTCTTGAAGATGGCATCGGACTGCGGGCTCACCGTTCCCGCGCACCAGTTGCTGCATGATCGGACGGGTGCCACTGCACTTCTCGTCCCGCGATTCGATCGGGCCGCATCGGGCGCGGCGTCGTCGTTGCGGTTTGCGCAAGAGGATGCTTGTCAGGTGCTGGACCGCTACCCGGGATCGAAGTACCGGGTGTCATTACAGGAGACCATCACCGCACTCGCAACAGCGGTCGGTGAGCTCGGCGGGTCGGCGGCCAGCACTGCACTTCAGGCCCTTGAGATTGCAGTGTTCTCCTACATCATCGGCAACGGAGATCTGCACGCTAAGAACCTGTCGATTCTGCAATCCGCCAATCGACCGTGGATGCTCTCCCCTGCTTACGACATTCTCTCCACGCGCGCATACGTGGGCGATGACGACATGGCGCTTGAGTTTTACGGGCGTCGAGGCCGCATGCAGCACGCGCACTGGATCGAGTCGGCTGGCCGGCTCGGCATACGCGAAGGCGCCATACAGCGCAGCCTCACACGACTCTGCGAACAAGCGGGAGCGTGGGCAGAACGCACGGGCGAGATCGGCTTCGATGCAAAGGTGACCTCGCGTCTGTCACGCCTCATCACTGAGCGCTGCGAAGAGCTGACCGCCTGAGCCCAGTGGGCTACACCCCTGGATGCCCAGCGCGGCCGGAGAACATGAGGCCCAGCAACGAGATTCCGGCAGCAGCAAGCAGGATGTTGGAGAGGTCGTGGTCGCTCGCGCGGGTGATGGCGCCGGCAATAAGCAGGGCTGCGAAGATGATGGCGTTGCTGGCTCGACGCACCGCACGCTCAACACCACGCACGCGGAATTCAAGCCGCGGCGTCCGAACACTGAACTCGCCGCGTTCCATCTGCGTGAGTACGCGATCCATGCGACCAGGCAGGGCCACCACTGTCTTGAGGATGTTGGTGCCTTCGCTGATGACGGTGTCGAAGGTGCTCGTCTTCTCATCACCGAGCAAGGTGCTGGCGAACGGCGCGATGGCGGTCCACACGTTGAAGCTTGGCTCTAGTCCCGAGCACATGCCGCTGAGGATGGCGACGGCGCGTCCGAGCAGCAGCAAGTTCTCGGGCAACTGGAAGGGCAGTTCGCGCAAAAGTTCTTGGAATTGCAGGCCGAATCCCATGAGTTCATTCGGGTCGATCTGCTTGAGCTCGCTGACGCTCATGTTGCCGAAGCGTTCGAATAATTGCAGGCTCGCGAGTTCGATGGCTTTGCTGTCGGCAGTTGGCAGCAGCACGTTGAGCGTCTTGAAGCTTCGGATGAGTCGGCTGCCGTCTTGCGTGACGATGGCGAGCAGCATCTCGCGCAGGCCGCTGCGCAAGTTTTCGGGGACGCGGCCCACCATGCCGAAGTCGATGAAGGTGAGTTTCCAGTTGCGCTTGCCTTGTTCGTCTGTGCCGTCGAGCGGCGTGATGAAGAGGTTGCCCGGATGCGGGTCGGCGTGGAAGAAGCCGTCTTCGAAGATCTGCTGCATGAAGGTGTCGAGCAGCGCCTGCGCCACATCGGCGCGGTCAATGCCCGCGGCTGTGATGGCGTCGTAGTCGCCGATCTTGATGGCGGCCACGTCTTCGAGCGTAAGCACGCGGCGGGTGCTGAGTTCCCACACCACGTCGGGCACGTGCACATGCGGTGCATGGGCGAAGTTCGAAGCGAAGGTTTCGGCGTTGCTGCCCTCGGCGAGGTAGTCGATCTCTTCGCGCGTGGTGATGGCGAATTCTTCAACCAGGGCAATGACATCGGCTCGTTTGCTCACGGGCTTATAGCGCTGCAGCCATGTCCCGACGCGTCTCAGGGCCGCGAGGTCGACCTCAACGATCTGCTCGATATGTGGGCGCTGCACTTTGACGACGACGTCGGTGAAGCCCGCTTGCTGGGCATCTGCTTCATTGAGTTTGGCGCGGTGCACCTGACCGAGCGAGGCGGCCGCCATGGCCGTCTCGTCGAACCATGCGTACTTGGTGCTGAGCGTGGCGCCCAGCTCGGCTTCAGCTTGCGTGCGGATCGCTTGGAAAGGCTCGGCCGGCACTTCGTCTTGCAGGTCGGCGAGCTCGTCGGTGATCTCCCTAGGCAATACATCGAGGCGAGCCGAAAGGAACTGGCCCACCTTGATCATGAGCCCCGTCATCTTGATGGCGAGGGCGCGGAATCGCACTGCCGCTTGGCGATTGCGGCGTGCGCGAGTCTTGCGACTCAGGCGACCCAGGCCGAACTTGGGCAAGAGGATGTCCCACCAGATCACGCCGAGCGTGAGCCGTCCGAAGAAGAACACGATGCGCCAGTAGCGCGCGCGAAGTTGGCGCTGCTTCATAGGTGCTCCTCGGTTCGGGTGGCGGGCGTACACGGTTGGGGACGCTTGCGTTGGGCGACGTCAGTACTTCACCAAACAACCAGTGGTTGGCGATCTGGTGAAGGACCGAAAAGACGAACTGCCGGACCTTCACCAAACAACCAGTGGTTGGCGATCTGGTGAAGGACCGAAAAGACGAACTGCCGGACCTTCACCAAACAACCAGTGGTTGGCGATCTGGTGAAGGACCGAAAAGACGAACTGCCGGACCTTCACCAAACAACCAGTGGTTGGCGATCTGGTGAAGGACCGAAAAGACGAACTGCCGGACCTTCACCAAACAACCAGTGGCTGGCGATCTGGTGAAGGACCGAAAAGACGAACTGCCGGACCTTCACCAAACAACCAGTGGTTGGCGATCTGGTGAAGAACCGAAAAGACATACTGCCGGACCTTCACCAAACAACCAGTGGTTGGCGATCTGGTGAAGAACCGAAAAGACGAACTGCCGGACCTTCACCAAACAACCAGTGGTTGGCGATCTGGTGAAGAACCGAAAAGACGAACTGCCGGACCTTCACCAAACAACCAGTGGTCGGCGATCTGGTGAAGGACCGAAAAGACATACTGCCGGACCTTCACCAAACAACCAGTGGTTGGCGATCTGGTGAAGAACCGAAAAGACGAACTGCCGGACCTTCACCAAACAACCAGTGGTCGGCGATCTGCTGAAGAACCGAAAAAGGTGCCGACCCCAGCGATACCGGGGGGATCACGCTGGGGTCGACAGGCGTATGTAATCAGTCTTCGCCGAGAATCGCGTACAGGCGCTTGCGCGCGTCGTTGAGCACTTCGATGGCGGCCTTCACCTGTGCGGGTGAACCGCCCTTGCCGACCTGGAACACGGCGCCCATGAGTTTGCCGACGGTCTCGTGGTAGCCGTTCTTGCCGGGCCACTGATTGGCGGCTTCATCCCAAGGCGCGGGTTGCTCGGCGTTTTCGTGCTGCGCCGCCTTACCGGCGTCGGTGAGGCTGAACACCTTCTTGCCGTTGGTGTCCTCGGCGATGACGAGGCCCTCGTCGGCGAGCAGCTGCAAGGCCGGGTAGACCGAGCCTGCGCTGGGGCTCCACGCGCCGCCGCTGCGCTCGCTGAGTTCCTGGATGATCTGGTAGCCGTGCATGGGCTGCTCGCTGAGCAAGCGCAGGATGGCCGCGCGGATGTCGCCGCGACGGGCGCGCTGGGCGAAGGCGCCGGCCACCGACCCTGGCGTCGCGTTAGGGCCGAACGCCTGCTTGAAGGCCTTGCGGGCGAACGCCTCGTGGTGGCTGCGATGACCGTGGTCGGAGTCGCCGTTGAAGAAACTGTGGAAATGATGCATGAGGTTCTCCTTTTCGATGCGCTAACGATATATCGCTATCTGTCGCGAGCACATCTTTCGGAGGCGGTTTGAGCGTTCGGATTGGGTTAACCCTCGACAGGATTGGGTCAGCGGGACTGGAGCGACTTCGATGAGCAGGTCCGGAATCCCTCAGCAGGCCGAGTTCGCTGAGCAGGTCCGGAATCCCTCAGCAGGCCGAGTTCGCTGAGCAGGCCGAGTTCGTTCAGCAGGTCGAGTTCGCTGAGCAGGTCCGGAATCGTTCAGCAGGTCGAGTTCGCTGAGCAGGTCCCGAATCGTTCAGCAGGTCCCGAATCGTTCAGCAGGTCGAGTTCGCTGAGCAGGTCCCGAATCCTTCAGCAGGCCGAGTTCGCTGAGCAGGTTCGGAATCGTTCAGCAGGGTCGGAATCGTTCAGCAGGGTCGGGTTCGCTGAGCAGGTCCGGGTTCGCTGAGCAGGATTGGGTTAGCGCTCAGCGGGGGCGCGAAGCGACCAAACCTCCGCAGGCGGCAAGTTGCCCCACACCACGGACTCCCCCGCGCCATACGTGTCGCGGAACTCGCCGATCACTTCCTCCACCTGCACTTGGGTGCGGAGCGCCTCAGGCGAGCCGATGAGTGCCCGGAGGCGCAGGGAGCCGAGGTAGGAGAAGGTGGTGAATGACCCGTTGGCTCGCAGCAACTCGAGTGACTTGGTGAGCAGTTCCCTTACGAGCTCAGGCCCGAAATTCTTCAGCGGCAGGCCCGCGATCACGACGTCGTACTGCTCTGACGCGACGAAGTCCTCAAGCATGGATTGGTGCACGTTGACACAACCCGCGTGCTCGGTTGCCGTTTGCGGATACCCCGCTGCCAGGTCGCGGAGGTGACGGGCGAAGGCAGAATTCGGTTCGAGTACGTCGATCACAGCACCCTGATACACCAGCGGCAACAACAACTTGGTGACCGGTCCGGTGCCAGAGCCAACTTCGAGAATACGCAGACCGTTGGGTGATTGCGCCAAGGCCTGACTTGCGAGCGCGCGGGCAAGCGCCTGGCTGCTGGGCGCGACCGCCCCGATGGCGGTGAAGTCGCGGCGCGCCTCGCGGACCATGCGAACGAATCCAGCTGCTGTGCGAGGAAGGACACTCATAGCGGCAAGCCTAGGTATTCGCACGGCTCGGCCTCCCGCGGCCACCGGGTCGGCGCAACTGCGAGTTCAGGCGGTGGCGAGGAACTCGGTCAGGGCGTCGCGCCAAGGCTGCATCTGCGCACGATCGTCGGATGCGAGCACCGACCAAGCGGGGCGTCGCGCCGGCGTCGGGTATTCGCTACTCGGCACGGGCGTGATCGTCGACGTGTCGTGCCCGGTGAGTTCAGCGATGGCGCAGGCGAAGTCAAACCATGAGCACTGGCCAGTGTTGGTGAGATGGTGAGTGCCTATGACGCCAGCGTCCACAAGCGCCAGCGTCGCGATTGCGACGTCGCGCGTCCATGTCGGTTGGCCGATCTGATCGTTCACCACCCTGAGGGCCGCGCCTTGCTCCAACTTGCCACGTATCGTCGAAACAAAGTTGCGGCCATGCGCGCCATAGAGCCACGCAATGCGCAAGATGGTTGCGTCTTCGCCCAGCACCTCACGCACGTACGTCTCCCCTAGCGCCTTGCTCTCGCCGTACACGCTGGTGGGATGCGTAGGAGCATTCACCGCAATGGGTGCGCCCGCGCGCGCGTCACCAAACACATAGTCAGTGGAGTAGTGGATGAACCGCGCATCGGCATCGGCGCACGCCCGCGCAAGGACGCGAGGACCTTCAGCGTTGATCGCGAAGGCCGCATCGCGGTGGCTCTCGGCATCATCGACTCGTGTCCACGCGGCACAATTGACGACGACGTCGCCCGATCGGATATGCGAACGCACGCTCGTGGCATCGGTGATATCGACGTCCGCGCGCGCCAACGCCTGCACAGAAAACCCTTGCTGCTGCAGGGTTTCCACCAGCTGGGCACCAAGCATGCCTGCAGCTCCGAACACAACCCACCGGCGTGCATCGTCAGACACGTTGCTCGGCCTCTGCAGCCGCGCATGCGGCGAGCGTCGGCAAGCCTCCAGATGCTTGCGCGGCTTGCCAACTGGGCGCCGCTGCATCCTTCGCGCTGAGCAGGTGCTCGACGTCATCCCAACCGATGCCCAATTCCGCGTCAAGCGGATCGATGCCGTGCTCGCCTGAGGGGTTGTAGAGCTCATTGCAGCAGTACATGACGGTGGCCGTTTCACTCAGCGCCTGGAACGCATGCCCAAAGCCCAGCGGAATGAGTACGGCATTGCGTTGTGCAGAAGTGAGCCGCAGCGATTGCCACTGCCCCATGGTTGCTGAACCAATCCGCAGATCGATCAGCACATCCAAGATCTCGCCTTCAAGGCACTGCACGAATTTGGCTTGACCGGGCGGCACGTCGGCGTAGTGGATGCCGCGGATGGTGCCGCGCTGCGACTGCGAAACGTTGACCTGCGCGACAGAAAAGTCGAGTCCAGTTGCCGCAATCAGATGGCTGGCCGTGAACGCTTCGAAGAAGAAGCCACGGTCATCGCCATGAACGAGCGGCATGAATTCGAAGGCACCCGCCAGCCGCAGTGGCTTCCAAGTCATGCGTTCGATCCAGCCGCCAAGAGGCCCTGCAGGTAGGTGCCATATCCACTCGCCTGCAACGGTGCCGCGAGCGCTGCGAGTTGCTCGTCACTGATCCAGCTGTTGCGCCAGGCGATCTCCTCAACGCAGCCAACCTTGAGCCCTTGACGTTGCTCGAGCACACGCACAAACGTGGCGGCATCGTGCAACGCGTCGACGGTGCCCGTGTCGAGCCAAGCAGTACCGCGCGGCAACACCGTTACTGAGAGCGCGCCGTCTGCCAGATAGCTGCGGTTGAGATCTGTGATCTCAAGCTCGCCTCGCGCGCTCGGCGCAAGACCCTTCACTCGCTCGACGACCGTGTCGTCATAGAAGTACAGCCCGGGAACCGCGAGGTCGCTCTTCGGCTCTTGCGGCTTCTCCACCAATGCGAGTGGCCGGCCATCTGCGTCAACCTCCACCACACCATACGACCGAGGGTCGGCAACCCGGTAGGCGAAAATGTGAGCGCCTGCAACGTCCTGCATGCCACGTAACTGCCGACCCAGACCTGATCCGTGGAAAATGTTGTCGCCCAAAACCAGGGCCGCAGGACCGCTTGCCAAGAAATCCTCGCCGACCAGGAACGCTTCGGCAATGCCATTGGGTTGTGCCTGCACCGCGTATTCGATGCGCATGCCCCATTGGCTGCCATCGCCGAGGAGGCGCTGGAATCCGTCGATGTCATGCGGCGTCGAGATGACGAGGATTTCGCGCAAGCCAGCCAACATGAGGGAGCCCAGTGGGAAGTACACCATTGGCTTGTCGTACACCGGCATAAGTTGCTTGCTGACAGCGCGAGTGATCGGCCACAGACGCGAGCCAGTACCACCCGCTAAGACGATTCCCCGCATAGCGGCAGGCTAGCGAAGGCGCAGCCGGCGGAGAAGGGACCATCGGTTCGCAATGCGCAGATGCAAAGCAGGCAAGTAATATGAAGCATCTTCAGCCGGACTCGGGGGATGTTCATGCGTATCCTGCTCACCGGCGCGGCCGGCTTTATCGGATCGCACTACGCACGATCGTTGCTCGGCGGTGTCCTGAGTGACGTCACCTCCGTCACCATTGTCGATGCGCTCACCTACGCCGGACGCCGCGAAAACCTGGCATACGTCGCCGATGATCCGCGCCTCACCTTCATCCATGGCGACATCTGCGACAGCGCCCTCCTCGCCGACGTCGTGCCTGGCCATGACCTCGTCATCAACTTTGCGGCCGAGTCCCACGTCGATCGCTCCATCGACGGACCGGCCACCTTCCTGCGTTCCAACACACTCGGCGCACAGACCGTATTCGAGGCGTGCCTGGGCGCCCACGTCAGTCGCGTCGTGCAGGTCTCCACCGACGAGGTGTACGGCTCCATCGATGAAGGCGCCTGGACTGAAGACTGGCCACTGGAACCGAATTCGCCGTATTCAGCGTCCAAAGCGTCAGCCGATCTGATGGCCCTTGCCTACCACCGCACCTACGGTCTACCGGTGTCCATCACTCGCTGCTCCAACAACTACGGGCCGTATCAGTATCCCGAGAAGCTTTTGCCGCTCTTCATTACCAACCTGATCGATGGGCTGCCGGTGCCGCTGTACGGCGACGGCTTGAACGTGCGCGAATGGATTCACGTCGACGATCACTGCCGCGGCATCGCGCTCGTCGCCGCATCGGGCAATGCCGGTGAGGTCTACAACATTGGCGGCGGCACTGAACTCACCAACCGCGACATCACACAGCGACTCCTCGATGCCTTCGGCGTGGGCTGGGACATGGTCCGCCAAGTCCCCGACCGACTCGGTCATGACCGCCGCTACGCCATTGATGACACCAAGCTTCGCCGCGAATTGGGCTACGAACCGAAGACCAGTTTCGACGCCGGTCTCGCTGAACTTATTGCGTGGTACAGCAGCAACGAGCCCTGGTGGCGTCCGCTCAAGTAGCCGACGTGTGCGTGGATCCTGCGGACAGATTCAGATATCCACTCCCACGCCGTATGTGCGTATCAACCCTTCATATGTTGGATTGATACGCAGTTACGGCGTCATAGTCGACGAAACTGCGAGTTCAGGCTGTCGCGGCGAACCGCGCTACCCACCAGCGCTAACCAAGCACCGATCGCGTTGGCCGTGACGTCACGCCAATCGGGGTCGCGACCAGGGATCCAGTGCTGCACAAGCTCAATCGTGCAGGTAAGCAGCAGCATGGCGATCGCAACATCGCGCAGTCGCATCCTTGGCGCGATGCGCGTCACGAGGAGTGCCGTCGGCACGAGGAGTAGCACGTTGCCAGTCCAGGTCAACCAGGGCGCGAGGCAGAAGGCTTGGCCGGGAAGAGTGGTCGATGCATCGCAGCGGTGTGCAGCCGACGGCGTCCAGACCAACCACCACAAGACGCCGAGGTCGAGGCCCAGCGCAGCACGCCAGAACCACCGCCGCATCCACTCTGGCTCCATCACACCGAGCATTCTTGCGCAGTCCTTTAGCCCTGTCGGGCATCGCGCCTTTCGGATAGCGTCGCCCTGTGAGATGGGGGCGTATGCCGGATGGCGCGACTCCCTTGGAGGTCGCGGCCGTACGCGACTTTAGAAACGCCCGGGCCAAGAGCGAGTCGCCGCGGGTGTTGCTCTGGGTTGGCGTGGCAATCCTGGGGCTCGCCGGATTTGACGTCGTTGTCGGGTTCCTCGATGTGCACACAACGCTGCTCCACGCCGGCGTCTCCATCGTCTTATGGACATCGGCCTTCGTCATTTCTCGAAAACGCTTCCCATCGATACTCGTCACGGCGGTAACCGGAGCCTGTGCCTTGGCGGTCACAGCCGAGTTCCAGTACGAGTTCTGGAGCAATCCAACAGCCATCGGCTTCGGCTATGTGCTGATGGTCATGACTGCCGTCGGCCCGCTCATGCTCAACCCCATGGCACTCAGTTACGTGGCGCTGCTCAGCACCGTCGGCAGCATCATCATCATTGAGCAAGCGCCACTATCTGTACTGGACTACGCCGAGCCGACGGACTGGGTCGTCGCCGCGGTTACCGCGCAGGTGCTTGGTTTCATCCTGCTCTTCATGCGCCTGCGCAGCATCGATGAGCTCGGCAAAATGACGCGTCGCGCCGAGCTGTACGCCACAACGGATCCGCTCACCGGGCTGTACAACCGTCGTGGGTTGGAAAACGTTATGACGCGCATTGTGGCGTTAGCGCGCGTCTCGCATGCCAACGTATACGCGTGCTTCGTCGATATCGACTGGTTGAAGACCGCAAATGACGACCATGGCCACGCATTTGGTGATCAAGTCATCCGTGTCGTCGCCGATGCGGTTCGTGCTTGCGTGCCCGACTCCGCAGTCATCGCCCGCTGGGGTGGTGACGAATTCCTGGTGTTCGGAACCGGTCCTGCGATCGACGATGACGAGCTCACCGCCAAGCTGCTCGCCTACATCGCCAGCAGCAGGTTGGACTTGGCGAAATGGCCCGGCAGCGTCAGTGTTGGCAGTTCGGCATCGCCAGCCGCAGAGGTGCAATTGGGTGACTTGATCTATCAGGCTGACGAGCGCATGTACGCACGTCGCCGCGCTCAACGCTCAGGCAACTGATCCGTTCAGACGCTTGGTAATAACCGTAGGTGGCCGCGCGTTTCAGGCGCCGCTGCGCTCAACGCTCGGGAAACTGATCCGTTCAGACGCTTGGTAATAACCGTAGGTGGCCGCGCGTTCCAGGCGTCGCTGCGCTCAACGCTCGGGAAACTGATCCGTTCAGACGCTTGGTAATAACCGTAGGTGGCCGCGCGTTCCAGGCGCCGCAGTAGGCGCAGGCGCCGCGGGAGCAGCCACGCCCCGTACGAGGTCGGCCAATGCCGAAAGCTCCGAACTGCTCGGTTTGAGTGCTTCGGGATCGGGCCGCAGGCGCACCATGGCCCAGCCCCGAGGCGCCGTCAGTTTGCCCGCATGGAGATCGCACAAGTCGTAGCAATGCGGCTCGGCGTGGGTTGCTAACGGCCCTAGCACGGCAGTGGAATCGGCGTACACATACGTCAACGTCGCGACCGCGGGCTGACCACAAGACGGTCGCGAGCATGGACGCTGTCTCAACATGCTGCGCACGATATCTGCCCCTGCAGACAATCCCCTGCAGGCGCGCTGCTTCGGCTAGCGCGTCAGCGCAGGCGCGGCCAGGCCGGACAGATGACGGCTGCCACCCGCCAGTCACCGACTTCCGCGCGATAACTGCGTATATACCCTTCATATGTCGAGTAGATACGCACTTATCTCGACATAGTCAGCAATTGCAAGTGTGTGACGAGCCCCGAGCCAGGGCGACACGCAAGCCTGCCTCCCAAGCGACGCACCCACAACACCCACAACTAGGCGGACCGCCGAGCCAGAGCGACACGCAAGCCTGCCTCCCAAGCGGCGCACCCACAACACCCACAACTAGGCGGACCGCCGAGCCAGAGCGACACGCAAGCCAGCCTCCCAAGCGACGCAGTCATATCGCACTTCCCGCCAACCCCAGCGGTAGAGCAAGTAGCCGGCTGATTGCAGTCTTGCCTGGCGTCGCTTCTCGTCATACATCGACCGATGCGCCTGTTCACCTTCGCCGTACTTCGACTCACCATCCGCTTCGCCGATGAGTCGCGCATGCGGGAACAAGAAGTCCAGACGCATGCGGTAGCCATCGACGCTAATCGGTACCTGTAACTCCGGCCGCGGAAGACGGGCGGTGATCATGCGGCCGCGGCTCCACGATTCCAGCGCTGACTCCGAGCGGCCATCAGCCTGCTGCACAGCGGCGCAGAGACCGAGGGCGCCGGGCCAGCGGCGTAGAGACGCGGCGACCTCGCGCAACTCATCGGCTGAGATTCCCTGCGCCAACGCGAAGTCGAGCGAAATGAGTGCCGCATGCAACGGCTGCCACCGCGCAACTTGCAACGCAGTCCAAACCACATCAGGCATTGTCACCGCGCCTCGCCGGATCAAATGCTCTTCCGGTATTCGACGTCTGCCGTCCGTACTACGCAGTGAAGGGTGCGGTTCAGGGGGCAGCCACATTCCGTGGAACTGAGCGGCCGTCAGTACCGAGGTCGGGGTATCGCCCACCAGTATTGATCGACGTTCAGCTGCTCCGCGCACGCCAGGAAGATCGATTGTGGAAGAGGTGGCATACACACCCCTCGCAATTCGCTGGACTTCACCCCGCGCGATCCACCCTCGCAACTCGGCCACCGTGTGACCGTTGCCAAGCAACTCATCCAACGTGAAGGGATGCGTAAACATTGGGAATCGGCGCGAGCTTCGAGGCATGTCCCAAGTACATACAAGAACTGCACGCGCGCGGCTGTGGATTGGACTACTTCGCTAGCCGCTGAATCCCACCGACAGAGAATCACCAGCAGAGGCGCAGCACAACTCGGACCGCAGCTGGGCTCGCGCATGACGACCCGCGGCTTTAGAAACTGCGAGTTCGCAAGCGGGCGGGCTGGGCTCGCGCATGACGACCCGCGGCTACAGAAACTGCGAGTTCGCAAGCGGGCGGGCTGGGCTCGCGCATGACGGCTAGCACACGGCAATACCGAACTTCTGCACTATAGGTGCGTATAAACCCTTCATATGTTGAGTAGATACGCACTTATCGCGACACAGTCAGCAACTGCGAGTTGCAGTGGCGCGGCCGGGCCGCCGGACGCAACAGGCGCGGGGCGCTGCTACCGGGTGACCGCTGGCGCGGCCGGGCCGCCGGACGCAACAGGCGCGGGGCGCTGCTACCGGGTGACCGCTGGCGCGGCCGGGCCGAAGGACGCAACAGGCGCGGCGAGCTGCTACCAGGTGACCGCGGGCGCGGCCGGGCCGACGGACGCAACAGGCGCGGCGCGCTGCTACCGGGTGACCGCGGGCGCGACAGGCGGCACCGCGACATACCCGCGGAGCGACGTCAACGGCTCGACGCTCGACGCGACGGCACCCATGCTGCCGCGCTGCAACAACACCGACCCGCGCACCACACCATCGACCGACGGCTCAATCGAGACGACATGCATCGCACCCGCAGCGCCGACCAGCTTGATGCGCTGTACCTGTCCGGCCTTCACCACTGCAAGCTTGCGCACCACTTTCGCGCCGTCGCGCACCTTGATGGTGACCGTGCAATCGATATCGCTATAGAGCAAGGCAATAGCCGCGGAGACGGCCGAGTCGACCGTCAGCGAAGCGATGCGGAAGATCGGCGCGAGCATGGCAGCAGATGCGAGGTCGAAACCGCCGCGAATCGTCACACGCTCGGTCACACCAGAAAGCACCGGTGTGTCGGCTTGCACAAGCACCGCCACGTCACCGACCAAAGCGTCATCGGGGATCTTGACCAAGGTGAGCTTGTCGGCATCCAACGTCAGGTGCTCAGCACCTGCCAGCGGGTAAGTGCCATCGCTGGTAATGAGCGACACGTGCACTGCCGTTGCGGTGCCCGGCGAGAGCATGCCCAGCGTGGCCTCAGTCGACCCATCGGGAATCACGCCGACGATGGTCGACGCGAGCGGGCGTGCAACTGAGGTCACGACGTCAACACCCAGTGACGACAACACCTCTTGACCGCGGTCAAAGATGGCAGATGTCACTTGTCCCGCGGTTGCGATCACATGAACGGCGTACATGCTGCGTCCTGGATCGACCAGCGCCAAGGAAAGCTGTTCGCGCGAACGCGCAGCAATCTCAATGCCACTCAGTGACCGTGCCGCAGACTTCCCATTCTCGGTCCACAACTCGATGTCAACAGTGGCTGGCGTCGACTCGACGTTTGCGATGGTGAGTACCGCAATACGACCGGCTTCGCTAGATCCACCAACCAACCACTGCGAGGCAGACGGTGGTTGGCAGGCATATGAGGCGTAGCCCCGCGTTGAGGTGGAGATTCCCGCGATGCTGGCATCGGCGACCAGCTGGGATGCCGCGGTGCCCGAGGCCGAAAACAGTGCTGCAGCCGAATGCTTGACGAACAGTGTGCGCACGTCGCTGCCCTTGACAGTGGCATGCACCGAGCGGGCCGCTTGCAGATCCAGCGACGCCGACTTCTTTCCATCCAACACAACACCCTTGGTTGCAATGGAGAATCCTGGAGTGTCTCCGGGAAGTGCCGGACACACCAAGGCCAAGGACGTGATCGGCACCACCACCGTTGTCGGCGTCGGTAGCGCTGCTGGCATCAGCCACTGTCCAGCCCCCGCCAAGAACACGGTGCCACCAATCATGAGCACCGATCGGTCTAGGGGCCTGCGCCACCACGTCGTCATGCCGGCACCTCACTCTCAGCATCATTGTCGGAATACGGCCGATAGGTCGGCAACGCAATCACGAGCGCAACGATGAACATGAGGAGCGCGAAACTCAGTGCACCAAGTCGTTGACCATGCTGTAAACGAATGACCAGTTGACCTTTGGCATTAGCTGGTACAACCCAGGCCTGACGCCAGGCCGTGGTCATCTTGGGGTCCTGCGCCAACTCTTGGCCCTGGATCGTGGCCGTCCAGGCGCCAGCAGGTTCGGCGATGCTGATCACACGACGAGACTGCACAGGATCGACGCGCAGTTTCACCTGCAGGGTTTCTCCGACGATGTAGTCGAGGGGCTCTATCGTCACCACACCATCTTCAAACCAACGCAGCGCCGCACGTTCATTGGGCGCCTGAACCGCCCAGGTGGAGACCGCACCAACCGTTCCGCCGGATAGACGCCGTAGTCCCACTGCGCCGTCGAGCGCGTCATTGACATCGGTGTCAGCGTTGTTGGCGACCACATACATGATGCCGAAGGCCGCGAGGCGCTGGGCGTCTGTGCGATCACGGCCCGACAACATCGAACCGACGATGGTCGTGATCTCGGTGTTGGCGACGTCACGTTGCACGTCAGCATCGCCGATGGTGGTATCGCCGCCGTCATAGATCGCGTAACGAACCGTGCCGCTGCTATCCCGACTGAGGACAATGACTCGCTCCGAAGCGGGTACCGAGGACTTGGCCACGACGAAGGCAGGTATAGCACCGGTCTCTTGACGAATTACGGTTGATTCCGCATTACGAACGAGCCAACTGCCAGCACTCAGCGCAGGTGCCAGCATGACACCGAACGCAAGGCCGACACTGACGATGTGCCGCCAGCCAAAAGAGCGCTGGCCGAGCGTTTCCGCGAGCCCATCAGTGACCTCGGCAACAACGATCAGCAAGAGCGTGCCGAGCACAAGGGTGAACGGACCCGACCAACGCAGGAGCGGCATGCCCGTCGTTGGGTCGCCGAGGGTGACCCGTGCGGCGACCAGGGACACCAACACGTACGAGCCAAACATGATGATGACGATGATCCAGCCCATCACCACGCGACGTGCCCGTCGGCGCTGGAGCAAGGTTGCGGCGGCGGCAAGTACCAGGCCCAACATTGCGAACAGCATCGGCGACCCAGCGCCGCCGGGTTGCAGCAACAAGACGTGCCAGAAGGTCGGCTCTTCGCTCAACGGAACGGCTGCGCCAGCTTCGCGCAGCAGCAGCGAAGGATGCAGCAGCCATTCCATAGAAGCGGGGAACAGCATGAGCCAGGCCGCCACAACAATCGCTGCCAAGCGCAGGCGGGCCTCTCGCGTGCGTCGCCATAGCAGGCCCGCGGCCAGGGCCCACAGTACGGCGAACAACCAGGCAACCGGCACCCACGCAGCAGTGAAGGCGAGGGCTATGGCCATCACGGCGGCGCGGCTCCACGATTCGTCACAGCGCCAAGCCAGGCGCAGCACCGCCGGCAGCGCGATGGCGAAGACGATCGTGCCAAGGCGGCCATTACTGATGGCGATGACCATCCCCGGCAGCACCGCATAGGTGGCGGCAAAGAAGGCGCGCGGCTCCGCCTGCGGCAAGACCTTGCGAGCAGCAAGATGCGCGGACATACCAGCCAGCGGAATGGCAAATACAAGCAGCACGCCTACGGCAGCCGAGACGTTGCCGAAGAACGGCACCGACCACAGTGCGAGCAACGGCATCCACGGCGCTGCACCAGCGGCGCTGCCAAGTCCAACACTGTGCCAGTCGGCGAAGTATGTGGACATGAGATCGCGAGCGCTAGAGGTAACGGGAAATAGTGCGCCGCCTTCGATTGTGCCCTGCATCCACAGGTTTCGCGTACCGAGGATTCCAACCGCCGTCAGTCCCAGGAAGAGCAGCATGCCCGGTCGTTTCCAAACCTGTCCCAAGAAGGACTGACGACGACTCTTCGCGACGACATACGACTCTTCGGAGGTCGCCTCGTCAGCATCGTCGGCATCCTCGATGACGTCGATGACGTCGAAGGCGTCGGATCCAGCCCATACCGCAATGACGTCGTCGATCTTCTCCAACAGCAGCGTGCCCACCAAGTCGACGCCATGCCACAACTGCACCAAGGTCGATGGACGCAGCTTCCGCGGTGCACGAATCGGCACGACACCGCGCGCTTCGATCTCGCGTAGCAATGTCAGTGGCGAGCTGAGGAACGTGTACAGCGCCCGCAGTTCGTCGCCGGAATCACGAGGATCCTTACCCAAGAAATAGACGAGTGCTCTCGTGAGCGACGCCACGATCAAACGTGCCAACACAAAGGGACGCGCCAAGCTGCGGGCGTGGATATAGGTGGTCGCTAGCGAATTTTCTCGACCGATGCGGTGGGCCGATCCGGGTTGCACATCTTGACTGCGGACCGCGTGCGTAGCCGCCTCGCGGTGGGCGATCTCGGCCTGCGGGACGACGTACACGCGATAGCCGTGCTCCCAAGCGCGCCAACAGAAATCGATGTCGTCGCGGTAGAAGCCGAAGATCTCCCGCATCCCGTTGAGCGTCTGCCAGACATCACGCCGGATGAGCATGCCGGCAGAACCCACAGCAAGGACTTCTTCGGTCGAGCTGTACTGGCCCTGGTCGCGTTCGCCGCGATCAACGCGGTCATCACGATGCCCCGTGCCCGACATGGTCAAGCCGACATCCTGCAGACGACTTGAGTCATTCCAACCGACGGACTTGCAACCAAGAATCGCAGCCTCGGGGTGCAATTCGCTGGCGCGCAAAAGCGCATGCAGCGCGTCTGCCGCAGGTGCGGAATCATCGTGGATCAACCAGATCCAAGCAGCACCTGTCAACTCGCTCTCGAGCTCCGGGAGTTCCGCAATGGCCTGAGCCAAACTTGCGCCGTACGACTGCTCACGCGATGCCGAATGCAGTGATGCAATGGTGCTTGCCGCATTGGCCAGAATCTCGGCTGTTCCATCGATACTGCCTGTGTCGACCACGTGTAACGCATCGACCTCGCGGGTGGAGCCGCGGAGTGCGGCGAGCGTGCGGGGCAGCCAGCGCGCTCCATCATGCGTCACGAGCACCACGTCTACGCGATGACGAAGCATCAATGGATGCGTCAGGTCGGATGCGTCGGCGAAGAAATCGTCGACGAAATCAGTGGCTTCAGTCATGGCAGTGCAAGCCTATGTGGAGGGGTTAGCGCGTGTACCACTGCAGAGCGAAGCCTTACAGGGATTGCACGTTCACGGATGACGACGTGATGCGTCAGGAGGCAAACTTCTTGAGGCGACGACGTTCGCGCTCGGAAAGTCCGCCCCAGATACCGAAGCGCTCATCGTTGGCCAGCGCATAATCGAGGCACTCCACGCGCACCTCGCAGGACAGGCAAACCTTCTTGGCCTCGCGCGTCGATCCGCCCTTTTCGGGAAAGAATGACTCGGGATCCGTCTGTGCACAGAGTGAGCGACCTTGCCACTCAAGGAGAGGGTCGGTTGCTGCAAGCTCCGACATGCGTCCTCCTAGCAGATTCAGTGCTTTTTACTGCGTGTTGGGTGAATTACACCCGTGTTCTTTCGTGTACGTCAAGGCATTTCGACGAATCTGTCGCGTATCCGTTGTCACACACATCACCGTGTCGGCTTGACGGCGACCTCTGATCCGTCGTGTTCAAGGGCTTATACGGCGCTTTTGGGTCTGTTCGCAGGCGATCACGCAGTCGGTTCGTAACACGTTCCGATGCTCGCAGGGATCTTCCACTTGCGCACGATGCTGCAAGGCGGCATGTCTTGACCGGCAAATACTTCCGTCCACACGTTGTTGATGCGCTTGGCGATGATGTAGTGGCCCGTACGCCGATAGTTCACGTTGACGACTGCCCATGCACCGACGCGTTTGCCAATGTGGATGATGACATCGCTGCCGAGTTTGAGATCTTGCAGGAAGGGCAGCTGCCGCTTGGCGTTGCTCGCAAAATTCTCGGTGTATGCAAACGTGATGCTGTAGTACATCGCTCCATCACCGGTTGATGACCAGCAGTCGGGAGACGCCGAGAACACCGCCTTCAACTCGCCGCGCTCGTAGGCCTGCACATAGTCGTAGAGCGAGTCATCAGCGAGGTTGCGCGAAGAGTTGCGCAGATTCTTGGTGAACCCCTGTGCCTGCATGACCTCGGCAACCGCCAACCTCAATCTGCGAACCAAGGTGCGGTAACCCGTTTGCTGCAGATCGTCCCCTTCACAAATGGTCGCCCGGTACTCAACTGACGGAGCTGCATCGTTGATGATGCTGTGTTGGGCACGATCGATCCACCAGACGCTGGAGTCTGTTGCATGCTCAATGGTGGCCGTTGCGGTATCGAGTTGCGCAGTGAATGCGCTACCCACTGCAGCGAAGAATGCGCGATCAGATTTGGGCACAACTGCAGGCGCAGATTCGCCACTGCGCCACACCAGCAACCCTGCAGCAACGATGACAACTGCGCCGAGTGCGGCTGATTTTGCGAATCGCATGAGCACCACTTCCCTGTGCTTCAGTCTAAACCTGCGGTGCAGGTGACTGGAGGTAGTCGAGCCTTATGCGCGGTCCGAACTCGTGCGAATAACGGTGTCCCCGATGACCGTGCCCGGGAAGACGCGTGAACCCATCGGCAATTCGTTGTGCGCACCAATGCGCGCGCCATCGGCGACCACCGTGCCGGTGAGGGATGTAGAAGTTCCAATGAAGGCGCCTCTGCCGATGATGGAGTCAACAATGACGGCACCCGCCGCTATATGCGCCCGTTCCATAACCACGCTGCCAGTCACAATCGCGCCAGCCTCCACTGTGGCACCGGGACCGATCGTGCTGCCTCCGTCCACGACGGCGGACGGATCCACCGCAGCGGTGCCCAAGATCAGTGCCGCTCCCGCGGGAGTGGAACTCATGGCGCCTGCAGGTGCAGCGCCAGTGACGACATCACGGCTGCCCTTAGCAAAGGCCAAGGGGTTGCCGAGATCGAGCCAGTACGAATCCTCAACCCAGCCGACCAGGTGTGCCTTAGCGGCGAGCAGTCCGGGGAAGGTTTCCCGTTCCACGGAGACAGGTCGATCTGAGGGGATCGCGTCAATGATGCGACGTGCGAACACATAAGTGCCCGCATTGATTTGATGCGTGACAATTTCCGCTGGTGTCTGTGGCTTTTCTAGGAATGCCGTCACGCGACCTTGAGCGTCCGTCGGCACGAGACCAAAGGGGCGTGGGTCGTCGACGTTAATGAGATGCAATGTCGCGTCGGCTTTGCGTTCAACGTGGTGTGCCACCTGACCCTGCAGGTCATGACCACTCAGCACATCCCCGTTGAGGATGAGTACGGGATCGTTTGGCCCCGAGTGCAGGACGCTCAACACGTTGCGAATTGCGCCACCGGTGCCGAGCGGCACATTCTCAGTGACGCACACCAACTCAACGCCAAAGTCGCTGCCGTCGCCGAAGTAGTCGGCAAACACCTCTGCCCGATATGACGTACCAAGGATGATGCGCTTCACTCCAGCCTCGCGCAACCGAGCAATCTGGTGCTCAGTGCAAGGTCGACCGGCAACTGGGAGCATCGGTTTGGGCGTGTCGATGGTGAGCGGACGCAGTCGTGTTCCCTGACCGCCGACAAGCAGAATGGCTTCAAGCACAGGTGAAGCCTTCCATGCCATGCAAGCGCTGCCTAACTCCGACGCGATCGACCGTTAAAACTCACAATCTGCTCACACAGCGCATAGCCAGCGTGTACCTATGTGCAAGTCGTCCGATCAGGGGGACCCTGTAGGCGGAGATGGCGCCATGGCCGCGGCTCTTATGCAGCGCGCAGTGATGGCGCCATCCGGCGGGCAGCGTCACACGCCTCTAGCCTTGACCCATGGGTGCCCTCTCGAAACTGCGAATCGCTACTTCGCGCGAACACTCCAACCAGCCGTTCATCACCGACTGTACGCAGGGAATGCGCACCGAGCTCAGTGGCACGGTGTACGAGCAGTGGGTCGCGAAGACAACGAACTGGCTGGAGTCTGAGTTCGGCACTGGGCTGCTGCTGCACGTCGACCTGCGACCGCATTGGCTGTGGCCCGTGTTGGTCGCTGCGGTAGATGAACTCGAAGGCGCACTCGTCGATCTGCGGCACGCTGACGCCCTGTTCTGTATCGGTGCGCGCGAGCACAGGACGCTGCCGGTGATCGCCGTGCACGATCATCCAATGGCCATGCCCTTCCGCGAGGCGCTTCCCAGCAACCACCTGGACTTCTTTCGTGAAGTGCGTGCCGGCGCGGATTTGCGCACTCCTGGAGCGGTACACCATAAGCCGATCATCAGTCTTGGCGGGCAGGAACTCACTGGTGACTTGCTGCTCGCGCTCATTCCTGAATTCGAGTCGGGACAACGCATTGCGATGCAAGTGGGAACACAGCCCCTTGCAACTGCGAAGCAGGTGGCCACGATCGGAGTGCTGCCCTGGGCGACTCGTTCATCACTGGTGATCACCGACGGGTCGTCGTCCATCGCAGGTGAACGCACTACCGTCGACGTCCAGCTTGGCTAGCGCCGCCTAAGCGCGACGGAGAGCCTGCACCAAGAGCGGATCGACGCCGACGCGGAGCACCAAGGTGAAACGGCTCAGGCGCGGCACGAGTGCGAACGCTTCTGCGGGCAGCGCATCGGATACAAAGTAGAACGGCAAAGCGCTGGCCGCTGCAATAACGATGGCAGCGTTTGGCGCCAGTGCATTCGCGATGACCACACCAACAGTGCTGCTATCACTGCATTGCGAGGTCGCGATGATGGAAGCCAGAACCGGGTCAGCCGTTGTCAGCCGAGTCACCACTCCGATGCCCGCGACGGCTGCGTCGGGCACAACGTCGGCAGAACCCACCACCGTGATTGCGCTCGGTTGCGCTTGCATCACATACGCAGAAACCTCGCTCGAAATCAGACCTCCATCAACAAACAGCAGTGGCATACGACCCCGCGCCGCGAGCGATACGGCCAGACCGGCTGCAGCAGCGTCTCCTGAATTCGCAACCACTATTGGTGAGCCAGGTGCGGCGCCTGTGTTGGCTGCCAACATGGCAGAGAGCGCCGCTGGCGTCGCCGCATCGAAGCTCGTCGCGGCGATCTTCAAGGCCAGCACGGCGGCCCTGACTCCTGCTGGAATTGCCCCGACGTACACGACTCGCGTCGCCTTCCTGCGAGCCAGATCGGCCTTCAGCACCGCGTCAAGACCCGCGGCAGAACCATTCACGAGCAGCGCATATTGGTGTGCACCGGCGAATGCAGCGGCAAGTGTCAGGGTCGGACTCGTTGGCGTCTCCGATGTGGCTTGGACGAGCACTGCCGTGGTGGCAAGTGTGGACGGCAACTTGGCGGCAATACTGGTGCTTCCTGCAGCGACTTGGATGGCCGCTGCTGCGGCGTTCTTTGTCGGTACTTCGGTGTCGACTCTCCAGATCCACACCGAGGGAATGCCTTGCGCCAGTACCGTCGCGTCGACCAGACCACGATTAAGCCGGGACTTGAAGGTTTCTGCACCCAGTACGAACCGTTGACCCGTCGAGGAATAGGCAGTGATGGTGTCAACGGCACCAGAGGCATAGCGAGCGCTGAGGTCGAGATACGCAACGTCAGGAGCGCCAAAGGCAGTTGCGATGGTGGCCTGCGAGAAGGATCGTGGCGTCCATCGAGACACCGACGATGACGCGTACGTGAGTGACCACACATCATCAACACTGCGGGTGTAGGAGAGCGGCGAGCCACCCCACACGTCTTCA
Source organism: uncultured Actinomycetota bacterium (assembly GCA_963784905.1). Classification (GTDB taxonomy): domain Bacteria; phylum Actinomycetota; class Actinomycetes; order S36-B12; family UBA5976; genus JAKALQ01. Next base: position 83,195 of record CAWATP010000007.1, on the reverse strand, counting down.
TTGTTCTGCGTCATGCCACCGGACGCGGCTGAGTAATACGCCGATACAACCGCACCGCCAACGGTGAGTGCGAGTCCTTGTGTAGCAGTTACAGCGGTGGCATCAACGGCTGCCTTCCACTTCGCGCCGTAGTCGATCGCGCCGACGCGTTCAGCCAGTTTGGCATAGCCGGTGAAATTCTGATCTCGGGGATCGTCGTACACATGACAACTACATGCACTGCTCACCCCCGCCTTCACGTGCCGGTACGCATACGAGCGTGCCGCGATGATTTCGGTCTGCAGTGCGGCCGCCGGCCAGGACGATCCGACTTCAGCAATGCCGTACAAATATTCGTCGTGCAAGCGCAAAATGTTGTTGACCTGTAAGCCCAACCTGAGTCCCCCACTGACCTTGGCCGTGCTCACGTTAACGATGCCAAAGCGGTAGCGGCTGCCACTGGCGATGGAGGCACCGGGGCCGGCAACGCGCAGTAACGCAGGGCCACCCGTCGCCGTTCCGGAGTCTCGGTTGCCGGGCCACTTGAAGGTCAGCGAGTTGGTGGTAAACGCCGGCACTGCCGCAGCGCTGGAGACGGAAACTGCGATCTTGCCGCCCGTGTACTCGGCCTTGACCACATCACCAATGGTGAGCAGGGTGACCGTGCCGTCTGCCGCCGTCATCTCCAAGGTCGAGGTGGGATCTGCCAACTTCTCTAGGCGGAATGACTCCGAACTTACGCGGCTGTCGAGGGACACGTTGATATCAAGATTGTCTTTGACGGGTGCCACCAGCGAACCCGAGAAGTAGTGCTGCAGAATCTCGGTGGCCGTATGGCTTTCCTTCGCCATGCCGTAGGCGCCCCACTGCGACATCCCCACGCCGTGGCCAAATCCACTGCCGGAGAAGGTGAATTGGCTCGGCACGACAATCGCGGCGGGAGGCTTCGCCGACAACGCAGGCAGTGCACCAACAACACCACGGTCTGCCATCACGCGCCCCAATGCCAGCGCTTGCACCGAGGCAATTCGCGTGGACACGGAGGCACTGACAAGTTCTTGCCGTGCCGTGAGCCAAGCTCGCTGCGACGTGCTGAGTTCGCCTGCGCTCAGCAGCCACTGCGGCTCACCACGCTGTGATTGCAGCACGAGTGCTGTTGCATCGGCTTGCTCGGCCGCATCAATGACGAGATTGGTAGCGGTCGCGGGCAACGAGCGTAAGAGCACGAAGGAGGTTGCGGCGATGTCCTTGCCGATCACACGGGAGACGCCAGGCAATTTCGCCAACACCTCATCCGTGATGTCGGTTGGACCGCCGACGGCGACTCCCCCCTGCAGGTGCAGTGCAGCGACGACGTCGATTATCGATCCGGAGAGCGTCGTGCTGGCGGCCAGTAACGGCGAATTCGTTGCATTCGCATAGGCGACGGCAATCGAGACCAAGGCCTTGTCTCCACCCAAGGACACATAGACACCGGTGCTGCCCGGTGCGGGCTTGAGCCGTGCCGCTACCAATGCGGCCGTCCCCGCACGATCCGCTGCTGCGAGCCGCACCACCTTGAGCTGCTTCGCCTTCAGCGCCCGCTCCACAGCAGACGGCACTGCAGCCACGGGGCCAATGAGCACGGCTTTGACACCGCGCTGGGCAAGGGCTGTAGCAAGCGCCTTCGTCGAAGCGTTCTTGGTCAGCAACACCAAGGGAACCTTGAAGCGGTGTGCGTATGTCGATGCGATGGCCGCATAGCCGATGTCGGTTGCAGTCGTGATGATCACCGAGTTGGCGGTCGAGGCTGCAAAATCAGCAAGCCCTCGCGCGAATACATCGGTGTCTGGGAGTTGCACGATGTTGGGGCAGATGGTGTTTGCAGCATTGCCCAGTACCGAGAACGTCCGCTCAACCGGCGAGGAGAGCGCAGCCCCTCCAGCGTCGATCAGCGTGAGTCGCATGCGATAGGCGGCAGACGGCAGTGCGACGGTCGCAGAGTCAAGCCCGTCCCACAGAATCGACCAGCTGGGCACGGACGAGTAGCCCGAGACGGTGCGCAGACTCGGACCGCCGCACGCAGCAAAAACGTCGAGGTGCCAGCTCGCAGCCTGCGACGCTTCCACCGTCATGGTGATCGCCTCGCCCGGCTGTACCGCGTCAATCGATAGCGTTGCCGAATTGATCGTCGGCGCCGCCGAGGCCGGCACAGATTGCAGCCCGACAGCCGCCAGCACCACCGCAACGGCGGCAGCACGAAGTCGGAGCAGGCGCATATGTGTGAGTGTGCCAGAGCCGAACGCGCGAGCCACGGAAGCACGCTCGCTCACAGCAAATCCCTCAACAACTGCAGCTTCGCTGTACGAATGCTGAGAACTTCATCAGGGTTCGGTTAACGACTAACCGGCTTCCGCTTACGCGACCGCATTACGGCGAGGCAGCATCTCAACCCCGATTACCCTTTGCCCATGCATCTCCCCCACAGCAAGGTCGCGCGTGCCGGACTCATTGCGGCGGTCGGCGTCGCCGTCGTCGCAACTGGCACCTTGGTGGCGATCAACAAGTTGTCGGGAAACATCACTCCGCTTGACCTCGAGCACCAGCTTGGCCCGCGCCCGACCAAGCAAACCCAAGTGCTCAATACCGATTCCATGAACATCCTGATCATGGGCTCGGATGCGCGCGCCGGTCAGGGCGGCGGCTTCGGTCAGGTCGCTAAATACGGTGACTCCGCGCGATCAGACACCACCCTGCTCGTGCATCTCTACAAGGGCCATCAACAAGCGCTCGTGGTCAGCATTCCGCGCGACTCTTGGGTGACCATTCCCTCCTGCAAGCGCGAGGATGGAACGTCTACGTCGCCATGGACGACCAAATTCAATGCCGCGTTCTCCGCAGCTGGACCCGCTTGCACCATCACCACCGTAGAGGCGCTGACCGGTCTCTACATCGACCACTTCGTGGTCGTGGACTTCAAGGGCTTTGCAGCGATGGTCGATGCGGTCGGTGGCGTCTCCATGTGCCTGAGCGATCCGGTGACCGACTCCAAGTCGCACTTGGATCTGCCCGCCGGTACATCGTTGCTCGACGGCAAGACGGCCTTGGCCTTCGTCCGTACCCGCTATGCCATGGGTGACGGTAGCGACACAGCCCGCATCCGCCGTCAGCAAGGATTCCTGTCCGCGCTCACACGCAAAGTGAAGAGCGCAGGCGTGCTGCTCAATCCAGTGAAGCTGTATGGATTGCTCGACGCGACAACCTCTTCACTCACGATGGATCCAGCGCTCGCGTCACTCAAAGAGTTGCAATCGATCGCGTTGAGTCTCAAGAACTTGAACTCCAAAGACCTGCGCTTCGTCACCACTCCTTCAGCGGGCGATGGCAGCGGGAACGTCGTTTGGACGTCGAAGGCGCAGGGGCTGTGGGATGCACTCAAGGCCGATGCGCTGTGGCCGGCACCGGGCACCCTTGGCTTTGACGGCAAGCCGCTGACGGTCGATCCGACCGATGTACACATTGACGTGACGAACACCACGAGGAAGTCACTTGCGAGCATCAGCGATTCGATGACGGCATTGGGCTACTCGCTCGGAAACACCATTGAGACCACGACGCTGGCTGCAAGGACGACCATCTCGGCCGGGGCCGATGGGTACGAAGCGGCACGCACGATCGCAGCCGCGCTTGGCATCAAGAGCATCACCTACGACGCCAAGAACACCGGCAGCCACGTCAGCATGGTCATCGGCCACGACTTCTCGGCGCCCGTTGATGTCACCGTGAACCCCGACTTCAAAGATGCCAACTCCACGTCGATCTACGGTCCTTCGTCCGGCGTCACCGCCGACAACAACACCTGCACCAAGGTCTAGCCCATCCCCTGCGCTTCACTGTCGAATCTGTTCGGTTTCGACGCGTTTCCGAACAGATTCGGCCGTGAAGCTTCGCGGGCTAGGGATTCGGGCTGTGGACAAACCGTTGCACACAGGTTTTGACTCGCATTGTTCGCCCATGGAAACCCAAACTCGAGCTGCAGCTGCCCCTCCATACCCTGCGCTTCACTGTCGAAAGCGTTCAATTTTCACGGTGTTTCCGAACGGATTCGACCGTGAAGCACAGGGGGCGGGCTGGGCATGAACCGCTATTTGGCTCAGCACAACCAGGCCATTGCGGCACTCAGCGACGTAGCGCTGGACGGGCTCTTCTCCACGGCGGACGCCGTCCAGAGTGGCGTAGCCGCAGGAACTCTCCGGGGGCTCGTGAAGAAGAACCGCTGCTTTGTTGTGGCACATGGTGTCTACTCGCTGGCTCCCATGGCGGGCAGCGCCACACTTGCAACCACTGTGCGCGCTCGGCTCGCGCGACACGACGCAGAAGCCACGGTTGCGCATGTAACCGCAGCGCGACTGCACAATCTACGAACCCCGTACGAGTCCCAGCATGATGACGATCGAGTGTGGATACTGCGTGATCCTGATCTGGCATCGCCCACCCATCGCCACCGGCTCGCTGTGCTGCCCGCAAGGTATGAGGATCAGCACGTAACTACCGTCGACGGGCTCCGCATCACAACTGTCGCCAGAACCGCCATGGATTTAGCCCGAGCCTGTCGGCTAGAACGCGCACTCGTGCCGCTTGATCACGCCCTCAGTCGAGGAGTGCCCCGCGGCGCGCTGGTGGAGTTGGCCGTCTATATGAAGGGCTGGCCAGGATCCGCGGTCTTCAAACCCGCACTCGCATTGGCGAGTCCTATGTCGGAGTCGGGTCTGGAATCCATGGCGCGGGGGCTCATACATCTGGATGGAATTGCAGCTCCGGAGTTACAGGCGGAACTTCGAGGCGAATCGGGCAAGCGTTACCGCGTCGACATGCTCTGGCGTGCGAAGCGCGTCATTCTTGAGGTGGATGGTGGACTCAAGTATGACGAGGGAAGTCGGTCCCTGTTCGATGAAAAGCGGCGTGAAGACGACTTGCGCCGAGCCAACTGGAACGTCATCCGCTGGACGTATCAGGACATGTTCGAAGGTGATCGCCCTGCCACCATTTGGCTGAAACGCGCGTTGCGAGACACGGCATTCAATACATCTTGACTTCACTGTCGAATCTGTTAGCTGTGAAGCGCAGGATCGAACGTTTTCGACCGTGAAGCGCAGGGGGTGGGCGACGTCAGGGGGTGCGAATGGCTTCGACGAAGTCGGCTTGCGCCACGTTCCAGTTGTAGTCGGCCGCGACTCTGATGAAGGCTGCCGACGTCATCCGCTGCCGCTTCGATTCGTCATCGCACAATTGCACGATCGCAGCGCCAGCCGCCTCCGCAACTCCTTCGAAGGATTCGAGCACGACTCCATCGCTACCGATCACTTGCTTCGACAAGGGCAGCGGCGTTGCCACGACCGCCGTGCCACTCGCCATGTACTCCAGAATCTTGGTGGGCATGGAGTGGCGGTAGTTCGGCAGGTCATGCAGGAGTGCCAAGCCCACCATCGAATGTTCAACTTCACGCAACGCCTCGGCGTTGGGGACCGCGCCATTCCAGACCACGTTGGGCGTTCCTTGGATTTGGTCGCGATCGGCGTGATTCGGCGCTTCGCCGATAAGTCGCAACACGATGCCGTGATCAGCAAGCGCTGGCGCCAGTGCGAGCATCTCGTTGAGACCTCGGGCCTGCGTGATCGAACCGACGTAGATGGCCTGACGCTTGCGCTCCCCCGCCGGCAGCCTTTCTGGCACCAGCGGGAAGTTGTGCACGACCATGTGTGGCCGAGAAAAGCGTTGCTGGTACGCAGATTCCGCCAGTAGCAAGGTGGCACGCTGCTCGGCCCAACGCTCAACCCAGTGCACGAGCGGCACCGGGATCCGTCGCGCGAAGAGCGGCAGGTACGACTTGTTCTCCAGAGCAGCAGCAAGATCTTCATGGACGTCCCACACCACCCGCACCTTGAGGCGACGCAGTTCACGCCATGGAAGCACCAACAGCAGCTCAGGATCGTGGATAACGAGCAGCTGTGCCTCGACAGCAAGCGCCTTCACCCGCGCTCGCGCAGCGCGCAACGCGCCAAACCGACGACGACCAACCGCGCGAGGTATCGCAAAGCGCCGATAGTGCGGATCGCTGAAATCTGAAGCGGGCCAAGGCGCAATTGCATCGACATCGATGTCAGCGGCGAGCAGTGCGCCGATCTCGCGTCGGAAAATGCGGGCATCGGTGGGGTGGTGCACCACGGTGCAGACGAGCACACGCATAACGACCCTCCCTTTCCTGAAGCGTACGTGAGGCGCACAGGATCCCTCTGCACTTCACTGTCGAAAATGCGCGCTCGCGCGCCATTTTCGAACAGTTTCGACCGTGAAGCGCAGGAGAAGGGCTGAGTTACTTCTTCCGACTTGCGAGGTACTCCTCGTACAACGGCAGCACTTCGGCTGTAGCGCCATCCATGCGGATCACGCCGCGTTCGAGCCAAATGCAGCGGTGCGTGGTGCTCGCAATGGTTGCGGCATTGTGGTTCACCACAATCACCGCCCCAGCGGATTGCTTGATCTCTTCAAGCCGGGCCTGCGCATTTGCTCGGAAACGCGAATCGCCTGTGCCAAGAGCTTCGTCAACCAGCAAGATCTCCGGTGTGCGGGCAGTAGCAACGCCAAACTTGAGTCGCGCCTTCATGCCACTCGAATAGGTCTTCACCGGCAGGTGGATCGCGTCCTTGAGACCCGTGGTTTCTACCACTTGCGGGTACAGCTGCGTAACCTCATCAGGAGAGAGCCCCAAGGCCAGCAAACCCAGGCGGATATTGCGCGCGCCCGACAGCGCAGCCATGAGCACACCTGACACGGCAAGCATGCCCGGCGTCGATGTGGCATAGACGGCGCCCGAAGTGGGTCGCTGCAAACCGGAGAGCACCCGGATGAGGCTGGACTTTCCGGAGCCGTTGCTGCCAACCAGACCAACAGATTCGCCACGCATGACGACAAACGACACGTCCTTTACCGCGTGAATCGTCTGCTTGCGTCCCATCACCTGCGCCACAATTCGCTTCACGCCCGGCGCACCGTGACGTTGCGCGAGTACTTTGTAATCGATGGACACGTGATCGGCGATCAAGACCGGCTCAGCCATTGCGCCGCTCCCCTCGCCAGAACACGAGGAATCCTCCGAAGAACAGCGTGACCGTGAGTGAACCGATCCAGATCAATTGCGACGCACTGGGCAACTCATAGGGCAAGAACACCGACCGCGTGAGCTTGAGCAGGATTGCCGCCGGGTTGTAGTTGGCGATGGTTTGAATGGTGTGGCCGGCCTTGGCGAAGCGCGCACTGACGTCATAGAACACGCCAGAGAGGAACATCCCCACGCGCAGAATCAGTGGAATGAACTGACGCAAGTCGAAAACCCTGTCGACCCAACGGGAGGTGAAGAACGATATTCCAAGGCCGAGCAACGCCGTCAGAATGAACGAGAACGGCAGCAGTAGCCACTCCCACCGCGGGGTTAACCCATAGATCAATGCGATCGGATAGAGCACGACCGCAGCAGCAAGGGCGCCGAACATTTCCTGTATGGCAACTGCGATAGGGAGCAGAATGCGCGGGAACAACAGCGATTCCGTCAGTTCCTTCGTTTGCGCGAGAACGAGCGACCCACTTTGAATGGTTGTAGCGAACAACTGCCACGTGAATACGCCGCCAACGAGGAACAAGAGGAAGTCCGGGGAATCCTTCTTCGTGCCCAGCAGGAGACCGAACGCCAGGTAGTACACACCAGAGAGCAGCAGCGGGTTCAAGACCTGCCAAAGCATGCCCAACCGATTGTTGATGGTCTCGAGGATGGTGCGCGAAACGGCATAGTTCCAAGTGAAATGGCGAAGTTTCCACGCCTGACGCAGATAGGCGCCGAAGCTCGCTGCCTGATCAACGCGACGCAGGCCGTGCTGCGCTGCAAGCGCCACGGCCTCGTCGTGCGTGAGTCTGGGATCCATTACAGACGTTCGACGTTGGCGCCGTGCAGCTTTCCACGGGTGTCGAGCAACTGCTTGGACACAGCGGCGATAGCGTCGAGGTCGTAGCCCTTGTGTGGCATGAGGAGCACAACGACATCTGCGGCCGCGGCAGCCTCAAGCACATCGCCTTGCGAATGCAGTACGCGATCGGTTGCGGCCGGATGCCCGTGCTCATTGTCGATGTTCCAGTCCGGCACGTATGGATCGTGGAACACGACGTTCGCGCCGGTAGCCAGCAAGTCTCGCGCCAATGGACGCACGGGGCTTTCACGCTGATCGGCAATGTCAGGCTTGTAGGTGACGCCAAGCAGTAGCACGGTCGAACCCTTGAGGCTTTTGCCCTGATCGTTGAGCAGATCCTGGATGCGACGCTTCACGTAACCGGGCATACCGGCATTGATCTCCTGCGCCAGTTCAACAAAGCGGAACGGCTGACCCAGCAGCGTCTTGACGCGATGCGACAGGTAGTTGGGATCGATCGGAATGCAGTGACCGCCAACGCCCGGACCGGGGTAAAAGGCTTGGAAACCAAAGGGCTTCGACGCTGCTGCATTGAGTGCGTCCCACACATCAATGCCGAGCGGCTTGCAGAACTGCGCCATCTCATTGACGAGCGCGATGTTGATGTGACGGTACGTGTTCTCGATGAGTTTGGCCATCTCGGCCTCACGCGTGCCGCGGGCCTTCACGACAGTCGTCACGAAGCGTCCGTAGAACGCGGCGGCACGCTCGGTGCATTCGGCAGTGTGGCCGCCGACAACCTTCGGTGTGTTCGTCATGCCATAGACGGGGTTGCCCGGGTCGATGCGCTCAGGCGAGAAAGCGAGGTTGAAGTCGACGCCTGCGATGAGGCCGGCTGCCTCGAGTATCGGGCGCACATCTTCGTCAGTGGTGCCTGGGTAGGTCGTTGATTCGAGGATGACGAGCTGACCCTTGTGCAGATGCTTGGCGATGGCACGCGTCGCACCAAGGACAGCGCCCAAATCGGGCCCACCCTCGGGGCTCAGCGGCGTCGGCACGCAGATGACGATGGTGTCGCCCTCGGCAAGCACGGCGTCATCCCACGTGGCGGAGAAGCCCGCAGCCAACATCGCGGACACATCCGCCTCGGAGAGATCGTCGACATGCGACGTCCCGGCATTGAGACCGTTCACGATGTCTTTGTTGAGGTCGAGACCACGAACGCTCAGGCCAGCCCCGCACGCTGCTTGCGCAAGCGGCAGACCGACGTAACCAAGACCTACGACGACTAGATCGACTGACACGACCCCTCCAACGTCTAAACCGAGCCAAGGGTAGTCGTTCAGGACCGTTCCCACCCGCCGACGACCTGCTGGCGGCATGGTCAGACGTGCGATCAGGCGCGAGCGGCCAGCCAGTCCACCACAATGGCGGCGATGCGCTCGCCGGCGTGACCGTCCCACAGCGGAGGCGTGAGGTGTTCGGCATCGGGGTCGGGGGCCAGCGCCACCCGGGCGGCCTCAACGACCTCGTCGATACGCACTAAACGGTTGGTGCCGTGGGTGATGGTGATGGGGCGCTCAGTATTGGGCCGCATCGTGAGGCACGGCACGTTGAGGATCGTGGTTTCCTCCTGCACGCCACCGGAGTCGGTGAGTACCAATGCCGAACCTCGCACCATCGCGATGAACTCAAGGTAACCCAGCGGGTCCATGAGATGGATGCCCGGGTGCTGCTCAATACCCGCACCAACCAGATTGGCGCGGCCTCGCGGGTGCAGCGGAATGTAGATCGGCAACTGATCGGCCACACCGTGCAAGGCGTCGACGAGTGCTCGTACCGCGGCCGGCGAATCAACATTGGCGGGGCGGTGCAAGGTAGCGACGGCATAGCGCTCGGGTAAACTGAACTCCGCTTTCACACCTGCGGGATCGAGCTTGTCGAGGCTGCTGAGCAACGTGTCGATCATGGGGTTGCCGACAAAGTGGATACTCGCAGCCGCCATTCCCTCGTTGGCCAAGTGGTCGATGGCCTCAGGGCTGGTGACGAACAAGAGGTCGCACAGCTGGTCCGTAATGCGCCGATTGATCTCCTCGGGCATCGTCATGTCGAAGGATCGCAGACCTGCTTCCACATGTGCCATGGGAATCTGCAATTTCGATGCCACGAGGGCCGCGGCGACCGTCGAGTTGATGTCGCCGTACACCATGACGAGCGCCGGTTTGATAGCGAGGAACTGCTCCTCAAGGGCGACCATGATGGCGGCCGTCTGCACCGCATGCGAGCCCGAGCCAACGCCCAGGTTCACGTCAGGTCGCGGCAGGTCGAGCTGGCGGAAGAAGATCTCGGACATGCGATCGTCGTAGTGCTGACCCGTGTGGATCAAGCGCTGCTCAACACCCAGAACGGCCAATGCTTTCATGACCGGCCCAACCTTGGGGAAGTTCGGGCGCGCGCCGGTGACGTGAACAACGATCTGCATGGCGAAAGCCTACGTCCAGTCCCAACTCCTTGGCTTCACTGTCGATTCTGTTCGCCGGCCCGCAGGGCAGCGAACAGAATCGACAGTGAAGCGCAGGATACGGGCGAGATATGGGCGGGGTTTAGCGACGGGCGGAGGAGACGGCGTAGAGCGCGATGCTTGCGGCCACCGAGGCGTTCAGGGACTCTGTGCCTGCTGCCATGGGGATCGACACGATGACGTCGCAGGTCTCGGTGACAAGGCGTGACAAGCCCTTGCCCTCTGAGCCGATGACCAACACGATCGGTCCCCGCGCCAATTCGACGTCAATTTCGGGCATCACAACATCGCCACCGGCCGCCAGGCCCACGACGAAGCAGCCGGCCTTCTTAAACGACTGCAGTGTGCGAGTGAGGTTCACGGCCTTGGCAACAGGCGTGCGCGCTGCGGCTCCGGCGGAAGTACGCCAGGCGACTGCCGTCATATCGGCACTGCGACGCTCCGGAACGACCACGCCAGCGGCGCCGAAGGCACCGGCGGAACGCACGATTGCTCCGAGGTTGCGGGGGTCGGTGATGCCATCGAGCGCCATGATGATCGGCGCGCTGCCACCACGGTCGAGCAGTTCCGAAGGGTCTGCGTACTCGTAGGGATATACCGTGAGTGCGACGCCTTGATGCAATTCGACACCGGTAATGCGATCCATTTCCTGGCGCGAAATTTCAAGCAGCGGCATGCCCTTTTCGCGCGCAATCTCAATGATTTCGCGGACGCGATCGTCATAGTCGATGCCGGTGGCTACGTGTAGCTTCTTCGCCGGAATCCCGGCGCGCAAAGCCTCCACAATGGGATTGCGGCCGACAACGATGTCGGAAGTGTCGCGACGACGTCCCTGTGTGGACGAGCCGCCACGGGTTGTCGACGGTGCAGCAGCACGTCGCGCAGCCTTCTGCGCAGGACTGTTCTTACGGTCGACTGCTCTCGGGGTTGGGCCCTTGCCCTCAAGTCCGCGACGACGTTGCCCGCCGGAGCCGACAACACTGCCCTTCTTGGTGCCGTCCTTGCGAATTGCGCCCTTGCGCTGCGAATTGCCTGCCATCACTCACCATTTCCTGCGAGCGACCAACGAGGTCCGTCCGCTGTGTCTTCGATCGCAATGCCGGCGTCGGCAAGGCGCGTACGGATTGCATCCGCCGTCGCGAAATCCTTATGGGCGCGCGCATCGGCGCGTGCCTGGAGTTCTGACCGCACCAACACATCGACAACCTCGTGCAGTTCATCGCTGCCACCGGCGCGAGAGATCCACGGCTCGCCGAGCGGATCGCAACCCAGCACGCCGAGCATGCGACGCACAGAGCCAAGCACCCCGCGCAAGGCATTCGCATCAGCCTTGGCCCCGAGCGCCAGCAACTGATTGCCGGAGGTGACATTCTCGTGAATCGCAGCTACGGCCAACGGAACGCCAAGATCATCGTTCATGGCGTTGGTGAAATCGGCGCACATCGGCACCGACGAAAGGTCAATGTCGCCAACGCGCTCGGAAGCGCGCAGGACAAAGTTCTCAATGCGGCGGAACGCTGCACCACTCTCCTGCAACGCATCATCACTGAACTCGATATTGCTGCGGTAATGCGCCGCCACCAAGTACCAACGCAGTTCAATGCCACGAATGCGCTTGAGCACTTCATCGACAACCATGGTATTGCCGAGGCTCTTGCTCATCTTCTCGCCGGCCTGCGTCACCCATGCGTTGTGCAGCCAATACTGCGCAAAGCCGTCGCCGACAGCGCGTGACTGTGCGATTTCGTTTTCGTGGTGCGGGAACCGCAAGTCAAGGCCGCCGCCATGAATGTCGAACTGTGACCCCAGATAGGCCGAAGCCATCGCCGAGCACTCAAGGTGCCAACCGGGACGTCCATTGCCCCAGGGCGTCGGCCAAGATGGCTCCCCGAGCTTGGATCCCTTCCACAGCGCAAAGTCGCGGGGGTCCTTCTTGCGCGACGCATATTCGCTGTCGCCGGCGGGCTCAATGTCGTCAGGGCGTTGGCCAGACAATGCGCCGTACTCGGCAAAGGAACGCACGTCGAAGTACACATCACCGTCAACCGCATAGGCGTGACCGGCGTCAATGAGACGCTGCATGAGCTGCACCATCTGTGTGATGTGACCAGTCGCCCGCGGTTCTATCGTGGGAGGCAAGACGCCGATGGCCTCATACGCGGCGGTGAAGGCGCGTTCGTAGTGCGCAGCCACCGCCCACCATGGGCGGCCCTCTTGGATGGCGCGCTGGAGGATCTTGTCGTCAATATCCGTCACGTTGCGGACGAGCGTGACCCGGTATTCCGACTCTCGAAGCCAGCGGGTCAGCACATCGAATACAACGCCGGCACGCAGGTGCCCGACGTGGGGGTTGCTCTGCACGGTGGCACCACACATGTACATGGAGACCTCGCCCGAAACCAATGGGACGAACTCACGCGTACTGCGCGTCGCGGTGTCGTACAAATGCAAAGACATGGGTTGAGTCTACTTTCTGCTCACCTATGGCTCGTCCGGCTCGAAATGCTGCTGAGAAGCGCTCTACACCAGCGGAATGGCAAGCACTTGGTTCCGTCCCAGGTCCTTCGCTGCGTACATCGCCTGGTCGGCTCGCGCGATCGTTGCGTCAGCACCCTCTGAGTGCCCGATCAGCGTGACACCGATGCTGATGGTGATGAGCAGCTCACCGGTTGGCGTCGAAATCGGATTGGCACAATGCTCATGAATCTTCTGCGCCACCTGCAGGGCACGATCCAAGCTATCCACACCTTCGAGGATGACGAGGAACTCATCTCCACCCATGCGCGCGACAGCATCGGAGCCTCGGACGACGGTGCGAGTGCGCTTGGCGATCGTCCGGAGTACAGCGTCGCCAGTGGCGTGACCCCAGCGGTCGTTCACGCGTTTGAAGTCATCAATGTCAATGAACAGCACGCCCGTCTCACTCCCCGGAGCACGGGGTCGGCGCTCAATGTCGGCGAGGCGGTCGAAGGCCGCCTCCCGCTGTAGCGCGCCAGTGAGATCGTCGAAGGTGGCGCGCCGCTTGAGTTGCGCTTGCGCTGCCACTTCGGCGTCGATGCCACGAATTGCGACTACGCGTCCGACGTAGCCCGAATCATCTCCACTCACCGGGCGACCGGCCGACTCCACCCAGCGATAACTGCCGTCGGGGTGTCGCCAACGATAGCGAGGGCGGATGGCTTCACCAGTGGCGGCACTATGGGCAACAGCTGCCAGCAATTCCGGCCGGTCATCAGGATGCACGAACTCGACGGCGAGACGTCCCTGCAATTCCTCGGGTTTCCAGCCCAGCGTGAGCGCGGAAGCCGGCGATACCCAGTGCATCCTGGTTGCATCATCAGAGAGCAAAATGACGTCAGACGAGTTTTCGGCCAACAGTCGGAAATGTTGCTCAGACTGGGCAATCCGCTCGGCTGCAAGGTGCATATCCGTGACGTCGCGCCATGTCAGGGCGAGCTGATTCTCCGAAACTCGTCGGGCATGGATGTCGTAGTAGGAGGTGCGGCTGCGCGAAGTGTTCTCGTGGACGAAACCATCCACCGTGACCGGTTCGTCGGACTCGAGCGCTTGACGGTACAGGTCAAGAAAACCCTCTGCTTCGGCTCTCGGGGTTATTTCGAGAAAGCCTTTACCAATAAGCGTTTCACGCGGCATGGAAAGGTATTCACAGGTCGCGCGATTCACTTCCACGTACGTGAAGTCGATGACCTTGCCGGCACCGTCGCGGACCGCTTCGAGCACTACCTGCGGATCCAGCATGGCATCGGCTGTGATGCGCAGAAGTTGCTCGTCGGCTTCGGCTCGATGACGAGCCTCGACCAGATCATCCACTAACGTCAGCCCACCGACGACCGCCACGTGCTTACCCTGCTCATCTGCAAGTTGCTTCGTGTGAATGGCCAACCAGCGGTAGCCCCCTGTCTTCACGGCAAAGCGCATGACGAAGCCACCCACCGGAGTGACGTACTCCTGACCCGAGTAGATCCGGTCACGGACTTCCTCGCTGGAGGCCCGATCATCGGGATGTATGAACGACGCCATCGAGCGTCCGACGATGTCCAGTGGTTCCCAGCCGAGTACACGGGTCACTGAGGGAGATATCCAGGTGACGTTGCGGTCGGTGCCCGCGGAGTACACGATGTCGGACGCGTTTTCCGCCATCCGGCGGTAGCGATCGGTCACCTTCTGCAAGCGCCGATCCAGTTCGTCTCGTGCGATTTGCGCCAGCTTCAGGCGACGACTCAAGAGGTAGACCGCAAAACCAACACAGACTGCGGCGAATCCTTCGGCAAGGGGGAAAGCGGTATCCTCATCCAACTCCTCCGCGCTCAGGAAGAGGCCGGAAATCCATTCAATGAGTGGGAAGCCCAACAACACAACGGCGAGGTACTCCAGCGAAGTCCTGTCGGGCTTGCCCAGCAGCTGCCGAAATCCAACCCGTGAGGATACGGAACCAGCCGCAGAACGCCCTTCGTCCGTGTTCACATCACTCCCCGTTGGTGCTTCCAGACTCTGAGAATGCTATTCGTCGTCCACTCAGGCGAACACCCTTAGAAGCGCGCACATAGGGCTATTCCTACATCGCGGGACGAAGGTCCCTAAGCATTCTCCGGCTTAGTTATGAGTGCGGTGGCGATGGCGGCTAGGCCCTCATGACGCCCAGTGAATCCAAGCCCGTCAGTCGTCGTGCCAGCCACACTCACGCTCACGCCGCCGAGTGCGAGCGACATCGCCACCTGCACTTCGTCGCGTCGCTTGCTGATATGCGGTTTCGCTCCGACCACCTGCACAGACACGTTTTCGATCGACCATCCCGCCAGGTCGAGCAAGCGACGCGCCTCGCAGAGCATCGCCGCGCCAGTTGCGTTGTGCCACTCGGGTTGATCGACGCCGAATACCGCCCCGACGTCACCGAGTCCGGCGGCCGCAAACAGCGCGTCACACACGGCGTGCGCAGCCACGTCACCATCGGAGTGACCGACCAGCCCAAACTCCCCCGGCCATTCGATACAACCGACCCACATGGTGCGAGTTCGACCATACGCGTGAACGTCAATGCCAGTTCCAACGCGCATCATGAGCGACTCCCCAAAATTGCTTCTGCCAACACCAGATCAAGCGGACGGGTGATCTTGAAAGCCAGCGGGTCGCCATCCACTACTCGCACCGAAATCCCAGCAGATTCGCACAGACCTGCATCGTCGGTAATGTCGTCCACGCCCTGCGCTCGGGCGACATGGTGAGCCCGTTCCAGCGCGGCACGAGTGAAACCCTGTGGGGTTTGCACGGCTCGCAACGGCCCACGTTCCACGGTGTGCATCACTGCGCCGTCTTCGACGACTTTGATGGTGTCGACAACTGGCAGTACTGGAATCACGGCATTCGCTCCTGCAAGAAGCGATGCGAGAACTCGTGCAATGACATGCGATGGCGTGAGCGCACGGGCGGCGTCATGCACGAGCACATACTCAATGTCATCGGGCAGCACCGCCAATGCTTCGGCAACCGACTGCTGGCGCGTGGCTCCACCGGCCACCACGATCAATCCCGGCCGCTGCGGCGCAGGCACATCGTCGATCTCCACAAGTGCACCGTCAGCATCACGGAAGGAGGCCGGCGCATCATCGCTTGCAGCACCAGGCTCCGCCAGAAAGGCCAGCGCCTCTAGCACGTCGTCGATGTGCTCCGCCGGTGCCGCGACCACGATGAGATCGATGTCGTGCACATCGGCCAAACCGTGCACCGTCATTTCCAGCAATGAATGTGCGCCAACGGTGTGCAACGCCTTGGCGGTGCCAACCCCGAGCCGCTCACCCTTGCCCGCCGCTGGCACGATCGCCGCGGTCCGATGCTGAGCACTCATGCGTCACTCCCAGTGTGAGGCGAACCGCTTTGAGTCTATTGCGGAAAAGGGCGACGACCCCGCGGCGCGAAGCCAGCGGGGTCGTCGCGAAAGTGGGTCAGGACGCGAGAACGTTGTCGAGGATGACCTCGGCGCTTGATTCATCGGTCTTCTCGGCGAGCGCAAGCTCGGAGACGAGGATTTGACGGGCCTTCGCCAGCATGCGCTTCTCGCCGGCCGAAAGGCCACGATCCTGATCTCGACGGAAGAGGTCACGGACGACCTCGGCCACTTTGATGACATCGCCAGAAGCAAGCTTCTCCACGTTGGCCTTGTAACGACGCGACCAGTTGGTGGGCTCTTCGATGTACGGAAGACGCAGCACGCCGAACACCTTCTGCAGACCTGCCTGGTCGACGACATCACGCACGCCGACGTACTCGGCGTTGGAAGCCGGAACGCGGACCGTGAGGTCGCCCTGCTGCACCTTCAGAACCAAGTACTCGGTAGGAACACCCTTGATGTTCCGGATCTCGATCGCTTCGATTAATGCCGCACCGTGATGCGGGTAGACGACCGTTTCCCCGACTTCGAACACCATATGTTCCGCCTTTCAGAAGTGCTGATTCTACCAGAAATGTGACCTAAGGCTCACCACGCGCAAACCAGCCTCAACGGCTTCGCAGGTCTACTCCTGCTTCACGTATGCCGTGGCGCCATGCTCGAGCAAGCTCGGACGGCGCTCATGCGTCGAAGGTATATCGCTGCGCTCAACGCTTCTCCGCCCTCGGCCGTCTCGAGCAAGCTCGGACGGCGCTCATGCGTCGAAGGTATATCCCAATCCGCGGACGGTCTGCAGATACTTGGGGTTAGCTGGGTCTGCCTCGATCTTGCTACGCAGCCGTTTGATGTGGACATCTAGCGTCTTGGTGTCACCAAAGTAGTCAGCGCCCCAGACACGGTCGATGATCTGCGCTCGCGTGAGCACACGTCCTGCATTGCGGACGAGGAACTCCAGCAGATCGAATTCCTTGAGCGGCATTGGCACTTTGACTCCGTCGACGCTCACGGTGTGCCGATCGATGTCGATGCGAACCGGACCGGCCACGATCGCTCCGGCCTCGTCCTCTCCTCCAAGTTCGTGCGGACGGCGCAGCACGGCGCGCACGCGAGCCACCAATTCACGCATGGAGAAGGGTTTGGTCACGTAATCGTCGGCACCCAACTCGAGGCCAAGCACTTTGTCCAACTCGGAGTCTTTGGCCGTCAGCATGATGATGGGCACCATGGATGTCGCTCGTATGGCCCGGCAGACGTCCATGCCGGAACGGCCCGGCAGCATCAGGTCGAGCAGAATGAGATCGGCTCCGTCTTTCAGGAACAATGCAAGGCCAGCGTCGCCGTTATCGGCCACGCGAACCTCGAAGCCCTCCTTCTTCAGCATGAAGGACACGGTTTCGCTGAAGGACTGTTCGTCCTCAATGAGCAGGATGCGGGTCACTGGTCCTCCTGGACGTTAGCCACTGGCACCCGCGGGAGCGGGAATCTCAAGGTGAAGGTGGAGCCTCGGCCCACCTCGGACTGCACGACGACCTCGCCACCGTGCGCCATACAGATGTGTTTGACGATGGCGAGGCCGAGGCCTGTCCCACCTGTTTGGCGGCTACGCGCCGGATCAACACGATGAAAGCGCTCGAAAATACGACTCTGCTGTTCGGCATCAATGCCGATGCCCTGATCGGCAACCGAGATTTCGATGAAGCCGTCGGCTCGACAGGCAGTGACCGTGATCTTCGTGTGCGGCGGGGAGTAGCGAATGGCGTTGGTGAGCAGATTGCGCAGAGCCGTAACGGCTTGCTCCTCGTCGACGAAAACCTTCAGTCCTGCGGGCAGTTCGCGCAATATATCGATGCGTTTGTCCTGGGCAACAAGATGCACAGCGTCGATTGCCTCAGCAACGATCGCCTTGACCGAACGCAGGCGGGCCGCGTCCATTGCATCGGCCGCCTGCAAACGCGAGAGGTCCGTGAGATCGCTGATGAGTGCACTCAAGCGCGCGGCCTCCAGTTGCATCCGTGCCGTGAACTTGCGCAGTGCCTTGGGGTCGTCCAGCGCGGCCTGCGACGCATCGGCCAACAGTACGAGCGCGCCTACAGGCGTCTTCAGTTCGTGTGAGACGTTGGCGATGAAGTCGCGGCGCATGGTGTCGACCCGGGTCGCTGCGCTGATGTCGTCAACCAGCAACAGGGTGTGTGCGTGGTCAAGGCGCGAGGTGCGCACGCGAACCGTTCCCGGCGGTGATCCCACATCGGTACCACCGATGGGGAGATCCTCGGTGCGCGCTTTGCCGTCAGCCAGTGTGGCGTCGGCCATCTCCATCAACACCGGAGCAGCTGCGCCGTCCCTTTGCTGCAGCCCGAGGGTGGAGAAATGCTCGGAGGCGCGGAAGATGTGGCCCTGTGCTCCGATGATGATCCACTCACCGGGCAGACGATCGAGCAGGGCGATCGCGTCCGGCCCAAGTCCGGAGGCTTCTGCCAAAACGGCAGTGGGTGATGGCTTCCTGCTGAAAACCCCGCGCCTGCGCATGAGGGGAGCCTACCGACAGGCCTGGAGCCTGACGGTAGGACGGGAAGCATCGGCAGCCAACATGCGTTACGTAGGGGTTCGCCTTTTGCCCGCAAACGGGCGACGATGAGCCCGGAGGTTCGCATGCTGATCGACGTCACCAAACCGCCTCGGCGCGTTGCGGTGCTCAGCGTGCACACGTCTCCCCTCGATCAACCCGGTACGGGTGATGCTGGCGGCCTCAACGTATACGTCGCAGAAACAGCCAAACGGCTTGCCGAACGCGGCGTATTGGTTGACATCTTCACGCGTACCACACACAGCGGGCTCCCCTCGAGCGTGCCTCTCTCCCCGGGCGTCACGGTCCGACACATTGACGCCGGCAGCGTCGATGAGTTGCGCAAAGAAGACCTGCCGTCACAACTCATCGCACTTTCCAGTGGCCTGCTGAATCTCGTCGAGCGCGAAGGTCTCAGGTACGACGTGGTGCACTCGCACTACTGGCTTGCCGGCCACGTCGGCTGGCTGGCCAGCGAGCGCTGGGACGTGCCACTGGTGCACACGATGCACACGATGGCCAAAGTGAAGAATGAGGCCTTGGCAGACGGCGACGCACCCGAGCCGCGTATCCGCATCCTGGGTGAAGAGCAGGTGGTAGCTCACGCCTCCGCACTCGTAGCGAACACTGTGCAGGAAGCCGTGGAGTTGGAACGGCATTACGGCGCACCCTCGGAACGTATCGTCATCGCACACCCTGGTGTCGACCTCGACGTCTTCACTCCATCCGACGGTCGCATCGCTGCGCGACGACGGCTCAACATTGCGCGGGATGCCGTCATGCTCTTGTTCGTCGGTCGCATCCAGCCTTTGAAGGCGCCGGATGTACTGGTGAATGCAGCCGCGGAACTGCTCTTGCTAGAACCTGCACTTCGCGACCGCTTGCAACTCGTCATCTGCGGCGGGCCGAGTGGATCTGGTCTAGAACATCCTGAATCACTCGCCGAACTTGCGCTCGAGCGCGGGATCAATGTCTCCTTTGTTCCGCCGCAGGCACGCCATGTGCTTGCCGATTATTATCGCGCCGCAGATCTCGTGGCTGTGCCCTCGTACTCCGAATCCTTCGGCTTGGTCGCCGTTGAGGCACAGGCGTGCGGCACGCCCGTGATTGCGGCCGCTGTCGGTGGTTTGCGCACTGCCGTCGCGCACAATGTGTCCGGCATTCTGGTCGAGGGCCACGACCCACGAACGTGGGCAGATCGCATTCACGAACATCTCAACTGTCCGGTGTGCCCGTCCCGGCTGAGCCTTGGTGCCGTCCGTCATGCCGGACTGTTCTCCTGGGATCGCACCGTCGACTCGTTGCTGGATGCATATCGGATCGCGCGGTCTGGGACCAAGTCTGCATCGGCCAGGGCCTGCAATGACTGACGTTCTGCAACTGGTGCGTGATTGGGCTGCACCGCTTGATCTTGCGGTCGATGAAGTTTCCGATGGCATGCTCATCGTCACTCTGCCTGGCACTCAACGATTGCAGGTTCCGGTGGCACTCACGGTAACTCCTCAGGCGCTGGTGATCGAATCCTTCGTCGCCCGCGGCACGGATCAAGATCCCCGCGATCTCTACGAATTTCTGTTGCGCCGCAACGCCAAAGCCTTCGGTGCGGCCTATTGCACGGATCAGCACGGCGACGTGTACCTGGTCGGACGTATCGCGATTGACGGGGTCACACCACAGGCGCTGGATCTTGTGCTCGCGTCTGTCCTCGGCATGGCCGACGGTGACTTCAACACGATCCTGGAGCTGGGCTTCAGCGAAGCCATCGTCAAGGAATGGATCTGGCGTCTTTCGCGCGGCGAATCAACGGCCAACCTGGCGGCCTTCGAGCATCTGCGGCCGAGCACTGACTGAAACGCTGTCGCGGCCACTGACAGGTGTAACGGGGGCGGGTCTCACAACCTTTGCAGAGTGCGGCACAATTGCTCCATGGCCAACGAATACACATTGATCCTGCTGCGACATGGCGAAAGCACATGGAACGCGCTGAACCTCTTCACCGGCTGGGTCGACGTCGACCTTTCTGACAAGGGCCAGGCCGAGGCCGCCCACGGTGGCGCGTTGCTCGCCGAGAAGCATTGCCTTCCCGATGTGCTGCACACCTCGCTGCTGCGTCGCGCCATCAAGACAGCAAACATCGCCCTTGACGCCTGCGATCGTCACTGGATTCCCGTGAAGCGCGACTGGCGTCTCAATGAGCGCCACTACGGCGCGCTGCAGGGCCGCAACAAGAAGCAGACACTCGAGGCCTATGGCGAAGAACAGTTCATGCTGTGGCGTCGCTCGTATGACGTGCCGCCGCCGCCGATCGATGCTGACGACGAGTACTCGCAGACCGGCGACGTGCGCTACGCCGGCCTCGCTTCGGGCGAGCTGCCTGCGACTGAATGTCTGAAGGACGTCGTTGCGCGCATGCTGCCGTACTGGGAAGAAGCCATCGTGCCCGACCTCCGCTCCGGCAAGACGGTGCTGGTGACGGCACACGGCAATTCGCTGCGCGCGCTTGTCAAGCACCTTGACGGCATCAGCGATGAAGACATTGCTGGGCTGAATATCCCGACCGCCATGCCACTGGTGTACCGCCTTGATGAACAGATGCGGCCGATCGTCAAGGGTGGCGAGTACCTCGATCCCGAGGCGGCAGCGACCGCGGCCGCCGCAGTAGCCAACCAGGGCAAGAAGTAGACCCAGAGAGCCGGCGGGCGCGTCACCCCAGCCGGTGACGCGCCTGCCGCTGTTTTACGGCTCAGTTTGGCGCGACCAGGCTCCAGGGCACGGTGATTTCACCCAGACTCCAACGCTTCTTGTCACCGAGAATCGGCGTGCCACTGTCTCGCAATTGCTCAACCGCGGCAATCCAGCGTTGTCGCGCACCGAAGGTTCCCTGCGGCGCGGCCACGGCCCAGGCGCGATCGAACGCCTGCAGAAATGTGTGCACCGGCTGGCCGGGGACGTTGTGATGAATCAGCGCCTTCGGCAATCGTTCTGCAAGATTCGACGGCAGTTCCAGCGATGCGAGATGCGTTGAGAGCGTGAGCGATTCGGGGGTCGCCGAGACGTCGTCCGTGCGTCGGATGGCGAGCCAGGCCGAGCGCCTGCCGATCTCATCGCAAGTGCCATCAATGATCAAACCATTCGGCGCCAGGTGCTGGTACATCTCCTGCCATGAGCGCTGCACGCTGGATTCGTCATACTGGCGAAGGACGTTGAACGCGCGCACTACATCGGCATGCATACCGGCCAACTCGAAGCCCCCGCGGCGAAATTTCAGATGCGCATGCTCAAAGGGAATCGCTTGCTGGACCCGCCCGGGATCGATCTCGAGTCCAATGACATCAACACCCGGACCAACATGTGCGTGGAGGCGATCGGCCAGTTCCCGGGTGGTGACCGGGTATGCGCCGTAGCCGAGGTCGACGACGATGGCGTGGGGAAGCGCTCGGAGCCGCGAACACTCGGTATGCAGCAGCCAACGATCGCAACGGCGCAAGCGATTCGGTGCGGTGGTTCCGCGCGTGATCGTGCCGATGGGAGGGGTCATCACAGACTGATCATGCCAGCGCTGTTACTGCTGCGGAGGAAAGGCGCAGCACACCCATGGGTAGCCCGCCACCTAAGACCGCTGTTGCGGGCAATCGCTCGACTGCAGCCTCGGACATGCCCCAAGCCCGCAGCACGGCGGCGAGCAGCGGCTGGTAACCGCGAGCTGCCCCATCCGTGACCTTGATGGCACAAGCACGTCCGTCGGGTAGGGCCATGGCCATCACGCCCTCGGCACCGATCTTGGCAATGAGGCCGGGCATGCGTTGCATGGCGACAGTGTCTTCGCGACCGACGCCTGCCACCATCTCTGGATAGGCCCGCATAGCGTCTGCGACTTGCCCCTCGGCGCTATCAACGTCGGCGATCGCAATCATGTGGAATGCGCGAGCGAGAGCCGTCAACGAAATGGCATGGAGCGGCGCTCCGCAACCATCGACGGTACTTGCCGTCACGGATACACCGGTGAGCAACTCTTCGAGCTCGCGTGCAGCGCGTTGCACCGGATGCTCAGGATCGAGGTAGTTCGACAGCGGCCAGTCGTTGATGACGCTGGTGGCAATGAATCCGGCGTGCTTGCCCGAGCAATTGAAGTGGATGCGATCAGCTCGACCACCTGCACGGACGAGCGCTTCTCGCTCGCTCGCACCCAAGGGCCAGCCCTCGATGCACTGCAGATCGGCATCAGTGCGACCGTGGGCGGCGAGGATCTCCTCTACGCCCGCAACATGCAATTGACTGCCGCTGTGCGAGGCAGCCACCAGCGCCAACAAGCGCGGTTCGAGTGCGAGGCCAAGGCGCACCATGGCTGCGGCTTGGATCGGCTTCACACTGGAACGCGGGTACATCGGTTCATCAATTGCACCCAAGGACGCTTGGACCATGCCTGCTTCATCAAGCACAACAAACGAACCACGATGCACTGATTCGATCAAATCGCCACGCACCAACTCGGCCAGTACCGCATCAGTCATGGCAGAAACCTACGTCCAGACTCAGGCGTTGACGATGACTTGCTGCGTCGCCCGCACCCCGGCCACCTCAAGAACCGCCTCGACATCGGTGTTGCGCTTAATCACGGCACTGGCGATGGGGCCGAGTTCGTGGTGTTGCGCACCCATGCCGATGAAGCCGACACGACGGTCCCCCAGCATCACTTCGGTACCGTGTGCTGGCGGTTCGTCGAGCGAACCATCCAAGTGCAGCAAGACGAGTCGACGGGGCGGCTTACCCATATTGAACGTGCGCGCCACCGTTTCCTGCCCGCGGTAACAGCCCTTGCGCATGTGCACGGCGGTGCCGAGCAGACCCAACTCCTGTGGGATGGACTTGTCGTCGCTCTCCACGCCGAAACGTGGCACACCTGCAGCAATGCGCAGCGCGTTCCACGCCCACGTTCCTGCCAGTTCACCGGCGGATGCGAGGTAATCGACAAGTTGCTCACGAGGAACGAACACGTCGCGGCCAGCGAAGGTGTGCTCGGCATCCGCCCGTTGTCGCGAGACATCGGCTCCCACGTCACCCATTGGCAAGCCAGCAAAGGCAGCCGGCGTCAGCACCGCGGGGTGCACCGCATGCGGTTCTCGTACCGGCTCCCACACCGTGGCCCAAGCGTCCGTGACGTCAGCAACCTCCACCCGCAGCATGAACCG
The DNA here is from genome assembly GCA_963784905.1 of uncultured Actinomycetota bacterium. Lineage (GTDB taxonomy): Bacteria > Actinomycetota > Actinomycetes > S36-B12 > UBA5976 > JAKALQ01. The sequence continues at coordinate 59,101 of CAWATP010000007.1, read as the reverse complement.
CATGCGGTCGAGGAAGGCGAGAACATGTGGTGCATTGCCCGGCTCGACCCCGAGCAACAGTCGATCATCGAGCGCGACGACATGCATCTCGCTCTCCAGTCGGCCATTGGGATCGAGGAGCAGGTCATAGGCAGAATCGCCGGGGGTCAAATCCAGAAGCAGTTGACTCGTCAGTGAATCGAGCCAGGTCAGCCGATCGGCACCCGTAATCTGGAGCACGCCGCGATGCGAAAGGTCGACGGCGCCAAGACCCGAGGCCAGAAGTCGCTGTTCGGCGAAGGGATCGCCGTAGTGCCACGCCACACCCGCGTCCACGGCGGAAAGGTCATGCATGAGATACGGCTTCATGCAGCGACAACTCCTTTCACGCCTGCAGGATTCCCCCACACCTGCGCTTCACTGTCGAAACGGTTCGAAAATGGCTCGAAACCTCGCAGATTCGACCGTGAAGCGCAGGGGATGGGTTTGGCCTAGTGACGGCCGATCTTGCCTTCTTCAATGCACCGACGGCAGCGACCATGGAACGACACGTGCGAGACGTCGATATCGAAGCCTTTGTCCGCGCGTAGCGCGCGGGCCAGCGGTTCGAGCACGTCGGCGTGGATGGATTCGACAGCTCCGCAGCCATCGCAAGCCAAGTGAATATGTGTGATGTCATCGACCGTGTGATAGGTCGGCGCACCGTGACCGATGTGCGAATGCGTGACGAGCCCAACCTTCTCGAGCACTTCGAGAGCACGATAAATCGTTGACAGGTTCACACCGGAAGCGTGGCTCTGCACCTCGGCGAGCAACTCCTCGGGACTGCCGTGGCGCAGGGTTTCGACTGCCTGCAAAACCATCTGACGCTGCGGCGTGATGCGGTAGCCGTGCGCGTGCAAACGACGTTCCCAATCGGTTTGCATCGTCACTTCCGTTTCAGCTGAATGGCGGTATGTGAGGACTCCGGGTGCCCGGGAAGCTCGAAGTCGAAAGCGTGGAAGAGGTCGCCATTGGCCAAGCCATACAGTCGCTTGCCGCCTTCGATGGCTGGCGCGGTAGGTGTGCGCACGTAGTTGGCGGCACGTACCTCAAGCTTGGCGGCGGTGATGCGGGCGTTCTCGATCCCACTCACCGTGACAGTGCCGAGCCACAACTCCGCGATACCCAGGGGATTGCAGATGACCGCTTCAACGCCGTTGTCCGGAGCGGGCCGCAAATATCCGCTCTCCGTATGCGACGGCCGCAAGCGCTTGCCTTCGTCGTCGACGACCCACGACTGTGATCGGTACTCAAGGAAGGGTCGTCCGTCTGTGGCGAACTGTAGGAGTTCTTCGTAGCGGAAGTGGCCCCCTCCAGGCATCTGGCCGACGCCGAATCCACTCCAACTGCCGACGAGCCAAGACAGGTGTGCGATATCGCGATGCACGCCAGCGAGTTCGTCGAGTTCGGTCATTACGACTGACCCTTGTAGAGCTTCAAGACGACCGTGGCGGCAAAGGCGAAGATCCCGATGGAAACGCACACAAGTGCGATGGTGTAGCCGGTTTCGACGATTTGGGTCATGTACGCATTCTACGCGCCTACCATTTGCCCATGACCCGACTCGTCATCAAGATCGCATCCGGCACGGAGGCACTCGAACGCTGCAACCAAGGTTGGACTGTGGCCACCATGGCGATGGCATCGGGCGTCGATGTGAGCGTCTGGCTGACGGGCGACGCCGTTCGCTTTGCTGTACCGGGCTTTGCCGAAACCGTCGTACTCGAAGGGGCGCAACCGTTTGCGGTCGCCGTGCAGGCCGTCCTAGAAGGTGCGCTCTTGACGGCCTGTAGCCAGTGCCTCGCCCGGCGTGACCTGTCTGCAACGGACCTTTTCGCCGGAGTGCGCATTGGCGGTGCGGCTGGATTTGTCGAAGAGATCGTGGCACCCGACGCCAAGGCACTCGTCTACTAACGCAGTGGGACCCCGCCTTCACTTCTCACCTTCGAAGGCGCATCGGCTTGTTCTGTGCGGGGAAAGCGCCAACGGTGAAGTGGGTTAGGCGGTGACGCGCTTGATCAGCAGGTACATCTCGCAACCGAGGCAGAACGCAAAGACGGCGTTGAGAAATGCCGCTGCCAAAGCAAACGATGCAGCGATCGTGTACACCGCGTCCTGCCCCGTCAGAGATCCTGCGAGCGCCACAACCGCGAAAGCGAGTCCGACCGCTTGCGCGAAACGCGGCGGTGCCGGATCTTCCAACGGCACTGGGCCACGCAGTCGCGGCTTGACGAACTTGCTGTACAGACGACCATACGGCTGCGCGGAAAGACCAACGATTGAACCCAAGCCGAAGGCGATGGCCTGCCATGCGATGAGCACCGTACCCGCGACACTCGGGCCGAGGATCACGGCGAGCGCAAGGACAACGGTGGTGATGGCCGCACCGAAGCGCGGTCCGCGAGCGTCAATGGATGCCAGTGTCATGCAGTGACCATAGGAGCCAGAGACATTCTGCGACCTCGTCCGTCATACCAACGGACATCCCCTGCGAACCTCTCGCAGCAGCAAAGCATCTGCCGCCATGGTTACAGGTTTTCGAAGCGACGGTCGTCAAGGGCGATCAATAACTCTTCACGCCTCGGCACTCCGGAGATGCGCGCGCTCAGGCGACCAAGTCCGTCGAGAACTAGGATCGTTGGCGTTCGCATAATGCCGAACTCCTTGACGAGCTCCATGTTGTGCTCGGCATTGATGTCGAGATGCGTGACGCCAGGCACCTGCGCGGCGACCTCAGCGGCGATGACATGCGCAGCACGGCATGGAGCACACACGGTCGCTGAAAACTGCACGATCGTGGCGTGTTCGCCCATCTCGCCAAAGGCAGTAAAGGGCGATGCCGTGGGTGGCGTTGGGATGGACGGTTGGTCGTCGGGGCTCAGCACCCGCACGCGGCCGTCGGTTCGCTGTCGGTAGATGCCAAACGCACTCGCCAGCACCAGTACCGCAAGGACAGCGAGCCAGCCGCTCATGGGGTTGTGCGCGCAGCCGCAATCGCCCAAACGGCGATGCGATTCACGAGTTCTTGCGTCGTGGCGCGTTCTGCGTGACCCATGCCTTCTTCAACCCAGAGGGCCGTGCCGGTATTCCCTGCCGCGGCCGCGAAGACGCGTTCCGCATGCTCCTCCGGGAAGTAGTGATCTTTCGTGCCGTGCACAATGAGCAACGGGTGTTTGATGACCGCCGCGCACGCCGTTGGTGACATGGGCAAAAGTTCAGGCGCCGCATCCGGTCCAACCCAGTCACGGACCGAGATCTTGACGCCCTGGCCACGCATGGCCCAACGTCCCCACGGCGTTGCCGACACTCGGAATAGCCGATCCATGATCTTGGTGCCGCGGAAGAACCATTGGGCGACACCGCTGACGAGAACGGTCGCGTCCGGTCGCTCGCTGACCACGATCAAGTCGTCTATTCGCGGAGCCGTTGCACGATCTGTAGTCAGCGCTGCATGACGGATAACAACGGATGCACCGAGCGAGAATCCAACGGTGACAACCGGAGCGTCGGACAGGGTGCGAGCCCACGTAATCACTGCATCGAGATCCATGGGCTCGCGATAGCCCATGGTGCACTTGCCACCGGACTCACCGTGACCGCGTTGGTCGAAGAACACCACGCGCCCATGGTGCGAAAGCCAACCGGAGATAAGTTTCATGCCGGTCTTCTCCCGGCTGCCGGTGATGCCGTGCGCAACGACGAAGGTGACTGGACCTTCGCCGATGGTCTCGGCAACGATGCGCACGCCATCGCGGGATCGCAAGGAAACGGTGGTCATTGGGTCACTCCGACGTCAAGGATGCGACGCAACCTAACCTGCAATAGCGTGCGGGAGCCATCCGGGGTCGTGGTCAACGTCCAACTGTCAGGGCTGATCGTGTCGAGCCAACGGGAGCCGAGTCCCGCGCCGCCGGTGCGCATCGCCCGTCCGTCGTTATAGGCGCGTACGAGCACGTCAGCGCCCTCCGCGACCACATCGATCTCAACATGGGTGGCGCCGGCATGCCGCACAGCATTGGCGATGGCCTCTTCCGCAATGCCGAGAATCATCTCGCTATTCGTCGGTCGGCCGGACGACTCAAGGTCGACGGTGAGTTGGACTTCCGCGATCGCCGACCACTCGTCTGCCAGATCTCGCAAGGCACCCTCGAGATCCACCACATCACTCTCCAAGGCACCGAAGAGTGGCGATTTCAATAAAACATCGAGACGTTGCAGGGCATCCTGCACGTAATCAGCTCTGCCCTCGTCCGCCGCGCGTTCCAGTTCCAGCGAGATGGCCATGAGTCGACCTTGCAGCGACGAGTGCAAGTGCCGCGCCAGTTTGCGGCTCGTCTCCAGCATCTCGCGAGCGTGCACCTGACGCGCCACTTCGCCAGTGCTCAAACTGATCCGGGCACGGGCACCTACCGAGGCCCAGGTACCAGCCAGACCCTGCACCACGGAGAGGAAGACCAGCAACAAGATCATGCCGAAGGAGCAGAACACCGCCCAGTACCGAGCTTCGTGAAAGCTCCAGCCAAAAGTCTGCATCGACGCCGGCGGAATCAGCACAACGAAAGCGGCAGTGATGATGCCAGCCCAGAAGTCAAAGCCGTACGACGCTCCCCTGTCGCGCACGCGATTGTCATAGAACGAGAGCGTCATACCGACGAGCAGCGTCTGCACGGTCAGCAACATCAGGGCCTCACGCGGATCACGCATCGCAAACGCCATCGGCGCGAGCGTCATGAGTACGACCACAAAGCCCGTCGCCAGTGGATATGGCCGCGAGTAGCAGCCGAGGCGAAGCATCATGCGCAAGGTGAGCTTCATCTGCTCTGCTGGTGGCACATCCCAGAGTTGGTGCGACATCGGTCGGATGTCTTCATCGATGGCTCGCCGCAGTGATGCCGCGACATTTCGCAAGGCTTCGCGGGAATCCTCGAGTGGCAGTGCATCGGTGATGAGATCACGCGTGTGCGAGACCGACTCCGAAACCCGCTTGGAGACAGCATCAGCGAGTCCTTGCGCAAGCACGGTCGCGAATGCTGTCTGGTGGTAGGCGTTCAACTCGATACGCGCCTGGTCCTCCAACACCTCAGAGCGAGCGACAACGAAGCGGTCTCGGTTGGCGTAGTACATGCTGGCCGCAGCCACCCAAATCACACCCTGCAGGGCGCCAGCGGTGAGTTGAAGCTCGCTCGAATAGAACGTGGCCAGTCCAAATACCGAGTTCAGCCAGCCGAGGAAGACCAGACGGGCAGCACCCACGACAAGGAAGACCAGGAAGATACCGATAATCGAATAGCTCGTCGCCCATCGTCGCCAGAGCGCGCGAATGCCGAAGAGCAATGTGCACGCATACAACGTGGCTATCGCGGCAGTGGCGACGCACAGACTAAAACTCAGCGGCGAATCGAGGAGATCGAGTTGGCCGACAGTGGCAAGGCCTGTGCCCACGAAGAAGAGGACCGCGATTGCGTTCTCGTGCAGGGCAGCGCCACTTCTGACCGCTGCGATGAAGCGACGTGCAACTGCTCGCCATTGCGCATTAGCGCGAGACATTGCCTGTCATCTCGAGGTACGCACGAGTGATCTGCACGCGTTGATTGAACGTGGACGCCTCGGATTGCAGGCTGAGGCGCTGTGCGATGCGCCGCATCATCTGCTCGACGGCGCGTTCACTCACATTACGACGACGTGCGATTTCTGCGTTGGTCAAGCCTTCTGCGACAGCGCGCATGATGGACAGTTGCGAGTCGGTGAAGTTGTCGGCAATGCCTGGTGTCTGCGCGACACCGCGAAGCCGCGGTTCCATGCAGGCGCGCACTGCGCGCACCAAATCATTGACTGATTGCACATCGCGCTTACGCAGGAATACGGAGCGCGCCGGCAATTCCGGCGCGTGCTCAGAGATAAGTCGAGGCGAGTCGTAGGTGGTGAGAATGACAATGCCGATCGCGGGATTGAGTCTGCGTAGGGCGACAGCGATGTCTGCACCGTTCGGGCCGGCACCAAGATCAAGGTCCAGCACGGCCAGATCGGGATTGCTTTCACGGGCCAGTCGCATTGCTACAGACGCAGAACTCGCTTCGCCAATGACATTGAGTCCCTGCAGACGCAGAGCAGACGCAACACTCGATCTGGTCAGACCATCGTCTTCGACGATCAATACACGCCACGCCATGCGCTCATTATGGTGCCGAAGAGGTGCTTTGGCTTTTCATCTGAGCCGTGTTCTAGCGGAGAATGTGGGCATGCTGGGAACCGATGTCGACCGCGCTGCAGCAGTTCTGCGCGCCGGTGGCCTCGTCGCGTTGCCCACGGAGACGGTATATGGACTGGCGGCGGATGCGACCAACGCTGACGCGGTTGCTCGCATCTTTGCCGCCAAGGGGAGGCCATCTGACCACCCGTTGATCGTGCACATTGCCGACCTTGGCGCAATCGACGATTGGGCAGCTGACGTGCCGGCATGGGCCCGACTACTTGCTGCCGCCTACTGGCCCGGCCCACTCACACTGATTCTGGCCAAGCAGCCACACGTGCTCGGCGCCGTCACGGGGGGGCAAGGCACCGTTGGCCTCCGGGTGCCCGCGCACGCCTTGACGCGCCAAGTGTTGCAACTCCTCGGCACGGGAGTGGCGGCACCCAGCGCGAATCGTTTCGGTCGGGTCAGCCCAACGACGGTGGCACACGTGCAAGCCGATCTCGGCGAGTTTCTGACCGCTGACGACTACCTCTTGGATGGCGGCGCTTGCGAGGTCGGCGTCGAATCCACGATCGTCGACTGCACCGGCAGTGCACCGCGCCTCCTGCGCGCCGGCGCGGTAACCCTCGACATGATCGAGGAGACGACCGGCCTGCAAGTGCGTGAAAGCGATGGCAGGGTGCGCGCGCCAGGCACGCTTGCCAGCCACTACTCGCCGCGAGCAACAGTGCACATCGTGGACGCAGGGGAACTGGCTCGGTTCCCGGGCGCAGGACTCATCGCTGCAGCGTCCGTGGCCACTCCCACCGGTATGACGAGACTGCTCGCGGCCGAGAATGCCGGCGACTATGCACGCAATCTCTATGCGGCACTGCGCTCTAGCGACGACCTCGGCTTGCACGATGTATGTGCCGTGATGCCCGAAGAAACTGGATTGGGTGCCGCCGTGCGCGACCGACTCGCTCGCGCCGCCCACTAACGACCGCCCTGCGCTTCACTGTCGAAACTGTTCGAAAATGGCGCGCAAGCGCGCATTTTCGACAGTGAAGCGCAGGGGGGGTCGCTGAGCAACCGGCATACTTGCACCTATGCGCACGCAGCAGGCCCGCGCGGCCATCATCGGCCTGACAACGGTGCTGCTCCTTGCCGGCTGCGGGCTCAGCGATGCACGTGATGCGGCAATCGCCAATGCCGAGGTCAAGCCTCTGGACATGGCCGACAGTTTGCGGCCCGGACTTGTCGGCATGCCGGACTATCCGTCCACGGGATGGGAACCTGGCAAAGCCGCCCCTACCCCCACGCCCCTAGAACCAAGCGGCACGAACCCGCTAGCGGCCATCGGGCTCCGCACCGCGGACATGCTCGATGGCAATGTCGTTGCCGTCATTGCGGACGGAACTTCGCTCGGTTCACCCACGCTCGACTTCTGCGCCGCGAAGTATCCGAGTGAGGCACTGCGCGTGAAGCGCCTCCAAGTCGGCGGCTACGACCCGTCAGGCATTTACGTCGGCATCTCGAGTGAAGTCGTCGTTTACGAGTCCGCCAAAGCAGCCAGGCAGGCACTCGCCGAAGTCATTGCAGCGCGGCTCAACTGCAAAGAGGGCAAGACCTTCACCACCTTCGACAAGCACACGCTCGTCTTCACCTTCCACACAGCACCTGGTCCGACAGCCACACCACTGGTGGATGCGGACTCCCGCTTAATCGTGCACACGACCATGCTGGTCGACGGCAATCCGCAGACAGCGTTTCTCGTGTATCAGATCGACGGTCCGGTGCTGGCCGCCCTGTACGCGAGCAATAGCACAGGCGAACCACTCTCGCAGGCGTCACTCGATGGGCTGTACGGACTCGCCGGCAGTATCGCCGATCGGCTCCGTGCCTATGTTTCTGGGAAACCGGTCGCGACCGATCCTCGCGACCTCGAATCGGTGTAACCCGCTGCAATCCGCAAACTGCTATGCCAGTGAATGGCTGCGCGTCTGCTCGGTTTCAAAGCGGTAACCGACGTTGCGAACAGTACCGATGAGGGTTTCAAAGTCATTGCCCAGTTTCATACGCAAGCGGCGCACATGCACATCGACGGTTCGCGTGCCACCGAAGTAGTCGTACCCCCACACCTCTTGCAGCAACTGGGCGCGAGAGAACACACGACCCGGGCTCTGCGCGAGGAACTTCAGCAGTTCAAACTCCTTGAAGGTGAGATCAAGGGTGCGGCCATGCAGTTTGGCGGTGTAGGTCGCTTCATCGATGACAAGTTCGCCCTGACGGATCTCTTCGCCCCGCTCATCAGCCCCGCCAGTCGCCATGGCTGCTTGGCGCCCCATGGCAAGGCGGATGCGGGCGTCAACCTCGGCCGGACCGGCAGTGTCGAGCAAAACGTCGTCAATGCCCCAGTCTGCAGACACGGCAGCAAGGCCGCCTTCAGTGGCAATCAGCAGAATCGTGTTGTCGATGCCCGTCGTGCGGATCAAACGACAGAGCGCGCGAGCGCCTGCGAGATCGCGACGGCCGTCGACGAAAATGATGTCCGAGGTGGGCGCTGTGACCAGCGCAGAAACCTCGGGCGGCAGCACACGCACCTTGTGCGAAAGCAGCGACAAGGCAGGCAGCACTTCGGTGGAGAGCGCCATTGCCCGCGTCAGCAGTAGCAATTCAGCCATGTCCACCTCCAAAGCGAAGAACCCGAGCCACGCTGGCACCGAAGGCGCCTTTGCCCGAGTTCTGGCGAAAGTGTAACCCAGTCGCGCGAATGCGGCACATTGCCGCCGAGGGTCAGCCGAGTACGTATGCGCGCAGGCTCGTGAACAGCGGGACCACGGCAATGAGACCGAACAACATGAACGGACCGAAGGGGATGGTGGAGCGGCGACCGGCCCGCTTTGTGAGGAGCAATACGGCCGAGAGCAGTCCGCCCGTCACGAAGGCAATGAGGGTGGCGAAGATGAGGTGGAGCCACCCGAGGTAGCCCGCCAGCAAGCCGATGGCGAGTGCCAGTTTCACGTCGCCCATGCCCATTGCGCCGCCGGTCAGCAGGTTCATGAGCAGGTACAGCATGAACAGGGCAGCACCAGCTTCGAGGGCACGCATCCAGAGCGACCAGTCGTCGGGGAAGGCAGCCAAGGCAAGCATCAGGATGACAAGCGCGGCCGAACGCAACGTGAGGACGTTAGGCAACCGCTTGTGCCGCACATCGATGAAGGCGAGCGCCACGGCCAGCGGAATGAACGCAAGCCAAGTTGCCGTCAGCAAGAATGACCAAGGTTGGGCAATGACGACGACGCAACTGGCGACGCAGATCGATTCTGCGAGCACGTAGTCGCGGGAGATGGACGCAGCGCAGCAGCGGCAACGCCCACGCAGCCGGAGCCACGAAACCACAGGCAGTTGATCAGCCCAGGCGATGGGCGCCGCGCAAGATCGGCAACGAGCCCGTGGACGTAAGGGCTCGGCGGTAGGAACCCGCTCCAGCAACGTGGTCACGAATGGCGCCAACGCGGCACCCACAAGGATCCCCAGCAGCAGGTCCTGCCACGTCATGCGCATCTCCCGTCAACAACTGACGCCGCAAAGGTAGCGGTCGCGGCCTGTGGATGGGTGCCGGCGGTGCCAATGCCGGAAAACCTACTTTGTGGCCGCACTCAGCAGTTCTCGGATTGCCGTCGGCGTGGGAACCCGACCAGACACCACGAGCACCTCGTCGATCACAAGCCCGGGGGTCTTCAGCACGCCGTACCCGACAATGGTCGGGAAGTCTTCGACTTTCTCAATGGTGGCATCCAAGCCGAGTTCGTCGACTGCTTCTCGGGTGAGCCGTGCAAGCGTGACGCAGTTGGCACAGCCGGGGCCGAGCACCTTGATCTGCATGAGATCTTCCTTTGAAAGTCAGGCAAGTATTGCGTTGAAGAGGTATCCGATGGCCACAATGCCGGTGCCAGTCACCGTAACGAAGGCAGCAAGCAACTGCGGTTTGAGCACGCGCTTGAGCAAAATGAGTTCCGGCAGCGAGAGTGCGACGACTGCCATCATGAAGGCGAGCAATGTACCCATCGGCAAGCCCTTGTCATACAGCGCTTGCACCATTGGCATGATGCCGGCTGCGTTGGAATACAAGGGGATTCCGATAGCCACTGCGATCAGCACCCCGAAGGGGTTATCCGGCCCTGCGTGTTCGGCAAAGAAGTTGGCCGGTGCCCAGCCGTGAATCGCGGCGCCAAGCGCAATGCCAACGAGAAGGTATGGCCAGATCTTGCGAATGATGGCCTGCACTTCTTCAATGCCCATCTGCATGCGCTCGCCAAAATGCAGCCCGGCATTGGGGTCGAGCGGCTTACCGCCGAGTCGCACGTCGAACACGAATGATTCGACCCAGCGCTCGGCGCCTATGCGACCGAGTATCCAGCCGGCGACAATCGCGATGAGCAGACCCGCGCCAACATATAGGGCCGTGATCTCCCAGCCGAAGAGCGTTAATAGCAACCCGATCGCGATTTCGTTCACCAGGGGACTGGCGATGAGGAAGCTCATGGTGATGCCGATGGGGATACCTGCAGCGACGAAACCGATGAAAGCTGGAACCGCGCTGCAGGAACAGAACGGCGTGACAACACCGAGCGCTGCAGCAAAAACGTTGCCGACGCCTTCGCGCTTGCCGCCGAGCAGCGACCGCGTGCGCTCGACCGTCATGTATGAGCGCAACACAGCGATGACGAAGATGACGAGCGCAAGCAGCAGCAGGATCTTGATGGAGTCGTAGAGAAAGAAGTGCACGGTCTCGGTGAGGCGAGCTGCGGGATCCATGCCGAATGCGTCGTACAGCAGTACGTCCCAGATTCGACCATTGATCCAGTACGCGCCGATCCAAGCCACGGCAGCCGACGTGAGCGCGACAACTCGACCGCGAGTGCTGCTGGGGAGGCGGTCGGCCAGCGTCAGACTCATGAGGTCAGCAACACCCGGGGCTGCACTTGCCGTCCGTGCATTCGCACGCACAATCACATTCGCAGGCGGTTTTCGCCTTTGTCGCCTCGAGCACAGCCACGGCGCTGGGGGCGACAGAGGTGCAGCAGGCGGCGCCGGATTCGGTCGTTGCGCAGCAGGTCGTCATTGGGTACTCCTTAGATGAACGTCTAATGAATAAGTGTGAACACCTCTTTGACGTATGTCAACAGGGTGCGAGGATGCGCACATGCCGAAGTCGCTGCCCGTTCTGCTCGATCTCTCCCCCGTGTGCATGCCGCCGCTGGGGAGTACTCCGACGCTGCCGTATGCGGACGCCCTCGCCTTGGCAACTCGGCTCAAGGCGCTGGCCGATCCGGTCCGCCTGCAACTGCTCGCCTACATGATCGAGCAACCGGCCCAAGAAGCCTGCACCTGCGAGCTGGCTCCGCTCGTGGGTCTCTCCGATCCGACGGTGAGCCATCACCTGAAGACCCTTGAAGGCGCTGGGCTCCTCACCAAAGAGCGGCGCGGCATGAACGTTCACTACAAAGTGGTGCCCGAAGCCATCCACGCGATCGCCGTCGCATTGCACCTGAAGTGCTGCTAGGCATGACAGATCACAACCACGTCGAGACGACTCCTGACTCGGACGTCTTACATCGTCTCAGCACGCTCGATCGATTCCTGCCGGTCTGGATCGGCATCGCCATGGTTGCTGGGCTCGCACTGGGGCGTTTCGTTCCGTCCATTCAGACCGCGCTCGACGCCGTGAAGATCGGTCAGACGTCACTACCGATCGCGCTCGGCCTGCTGCTCATGATGTATCCCGTGCTGGCCAAAGTTCGCTATGAAGACATGAGCCACGTCACCAGTGATCGACGCCTGTTGTGGTTGTCGCTGCTGCTGAATTGGCTGATCGGTCCTGCCTTGATGTTCGCACTCGCGTGGGTCTTTCTTGCTGATCAGCCAGAATTTCGCACCGGTTTGATCGTCATTGGCCTCGCGCGATGCATCGCCATGGTGCTCATCTGGAACGACCTAGCTTGTGGCGACAGAGAAGCGGCTGCGCTGCTGGTAGCGATCAATTCGGTGTTTCAGGTGCTCGCATACGCATTGCTCGGCACCTTCTACCTCAAGTTGCTGCCGAGCTGGCTTGGCCTCGATACGCAGGACGTGCAATTCTCGACCTGGGAAATCACCAAGGCAGTGCTCATCTTCTTAGGCATCCCGCTGGTCGCCGGTTACCTCACCCGACGCATCGGGCTTCGCGTCAAAGGACGGGACTGGTACGAACAGCGGTTCATTCCGCGCATTGCTCCATTCGCGCTGTACGGCTTGCTGTTTACGATCGTTGTGATGTTTGCGCTGCAAGGCGAGGCCATTACGGCAGATCCCGTGTCAGTACTCAGGATCGCGCTTCCACTGCTCGCATACTTCGCAATCATGTGGAGCGTTTCGTTCTGGCTCGGAGCTCGCAGCAACCTCGGTTACCCCAAGACGGCGACGCTAGCTTTCACTGCAGCAGGCAACAATTTCGAGCTTGCTATCGCTGTGAGCATCGGCGTCTGGGGCGTCACATCCGGCCAGGCGCTGGCTGGTGCGGTAGGCCCGCTCATCGAAGTTCCCGCGCTCGTCGCACTCGTCTATCTCGCGCTATGGCTACGACAGCGCGTCGCCATTCGCACCACCTGATCCACTCACACCCTCGCCCCTCTCCTGAAAGAAGTAGCCACCATGGCACCCAAGGCATCCGTGCTCTTCGTTTGCATCCACAACGCCGGCCGATCGCAGATGGCTGCTGCCTACCTCACGCATCTGGCGGGCGATCGCGTCGAAGTCCGGTCTGCGGGATCGGCACCTGGCGCCCGAGTCAACCCCATGGCCGTCGCTGCGATGCTCGAAGAGGGCATCGACATGTCACAAGAGGTGCCCAAGGTGCTCACTGCAGAAGCGGTGCAGGCGTCGGACTACGTCATCACCATGGGCTGTGGCGATGTGTGCCCGTTCTTCCCCGGCAAGCATTACCTCGACTGGGTGCTTGACGATCCGGCCGGACAAGGCATTGAGTCGGTGCGTCCTATCCGCGATGAAATTCGTCGCCGCATCGAATCGCTGATCGCCGAGATCGACGCGGCGTAACGGCGAACGCGGGCACTGCCCACGGCGCAACTACACCCGATGCATCATTGGCATGGTGAACATCCAGGTGTTGAGCACCCCAAGGCCGATCACGAGCACTGCGTACGGAATCACGACCTTGCGATGGGTTCCCGCTTCAGGGAATTGGCGACGAGCAACCCGATACACCGCGTACAGCGAGGCCAGCACACCGAGCGCCACCATGCCGAACTGCAGCATCTGGATCTCCATCGAAGCGACCAAGGCAGGTGACGTCGTCGGCATGGGCTGTCCAACGATCGGCAAGGCTGTGTACAGCACTGCCTTGCCCTCGGACAGCAGGTGGAACAAGTTGTGTGCCATGTGCACGGCGATATCGAGTGGTATGAGCGCGTAGCCGAAGCGCGCGAAGTTCTGCCACATAGTTTGCGGCGAGAAACGAGTGGCAACGGCAGACGCGAGCGCCAAGAGACCAACCTGCATGGCGATCGCGAATGCGAAGGTCGCCGAGAACACGAGTGGGTAGTAGTCGGTATGCAGGAATCCGCCAACGTGGTGCAAAACGGTCGGCCACACTTCGAGCATGGACACGTTTTGGTACAGCACGATGCCCATAATGGCCATCGCCAGGAACGCCACTTCTACCTGCGGCTTGCTGGTGAACCACAATTCCTGCGTGGGCTTGCGTACGTTGAGTTCTATGGCGCCATTGGGGCAGTTCTTGATGCAGTTGGCGCACAGGTTGCACTCAGCGTTGGAGTCGAGTTTGCGCGGGAATGAGAACAGCGGGCAACCAGGCACGTCGGCGCTGCCATTGAAGCACACGGCACGCGCGGTGCAGGTCTTGCAAATCTCTTGATTTGCACGGAGCGACACGATGGCAGTCTGTGAATAGTTGCCGGAGACGCCGCCCAGGAAGCACAGATAGCGGCAGAACGCACGACGCTGCCACAGCGCGCCCGATACAACGACGGCGGTGGTGAGCATCAGCAGGAGTACGCCAGATCCCCACGGCGATTCGACGACGCCCCACATGTGGTCGGCCCAAGTAATGGAGAGGAAGGACGCATCGATGATCCAGATGCCGTACTTCTTCAAGAACGGCGGCACTGGGCGCTCGAGGCCAACCAGCTTTTGCACGAAGTCGTTAATCGTCGCGAAGGGGCAGATGGCACACCAGAAGCGGCCCAACAACAGGAAGGCGACGGGAATCAGCGGCCACCAGATCACCCACATCAAGACGGTGCCGAAGTTCTGGCTGGCCGCCTCTGGTCCGATCAGGAGTTCGTAACCCACCAGCGTGAAGCCTGCGAGCACCGCCCACTGAAATACCTTGGGATACAAGGGGCTTTCCATCATCCGGCGGACCCAACGGATGTCCAACAAGTTCTTGCCGCGCGGCTCCGGCGTGGTATCTGGCGCGACGCGCACTTGCGGCATCTGCAACGGCGTGGGGTCAGAGGACTTAGGGAGCTGGTTGACGCTCATGCGGCACCGCCATCACTGTTCATCGAATTGCGCGGGGCACGAGCCGGGGTGCCGGCTCGCGAATTGGTTGCTGCGGGAAGGTTGGACTTGATCTTGCGTCGCATGTACGCGGCGCCCGTGATGACGAGTGCGTTCGCAGCGGCGAATCCGGCTAGCACGAGTCGGCGCTGTGGAGCATCGGGGGTGGCAATGTACGGCATCGACGCAGCACTGTCGGAATGGCCATCGCCCATGCCTGCCATCCCATCGGATGACTCGCTCGGCAGGGCGTCATCGACAGTCGGGCTCGGGGCCGGTGCACCATCTGGGAGCGGCATTAGCGACGCATCTGCGGCGGGCATGGGCATGAGGGTCTGGGTCTCACTGCCGTGGGTTCGCTGCAGCTGGGGAGCTGCTGCGGCGGCTGATGCTCCGGCGATGACTAGGGCAGTTGCGAGTGCGCTAGCGGCTAAGTAGCCAGCTGCCGATCGCTTTGCGTACGCGTTGATGGCGAACCTCCGATGCACACAATCCATTGTGATTACTGGGAATCTTGGCCGCGTCGCCCGATGCTGCCGCTGAAGATCACATCAAGATCCGATGAACGAAATGGCCAAATGGCGCGGTTTGGGACCTTCGCCTCAATGCAAAAGGCCCAAAATGCGCTGCCGCCTGAAGCAACTGGCGGACGGGTGCGTCGAATCACCGGCCATCTCCAGGACGTATCCGAAACCCGCAACCTTCGCTGAATCTTCATGAAACAGCAGTGAGATGGAGAGGTTCGGCCAAAAGAATGGGTTGCAGTAGGCGACGGCATCGACCGTCGAGAGCAGAACTCTGACGAAGGATGACCTGATGCGCTTCATGCACATGCCCGCCCACACACGACGGATGGGCGCGCTTGCCCTCGGCACTGCGGCCCTCTTGGCGCTGAGTGCTTGCGGTACGTCGAGTACCACAGACTCGATGAACAACAACAGCATGGGTTCCGGCAACGGCGCCATGACGTCGGATATGAATATTGATGCCAGCGGCATGGG
This sequence comes from uncultured Actinomycetota bacterium, assembly GCA_963784905.1. Lineage (GTDB taxonomy): Bacteria > Actinomycetota > Actinomycetes > S36-B12 > UBA5976 > JAKALQ01. The sequence continues at coordinate 43,321 of CAWATP010000007.1, read as the reverse complement.
CGGGCATGTGCACAACTTAGCCTTCGACGGCTCGCGCCTCTTGCTTGGCACACACAACGGCTTGTGGGCGCAAACCGGTGAGGACAAGCCGGTTCAGGTTTCGACCGAGGGATTCGACTTCATGGGTTTCGCCATGTCTGGCTCAACGTGGATGGCGTCCGGCCACCCCGCGATGGGAATGAACGCTCCGGACAACCTCGGGATGATGATGTCGAGCGATGCAGGCAAGACGTGGAAGAACGTGTCGCTGAGTGGCGAAGTTGACTTCCATCGCTTGGTAGCACTGGGCAAGGTTGCAATGGGCATCTCTTCCACCAACGATCACTTGCTGCGCAGCGAAGATGGCGGCACAACATGGGCCGACCTTGGCAAATCTGCGCTCTACGACATCGCGCTTGCTCCCGGTGACGCATCAACCGTGATCGGCACCACGGAAAAGGGCTTGATGCGCAGTTCAGACGCCGGTAAGACCTTTACCGCCGTCAAAGATGCCCCGCTCCTCGCACTGCTGAGCACGACCGGCATGAAGATGATCGGCGCAGATGTGTATGGCAAGGTATTTGTGTCCACCGATGCCGGGCTCACCTGGATGAACGTGGGCACGTTGGCCAGTCAGCCCTCAGCTCTCGCCGCATCCGGCAATCAGATTGCCGCGTTGGTTGGTACGACGGTTTACCTGTCGACTGATGCCGGCAACAGTTTCACCCGTCACATGGTCGGGATTTCTGCCGAGTGAATTGGCACGACAGCGGCACACTCGATTTCCGTCAACTGGATACCTGACATGGCACTCACGCGTCGACAGTTCGTCATCGGCCTGACCGGCGCCGGAGCCACCGTCGCTGCAGGAGGAATTTCTACTCGCTTCCTGCAGCGGCACTCCAGCCCTGTCCCAGCGGTGACACGAGACCCGAACACCATGACCGGTCAAGTTCGGTCGTTCACGCTCGCTGCAAAGCCGACGCAAATCGATCTGGGCGGAACCGTCGTTGATACATGGGCGTATGGCAACTCCGTGCCGGGACCACTGCTCCGTGCAACGGCTGGTGATCGCGTGCAGATTGCGTTCACGAACAGTCTGCCCGAAGGGACCAGTGTGCACTGGCATGGCCTCGCCATCCGCAACGACATGGACGGTGTACCCGGCGTGACGACTGCGCAGACGCCGGCGGGTGGAACTTTCAACTTCGATTTCGTCGTGCCCGACCCGGGCACGCATTGGTTCCATCCGCATACTGGTCTGCAACTCGATCGCGGCTTATATGCGCCATTCATCATTGACGACCCTGCCGAGCCGGGTGCATACGACGCTGAGTGGATCGTGGTACTCGACGATTGGACCGACGGAGTAGGGCCCAGCCCCGAGCAGAATCTTGCGAACTTGAAGACGGCCGGAGCGCAGCAGGGCAACAGCATGATGGGTATGAGCGGCATGGGCTCAATGGGCGCTGCCGATGGCGGCGACGTCACGTATCCATTCTTCCTCATCAACGGACGCACTCCGAACGATCCAGACACCTTGACTGCCAAGCCCGGCGACCGCGTCCGAATTCGCATGATCAATGCATCTGCCGACACCATCTACTCGGTGGCACTCGGCGAGCACCGCATGCTCATCACCCACACCGACGGCTATCCCGTGGAGCCCGCGAGCACGCAGGCACTTCGCATCGGCATGGGCGAGCGCTACGACTTCACCGTCACTCTTGGCGACGGGGTATTCCCGCTCGTGGCGCTGCCCTATGGCAAGGATGGCATTGCCCGTGCACTGATTCGCACAGGTGCCGGCGCCGTGCCGAACTGGATGGTGCAGCCTGCGGAACTAAGCGCACGTCCGATGACGGCCGAAGGACTGAAAGTGGCACAGAGAAGCGCGCTCCCCCAGCGCGAACCTGACAGCACCCAAGAGTTGCTGCTCTCGGGCTCCATGGCTCCGTATCTGTGGACGATGAACGGACAGCCCTACGAAAGCACCAATCCGCTCAACGTTCGTGAAGGCGAACTGGGTCGTTTGCTCATCCGCAATATGTCCATGATGTCGCATCCGATTCACCTCCATGGCCACACCTTCCAGCTCGGCGCCGCGGGTGGAACCGGACCGCGCAAGGACACGGTGCTCGTACCGCCGATGGGTGCGTTGTCGGTAGACCTATTAGCCGACAATCCCGGCCGATGGATGGTGCACTGCCACAACATCTATCACGCGGAAGCAGGCATGATGACGCGCCTGGAGTACGTGCTGTAGGCACAATTGGCACTGGCAGCGGGCCGTGGTTGAAGCGCTGAACATATGGCGCTCCGCGGATACAACGACAGCCGACGCATCCGCGTTATCTCGCATGAGATACGAGCACTGTGCTCGGTCGTATAGCCACTAATCGCGGCGCTGCTCTCGAGTGGCGCGCGCGGATCTGCTTGACATCCAATCGAGCTGATGGGCGATCTTCATGTCGTACATGCGCTCATCAGCAATCCGCAGCAACTCATCGGCAGTCAGGGCATCATCAGGGAAGAACGAAATCCCCGCACTTACATGCAGCGCTGGCAGCATGCCATCCGCCGGAGCAAGCGCGTCGATGGATTGCGCAAGCAACGTCGCTTCCAGCGGCAATACGGCTAGCGACTCTGCGGCTGCGACTATGGCGAACTCGTCCCCGCCCAAACGCGCTACCAACGCCTGCGGGCCGGCCACCCAGCGCATGCTCTCCGCCGCGCGGATGAGGATGATGTTGCCGACGCTGTGGCCAAGGGTGTCGTTCACCGACTTGAAATCGTCCAGATCGATAAGTGCGACGGCGACTCGTGACGAAGCAGGCTGCCGCGCGAGCATTGGTTCAATCGCCTGGAAGAAAGCCCGGCGGTTGGAAAGACCCGTGAGATCATCAGTTGTCGCTTGCGCGCGCAGCTCGGCCAAGTGCTCGAGCCGACGATAGGAGATGATCCAACGCAAGAACGAAGCCAGAAGCGTCGATACCGCGAGCGCGCGTTCGAGTTCATGCGCGGCATGCTCTCCACCCGCGGTCAGTACCCCAAGAGCGAGCATCCCTCCGCCTAGGGGCACAGCCCAACTCGGGTACCGCGGGCGCACACCTCGCGATCTACGAATACGCGTTACTGCGATCGCGATGATCAGGCAGCCGAGCATCCAGGTCACATCAAGGAGTTCACCGGGAACGTACGTATTTCGGATGATCCTGATGGCAAAGATGTAGTCGCCAAACGCAAACGTCAGCAACCCCAGCCCCACCCAGGTAAGTCCGGTTGTGTACTTCGCTGCACCACCCGCAAGTGCGGCGGCGATGCAACCAATAAGCAATACGTCGCATAACGGGTATGCGATGCCGACTGCGTATTCGAGCCAACTCGCACCTGAGATGGCCAACTTCTGCTCCAACACCGGTGCGAGGAAGAACGCGGCCATCGTCGAGGCGCCAAGTGCGGATATCACCACATCGAGCAGGAACGCAACGTCACCTCTCACGGACTGATGCGATGCTCGTTGCAGTGCAAGCAACATCGCTGGATAAAAGCCCAAGTAGCCAATGTCCGCGATCGACGAAGGGGTGGTTTGCCAGCCCATCTGTTCCTGGAGATAGAAGGTCGTGTTCGCCACGGCGTATGACAGCAATGAGACTGCGAACCACACGACGGCCGGACGGTATTCAAGGTCGACAGTACGCCGCTCCCATGCAATGAAAGCAAGCAGCAGCAGCACGCCGTTGGCAACCCACAGGTCAGACCACGGCAACAGCGCCCCTGCTGGGCGCATCACGAGTGACAACGCGTAGACCGCAAAGCCGGCGAGTGCAATCACCCATAAAGCCCGTGTTCGAGCCCCCACTGACGCCATACACCAAGTCTCGCAGGTTCTGCTGGCGAAAGCATCGGCTATTCGAGCCTTTCTGCAAAGATCAAGAGGCTCAGTTCTAGAGCATCACCCGTACTGTGCTGGGACCAATCTACGAGGCGACAGCGTTTGCGATTGCCGTCGTCAGGGGAGTTGCTGGTCGACCGAGCAGGGTCTCCAAGTCATTGCCCTGAACGTGCAATGCACCGGCAGCACTGCCGCGGTCGACATCGAAGAAGAGCTGCGGCAGTGGCTCGGGCATGCCGGCCAGGGAAAGCACAACAACTGCTGCTTCCGCCAAGTCGGTGCGCGGCGCCAGGCTCACTTTGCCTTCGCCAGCGGAACCGAGCGTGCCGTGTTCCAGATAGGTGGGCAGTTGCTGCGTGTAGTTCTCGACGTACCAAGCGTTGCGCAGAATCGTGCTGCTCATCCCCCACTCCGTGATGATCGTCTCGATCGTTGCGTGATCTGCGAGTAACAGAATCGACGAGGTCAACGCCTTGGGTCCTGATGTATAGACGAAGTGCGAAGCAGTCGCAGTGGCGTCGGCTCTTCGTTGTGGACATCGACCCGCGGGCTGACTTGGGCACCTACCTTGGCACCCAACACGTCGGCTGCCGTGACGATCGAGGACCACACATTCACACAGGATTGACGGATTATTTGTGTTGAACAATAATGAAGGCGCGACTGTTGAGTTCACGCAATCGGCTCGTCGTCACAAGGTTGGTCGTGCGCGGGTGCTTCAGGTCTTGGCCGACCCAGTAGTCGTTGTTCGGATTGAAGAGCTCGACGCACATGGGATTCGCCTGCTCGTCCTCGGCGATGATGCGACCGGACGAGCGATCGAGTTGATCGTCATCGAAGAAGACGAGTGCTTGGTGGAGATTCACGCAATGGACCTTCGACCGAAGTTCCGGACTCTCTACGAGAATGGTTTGCAGCATGAGTAAGCAAGACTGGGCACACAACACTCCTTCACGTGCGCCGAGTCTTCACTCACTCGATGCTCCCGAAATTGACCTGATCGTGTCGGAAGTTGAAGCGGCGGTCGAGGCGGGACGAGGCACTGTCACGTTCCCGCGGAAAGGGCGCCCATCGCTTACCGGACGACACGAGGCATCCCCCAGCGTTGGCTTCCGCATCACACCGGAACTCCGGGCGCGAGCTGAAGCTGTCGCGGGCAGGCAGGGGCTCAGCGTTTCGGCCTTGGCGCGGCAAGCTCTTGAGGAATACCTGCGCAAGGCGAGTTAGTCGGGCGCGCGGAACTAGACTCCGTCCCCGTAGGAATCCTGACGGCTGCCGTGATGCATTCGCCGGGTGTGGGCCTCTAGCTCAGTTGGTTAGAGCAACGGACTTTTAATCCGTGGGTCGTGGGTTCGAGCCCCACGGGGCCTACTGCTGTCACAGGTCTCTGACCTGCGACCGGGCGGAGCGTCTTCGGATTCGCACCGGCTTAGATAACGTGAGACTCGTTGGTGGATCAGAGCATGTGCAGAGGGTTTCCCTCGAACCTGCAGTCAACAGTGTGACGCGCTCCGCTAGGCAAAGGTCGCACATGTGCTGGCTTTACCGCCGTGCAGCGAGCACCATGCGCGCATGAAGGTCATGCGCCGCACAGAGCTAGATGCAAGGGTGCTGAGCAGCATCGCGCGTGGCCTCTGCCTAACGCTGCTGGGTGTGACTGCAGTCGATTGGCTTGGTTGGGCGACGCAGATCGAGATACTCACCAAGTTTGTACCCGCGTGGAACCCAATGCACCCGTGGACGGCGCTGTTGATAGCTGCGCTCGCAGGTGCGCTCTTGTTGCAGATCAATGTTGGCCAACCCAAACGCTTCTTGCTGGCTCGGGCGATCGCTGTGCTCACCGGCATCGCCGCGGTACTGGTCATCTACGAGTACGTGAGCGACAGCAGCATCCTTGCTCTCGACAGCTGGTGGTTTCATGACGCTCTGGCAAAATCGATAGAACCGCTGCCAGGACGCCCTTCGCTGCAGGCGGCGTACCCGATTCTTGCTCTCGCTTTCGGTGTTGCCCTGCTGCGCTTGGAGTCGGCTTGGTCGCACTGGCTGCGCCTAGCCCTCGTGACCTTCGCTGCGTTCATTCCCACGGTATCCATCGTGGCGGCGTCGATGCATTCCACGAATGCCGTGCAATTTCAGGTGGAGGTGCAGATTGCTCCGGCCACCGCGCTGAGTCTGCTCGCCATCTCCGCGGCTTTGGTCATAGCACGCTCCGACTGCCCGCCCATGTCATGGTTCATGCTGCGCCCCGATCGTGCCTCTGTGATGCGCTTCTTGGTGGTCCTGCTCGGTCTCCTGCCCTCAATGTGGCTTACACAATCGGTACTGCTTGGGCTTGGCGCGAGCACTGAAACAGCGGCGCTCTTCGCCCAGGGATTCAGCCTTGTTGCCGTTGGCCTGGGCGTGTACGTCGTGAGCCGTCAGCAGAACCGGTTGCTGATTGAAAGGATCGCCCTCGTCGACGACCTCAATGCGGCTAACGACGCGTATCGCATGATGGCCGAGAATGCGAGCGATCTCGTATTTTCCGTCGACGTACGCGACCGCATCACTTGGGTTTCGCCGTCTGCAGAGGCATTGCTCGGCTATATGCCTTCGGAGCTCGTAGGCCAGCTCACGTCCTTCATCATTTTTCCGGACGACGCGGGAATCATGGAGGAGTACCTCAATGTGCTCGTCAGTGGAACTCCAGAAGCAATGCGCGTGCGACTGAAGACAAAACTCGGTGAGCCACGTTGGTGTGAGGTTCGTGGACACTGCATTACGAGTCCCGATGGCCAGTACGCCGGCGTCGTTGCTGCCGTGCGCGATATCGCCGACGAGATGGCGGCACAGGACGCTTTCGAACATGAGGTGGCGTTTGACGGTCTCACCGGTCTACCCCGCAAGGGGCCCGCGCTGCTCCGTATCGCCGACATGCTTCAGGATCGCGATGAGTCCACTTGGGCACTGCTATGCGTCGGTGTCAGCGGCATGACGCAAATCAATCAGGCCTACACATACGTGGCCGGCGACCTCGTCCTGCGCACTGTCGCCGAGCGACTGGTAAAGGCAGTCGGAGCCCACGATCGCGTCGCACGCATCGCCGGCGACGAGTTTGTCGTGCTCATGCCCGATCTCGTGAGTTTCACTGGCGCCGCTGGAGCTGCAGAGCGCTTGCTGCACGCCGTGCGAGGCCCCGTTCGCCTCGGCGACACCGAGATCGACGTCACCGCCACAATCGGCATTGCCATGGCTGAATATCACGATGCCGAGGAGTTGCTGCGCGACGCCACCGCTGCGATGCGCCAGGCCTCGCGCAATGGAACTGATCGCTGGGAGTTCCTCGACGGAAACATCGGAGCGCAGACACGCGAAGCCCTGCAGATTCAGACCGAGTTACGAGTTGCGCTCGCATCGGGTCGCCTCGAGGCTTGGTTCATGCCGCTAGTGGAGTTGCCGAGTCGCACCAAACGTGGGTACGAGGCGCTGGTGCGTTGGCGCCGCGATGACGGCTCGGTGTGGGGTCCCGACGTCTTCCTCAGTATTGCCGAACGCAGCGGGTTGATCCTCGAGCTCGACCAGGCCATGTTCCGCCTCACATGTGAGGCTGCTCTGAGGGCGCCCGTGGACGTGTCGTTCGCTTTCAACGTCTCTGCCGCGTCACTGTCGTCGGAGGCCTTCCCTGACTGGATCATCGAAGAAATCGCGCGCAACGGTATCGACCCCCAGCGCCTGAAGTTCGAGATAACAGAGACCGCCATCTTCCGTGTCACGGACGGTATCAAGCAGACGCTGAGCCGTCTCGCCGACATTGGCATTCATTGGTGGGTGGACGACTTCGGCACAGGCTTTTCGTCGATCAGCCATCTGCGCGATCTACCCATCGCCGGGCTCAAACTCGACAAGTCGTTCACCGCCGACTTACTCAATCGCGAGAGTCACGCAACCCAATTGGCCGAGGGATTGCTTGGTCTTGCCCTTGGTCTACAGCTCAACGCCATTGCTGAAGGTGTCGAGACTCCTGAGCAGGAGGCTCTGCTCGTCGCGCAGGGCTGGCCACTTGCGCAGGGCTGGCTCTACGGCAAACCTGCCACCGCCTCCTGGTGAACCACCGCGCACATGACTGCTCCGTTCTTCAGGAGCGAAGATGCGTCCCCGACATCGACATGTCCGCTCTCTCACCTAAGGCAGGTAAGCGCCTCAGAACTCGTAAAGCGGCACTCACAGACAATCCCTAGGCGACGGCCGGGGTGCTCCAGATGCGGTACTCGAAAGGCTTGAGCACGAGCTTCTGGCTCTTCTTCAAGACCGCGCGCTTGCCCGTCGCATAATCGAGCAGCGCCCCCGCACCCGCCGCCGCTGCGACGGTCACCTTCTGCGCCTTGGACGAAAGGTTCATGACGTAGACGACCTTGTCACTGGCCTTCTGCCGGAGCAGCGAAATCACTTGTGCATTGTCGTTCTTCAATGTGGTCACGGAGCCGGCCGCAACACCACTCCACAAAGACGGGTGCGCCTTGCGGAACGCGATCAACTTGGTGAAGAAGTTCGTCCACGCAGGAGACGCGGTCCAGGTGATCGGGTCTTTCTCGAAGAACTGCAACTGACGGTTGAAGCCAACCTCTTGCCCGTTGTAGAGCATAGGAATGCCCGGCGCGATGAAGGTGAGCGCAGCGAGCGGTTTGACTGCGGCCCCGAGTCGCTTGAACTCTGTGCCGTTCCACGAGTTCTCGTCATGGTTGGTGATGAACAGCATCGGATACGTGCCCTCGTCATAACTGTTGCGTTGGTTCGCCAGGTAGCCGGTGAACTCATAACGCATGGCCGAACCACCACTCACACCATTCGCGAACTTCATGAATTTCCAGCCGTAGTTCGCAGTAAACGCGTTGTCCAGCAACGACAAATTGCTGTCGTCTTCGGCAAGCATGAACACATGCTTGTACTTGTGCAGTTCGTGTGAAGCCGATTCCCAGAAGTCAGTCGGAACGCTACCTGCGACGTCACAGCGAAAGCCGTCAATGTCGAACTCAGTAACCCAGTACCGCATGGCGTCGATCATGGCTGCACGCATGTCGGCGTTGTCATAGTTGAGATCAGCAACGTCGTTCCAGTCGGTGCCTGCGGGCCAAATGATGTTGCCACTGCTGTCTTGCGTGTACCAAGACTTGTTCGCGATCCACGGATTGTCCCAACCCGTGTGGTTTGCAACCCAGTCAAGGATGACGTGCATGCCGAGCGCATGCGCCTGCGCGACGAGTGCCGTGAAGTCGGCATTCGTGCCGTAGTCCGGATTCACCTGCTTGTAATTGGCAACGGAGTACGGCGAGCCCAAAGTGCCCTTGCGGTTCTTGACGCTGATGGGCTGAATCGGCATGAGCCACAGGATGCCGACACCAAGCTGCTGCAAACGCGGCAGCTGCTTGGCGAATGCGTTGAACGTGCCCTCGGGCGTGTACTGACGGATGTTGACCTCGTAGATGGTCGCGTTCGCCACCCAACTCGGAGTGGACGGTGCGGCTGGCGCGGGCGCGACGAACATTGTCGCGGCGATCGCGGTAGAGAACACAATGGCGGCCAGTCGGCGCATACCTACTCCTCGGACGGATGCTGGAAGCGTACGTCTCCTCACGGTGTCGAGCCCAGATCCAACGTCCTTTAGCCAGGGCTACCTTTGGCTTTATCTGGCTTTAACCCAGTTCGGCATCCCCTCTCAGTGCAGACACAGAATTCTCACAAGACCCCGCGATTACATTTCCTTGTAGATGGTTCCGCACCTGCGGACCCCAAGGAGGAAAACGATGAAACGCTTCACGATTGTGACCGCAGCAGTAACGGCTCTGGCGCTCGCCACCGCACCGGCATTTGCCGATAACAACAAGGACCACGATGGCAAGAAGCCCGTCGCTGCATCAATCGAAATCGTCGGTACCGTGAAGACCGTCGTCGACACGAGCACCGTGACGGTGTTCGTCGCCGAGAATTCGGACTCCCACATCTCCAAGACGCTGGCCAGGGCCCTGCACCATGCCATCGTCACGGTTAAGAGCGACAGCACCACTGTCGTGAAGCGTGGCGGCACTGCTGCTGCATTCACCACGATTGCCGTGAATGACCGGGTCAACCTGCGCGCCACCTGCGTCGCCGGAACCCCGATCGTTTGCACCGCATCTCGCATCTACGCGATGGCACCCGTCGTCAAGCCGCTGCGGCTCAACCTTGGCGTCCGTGGCGTAGTTATCTCGAATGCAGCTGGTGTGCTCGGCGTAGTTGTGACCAATGAGCCCGAGGTCGGCTCTGACAACACCTTCAAGGGCAAGACGATTCTTGGCACTACGGTGACCATCCAAACGGATACCGCCACCGTTGTCTCCAAGGCCGGCGCGGCGGTCACCGTTGCGTCCCTCACCGGCTTCCCGGCCGTGTCCGTCCAGGCGATTTGCACCCCCACAACGCCTGCGGTCTGCACGGCAAAGCGCATCACCGTGATTGTCCCCACGGTCTGAAGCGCCAATGAGGTGACGGCCCCTGCATAGGCCGTTACCGCGAAAGGCCCCACAACCGCGCGGTTGTGGGGCCTTTTCATGTTTGCGATCAGACGGCTGACTCTGCCACCGCATCTGCGCGAGCCTGTGCGTGCTCGGCACCAGAACGAAGCTCAACCACGGGAATGGCGAGCGCGAAGAGGAATGCCAGCGCGGTGACCGGGGCCGCTGCCAAGAACACGTTATGGAAGGTGTCGACGAATGCCTGCAGCACCGCGGTCCGCACAACCGGCGGCAGTGTGGCGAGGGCCTCGGTGTTGTTGCTGAAGGCAGCCACATCGGCCGGGCTGATGCCCGCGACGGCCTGCGGATTCGCCTGTGCGAGCGTCGCAAACTGCGAGGCCAGATGCTCGTGGAGTTTGGACGTGAGGATGGCGCCGAAAACGGCTGTGCCCACAACCGAACCAAGGGAACGGAAGAAGGTGCTCGCACTGGTCGCAATGCCCATGTCCTTGAAATCCACCGCGTTCTGCACCGCAATAACCAGCGGCTGCATGGAAGCGCCAAGACCCCAGCCGATCAGCACCATTGCGATCGCCAACTGCCAGTACGGCGTATCAATGGCAAGGAGCAAGAGCGACAAAATGCCGACGGTCATGAGCAGTGCACCGGCGATGGGGAACATGCGGTACTCGCCGGAGGACGAGATCTTCTTGCCCGAGAAGATCGACATGCTCACGATACCCAGCATCATGGGCAGCAGCTGCAGACCGGACTCGGTTGCCGTCGCACCCTTCACGACCTGCAGGTAGAGCGGCAGCATGACGATGGCACCGAACATGCCGGCACCGGTGATGAAGCCGACGATGCTTGTGACGCTGAAGGTGCGGTTCTGGAACAGGGTGAGGCTCAGGATCGGCTCGGCAGCACGCGACTCCCACCACACGAACAGCACCGCCAAGGTGACGCCGACACCGGCGAAGCCCAGGGTGGCAGTGTCGCTCCAACCGAAGGTCGGACCGGCATAGGAGAGCGCAAGCAGAATCGAGCTCGTGCCCGAGACCATCAACGTCGCGCCGACGAAGTCGATCTTGTGATTCACACGAACGCTCGGAATGTGCAGCACGATCGACGTAATCACGAGTGCGGCGATGCCGAACGGCATGTTGATGTAGAAGATCCAGCGCCATCCGTCAGTGCCCAGCAAAGTGGCCTGGTCGGAGAAGAAGCCACCGAGCAGCGGGCCAGCGACCGAGGACAGACCCCAAACCGCACCGAAGTACCCCTGGTATTTACCGCGCTCGCGCGGGGGAATGATGTCGCCGATGATGGCGAAGGTCATGGCCATCAGGCCACCAGCGCCAATGCCCTGCACCGCGCGGAAGGCGATCAGCTGGCCCATCGATTGCGACGCGCCAGAGAGCAGCGAGCCAATGAGAAACACAACGATGGCGAACTGGAAGACATGGCGTCTTCCGTAGATGTCCGAGATCTTGCCGTACAGCGGTGTGGCCGCTGTTGACGTCAGCAGGTACGCGGTAACCACCCAGGAGTAGTGCTCGAGGCCGTTGAAATCTTCGACAATGCGCTTCAGCGCCGTCGAGACGATTGTCTGGTCGAGCGCTGCGAGCAATAGGCCCATCATCAAACCCGAGAGGATCACGAGGATCTGCTTGTGCGTCAGCGGTTGGCTGTGGTCGTGGACTTTCTTCGACATGTAGGTCCCTTGATGCTCTGCGGGGTGAATCGCGGGTGAGTTCGCGCGTAACCGGAAGAGAACGCCGTGAGCGCTCCCCCGTATTCCCGCCTCAGGGTACCGGTAGCGCGTTGCCTCGGTTCACCAAAGCCATTCGGCGGTCGACTCGACAACCCATACAACCGGAGCGGAACAGACTCGTGCAGTCGCGCGTTGTACCCTCAGAATGCTTGAGCGAACTGGAGGGCGCATGCTGTACAACCGTCTACGGCTGATTGCCGACGTTCCCAAGTTCGACAACCCCGTGCTTATCTACGGGTTCACCGGCTTTTTGGAGGCGGGCGCCGCGGTGCGCATCGCCACTGACCACCTGTTGGAATCCGTGGAACATGTCGACGTTGCGGAGTTCGACATCGACGACATCTACGACTACCGCGGTCGTCGCCCGCGCCTCACCTTCGCCTCCGATCACTACACCGATGCCGAGATGCCGTCGCTGCGTATCTCGGCCTGCCGCGACGAACGGGGGGCGGGTTTCTTCATCCTGCACGGTATTGAGCCTGACTTCGGTTGGCAATCGATTATGCAAGACGTCGCCACGTTCATCGGCGAGGTCGGCATCTCGCTCAGTGTGAGCATGCTTGCGGTGCCCTTCCCTTCACCGCACACGCGACCCGTGGCTATCACCGTGCACGCCAATCAGCCCGAACTCATCGCCGGCCGCAAGTCATGGGTGGGCGACATGCAGGTGCCGGCCAGTCTGGCCGGATTGCTCGAGTACCAACTCGGGCTCGAAGGGATTCCCGCCATGGGCTTCGCGGCACACGTGCCGCATTACCTCGCGGCGGTCGGGCATCCGGGCAGTGCACTTGCCCTCGTGCGAGAGGTGTCGCTAGCCACGGGGCTCATGTTGCCCACCGACTCTTTGCGCGAGGCCGCTCAAGAAGCGGATGGCGAGCTCACCGATCAGCTGCAGAACAATGCCGAGAACCGAGAAGCTGTTCAGCAACTTGAAGCGCAGTACGACGCATTGCTGGCCGAACGCAGCAAGGACGACGGCGACGGCTCCACGCCCACCGCCGAAGACACCATTGCAGCCCAGGTCGAGCAATTCCTCGCGCAGATGGAATCCCGCGGCAAGAACGACGAATAGCCGCGACACGAGACGCGCCGAATGCATGCCCCAAGCGAAAATCTGTCCACTATCTGAGACAAAACGTCTCATTGGGCGATCGCAATAACGTTTTGACGGTCAAACTCCCGTTTTCGGGTGACTTCGTCACCGCGGCGCAACAAGCCCCATTACCGTTGCGCCTACCGTTTTCTGGAGGGAAGACCCAATGCATATTCGTACCCGTCGCGTGGTCGGCGCCCTTGCCGCCGCCGCGCTCGGTCTCGGCGTCATCGCCGGTACCGCAACCACCGCTTCTGCCGCAGCCAAGCTTCCCGCAGGCTGCAAGTCACTCACCATCGCGTTCTTCGGCGCGCAGACCGGTGACGCTGGCAACCTCGGCGTCAACATCTCGCAGGGTGCCAAGCTCGCCGTGCAGCAGTTCAACGCCAAGAAGCCGGCGGTGAAGGTGCTGTTCAAGGCTTTCGACAGCCAGGGCGACCCGGCACAGGCCCCGGCCTTGGCGCAGAAGGCCATCAAGGATGCCTGCATCGTCGGCATCGTCGGCCCGGCATTCTCGGGTGAGTCCGCTGTTGCCAACCCGATCTTCAACCGCGTGGGTCTCCCCATCATCACGCCTTCGGCCACCAACCCTGCCCTGTCGACCAACGGCTGGAAGATTTTCCACCGCGCAGTCGCCACGGACGCACTGCAGGGTGCTGCTGCCGTGAAGTACATCAAGACGACGCTCAAGGGCACCAAGGTTGCCGTCATTGATGACGCCTCCGACTACGGCAAGGGCCTGGCCGACATCGTCGCCAGCGGCCTCGGCTCGGGTGTCGTTGCACGCGAATCCATTGATCCCAAGGCGCAGGACTTCTCGTCCACCGTCTCCAAGGTCAAGGCTTCCGGCGCGACGGTCGTCTACTACGGCGGTTACTACGCAGAGGCTGGTCGCCTCGCCAAGCAGCTCAAGGATGGTGGCGTGTCTGCCAAGTTCGTCTCTGACGACGGCGCCCTCGACCCCGGCTTCTTCACCGCGGCAGGCCCTGCTGGCGCCGGTGCCATTGTCACGGCACCGACCGCTCCTGTGACGGACATCAAGGGTGGTCCGGCCTACGCCGCCGCCTACAAGAAGGCCTTCAAGCAGGATTCGGGCACCTACTCTGCCGAGGCCTATGACTGCGCCAACTTCCTGCTCGCCGCGATCAAGGCCGGGAACACCAGCCGCGCGACGATCCAGAAGTACGTCAGCACCAAGTCCTTCGTTGGTCTCACCAAGACGCTGAAGTTCGGCCCCACGGGCGAGCTCAGCGGCGGCGCCATCTACGCCTACACCTTCCAGGCAGACGGCACCACCAAGGGCGTCCTGCTCAAGTAGGCCTCGGCCTAGACTGCTCGCACTCGGAAGGGGGGAGCGCCCACGGGCGCTCCCCCCTTCTTCACGAACCGGGATGCCAATGGATTTCCATACCCTCACAAGCCAGTTCGGGGCGCTGACCTTCGATGGTCTCGTGCTCGGCTCGATCTATGCGCTCGTCGCACTCGGCTACACCTTGGTGTACGGCGTGCTGCGTCTCATCAACTTTGCCCACTCCGAGATCTTCATGCTGGGCACCTTCGGCGCGTTGTTTGCTACCCAGATCATGGGCATCCCTGCGATCGGTGAGTACCGCACTGGCCTTTCCTTGGTCGTAACGCTCGTAGCCGTTTGCTTGTTGTCAATGCTCGTGTCAGGCACAGCAGCCGTCGTGCTTGAGCGCATCGCCTATCGCCGCTTGCGTAAGCGCGGAGCTTCTCGCCTCACGGCCCTGATCAGTGCCATCGGCGCCTCGCTCTTTCTGCAGGAAGCCATTGCCGTTTGGCGCGGACGCAATTACGAAGCGTTCCCCCGCTTCCTGGAGAAGCAGACGCTCTTCACCGTTTTCGGCGCCGATATCCGCACCGACAAACTCATCATCTTGGTAGCTGCCATCGCGATGATGTGGGCGCTCGAACGCTTCATTGCGCGCACCCGACTCGGCCGCGGTATCCGCGCTGTCGCGCAGAGCCCTGACACGTCCATCCTGATGGGCGTGAACATCGACCGGGTCATCAGCGTCACCTTCCTCCTGGGCGGCCTGATGGCTGGCTTCGCGGGCGCACTCAACGAGGTCTACTACGAACAGACGCGCTTCAGCATCGGCGTCATCCTTGGCATGAAGGCGTTCACCGCCGCCGTTCTCGGTGGCATCGGCAACCTTCGCGGTGCGCTGCTCGGTGGCATTGTGCTTGGCATTGTCGAGTCTTGGGGTGGAGCAGTCTTTGGCGCCTCGTGGCGAGACGTCGTCGCATTCGTGATCCTGGTTGCGGTGCTCATGTTCCGGCCTACCGGCATTTTGGGTGAAACCATGCAGAAGGCGAGGGCATGATGACCAATCCACTCACCATGGTCAGTGAGCGCATTGGCGACGGTTGGCGTGCGCTCCCGCAGCTTGTGCGCTGGCTGCTTACCGCAGCGTTTGTCGCATTTCTCGTCGTGCTGCCCATGCTCACTGTGCCGCTGCTCAACACGCCGGACTCGGACTTTCCAACTCTCCTGTTCGACAAGATCGGCCTCTACATCCTCATGGGTCTCGGCCTCAATGTGGTGGTGGGTAAGGCCGGCCTGCTTGACCTTGGCTACGTCGCGTTCTTCGCAATCGGCGCATACACGATGGCGCAGTTGGGCACACTGCTCAACTGGTCGTTCTGGTTGATCCTGCCCTTCGGCATGTTCGTCGCGATGGCTGCAGGCGTCATCTTGGGCTTGCCCACCTTGCGTTTGCGCGGCGATTACCTGGCCATTGTCACCATGGGGTTCGGCGAGATCGTGCGCATCACGGCGCTGAACACCGACTGGCTCGGAGCAGCCCGGGGCATTCCCAACATCCCGTGGCCGTCGCCACTTGGACCGCTGTCGTTCGAGGACATCCTGGATCCGAAGCCGTTCTACTGGGTCTTGCTCGCGCTCATCGTCATGATCATCTGGCTGCTCAAGCGTCTCGACCGCTCGCGCGTCGGTCGAGCGTGGGAAGCCATCCGTGAAGACGAAGATGCGGCTGAGCTCATGGGCGTCCAGACGCTCAAGTACAAGTTGTGGGCCTTCGCCATCGGCGCGGGTATTGGTGGTCTCGGCGGCGTCTTGTACGCAGCAAAGGCCAGCTTCATTTCGCCCGATAACTTCCCGCTGAATTTGTCGGTGATGTTCATCGCGATCGTCGTGCTCGGCGGATCAGGCAACGTTCCTGGCGTCGTGCTTGGAGCCTTCGCGGTTTCGTACCTGCCCGAACGGCTGCGCGGATTCAGCGAATACCGAGTGCTGATGTTTGGCGCTGCGCTCGTCGTCATGATGAACCTCCGCCCCGAGGGTCTACTCCCCCGCCGCACGGGCAGGGCTCGCGTTGTGCCACCCAAGAAGGTTCGAGCAAAGGTGGTTGATCATGCGTGACGCTCTCTTGGAGTTCAAGCACGTCACCATGCGTTTCGGTGGTGTCACGGCGCTAGACGACGTGTCCATTGAGGTGCGCGAAGGTGAAATCGCCGCATTGATAGGCCCGAATGGCGCAGGCAAGACGACCGTGTTTAACGTCGTCACTGGCGTTTACGCCCCCACTCAGGGCGATATCGAATTCAATGGCACGTCGCTCGTGGGCAAGAAGCGTTCGGATATCACGCGTTCAGGCATTGCTCGCACCTTCCAAAATATCCGTCTCTTCCACGAAATGACGGCACTCGAGAACGTCCTCGTTGGTGCGGATGCACACGCCAAGTCGTCAGTCGTGGGCGCACTGCTCGGCTTGCCGCGAAAACGCGCGGAAGAACGCGCCGCACACGACCGGGCTATGGAACTCATGGACTTCATGGGGATCGCACACCGCGCACTCGACAGCGCCAAAAGCCTGCCCTACGGAGATCAGCGACGGCTCGAAATCTGCCGCGCGCTGGCGACGAATCCGGAATTGCTGCTTCTCGACGAACCCGCCGCAGGGTTCACGCCAGTGGAAAAAGAAGCGCTCGGCGAACAGATCAAGGCCATCCGCGATCGCGGCTTCACGGTGTTGCTCATCGAACACGACATGAGTCTTGTGATGAGCATCTCCGACCGCGTCATGGTGCTCGACTTCGGCAGCAAAATCGCTGACGGCCTACCCGCTGACATTCAGAACGACGAGCGTGTCATCGCCGCCTACCTTGGAGTGCCGACTGATGCTGCTTGAGATCAAGGAACTGCACGTCCACTACGGCAAGATCGAGGCCCTGCAAGGGGTTTCCTTCAGCGCTGATCAGGGTGAGATCGTGTCCATCATCGGCGCCAACGGCGCCGGCAAGACCACCACGCTGAAGACCGTGTCCGGCATCCTCAAGCCGACTGCCGGAACCATGCACTTCAATGGCGCGGACATTGCGACCGTCGCGCCGTATGCACGAGTCGATCTTGGAATCTCGCAGGTGCCAGAAGGCCGCGGCATATTCCCCGGTATGACCGTGCTGGAGAATCTTGAGATGGGCAAGTACCACCGCAAGACCGCCCGCGCCGAGATGAAGCAAGATCTTGACTACGTATACGACCTGTTTCCTCGCGTGAAAGAGCGCTCCGGCCAAGCCGCG
This sequence comes from uncultured Actinomycetota bacterium, assembly GCA_963784905.1. Classification (GTDB taxonomy): domain Bacteria; phylum Actinomycetota; class Actinomycetes; order S36-B12; family UBA5976; genus JAKALQ01. The sequence goes on along the minus strand of CAWATP010000007.1, from coordinate 25,547 downwards.
GGCACGTTGTCCGGTGGCGAGCAGCAGATGGTCGCGATCGGCAGGGCGCTTATGGCGCGGCCCACACTGCTACTGCTGGACGAGCCTTCGATGGGTCTTGCACCCATGATTGTCGCGCAGATCTTTGACATCATCACGAAGATCAACCAAGAAGGCATGACCGTGGTGCTGGTCGAACAGAATGCACAGAAGGCGCTCACGGTGGCTCACCGTGCCTACGTGCTGGAGACCGGCGCTGTGGTGATGTCAGGCAACGCCAAAGACCTGCTGCACGATGATGCCGTCAAAGCCGCCTACCTCGGCACCGGCGCCAAACACTAAAACCCTCGACCGTCTGCGCTGCAGGTTGAGATTGAGCAGGAATACTCAACCTGCAGCGCAGACGGTCGCAGGTTGGCCGCGCTGATTGCCGACGGATCGGAGGCACTGGTGATGAACGGAATCGGCGACGGCTGGCGCGAGTTCGACGCCGCGAAGCTGGACTACGAATACAGCCCCAGTGCCTGGTCGAAGCGCACTTGGGACGCCTACCAGCGGGACTTTGCGTTGGAGAGCGCCCGCGATAGCGCCTCGATCGGTGTGGCCTGCGTACGTCAGAACACCCATCGCATGTTGCTCGCACGCACAGAAAAGCCCAAGGCCAATCTGGTGTGGATCCACGGTGGGTACTGGCAAGGTGGCAACGCCACTGACTCCATGCACCATGCTGAGCAGTGTCTCGAGGCCGGCTACAACTATGCCGCTGTCGACTACACCATCGCACCCGAAGCCACGCTTGAGCAGATGGTGCAAGAGTGCATTGCGTCAGTGCAGGCTATTGCCACGCTGACTCCCGCCCCCATCATCATCGCTGGTCATTCTGCAGGTGCGCACCTTGCCGCCATGGTCGCGTCCGCGCGTCCGTCACTCATCCACTCAGTTCTCCTCTTCTCCGGCGTTTACGACCTGCGACCAATTGTGTCCACGGACATCAATGACGTGCTGGGTCTCGATGAAGATCGCGCGTGGCAACTGAGCCCAGTCCGACTCCCCTACCCACCGACCATCTCGGGCTATGTGCTGTACGGCGAGATGGAATCTGAGCAGTTCCGGTTGCAGTCCGAGGCCATGGCACAACGGCTCTGGATGCGTGCCCAAGCGGTGCCGGGCAAGGATCATTTCGACATCGTGCTCGATGCTGATTTTCCCGCCATGATCCAGGCGCTCTTGGCCACCCACGACCGAGCCAACCCGGGGCGGCCTCGACCCGCCTGACCGCTGAACGCCCTACCGCAAGGCGGGCATTGCCGTCGCCTCATTCCGATACGCAATAATTAGCACATGTCCGAACAGACTTTCACAATTCTGCGCGCAGCCGACGTTGCTTTCGTCCTCGATTGGGCAGGTCCCCGTACGCCACGTGTGTTGCACTGGGGTCGCGACCTCGGCAATCTGCAGGAGTCGGACATCGTCGCCATGCGAGTTGCGGCATCGCAGGGCCAAGGGCACTCCGCCTTCGATGAACCGCTTTCTCCCACACTCACCTACAACGTCGCCGAGGGCTACTACGGCATCCCCGCCGTTTCGGGTCACCGCAATGGCAGCGCGTTCTCGCCGCTGTTCGCGCTTGAGTCCGTCGCGTACGACCAGAGTTCCATCAGCGTCACCTCAATAGAGGCGGATGCGCAACTACGCCTGGTCACGACTTTGCGCATGTCTCCGCACGGCGTCCTTCGCGTGCAGCACACGCTCACCAATCTTGGTGCCGACGGATACGTTGTCGATGACCTGAACGTGGCACTACCGCTGCCTGCACACGCGGTTGACATCATGGACTTCACGGGCAATTGGAGTCGTGAGTTCCACCCACAAGTACAACCGATCACGGGCGGCATCTACATGCGCGAGATTCGCGAAGGTCGCACCGGACACGACAGCACCATGCTGTTCATGGCGCGGTCGGCAGCGGTCTCGTTTCAACGCGGCGAAGTGTGGGGTCTTTCGTTGGCTTGGTCGGGCAATTCGCGTTACTTCGTGGAGAAGTTGCCCGATGGCACCGCCAAGGTTGGAGCCGGAGAACTCCTCCTTCCTGGCGAAGTCATCTTGGCTGCTGGAGACTCGTATGCCATGCCCGAGGTGTTCGCGGTCTACAGCGACGCTGGGCTTGATGGCGTGGCAGCGCGCTTCCACGATTACCTGCGCGCGCGACCGCAGCATCCGCAACGGCCTCGGCCGCTCACCATCAACGTGTGGGAAGCCGTCTACATGGATCATCGCTTCGACAAACTGGAACAACTCGCAGACGTCTGCGCCGAGATCGGCGTCGAGCGTTTCGTCCTCGATGACGGATGGTTCGGTGCTCGGCGCGATGACCGCGCAGGACTCGGCGACTGGGTTGTGTCGGATGAAGCGTGGCCACAAGGCCTAGAGGTGCTGGCCACGGCACTGGAAGCCCGCGGTCTTGAATTTGGTCTGTGGTTCGAACCGGAGATGGTGAATCCCGATTCCGACCTCTTCCGCGCACATCCCGAGTGGATTCTGCACGTTGGCGATCGCACTCCACCGGAATGGCGCTACCAGCAAGTGCTCGACCTCGCCCATGAGGGCGCTTTCCAACACGTGCTCGGACAGATTGATGCGGTGCTCACCAGGCATCCGTCGATCACGTTTCTCAAGTGGGACCACAACCGTCCGCTGACGGATCCCGGCCACAACGGGCGCGCTGGTGTCCGCACGCAAACCCTTGCCCTGTACCGACTCATCGATGAACTCAAACGCCGTCACCCTGGTCTCGAGATCGAGTCGTGCGCATCGGGTGGCGGCCGCATTGACCTCGGCATTCTCGAACGCACCGACCGAGTGCACGCATCGGATTGCAATGAGGCCCTTGAACGACAACGCATCCAGCGATGGACCGCGCAGGTGCTGCCGCCGGAACTGGTTGACGCGCATATTGGGCCGATGCGCTCCCACACAACAGGCCGTTCGCTCGACCTCGGCTTCCGCGCCGTGACCGCACTCTTCGGCCATGCTGGGCTGGAGTGGGATATCACCGAGACGACGCCGGAGGAGCGCGCACTGCTCACGTCCTGGATCGCCTACTACAAAACCAATCGATCGCTCTTGCATAGCGGTCGGATGGTGCGTGTGGATCATGACGGTGAGGCCTCGAGTCTGCACGGCGTTGTGGCACCCGACCAATCGCGGGCCATCTTCTCCTTCGTCCAGGAAGGCGTCAGCAAGGCGTCACGACCGGCGCCGCTTTGCTTCCCGGGGCTCGATCCCGACCGGCGCTACCGCGTCATCGAAGTCCAACCGGCCGGACCGCCGCACTATTGGCAGATCGGCCTCCCGCGCTGGATCAGCGAAGGCATCGAACTCACCGGACGAGTCCTGGCTGAGGTCGGTATCCAGCCACCCATCCTCGCCGTGGAGCAGGCCACAATTATCGAGATCAGCGCGATCTAGTGGCTGTGCCTCAGATGACAGCAGACTCGGATCCGAACTTGCGAAACTCGTGTGTGTCGAAAACGTCGACGAGTGCGTAGACGAGTGCGAGAACATCTGCGGCACTGTTGTAGAGCGGCGCAAGGCCGAACCGCAGCACATTGGGACGTCGAAAATCTCCGATGATTCCCCGTGCACTGAGCGCTTGCACAATTGCATAGCCGTTCTCGTGTGCGAGTGCCACGTGGGAACCTCGAGTCGCCGAATTCCTATGTGAATACACGGTGAATCCACGATCTACGAGCACGGCATCCGCGAGGTCGTGGAAGAGACCAGCCATGGCGACGCTCTTTGCGTGCAGCCGAGTGAGATCAATGCCGTCGAAGGCCTCGAGCGCACCAAGCAATGAGCGAAGTCCGAGCACCGGCGGAGTGCCCACGGCAAAGCGCTCCACACCAGGTGCCGCCTCGTAGTGACGGCTGAATGCGAAAGGCTTGGCGTGGCCCATCCATCCGTGAAGGGGTTGCTTCACGTCTTCGAGGAGTCGCGGTGCCACATAGACAAAGGCAGGCGCCCCGGGACCACCGTTGAGGAACTTGTAGCCGCAGCCCACGGCAAAGTCGATGTCTGCGGCAAGCAGATCAAGCGGTACTGCGCCGGCGCTGTGCGCCAGATCCCAGCACACCAATGCGCCAACATCGTGCGCGGCCTGCGTGAGGGCGCGCATGTCCGCCATCTCCGACGTGCGGTAATCGACATGCGTGAGTGTCAGCACTGAGGTATCGCGATCCAGCATCGACCAGATCGCCCCTCGAGTGACAGCGCGCACTTCTGCACCGCGTTGCTGCGCAACCGCATCGACGACATAAAGGTCGGTCGGGAAGTTGTCACTATCGGTGACGATGACATTGCGAGCCCCGTTGAGTTGCATGGCTGAGCGCAACGCCTTGTAGAGGTTGAGTGATGTGCTGTCGGCCGCCAGCACAGAGCCAGGCGGGGCACCGATCAGCGCGCCAATGCCATCGCCGACACGCTTGGGCAGACTGATCCAATCGGCGGTGTTCCACGAGCGAATGAGGCCATTGCCCCACTCCTCACGCACCGCAGTCTCCGCAGCCTCGCGCGCCGAACGCGGCATGGCGCCTAAGGAGTTGCCGTCGAAATACAGCACGCCCGCGGGCAGTTCAAAAACACCGCGGCGATCGAGTGCTGCGAACTCAGCATCAATCGCACGAGCTCGCTCCTGCGGTGGCAGCGGAGGTTCCACGGGACGTGATGATGTGTAGCCGCGGAGAAAGGCGCTGGGATCGGATGCCGACGAGGGAGTGCTCACAAGCGCCATCATTCCCTGTTGCACACCCAGACCACGAGCCAACCGCCGTTACATTGCAAAGTCGTCCGATTATGTGCGATTATGTGCGTATCGCGATGGGAGTCCGCATGCTGGCAGTGCAACGCCGGGAGATGATTCTGGAACACCTCGAACGTGACGGCGTTGTCACAGTTGCCGGACTTGCCCAGGCACTGCGAGTTTCGGAAATGACGGTACGGCGGGACCTCGACAACCTCGATGCACTCGGGCAACTCCACAAAGTGCACGGCGGCGCCACCCCACCCCGCGCCGGCAGCGGACGCGAGCCGGGGTTCACCGCTAAGTCATCGCTGGCCGCACCCGCAAAATTGGCCATCGCCCGCGAGGCCGCTCGACTCGTTAAACCGGGAGCCACCGTCGGTTTGACGGCGGGCACCACCACCTTCCACGTGGCGCAGCAACTCCTCGGACTTCGCGGTATCACCGTCGTCACCAACTCCATCCGCGTCGCGGAGGTCTTCCACGACACAATGGCGTCGGAGATCGCCGTCATCGTCACCGGCGGCAGCCGCACACCGTCGGATGCGCTGGTTGGACCAATGGCGGTCGACGCAGTGCGACGTTTGAATCTTGATATCTGCTTTATGGGCGTGCACGGCATGGACGAACATGCAGGATTTACCACCCCAAATGTGTTGGAGGCAGACACCAACCGCGCCTTCGCCGAGAGTTCCCGTCAATTGGTGGTCGTTGCCGACAGCAGCAAGTGGGGCGAGGTCGGGCTCGCACGAATTGCAACGCTGAGTGAGGCCACGTGCGTCATCATCGACAACGCGCTTGCGGCACCGGCACAACGTGCGCTCACCGCTCAAGTCGACCGGTTGATCGTTGCCCCAACAGAACAGGATCCCCATGCGTAGGACCGCTCGGCAGCTCAGCGATGGTCGGGAGATCATCTACTTCGATCGCGATGATGCGCCCATGCGAAACGCCATAGATCAGCGTGGGCTGGAAGGCGGGGCCGCCATCGGCAACCTGCGCTATGACGCATTCACCGGCGAGTGGATTGCCATTGCAGGGCACCGGCAAACGCGCACCCACTTGCCCTCGGCGAGCGAGTGCCCGCTGTGCCCCACGGTTGAGGGACGGCTCTCAGAGATACCTGAGTCTTCATACGACGTCGCCGTATTCGAGAACCGTTTCCCGTCGTTGCGCTCCCCTGAAGGCGAGTGGGCACTGCCGCCAACCGAAATCGGCGCGACCGGACCTGCAGCAGGTCGCTGTGAGGTCGTCTGCTTCGCCGCCGATCACAGTGGAAGCTTTGCGGCATTAACTCCTGCACACACACGACTTGTGATTGAGGCGTGGGCAGATCGCACACGAGTGCTAAGCGCACTGCCGTACGTCCGGCAAGTCTTCCCGTTCGAGAACCGCGGGGAAGAGATCGGCGTCACCCTGCATCACCCACATGGGCAGATTTATGGCTACCCGTACCTGCCACCCCGTATGGCTCGACTGTTGGAACAAGCACGTCAGCACCGTGCGAAATCGGGACGCAACCTGATCGCCGATGTCATCGCATTCGAATTGGCCGACGGCCGTAGGGTCGTGTTTGAGACGGCCCACTGGGTGTGCTTCGTTCCGTACGCCGCGCGCTGGCCCTTTGAGGCGCAATTGCATCCGAAAAGGCCGGTGCGTGACTTCACCGAACTTCACGACGACGAAGCCGCCGAACTCGCCGAGGCATACCCACGGCTGCTTCGCGCCTTCGACGCACTGCTGGGGGTTCCTATGCCGTACGTGGCCGGCTGGTTCCAGGCACCAAGCAATGGTCCGAGCGAAGAGCGCGAGGAGCTCACCCTGCACCTGCAACTGCAGTCGAATCGACGGGCACTTAACAAGCTGAAGTTCCCCGCGGGCTCGGAGATGTCGATGTGGGCTTTCATCAGTGACGTCCCGCCCGAGCAGTCCGCACAGCAGCTCCGCGACGCCTGGAATGAGGTCAGTGCATGACCACCGCATACGCTCCGGGCCGTGTGAACCTCATCGGCGAACACACCGACTACACAGGCGGCTTCGTCCTCCCCATGGCCGTCGACATGGGCGTCACCTGCCACGTCACTCGCCGAGACGACACACTCGTGACTGCCTCGTCGAGCGCTAAACCCGGCGATCCGGCGGAAGCCGACGTGCGCAGTGTCCAACCGGGTGACGTCACCGGCTGGGCCGCATATGTGATCGGAACGGCTTGGGCTCTCCGCGAATCCGGTATCGCGATTCCTGGCGTTGATATCTATATTGAGTCGACCCTGCCGGCAGGGGCCGGCCTATCCTCTTCGGCTGCCGTGGAGTGTGCTGTGGCGTTGGCGCTGCTCGCTCTCGCCGGTGCCTCGATGGATCCGCGCGAGGTCGCCCGCGTTGCGAAGAAGGCGGAAAACGAATTCGTCGGTGCGCCGACGGGCTCCATGGATCAGGTCGCCTCAATGCTCGCGCAGCAAGACTCGTTGCTGTTCTTCGACACAGGCGAAGACACCACACGCAACGTGCCGTTCCCCTTGCACCAACACGATTTACGGCTGCTGGTTATCGATACCCATGTACACCATCAACTTGTCACCGATGAGTACGGTGAACGACGACGGGCCTTAGAGTCTGCCACTCGCCTGCTGAACGTTTCTTCGCTGCGCGACGTGACTGTTGCTGCGGATGTTGCGTCGTTGAAGGACGATGTACTTCGTCGTCGCGCCCGTCATGTGGTGACCGAGAACGCGCGCGTACTGCAAACCGTGGCGTTGCTCGATGCCGGAGTTATTGCCGAAGTCGGCCCTCTCCTGACGGCGAGCCATGCATCATTGCGCGATGATCTGGAAGTGAGCTGCGACGAACTCGACGTGGCGGTTGCCGCGGCACTCGAAGGCGGAGCCCTGGGTGCCCGCATGGTAGGCGGTGGCTTCGGCGGCAGCGCCATCGCACTGGTGCCATCTTCGATGGTTGCGGCAGTGCGCGCAGCCGTCACCGCGTCATACGCGGCACGCAACTGGAAACTGCCCGACTTTTACGACGTGACCCCCGCCCAAGGTGCCCACACCCTCAACTGACGTCAGACCGCCGCACCTACCACAGCGGAAGCAACCGTGGCGCGCAGACGCTCCCATGCCTCGGTGAAGAGGCGGACCCCGTCGGTTTCAAGCTGCGCACAAACGGCCTGGCGGGAAATCCCGAGTGACTCCAGCGCCTCCCACACGAGATGCGCCTCCGCGATGTTTTCCGTCACTGCATCACCGATGAATACACCGTGGTCGTGAACCGCTTCCAAGGTGGCCTCGGGCACGGTGTTTACCGAATCTGCCACCGCCAACTGCATGACGTATCGAGTGTCGTCGAAGCGAGGATCTTTGACACCAGTTGACGCCCACAACGGCCGCTGCTTGTGCGCTCCCATGTCTTGCATCTCCGACCACGAAGCAGTCCTGCGTGATTCCAGGAATGCCTCCCAGACCAGCCGCGAATTAGCGATTGCGGCAGAACCCAGCATTGCCAAGGCCTTTTCTGTGCCGATGCCCTCCAGCAATGGATCCACGGCCGTGTCGATACGACTGACGAAGACAGACGCAACGGAACGGATCGGGCCAAGATCTAGGCCCCGGTTGAGTGCCATGGTGAGTCCGGCCTTGTAGGCGCGCGTCACCTCGCGATAGCGCTCAACGGAGAAGATGAGCGTGACATTCACACAAATACCGGCGCCAATGAGTTCGGTGATTGCAGGTAGGCCAGCGTCTGTGGCAGGCACTTTGATCATGGCGTTGGGTCGGTTCACCACAGCCCATAATTCCTTGCCCTGCAACACCGTCTGTGCCGTGTCATGGGCAAGCCGGGGATCGACCTCGATCGAAACGCGCCCATCAGCGCCGCGTGATTCCTTCCACACCGGCATCAGCACATCACAGGCGCGACGAACATCGTCAGTGGTCAACCGACGAATGATTTCGTCGACGTCCAGACCCTCACTGGCGAAGGCTCGCAGGTCCTCGAAGTACGCCGGTGCACCTTGGGATATTGCCTTCTCGAAGATCGCTGGATTGGTCGTGACGCCCTGCACACTGCGCTCGGCAATCAAATGTTCCAAGTTGCCAGAGTCGAGCCGCGCACGACTCAGATCATCAAGCCAAATCGCCACACCGAGTTCGCGTAATTGCTGCAGGCTCTGCGTCATGCCCGACCCCCAAGTTCACCCATGTTCCAAACGCTAGGCATGTGCGACAACCGGCGCACCGGCGTGGGTCGGAAAGCGCGCCAGAGCGCGGTGCACTTTCGACAATCGCACCGCAGCGACCGTCCGGCGTCAGACGATGTTGCGCTCTGGCCGGAGTTCGCCGTCGGCAAAGCGCTCGACGCGCAGCGGGCTCACGTCAATGAAGGTCTGATTGCGCAGGTACAGATCGCGCAGGATCTCTCCAACCGCCGGGCCTTGTAGGAAACCGTGGCCGCTGAAACCAGTGGCGTAGAGAAAGCGCGAAACACCCGTCCACTCGCCCAAGAGTGCATTGTGATCTGGGGTCACTTCGTAGAGCCCGGCCCAACCAGTACGTACCCCTGCATCCAGCACATCGGGCGCGCGGTGCATGGCCAGTTCGGCAAGGCCTTCAAGAAAGGACTCGCTGCGCGACAAATCAAAGCCTGCCGGATTGCTCTGGTCACTGAAGCCCATCAGCAAACCTTCGCCCTCGCGATGGAAGTAGAACGAGGTGGCGTAGTCGATTGTGAAGGCCAGGTCAGCCGGCACTCCAGACATCGGCTCGGTGACGAGGATTTCGCGCTTGTAGGGAATGACCGGCAATTCCAGCCCAACCATGCGTGCGATCTCCGGTGACCATGCTCCAGCGCAGTCGATCACCGCACCCGTGGCGATCGAGCCGTCCGATGTCTGCACCGACGTAATCTCGCCATCGACAACGGTGACGCCGGTAACCGCCGTTTGCGTGAGGACAGTTGCGCCGTGACGTCGAGCTCCCGCCGCGTAACCGAGCACCACAGATTCCGGAGCACAATGCCCATCGCGCGGCGAATACGCCGCGGCGAGCAGATCATCAATATTGAGGTACGGGCTGAGTTCTTTAGCTTCGGCGGGTGTCAGCATGCGTGAGTCGATGCCCATGGAGTTCTGCAGCGCCACAGATGCCCTGAACAGCTCGACGTCCTCGGGCCGCGACAGCACGAACAAGTAGCCCGGCTGATGCAAATCGATATCTTGCCCAGGTCTTTCCGCGAACGCCTCGAACGCCGCCAACGAACGCTTGCCTAATGCGATGTTGAGCTCGTCAGAGAAGTTCGCTCGCACGCCACCGGCGGCCTTCACCGTCGAGCCACTCGCCAGATCCGACCGCTCCAAAAGCACGACCTTCACTCCTGCTTCGGCAAGATGAAAGGCAGCAGATGCACCCATCACTCCGCCGCCAACAATGACGACGTCGGCGGTCTCCGGGACGCGGCTCATGACAGACGGAACTCGGGGTCGTAGGGCAGTTCCATGATGTCCATCTGCGCCTTCTGCAGCTTGCCCGAGTAATCCCAATTCATGGACTGCCAACGTGTGAACTGGTCGAGCACCCAGATGCCGCTTTGGCGGGAGCCGTTGCCGCTGTTGCCGTTGCCCCCAAAAGGCAGATGCGCCTCGGCGCCCGATGTGGAGTTGTTCACCGACACCATGCCCGCGCTGATGCCCTGACGGAACCGCCAAGCACTCTTGGGATCATTGGTGTAGATCGCACAGGAGAGACCGAAGCCGTGACCGTTGCCCAGTTCGATTGCCTCGTCCAAGGTGTCGAAGACGCCAAGGCCAACCAGCGGACCGAAGGTTTCGTTCGCATACAACTTGTCGCCTGGCACGACGCCTTCGACGATGGTGGGGTGCGCGAAAATGCCGGCCTCGGGGTCGCCCACAAACCCCTTGCGCGGATTGGCATTCGTGATGCGGCCAACTCCAGTGGAGCCATGCACCTTGTGGTGCGACTCGATCCAATCGAGGTGCTTGAGGTGGTTGTCGAGGTAGGTCTGGCTGATCATGGGGCCGAACAGCACGTCCTGCATGGGATCGCCAACAATCGCATCTTCAACCGCTTGCACCCAGCGCGACTTCACTGTGTCATAGATCGAGCGATGCACCCAGAGCGTGCCGAGCGATGTGCAGCGCTGACCGGCAGTACCAAATCCAGCGAACAGTGCACCTTCCACCACGAGGTCGATATCGGCGTCAGGCATGACGACCATGGGGTTCTTGCCGCCGAGTTCGAGGCACGGCGACTGCAGGTAACGACCGCACAATTCGCCGATCTGACGACCGATGGCAGTGGAGCCGGTGAAGCCAACTTTCTGCACGTACTTGTGCTCAAGCATCTGTGGCAGCGCGGCTGCGGTCGTGGCGCCGTCTGCGATCACACACTGCAAGACGTCCTGCGGCACGCCACCGGCATGGAAGAGCGCGGTCATGGCCTTGGCGACGGCACCTGCGGTCTCGGCTGGCTTCCACACCACCGAGTTACCGCACAGCAATGCCGGCACGATGTACCACGACGGAACAGCGGCCGGGAAGTTCGAGGCCGTGATGATGCAGGCGGTGCCCACCGGCATGCGGAAGGTGAAGAGTTGCTTGTCGGGCATTTCCGAAGGCACGGTCTGGCCGTACATGCGACGACCCTCGCCGAGGAAGAAGTCGCAGGTATCGATGACTTCCTGCACCTCGCCCAAGGCTTCGGCATAGACCTTCCCGATCTCGCGGGTGACGAGTTGGGCCAAGGTTTCTTTGTTTGCCTCTATGAGGCGCCCCACCTGGGCAAGTACGCGACCGCGCGCCGGAGCAGGGACCGCGGCCCAATCGCGTTGGGCTGCGTGAGCGCGGTTGGCCGCATACAGCAGGTCATCGGCGCTCGCGAGTTCGAAGCGAGCTACCTCATCAGCAAGGTTCGCGGGGTTCGTCGATACGTACATGCAGGAACCCTACGGGCGATTGGATCCCATATACAATCTGCGACATGCCGTGGACGACCCACTCTGACGCACGCACACCTCCGGAGCGATCCGTCGCCCAGGCCCTGCTCCAAATGCTCTCGGACGCGGGCGTCGAGACGGTGTTCGGACTCCCCGGCGTGCACAATCTCGCTTTCTGGGACAGCGCTGTCGGTCCCCGCATCATGGGCGTCCGCCACGAACAGACCTGTGGGTACGCCGCAGATGCACTCGCCCGTACAACTGGCCGCCTCGGAATCGCGCTCACGACTACCGGCCCTGGCGCAATGAACATCCTGGCGGCCTTCGGCGAAGCTGCCGTCAGCCACTCCTCCATCATCGTCATTTCGTCTGATGTCTCAACTGCACTGCGCCGTGAGGAGCCGCGCGGCATCCTGCACGAGATGCGGGATCAGGCCGCAGCATTCGCTCCGCTGGCGACCCAAACGCTCAATGGTCCGATGGCGGTGAACTGCCGCACCGCCGAGGAGGCTATCTCGGCGCTCTCCAGCGCCCTCGCCCATCACGAAGGCTTTGGTGAGGTAGCGGCCTACATCGGCGTACCCACGGACGTACTTTCGCAACGCACCGAATACGGCGTGAACTCGGAGCTACGCACCGCGGGGCTCTTGGATCTCACACCCGCTTCAGCAACGCTCAATGCCAGCGTGCGTCCGCTCGTGTGGCTTGGCGGCGGGGCGGCCGCACTTTGCGACCGCGATGGCGGCGCCAACATGCTCCGCGCATTCGTCGATCGCCTTGGTGCGCCTGTTGTTACAAGCTTTGCAGCCCGAGGTGTGCTGGCTGGGCATCCGCTGCTCATCGAAGCGCCGGTCCATGAGCCTGAGGTCAACGCAGTGCTTGAGCAGGCCGACTGTCTGATCGTGCTGGGAAGTGATTTCGACGGCATGAATACGCGCAACTGGCGCTTGGCCGTCCCCGAGCGTGTCATCACCATCAACCACAGCGACCAGCCAGTGCGCACCAACTTGCCGGACGCGCTGCACATCACCTGGGATCTCGGTTGTATCAGCGACCTCACCTCACAGATCGCCGCACACGAGCCCTGGCTTGATGTGCGAACGATTGCTTTGCGCACACGCGAACGACTTCGCCTCGACCCTCGCGGCTGCGACGGCATGACGCTGGTCGAGGCAGTTGAAACCGCATGGCCGGCTGATGGAGCACTCGTCGTCGACATGTGCGTCGCCGGTTACTGGCTGGCGGGCTACGCGCAGCAGCCACGACCACGTCGGCTTGCCTACCCAGTCGGCTGGGGCACGCTTGGCTTTTCACTCCCAGCCGCAATTGGTCCGGCATCCGCTGGCATTCCAACACTCGCGGTGTGCGGCGATGGCGGTGCGATGTTCGCCATCGGGGAGCTCGCCACATATGTGCAAGAACAGTTGCCCATCACGTTGGTGATCAATGATGACGGCGGCTACGGCATGCTGCGTTTCGACCAGCAGGCATTCGGGCATCCTGAGCGCGGGGTCGACCTCGTCACTCCCGACTGGCTGACATTGGCCGAATCCTTCGGCATCCACGCAGTCGAAGTGCCGAACTTTGGAGATGACCTCCAGGAGGCCCTGCGCTCGGCGCATGCTCGCAATGTGCTCGGCCAACCCGCGGTCATCGTGATCCGTGGGAAACTACATCCACCGCGCACCACCAGCCCGCGGTGGAACGAGCCGATGTGACCGCAGCTCTCGCTGGGCACTACGGACTTCTGCACCATACGTGCGTATAAACCCGACATATGTTGAGTGAATACGCACATATCGCGACATAGCCAGAAACTGCGAGTAGAGGGCGGCGCTTAATACTCGACAGCCCGCTGGTCGCTAGTCCGCGTGTTGCAGGTGCTCCGGATGCTCGGGTGCAATGACAAATACCAGCACCGCACCGATGAGCGAGAGCGCAGCGACGAGGATCAGCGCATTGTGCATCCCATCGGTGAATGCGGTACGAGCGGAAGTTACAAGGCCGTCCCAAAGTTGCTGCGGAATCGCGTCCGGTCGCGGTATTTGCGTGAAGGCAACCGATCCCTGCAGCTTCTCCGCGATGGCTGCCGGCAATGCCTTCGTCGCATCGATCATGCCGCTGCGATAAGCGTCGTTCAACGCAGCACCGAGCACTGCGATGCCGAGCGCTGAGCCCAGCTCGCGAGATGTGTCGTTCATGGCCGATGCCACGCCCTGCTTCTCAATCGAGAGCGAACGCGTGATAGCCGCTGTGGCCGGTGTTACAGCAAGGGCAGCACCCGATGCAAAGGTGGCGAGGCACAACGTCCAGTAGGCGAAGGAGAAATCAACTGTCATGCGCGAGAACAAGAACATCCCGAGGGCGAACAACACTAGGCCGCCGGAACCCATGTACTTCTGTGGCACGCGGTCACTCAGTTTGCCGCTGATGCGAGACATGGGGCCCATGACGAACGGCAGCGGTAGCAAACGCGCAGCGGTCTCCAGCGGAGTGAATCCGACGATGAACTGCAGGTACTGCATGGCTACGAAGATGAAGCCAAACTGACCGAAGAACTGGATGGTGACCGAGAGCGAGCCTGCCGCAAACCCACGATTGCGGAACAGCCGCGGGTCCAGTAACGGATGCTGTTGACGCAGCTCCCAGAGGACGAATACCACCAGCGCCAACACGCCGATGGTCAGGGCCGCCACCGTGGTCGCCGAGGCCCACCCGTTCTCCGGTGCCTCGATGAAACCGAAGACAATGCCGCCGACGCCGACGGAGGTGAACACGCCACCCATCCAGTCGAGCCGACTCGAGGTCTCGTCGCGCGAGTTCTCGAGCACGACGAGTGCGCCAATGAGTCCAAGTGCTCCGAGCACAACATTGAGCGCAAAGAAGGAACTCCATGAATACCACTGCAGAAGCAGAGCCGTACCAAAGAGCCCGACGACAGCGCCGCCGCCTGCAATGCCTACCCAAATACCGATTGCTTTGCCGCGCTCCGCGCCATCGAACGACGTTGTTATTACCGAGAGGGTTGACGGCATGATGGCAGCCGCGCCGATACCCATCAGAATGCGAATGCCGATGAGGTGAGACGGATCAGTGGCGAAGAGTCCGAAGGACGCAACGACGCCGTAGATAACCAAGCCCACGGCCAGAATTGTCTTGCGCCCGTACTTGTCACCAATCGCACCAGCGAGGAAGAGCAGCGACGCAAACACCACGGTGTACGCATCGACGATCCACGTGAGTTCCGATTGCGTTGCCCCTGTCTCGCGGGCGAGGGACGGCAGCGCCATATTCAGACCAGCTACGGCGGAAACGACGGTCATCAGACTGATGCCGACGACCGGGATGATGAGCTTCTTGCGACGTTGCGGCTGCATTTGATCTCTCCTGGTTTCGTTGCTCATCGCCGACGCTAACCGCACGCGCACGACTTTGCCCACACCGCGCGCAAGAACGTGCTGTGATCATGCGGATCCGCGATCAGCCTGCGTCGACCTCATCGTGACGGTTCGCGCGCATGGCCCATGTCTCACCGACGACGATCGCAGCAACAATGAGCGCACCACCTATGAGCTGCATCGGACCAAGCAGTTCGTTGAGCGCTAGGTAAGCGATGAGCGCGGCCCAAATGGGCTCGCTTGCTCCGATGATGGAGCCACGCTGTGCGCCGATGCGAGCAACCGAGCCCAGCACCAGCCCAAAGGGCAGCACGGTTCCCACGATTGCGACAAAGAGGATCATCGACCACAGCGGCAGAACCGGACCGTGGTCGTAGAACACCATGCTGCTGCCCGTGAGCTTGTGCCAGGGGTAGTTCCACCAAGGCTTGAGAATGGACCAGCCGAGCGTCATACCGATGGTGGCCCACATCAGCAGTGAGGACGCATCTCGGTGCCGCTGCAGTCGGGCACCTACCAACAGATATGCGGCGAACAGCACGGAGTTGCCGAAGCCTGCTGCCAACCCGATCGCGTCAAGATTGCCACTGATCTGGCCACTCAAGATGCCGGTGATGAACAGCGCACCGACGAGCGCCAACACAATCGATGTCATGCCGCCAGCGCCAGGATGCTGCGAGTGGCGGAACCAGTTCCATATCGCCACATTGGCTACCGCCAGGAATACCAAAATCGTGCCGATTGCCACGGGTAGATGCTGGATCGAAGTGATGTAGAGGAACTGTGTCGCGAGAAAGATCACGCCGTACAGCGGCAGTAGCGGCAGTTCCGCTCGCTGCAGATGAAAGGCGCTTCGGTTGGTAGCGCCGATGAAGAGGATCAGGATCACCGACGAGACAAGCGCGCGAATCGGCGCCCACTGCAGTGCCTCAAGGCCCGACTCCATAATCGTCTTCGACACGATGCCACCAACGGAGAAGAGAAAAGCTCCCAGTGCATACATGAGCACGCCGTTGCGATTCGCGTGCACCCCGTACCTCGTGGTCATGAGCAGCCCATCAGTCGACGTATTCGGCAGGCGTGATGCGACTGCGCTCTGCGTAGAGGATGCCAGCGGCGCTGACGAGGATGCCGACAACCTGCCAGAAGGTCAGTGACTCACCAATCAGCATCCACGCGATAACCGAAGCAAGCACCGGCTCAAGCATGCCAATTGAACTCGCCTGCGTCGCGCTGATGTGTTGAAACGAGGCAACCACAAGCCAGAAGGTGGTGACGGTTCCGAGCAGCACCATGCTGGCCACGAGCAATGGAAGCGGCAACCGCCAACCCATGCTCCCCCACGGCTCGGAGTCGCCCTGCAGGTAATGCCAAGGGAAACTCCACCAAGGCTGCACGATGGCCCAGACCAACGCTGCGCCAGCAAAACCGAACATCGTCACCGACACGGCATCGCGATTGTGCGGTGCAGCTGTTGCACGCTCGCCGAGCACGAAGTACGCCGCCAACGCCACCATCGCGCCGAACGCGGCAAGTACGCCGAGACCATTGAGCACGAAGCCCTGCCACACCTGTGCAATCAGGACAAGCCCAAGGAATGCAACGCCCATCCCCGACCAGACCCGAGCCGAAACTCGCTCACCATGACGTCCCCACATCCAGAACGCAACGAGGAATGGAGACATGAACTCGATGATGAGTGTGATGCCCACAGGGATGAGATGAATCGCGACGAAGTAGAGGAATTGCGTCATCATCACGCCAGCGATGCCATAGCCGGCGAGCAAGCGGAGTTCGGCCCACGAGGTGATCCGCAGCGAGGCCCGGCGCGTTACGAGCACCACAGCGAGCATGACGAGCAACGCCAATGACACGCGCAACTGCGACAGCCGCGCAGCCGAAATACCAGTAGCCAGAAGCGTCTTGGAAACGGTGCCATTGAAGCCAAATAGCGCAGCTGCCGTCAGGTACAGGGCATAGCCAACTGCTGGATTACGGCGCTGCGTCTGACTCAATTCATAACCGACCGATACACATCAATGGTTCGTAAGGCGATGGCGTCCCACCCGAAATCATTGACTGCACGGTCGCGTCCAATGGCACCCATTCGCGTGGCGCGCTCGGTGTCTTCGATGAGTTGTGTAACGGCTGCGGCGAAACGACGTTGAAAGTCAACCGGATCATCCGGAGTCCACTCCACGAGGAGGCCGGTGATGCCATCAACAACAACTTCGGGGATCCCCCCAACGGCACTCGCAACCACGGCGGTGCCGCACGCCATAGCCTCGAGGTTCACGATGCCCAACGGTTCATACACGGATGGGCACAAGAAGATGGTGGCGTGTGTCTGCAGCGTGATGACATCGGCCTTCGCCACATTGGTGTTAAGCCACACAACATCGCCCGGACGTGCCGCTGCGAGCGTCGCGATGCCGCTGGACACCTCTTCGCCGATGCCTGGTTCGTCGGGGCTCGACGCGGCGAGCACGATCTGCACGCCCACGGGGAAATGGTGGGCAGCAGCAAGCAAATGCACGAGCCCCTTCTGCCGCGTGATGCGACCGACGAACAGGACGTATGGTCGCGCTGGGTCGATGCCCATGCGGCGCAGGGCGTCTTCGTCGGGCGACGGCTTCCAGATCGACGTATCCACGCCGTTGTGAACGACAGTCACCTTTTCCGGATCGAGGAAGGGATATGCACGCAGCACATCGGCGCGCATGCCGTGACTCACCGCGATGATCGTCGCTGCAGCTCGGTATGCCTCTTGCTCAACCCATGACGAGACGCGGTAGCCGCCGCCGAGTTGGTCGAGCTTCCACGGGCGATCCGGCTCCAATGAATGCGCTGAGATCACATGCGGCACGCCCTTGGTTGCGCCCGCGAGATGACCCGCCATATTCGCGTACCAAGTGTGCGAGTGCACAACGTCCGCGTCAGTTGTAGAAACCGCAGCCGCCATCTGCACATCGGCCGCGATCACCTTCAGCGCAGTGTTCATGTCGTCGGCTCCAACGAGCGGAAATGCCACAGCGTCATCTCGCTCGGCGCCCATGCAGAACACGTCAACATCGATGTGATGTCGCAGCGCCTTCACCAATTCAGTGACATGGACTCCGGCGCCGCCGTAAACCTCCGGCGGCCATTCACGCGTTGTTATGGCAAGTTTCACGCGCCCCAGCCTAGGCGGGGCCATGCTCGCCACATAAGGTTTGGGCAACAGTCCGGAAGGAGAAATCCATGGGGGGTACACCTCGCGTTCTGGGCCTCGTGCTCGCAGGTGGCGAAGGCAAGCGGCTCATGCCACTCACCGCCGATCGTGCCAAGCCGGCAGTTCCATTTGGCGGCGCCTACCGCCTCATCGATTTCGTGCTGTCCAACCTTGCCAATGCGGGTTACCGACGTCTGGCGGTGCTCACCCAATACAAGTCACACTCGCTCGATCGTCACATCGCGACGGCTTGGCGACAGTCGTCGATGTTCGGTGACTTCGTCGCGCCGGTGCCGGCGCAGCAACGCCTCGGCCCGCGCTGGTACACCGGATCTGCCGACGCCATCTTCCAATCGCTCAACTTGATTCAAGACGATCAGCCGGATTACGTCGTCGTCTTCGGCGCCGATCACGTGTACCGCATGGACCCGTCGCAGATGGTGCAGCAGCACATCGATTCGGGCGCGGCTGTCACTGTCGCAGGCATCCGCCAGGCGCGTTCAGAGGCGCACCAATTCGGCGTTATTGAAGCGGCAGCGGATGGGCAGAAGATCAGCCGCTTCCTCGAGAAGCCAAAAGATCCCCCAGCAGTGCCAGGCTCGCCCGATGAGGCGTACGTCTCAATGGGCAACTACGTGTTCACTACCAAGGCGCTCATTGACGTGCTGACCGAGGATGCGGCCGACGATAGTTCGATGCACGACATGGGCGGCAACATCATTCCGGCCCTCACCGCTGCTGGCGATGCGCACGTGTACGACTTCGCTAACAACGTCGTGCCCGGCGCAACAGACCGCGATCGCGGCTACTGGCGCGATGTGGGCACCATCGAGGCGTACCACGAGGCGCATATGGATCTTGTGTCTGTGCACCCCGTGTTCAACCTGTACAACAGCAAGTGGCCGATCTTGACTGCGCAATCACCGCTACCGCCGGCCAAGTTCGTTGAAGGCGGTACGGCCCACGAGACCATCATCGGCGCTGGGTCAATCGTTGCGGGTGCGCACGTCCGCACATCGGTGCTTTCGGACAACGTGCACATTGCAGAGGGCGCCTACGTTGAGGGATCCATCCTGATGCCAGGCGTTCGCATCGGCCGTGGTGCTGTCGTTCGTCGCGCCATCCTCGATAAGAACGTCATCGTGCCTGCCGGCGCCATGATCGGTGTCGACCCAGAGCTCGACCGCCAACGCTTCTCGATCTCCGACACGGGCATCGTCAGCATTGGCAAGGGCGCCATCATCACTCCCTGATCGACCAAACAGCGGAACGGGGAGAGGCATTGTGCGTCTCCCCCTTCCGCAGGTCTTCGTTCAGATCACGGCCAGTGCTGGGTCGCCACGTACCAAAGCCCGCTAATACTCCCCTGACGGCAATCGCCGCTTGCGGTCTTCCTCCTCTTGAGCGCGGCGGGCCATGTCAGGGATGGCATGACCCGCGACGGTCGGGCCGAATGATCCAGGAGTCCGAGTTGGGAGGTCGGCCAACGTGAGCCGAGCATGAGTTGGAAGAGTTCTCGACTCAGCGCAGCGAGGGCATGCGGATCCCCGACTGCGCCGATAGTCGAGCCCGCAGTTGTAGCAGCGAACTCGCTTGGTCCGACTCAGAAAGTGAAACATGCTGCCCCCAGAGACTTAAGTATGCAGTTCGCTATCCGTGAGCCGGGATTGGTACAGCCGCCGCAGATATGTTTTCCTAGAGTAATTTCTTTCTTAACTCTCAGTCAAGTCTTCTGCAATGCTCTCAACTGCGTTACAACAACACAGCCACTGGGGGATTCCAATGCGAAAGACCATCCTAATTTCCGCGTTTCTGATCGCAGTCCTATCGACAACTGCTGCTCCACCGGCATCCGCGATCACTGTCTCACCCTTGATCATCGCTCCACAGGATGGAGGCCTGGGTCCCGGCGGAAGTCCATGCACTGGCGTCTGGTACGGCGGTCACTTCTACATGTCCTGCCCGTAAGACGCAGTAGGGGGAGACGCATTGTGCGTCTCCCCCTACTGCATACCTTGACTCAAACGTGGTGCGGGCCGGCTTCTACTCGGGTGGACGCACCGAGGCGCGCGTGCTTCACCTGGCCCTCGGCACCCAGCTTCACCGCGCGGTGCAGCACCACATACTCCGCAGGTGCTAGCGCCAGGCTGACTTCTTGCTCGATCTCGTCACTGATGGCGCGCATAAGCCGCTTCTTGGTCGGTCGGTGAATCGACACCACCGATGGCGCGGTCTGCGTCAGCAGGCCGAGTATGTCGCGCACTCCCCGCTTGGGTCGAACAGCGAAGGACTCCTCAGTGATGGAGTCGATGGCATCGATTGCAGCGCCAATACGCTCGGCATACGGCACGACCGTGTCGCGGCAGCGCACCGCACTCGAAGTCGAAACAGCCGTGATGCCATACGCCGCGAACACATCGGCAAGAGATTGGGCCTGTGCTTCACCTAAGGCCGTCAGAGGACGGACGTTGTCAGAGATCTCGTCGCCTTCGCGCTCTCGAAACTCCGAGCGCTTCTCCGCCTGGGCATGCCGTACCAAGATGAAGGGCGAGGTGTTCGCTGGGGCGAGCAGTGCTTCTTCAACCACATCAAGATCGTGTGGGTAGGTGAGCAATGCAGGCAGCTTGTGCACGCGCACCCAGCGCATCTCGCCGACCTCGCTGTTGGGAACCCAACCCTCTGGCATATCCGCCTCGCCTGATGCGATCGCCGGATCGCTGATCCGCGCCAACCAGTAGTGCACCGACTTCTTGGCCGAGAGTGTGGAACCGGAACGAGGATCCACCACGCGATAGCGAACCGTCTGCAGCGGGACACCCAGGGTGACGTGCAATCCCGTCTCTTCCAAGGTTTCGCGAACGGCAGCCGCGGCGAGCCGCTCCCCTGGATCGACTTTGCCCTTGGGCAGCGACCAGTCGTTTCGATCGGGTCGGTAGATGACGAGCGCCTCGGTGCGCTTGCCCGAGCCCCGCAGCGCCACCACCCCAGCAGCGAAAATTCTGGGCGCACTGACGGCTTCAGGCACGGTCGTCACAGGCAATCCCCTAGATCTTGGTTCGGTTTCGGGCGACGAGCGTCTCTTGGAAATCCGCCAGTGCAAGACCGTTCGCATCACGCTTCATACGGCGCCATGTGCCGTTACTGTCGAGACGCCAAGATGCAGTCGTGTCCGCGGCCGCGAACTCAAGAAACTCCTTGATGCGCGCCACATGCGCGGGCACTTCGATCGGCACCAGCACCTCAACACGTCGATCGAGATTGCGGTGCATGAGATCAGCAGAGCCGATCAGCACGTCATCAACGCCACCGTTGGCGAAGGTGTAGACCCGACTGTGCTCAAGGAAGCGCCCGAGCTGCGAGCAGACGCGAATCGTTTCTGACATATCCGGCACGCCGGGGCGAATTGAGCAGATTCCGCGGACGATGATGTCGATCGGCACGCCCACTCGCGACGCGTCATACAGCGCATCGATGATGCGCTCATCCACGATGGAGTTGCACTTAAAGGTGATCTTGGCGGGACGGCCTTCGATGTGATGCTCTGCTTCACGACGAATACGCTCGATCAGCCCATCGCGAAGGCTCTCGGGAGCCACGATCAACTTCTTGTAGTTGGAGGCAATGCCGAAACCAGACAACTGATTGAACAGCTGTGCGACATCCTCGCCGATGGCTTGGTCGGTGGTGAGCAAACCAAAGTCTTCGTAATAGCGCGCGGTCTTGGGATGGTAGTTACCGGTGCCGGTGTGGATGTAACGACGCAACTTGTCGCCATCGTCGCGCACCACCATGGAAAGCTTTGCATGCGTCTTGAGTCCGACCACGCCGTACACAACATGCACGCCTGCCTGCTCGAGCTGGCGCGCCCACTCAATATTAGCCTCTTCGTCAAAGCGAGCCTTGATCTCAACGAGTGCGAGCACCTGCTTGCCCCATTCAGCCGCTTCGATCAGCGCCTGCACGATCGGCGAATCACCCGAGGTGCGGTACAAGGTCTGCTTGATGGCGAGCACCTGAGGATCAACCGCAGCTTGCTTGAGGAATAGCTGCACCGATGTGGAGAAGGAGTCGTAGGGGTGGTGCAAGAGCACATCGCCCTTCCGCATCATTTCAAAGACGTTGGGCGCCGAGGCTGATTCGACAGTCACCAAGCCCGCCGCCGTCTTCGGTACAAAAGCAGGAAGCAGCAAGTCCTCTCGCGGCAGTTCCGCGATCGTCAGCAATCCCCGCAGATCGAGCGGCCACGGCACGTAAAAAACTTCAGCAGGCGTCACATCGAGTTCTTCGACCAGTGTGGCGAGCAACGATGAGTCGATCGAATCCTCAACTTCGAGACGCACCGGCGGACCAAAGCGGCGACGCAGCAACTCTCGTTCCATTGCCGTCAGCAAGTTTTCGGCGTCGTCTTCTTCAACTTCAACGTCTTCGTTGCGGGTGACGCGGAAGAAGTTAAAGTGTTCGAGCACCATCCCGGGGAAGAGCGTGTCCAAGTGCGCCGCGATGATGTCTTCTAGCGGCACAAAGTCCGAAGCGCCTCGCGCTACCGGCACAAAACGATCCAGCGACTGCGGCACCTTGACGCGAGCAAAGATACGAGTGCCCGTGTGCGGATTGCGCACCACGATGGCGAGATTCAGCGAGAGACCGGAGATATATGGAAACGGATGCGAGGGGTCCACGGCAAGCGGAGTAAGTACCGGGAACACCTTGGCATGGAACATCTCGGTCAGCGGTCTTTGCTGTGCTTCAGCAAGATCGCGCCAGCGCAAGATGTGGATGCCCTCTTTACGCAGCGCGGGCAGCACCTGATCGAGGAAGCATGCGGTTTGCCGCTCAGTGAGTTTGCGCGTCGCGTTGAGCACTGCAGCGTGCGTCTCTCGGGGCAGAGCACCCGTGGCTGAGCGAGTTGCTATGCCCGCCGCAATGCGCCGTTTGAGACCAGCAACGCGCACCATGAAGAACTCATCGAGGTTGCTGGTGACGATGCCCAGAAACTTCACTCGCTCAAGCAGCGGCATCTCCGGATCTTCGGCCAGTTCCAACACACGCGTGTTGAAGTGCAGCCAGGAAAGCTCGCGGTCGACGAAGCGACTGTCCTGTCGACTGCCAGTGACGAGCACCGAGGTGTCATGCATCCATCCGTCGGTCATGCGCAAAGCCTTCCATAGATGGGTGAACGAAGCGAGAACAGCACGTAACCTCACAGCGACCCTCGCCTCCCTGTGGTTGTCCCCGCATGTGATACTCCCAGCTACGCCACGTACAGGAAGCTGTGTTGGCTCCAGACACCGCCACGACTGCAAGCAGCAAAAAGCCCCGATTCGCTTTCGCGAACCGGGGCTGACGCGACCCGGACGGGACTTGAACCCGCGACCTCCGCCGTGACAGGGCGGCGCGCTAACCGACTGCGCTACCGGGCCTTCTGCAAAGCGCTGATGCGCTTACCCAAGGCAACTCCGGTTTCCCGGAGCTCGTACCCCCAACGGGATTCGAACCCGTGCTACCGCCGTGAAAGGGCGGCGTCCTAGGCCTCTAGACGATGAGGGCGGGCCACGAACAATTCGTTGTGAGCGCCCGAATGCTAATCAGTATTCGGGTGAATCACCAAACTGGAGACGCGATTGCGGTCGCGTCAAGCATCTACTCGTCAGCGTGCCGACGCGCAGGCGCAGTTCTTCATATGCAGTTGCTGCGGCCGCTTGCTCCGCAGACTTCTTGCTCCGACCAAGTCCATAGCCGAACAACTTCTCGCCGAGCGCCACCTGAGCTTCGAAGGTCTTGGCGTGGTCTGGTCCATCTTCCGTGACAACGTACTGCGGAACGCCAAGACCGAGCGTGGCCGTCAGTTCTTGCAAGCTCGTTTTCCAATCCAACGCTGCTCCCAGCGAAGACGAGATCTCGACGTGTGCGTCAACGAGCCGATGCACGATTCTGGTCGCTACTTCGATGCCGTGCTCAATGAATACAGCGCCAATGAGGGCCTCGACCGTGTCGGCCAAGATACTGGCCTTCTCCCGGCCACCGGTGGTTTCTTCGCCGCGGCCAAGACGCAATGCCGGGCCAATGAGCAGGTCATGACCGATAGCCGCCAAGGTGCGTGCGTTGACGACCGCAGCGCGCAACTTCGCGAGCTGACCTTCAGGGAGGTCGGGAAACGTGCGATACAGGGAATCGGTGACGACAAGCCCGAGGACCGAGTCGCCCAAGAATTCGAGGCGCTCATTGGTGGGCAAACCACCGTGCTCGTACGCGTACGAGCGATGGGTCAGCGCCCGTTCGAGCAGGGCATCGTCAAGACCGATCCCGAGGCGCTCAATGAGCGCATCGACCGGCGTCATGCCGATCAGACGTCGATGACCTGACGCTTCGCGTACGTGCCACAGGTGCCACACGCAGTGTGGGGCAGCTTGGGTGCACGGCAACGGTCGCAGGCAACGAGAGTGATCTTGCCGGCCTTCCACGCGGAGCGGCGGTGACGGGTGTTCGAGCGCGAGGTCTTCCGCTTCGGAACGGCCATGGCTGTCAGCCTTCTTTCGGTTCGTCCCGGTTGAGCAAGCCTTCGAGGGCCGCCCAGCGGGTGTCGAGTTGAACGTGTTCGTGCGTCGGGTCCTCCTCCATCCGTAGCCCGCATTGCGGGCACAGACCGAGGCAATCCTCTTTGCACAGAGGCGCTCGCGGGAGTGCGAGCACCACCGCATCGCGGAGGGCCGGTTCGAGGTCGAGCAAGTCGTCCTCTAATCGGAAAAGATCCGATTCCTCGTCTTCCGAGGATCGCATCTTGGGGTCGTCGTACTCGTACAACTCTTGAAGTTCGACCGTCACCGGGACTTCTACCGGTTCCAGACACCGTGAGCATTCGCCCACGGCCTTGGTCGAAACCACAACAGTGACGAGGACGCCTTCCACCACCGATTCCAGACGTCCCTGAACGTCGAGCTCGGTGCCTTCAGGCACCCCAATCACTTCGGTGGTGAAGCCGGCCGGAGCCGAGGCCTCACGGTCAAGCGTGACCATGGCGCCTGCGCGCCGACCGAGTTCGAATACATCGAACACGAGGGCCGAGCGTGCGTCCACGGAAACTCCCGAAAGTGATCGGGCTGAGGTTACCGGACGTTGGACCCTGCCCCAAATTGCTGCTGTGACGTCAGCGGACGTCGGGCTCCTGCCAGTCGGCGAAGAAGGTGCCCGGCTCCGGATGTGACTCGTCGACGTAATT
>CAWATP010000006.1:0-7099 GCA_963784905.1 uncultured Actinomycetota bacterium | reverse complement strand
AAATTGGCACCCCTCATCACCGCCGTCGGTATGTCGTTTGTGCTGCAATTCGTGGGTCTTCGTTGGAATGGTTCGGGCCAAAAGCAGTGGCCGAGTGTGCTGCCAGATACCAAACTTGATCTCGGTGGTGTCATCGTCGATGTCAAGACGCTCATCATCTTCATTGTGACTATTCCGATTCTCGCGACACTCACGTGGCTGGTGACCAAGACCAAGCAGGGGCGTGCGATGCGCGCAACTGCTCAGGATCAGGATGCTGCCCGGCTGATGGGCATCAATGTTGATCGCACCATCTCGTTTACCTTCGGACTCGGTGGCGCCTTGGCAGGGGCCGCTGGCCTCATGTACCAGCAAGTGATTGGTACTACCGCATACAACTTGGGCTTCCAATTAGGACTGATTGCTTTCACTTCGGCCGTGCTTGGCGGCATTGGCAATCTTTCCGGAGCTGTGCTTGGCGGCGTGCTTATCGGCCTCATCCAAGGCCTGAACGATGGGCTCGCCTACGGTCTCGGTCAGCACTGGTCACAATCGGTCGTCTTCACCATCCTGATCCTGCTCATGGTGTTCAAACCAGCTGGCCTGCTCGGCAAGAGCGTCACGGAAAAGGTGTGACATGACTCGACATGCTTCTATGGAACAGACCAGCAACCGTCGGTGGGCTATGGGGTTCACGGCAGCTGCCATCGGCCTCTTTGTGCTGTACCACTGGATCGTCCCGAACTCGCCGAGCGAGTTCCGCAACTTCATCCAAGGCTGGTTCTCAAACGCCAACACCAACGAGATGGTCATCTACATCATTATGGCGCTGGGCCTCAATATTGTGGTCGGCTACGCCGGACTTCTTGACCTCGGCTTCGTGGCGTTCTGGGCCATCGGCGGCTACGTCGCTGGTTGGCTCATGTCGTCCTTCCTCAATACGTTCAAGGTGAACATTTTCGGCAATCCAGCACCGGGTCTGGAAATGGGAATACACGTGACGTTCTGGTGGGTTCTCCTCGCCGGCGGAGCGTTTTGCGCAATCTGGGGCATCATCATCGGTGCGCCGACCTTGCGGCTCAAGAGCGACTATCTCGCCTTGGTCACGCTCGGCTTCGGCGAGATCATCCCGCAGGTGTTCGTTAACGGTGAGAACATCAATGGCTTCAACTTGTCGAATGGCAATAAGGGCATCACGCCCCTTGATCCGATCCAGTTCTTCGGCTTCCGCAATCTCGGACCCTTCGATCTGGACTACAAGTTCGTGATCTACGCCATTATTTGTGCTGGCATGGTGCTTGTGTCATTGCGACTCCGGTCGGGGCGGCTCGGTCGCGCGTGGCTGGCGATCCGCGAGGACGAACTGGCTGCAAGCATGATGGGCGTCCCGCTGATGCGCACCAAGCTTTCTGCCTATGCGGTCGGCGCGTTCTCCGGTGGGCTTGGTGGCGTGGCGTTTGCCACACACATCAACGGCATCTTCGCCGAGCGCTTCAACTTCTCGATCTCCATCATTTTGCTTGCGATGGTCGTGCTCGGAGGCATGGGCAACGTGTGGGGCGTGATGGTGGGCGCATTGGTGCTTTCCTGGATCAATGGCATCGGCCTGCAGCAGTTCGGCAATAGCGTGAACGGTGCTCTTGGCACGGACATCAACTTCCCCTCGTTCAACTTCCTCATCTTTGGCATGCTGCTGATTTTGATGATGATGTTCCGCCGTGAAGGGTTCATCCCCGAAGCCCGCACCCGACTCGTGATGCATGAGCACGAATCCGACAACGAGGAAGTCCACTGATGGCAAACGCGCTAGAGGCGAACAACATCACCGTCAAGTTCGGTGGTCTCATCGCGGTCAACGATGTCTCATTCCATGTGCCCGAAGGCGGGATTGTCAGCCTCATCGGCCCAAACGGTGCTGGCAAGACGACCTTCTTCAACGTCCTGACAGGCCTGTACAAGCCGACCTCCGGGAACGTGCAGCTCAATGGTGCGTACATCACGTCCAAGCCGCCGCACATGATTGCCAAACAGGGACTGGCGCGTACCTTCCAGAACATTCGACTCTTCGGTCTGATGACGGCTGAGGAGAACGTCATGGTCGCGATGCATTCACACATGAAGGCAGGCATTCTGAGCACGCTGCTCAAGACTCCCGGTCAGCGTCGTGAAGAGGCGCGCGCCCATGAGCGTGCCCGCGAATTGCTCGACTATGTGGGCATTGGCAAGTACGCCTCGGATTACGCGCGCAATCTGCCCTACGGTGATCAGCGTCGACTTGAAGTTGCTCGAGCCCTGGCGCTGAATCCCAGCGTTTTGCTGCTCGACGAACCGACGGCCGGTATGAATCCGCAGGAGTCGGCTCGGTTCGTCGACTTCGTTCGACGCGTCCGTGAGGATCAGAAGGTGTCCATCCTGCTCATCGAGCATGACATGTCCGTCGTTATGAAGGTGTCCGAGCGGATCACGGTGCTTGACCAGGGCCAGAAGATCGCCGAGGGCTCGCCCGACGATATCAAGTCCAACGAGCGCGTCATCGAGGCGTACCTCGGCAAGGCAGCAACGCAGGGTGGTCACTGATGAGTGCAATGCTCGAAGTCCGCGATCTGACGGTCGCCTACGGCAACATCATTGCCGTAAAGGGGCTCAACATTGACGTCCATGAGGGTGAGATCGTCACACTCATCGGCAGCAATGGCGCTGGCAAATCGACGACCCTGCGCACTATCTCTGGCCTGCTGAAGCCCAAGTCGGGAACGGTCTCCTTCATGGGTGAGCGCATTGATCACCTAGAGGGCCACGAGACGGTTGCCAAGGGTATTTGCCAGTCGCCCGAGGGTCGTCGCATCTTTCAGGACATGACGGTTGACGAGAACCTTTCGCTGGGCGCGTTTCTTCGCACCGACGTCGATGGGATCGCCAGGGACCGTGACTATGTGCTGGAACTGTTTCCTCGCATCAAAGAGCGGCTGACGCAGAAGGCCGGCACCATGTCCGGCGGCGAACAGCAGATGCTTGCAGTGGGTCGCGCACTGATGGGCAGCCCGAAGTTGCTCCTGCTGGATGAACCTTCCATGGGTCTGGCGCCCGTGCTGGTTGATCTGATCTTTGAAACCATTGTGAAGATCAACAAGCAGGGTGTCACCATTTTGCTCGTCGAACAGAATGCTCTGGCCGCACTGGGTGTTGCTTCGCGCGCCTACGTTTTGGAGAGCGGCAGCATCAAGCTCGCTGGCGCTGCTGCCGATCTGGCGCGCGACCCCGAAGTCGCCAAGGCGTACCTCGGCGGATGATGTTCATCGGTGCCGGCACGGCGATCAATGTCGTTGCCGTTGCGGCCGGTGGTCTGCTCGGCATTGTTGTAGGGCGCCGGTTCTCCGACGCCCTACGCGTGTTGGTGACGGACGCCCTCGGCCTTGTCACGTTGATCTCCGCGGTGTCCTCCGGAGCAGCCGTGTTCAAACCCGAGTTGGTGGCCGCGGTGCCCGATGGCGCACCCGTGTTGATCGTGCTCATGGCCATGCTTATCGGTGGCGGGATCGGTCATCTTGTCGGCATCGAGGCACGGCTTGAAGCCTTCGGTGAGCGTTTGAAGCACCGCTTCGCCCACGATGGCGATGGCCGATTTGTCGATGGATTTGTGATGTCCTCGTTGATCTTCGTCATTGGACCGCTAGCCATTCTTGGTTCCATCAGCGATGGCCTGGGCACCGGCATTGATCAACTGGTGTTGAAGTCGAGTTTGGACTTCTTCGCGGCGATTGCTTTCGCCACTTCATTCGGCCTGGGCGTCGCTGTGAGCGCAATTCCTGTGGGCATCTACCAAGGCGTGTGGACGCTGATCGGTGTCGGGCTGGGAAGTGTCATGTCCGGCGCAGAGATCGCCGCCATGACAGCAACAGGCGGGCTACTCCTTGGCGCGATTTCGCTGAAGCTGCTCAACCTCAAACAGATAGCGGTTGGCTCGCTCTTGCCTGCTCTATTTGTTGCGCCTGCGCTCGTTGCGTTGCTGAGCAGATAGCGCTCCTAGAGCGGAGTGGTTCCGACAGCGGTCGGACGCTTTTCCTCGTCGCGCAGCAAGCAGGTGAGCCGAGCCGTTGAGATACGGCGTCCATGATCATCGAGCACTTCGATGTTGTAGGTGGCGAGGGTCTTGCCCAATTGCACGGCCATTGCCGTTGCTGTGACTGTTCCGTCGGTGGCCGAACGGTGGTGGGAAATGTTCAACTCGATGCCCACGGCAAAGCGACCAGGACCGGCGCTGAGATGGGCAGCGACCGATCCAACTGTCTCCGCAATCAGTGCTGTGGCGCCGCCGTGCAGTAAACCCAGCGGCTGACGGTTGCCGATGACCGGCATGGTGGCCACCGTGCGCTCCGCTGACGCTTCGATCAAACGGATACCCATGCTGTCGGCGAGTTCACCGAGCGGACGCGAAATCATGTGCCGAGCCTAAGAGGTGTGGGACTTCCGCTCTACACTCACAAGGTGACTGAACGACTCCTGCTGCTCGACGGCCATTCGCTGGCCTACCGCGCCTTCTTCGGCATGCCGGCCGAGAACTTTGTGACATCCAGCGGCCAGATCACCAATGCCGTGTATGGCTTCACTTCCATGCTGCTCACCACGTTAGAGCAGCAACAGCCAACACATATCGCAGTCGCGTTCGATGTGAATCGCGAAACGTTCCGGCGACAGCAGTACCCCGAGTACAAGGCCAATCGTGCTGCCACGCCCGCTGAGTTCAAGGGCCAGATCGAACTCATCAAGGATGTGCTCGATGTGCTCGGCATTCGCCACGCGTCACTTGAGGGCTTTGAGGCTGACGACATCATCGCCACCTGGGCGACCCATGCCGCTGCTGCTGGTGTTGAGGTCACCATCCTGACCGGCGACCGCGATTCACTGCAGTTGGTGACCGACCACATCACCGTGCTCTACCCGCGCAAGGGTGTTTCCGATCTCGTCCCAATGACACCCGCGGCCGTTGCCGAGAAGTACGGCGTGACTCCTGCTCAGTACGCCGACGTCGCCGCAATGCGCGGCGACGCGAGCGACAACCTGCCCGGTATCCCCGGCGTTGGGGAAAAGACCGCCGCCAACTGGCTCAACCACTATGGCAGTTTGGGCAACATGGTGACGCACGCCGACGAGCTCAAAGGCAAGGTAGGCGAGTCCTTCCGTGCGCATGTAGCGCAGGCGTTGCTCAACCGGCAACTCACCGAACTCGTGCGTGAGGTTCCAGGCATCGCGCCATGGGATGACTTACATCAGCATCCGGGTGATGAGCGTCGACTGCACGAACTCTTCGACACACTGCAATTCAGGGCGCTGCGCCCGCGAGCACTTCGCTTCATTTCGACAGACACTGCGTTCGCTCCGGTAGTAGCAGATACCGCCATTGAACGCGGTTCGCTCAACCAGTTCTTAGGTGCGCTCTCGGCGGACGCAATAGTCGCTGTGGCGTGGCAGCTCGAAGCATCGCAGCTGGTCGCACTCGCAGTTGCTGCAGATGGCCAACGTGCCGTGCTCGTCGATCCCACGCCTGCTTCAGTTTCGCTCTTGGCCGCCCATGGACAACTCGTCGGGCATCATGTGAAACCGCTGCTGCGCGCGATCCCTGCCTTCACCGGCTGGACGCACGACACGGCATTGATGGCGTATTTGGCTCTTCCCGGAGTGCGTTCAACTGATCTTGCAGAATGCGCCCAGCGATTCCTGGGTCTTGCCATGGCCGCTCCGAGCGACGTGTCGGCATCGCTGTTCGACGAGGACGACCGATCGGATGTCGGAGCGGCCGCGGCTGCGACGTTCGCACTACACGAGCACCTTACGGAGAAGTTGGAGCAGGAAAGTGCCCTGCCACTGCTCACCAATATGGAGATGCCGCTCCTCGCATTGCTCGCGAGCATGGAGCGACGAGGCATAACCGTCGAACGATCCACGCTCATGGAACTTGATGCGGAGTTTGGCGTGCTGATCGCGGGCGAAGAGCAGGCCGCCTTTGCGGTCGCGGGGGACACGTTCAATCTGGGTTCACCCAAGCAGTTGCAGGAGTTGCTCTTCGTCAAGCGCGGACTGCCCAAGACGAAGAAGACAAAGACCGGCTATACGACTGATGCCGAAGCCCTGCAGTCACTCTTCGACCGCACAAGTGACCCGTTGCTCGAACACATCCTGCAGTGGCGAGAAACGTCCAAACTTCGACAGACAGTGACAGGGCTGCTGCCCGCGATCGAACTTGACGGCAGAGTGCGCACCACGTTCCAGCAGACGGTGGCTGCGACGGGACGATTGGCCAGCACCGAACCGAACCTGCAAAACATTCCTGTGCGCACTCCTGATGGGCGGCGGATTCGCAAGGCATTCGTACCGGGCCCTGGCTTTGATGTGCTGATGACAGCGGACTACAGCCAGATCGAGATGCGCATCATGGCCCACCTCTCGCAGGATGCAGCGCTCATCGCGGCGTTCCATTCCGGGGAGGACCTGCACACCACTATGGCGTCCCAGGTTTTCGGTGTTGACCCAGCAGCGGTCACCCCCGATTTGCGCCGCCGTATCAAAGCGATGTCGTATGGCCTTGCCTACGGCCTCAGCGCCTACGGCCTTGCAGCACAGCTCGCTGTCGATGCCGCCGAGGCGCAGCGCTTAATGGGTCTGTATTTCGAACGGTTCGGGCGTGTGCAGGAGTATCTGCGGGATGCGGTGTCCAAGGCTCGTGACACGGGCTACACCGAAACGATGCTCGGGCGGCGTCGCTACCTACCCGATCTGAACTCCGACCAGCGGGTCCGCCGGGAATTGGCAGAACGAATGGCGCTGAATGCACCTATTCAAGGCAGTGCAGCAGACATCATCAAGGCGGCCATGCTCGGTGTCGAGCAGGCACTGCAGTCAGCGGGCACAAAGACGCAGTTGCTGCTGCAGGTTCACGACGAACTCGTGCTCGAGTGCCCCCACGACGAAGTCCATGCGGTCAGCGAACTCGTCCGCCGCGAGATGGGCCGCGCAGTGGAACTGGCAGTTCCGCTCGACGTCAGCGTCGGAGTCGGCTCCAACTGGGACGCTGCCGCCCACTGACGGGATCGCATGGAAGCCTCGGTTCGCTCGGATGGCTAGC
>CAWATP010000005.1:0-8271 GCA_963784905.1 uncultured Actinomycetota bacterium | reverse complement strand
TCGTTAAGGACAAGCTCAGCGTTCTCGGTGACAACAAGGCCGTCAAACTGATTGCACCTGACGGTTTCGTTGGTTACCCGGACTTTGATGGCATGCCGGAAGCTGATGGCGCTTACCTGACGTTCTCGGGCATGGCTGCCGATTCGCTGCTGGCACGCGGCGGAGCACCGGCGGCGTTCGCCAAGGCATTTGAGGCCAAGTACGGCAAGGCTCTTGTCAACTCGTACTCGATCTACGGTGTGGCCGCACTCCAGGTCATCCTCGCCGCCATTGAAGCATCGGACGGCACCCGTAAGGGCGTCACCGAGGCAGTCCTCAGCGGCAGCGGTGTCACCGTCGGCGCAGACATCTCGATGCTCGGCAAGGAAATCCACCTGGATCCGAAGACGGGCGATACCACGGCTCTCGACATGACCATCCTGCAGATTCAGGGTGGCAAGGAAGTCACGTTGAAGCCTTGGACTGTCCAGTAACGGAATAGACAGCAAGGAGCGGGGTCCGAGCGCTACGGCGATCGGACCCCGCCCCCTGTCAAATACCCCACCAGCCCATCGAGAAACAGGATGCACGCATGACAGCGGACGCGGCCAAGACGTCGCCACCTGTGGCGCCTAAGGCACCCACGATTGACCCCAAGGACCTCACGCTCAAGATTTCCGGGGGACTCATCCTCACCGGACTGGCCTTCTGGCTCGGCTTCAATTTCCTACACGACCCCGCACAGTTCCTGACGGTCGCCATTGACGGCCTCAAGAATGGCGCTCTCTACGCGATGATCGCCCTCGGCTACACGATGGTGTACGGCATCATCCAACTCATCAACTTCGCGCATGGCGATCTGTTCATGCTTGGCACCATGATGTCGGCGCTCGTCATCACAACGGTGCTCGGACAAACCGGCCAGAGTCTGGCCGGCTACGGTGCCTTCGCGGTGGCGCTCGTCGTGTCTATGACCTTCTGCGGCGGTATCAACATCGGTATCGAACGATTCGCGTATCGTCGCCTCCGACGCGCGCCAAAACTGGCACCCCTCATCACGGCCGTTGGAATGTCCTTCGTGCTGCAATTCGTTGGACTTCGCTGGAACGGCTCAGGTCAAAAACAATGGCCGAGCGTGCTTCCTGGTACAAAGCTCAATCTCGGCGGTGTCATCATCGACGTGAAGACGCTCATCATCTTCGTCGTGACGATTCCGATTCTCGCGATACTCACGTGGCTGGTCACCAAGACCAAGCAGGGACGTGCGATGCGCGCAACCGCGCAAGACCAGGATGCGGCACGTTTGATGGGTATCAATGTGGATCGCACCATCTCGTTCACCTTTGGATTGGGTGGAGCCTTGGCCGGAGCCGCTGGTCTGATGTACCAGCAAGTGATTGGCACGACCGCATACAACCTGGGATTCCAATTGGGCTTGATTGCCTTCACATCCGCCGTGCTTGGCGGAATAGGCAACCTCTCCGGTGCTGTGCTTGGTGGCGTGCTAATCGGCCTCATCCAAGGCTTGAACGACGGATTGTCGTACGGCCTCGGTCAGCACTGGTCGCAGTCCGTGGTGTTCACCATCCTGATCCTGCTCATGGTGTTCAAACCGGCGGGACTGCTCGGCAAGAGCGTGACGGAAAAGGTGTGACATGACTCGACATGCTTCTATAGAACAGACCAGCAACCGACGGTGGGCACTGGGCTTTACTGCCGCTGCAATCGGGCTCTTTGTGCTCTACCACTGGATCGTTCCCAACTCACCCAGCGAGTTCCGCAACTTCATCCAGGGCTGGTTCTCAAACGCCAACACCAACGAGATGATCATCTACATCATCATGGCGCTGGGTCTCAACATCGTCGTCGGGTACGCGGGACTTCTTGACCTCGGCTTCGTTGCCTTCTGGGCGATTGGTGGCTATGTCGCTGGTTGGCTGATGTCCTCGTTCCTGAACACCTTCAAGGTGAACCTTTTCGGCAATCCCGCACCTGGCCTAGAAATGGGCATTCACGTGACGTTCTGGTGGGTACTCCTCGCCGGCGGCGCGTTTTGTGCCATCTGGGGCATCATCATCGGTGCGCCGACGTTGCGTCTGAAGAGCGATTACCTCGCCTTGGTGACGCTCGGTTTCGGTGAAATCATTCCGCAGGTGTTCGTCAATGGTGAGAACATCAACGGCTTTAATTTGTCCAATGGTAATAAGGGCATTACGCCACTCGATCCGATTCAATTCTTTGGATTCCGCAATCTCGGTCCCTTCGATCTGGACTACAAGTTCGTCATCTACGCCATCATCTGCGCAGGCATGGTGCTCGTGTCATTGCGACTCCGCTCTGGCCGGCTCGGCCGTGCCTGGCTTGCGATCCGCGAAGACGAACTCGCTGCGAGCATGATGGGCGTCCCGCTCATGCGCACCAAGCTATCCGCCTACGCGGTCGGCGCGTTCTCCGGCGGTCTTGGCGGAGTTGCGTTTGCGACACACATCAACGGCATCTTCGCAGAGCGCTTCAACTTCTCCATCTCCATCATTTTGCTGGCAATGGTGGTGCTCGGTGGCATGGGCAATGTGTGGGGTGTGATGGTAGGCGCATTGGTGCTCTCCTGGATCAATGGCATTGGTCTGCAGCAGTTCGGTAACAGCGTCAATGGTGCCCTCGGCACGGACATCAATTTTCCGTCGTTCAACTTTCTCATCTTCGGCATGCTGCTGATCCTGATGATGATGTTCCGACGCGAAGGGTTCATCCCCGAAGCTCGCACCAGACTCGTGATGCATGAACACGAATCCGACAATGAGGAAGTCCACTGATGGCAAACGCGCTAGAGGCGAACAACATCACCGTCAAATTCGGCGGTCTCGTCGCGGTAAACGATGTCTCATTCAATGTGCCAGAAGGCGGCATCGTCAGCCTGATAGGTCCGAACGGTGCTGGCAAGACGACCTTCTTCAACGTGCTCACTGGTCTGTACAAGCCGACCTCGGGAAATGTGCAGCTCAATGGTGCGTACATCACGTCCAAGCCTCCGCACATCATCGCCAAGCAAGGGCTGGCGCGAACCTTCCAGAACATTCGACTCTTTGGTTTGATGACGGCAGAAGAGAATGTCATGGTCGCCATGCATTCGCACATGAAGTCGGGCATCTTGGCCACCCTGCTCAAAACTCCTGGGCAGCGGCGTGAAGAGGCTCGCGCACATGAGCGTGCCCGCGAGTTGCTGGACTACGTGGGAATCGGCAAATACGCCTCTGATTACGCTCGAAATCTGCCCTACGGCGATCAGCGGCGGCTCGAGGTGGCTCGAGCGCTGGCGCTCAACCCGAGCGTGCTGCTGTTGGATGAACCGACGGCCGGTATGAATCCGCAGGAGTCAGCACGGTTCGTTGATTTCGTCCGTCGAGTTCGTGAGGACCAAAAGGTATCGATCCTGCTCATCGAGCACGACATGTCCGTCGTGATGAAGGTGTCAGAGCGGATCACCGTGCTTGACCAGGGCCAGAAGATCGCTGAAGGTTCGCCAGACGATATTAAGTCCAACGAGCGCGTCATCGAGGCGTACCTCGGCAAGGCAGCAACACAGGGTGGTCACTGATGAGTGCAATGCTCGAAGTCCGCGACCTGACGGTCGCCTACGGCAACATCATTGCCGTGAAGGGGCTCAACATTGATGTCCAGGAGGGTGAGATTGTCACGCTCATTGGGAGCAACGGAGCGGGCAAGTCCACCACCTTGCGCACCGTCTCCGGCTTGCTGAAGCCCAAGTCTGGAACGGTCTCCTTCATGGGCGAGCGCATTGATCACCTCGAGGGCCACGAGACAGTTGCGAAAGGCATCTGTCAGTCGCCCGAGGGTCGTCGCATCTTCCAGGACATGACCGTCGATGAGAACCTGTCGCTCGGAGCCTTTCTTCGCACCGATGTCGACGGTATCGCCAAGGACCGTGACTATGTGTTGGAGTTATTTCCTCGTATCAAGGAGCGGCTGACGCAGAAGGCCGGCACGATGTCGGGCGGCGAACAACAGATGCTCGCCGTCGCACGAGCCCTGATGGGCAGCCCGAAGCTTCTGCTGCTCGACGAGCCTTCCATGGGTCTTGCTCCTGTTCTGGTCGATCTCATCTTTGAAACGATTGTGAAGATCAACCAGCAGGGCGTCACCATTCTGCTCGTTGAACAGAATGCGCTGGCGGCGCTGGGAGTTGCTTCGCGCGCCTACGTTTTGGAGAGCGGCAGTATCAAGTTGGCTGGACCTGCAGCAGATCTCGCACGTGACCCCGAAGTTGCCAAGGCGTACCTCGGCGGATGATGTTCATCGGTGCCGGCACGGCAATCAATGTCGTTGCTGTTGTGGCCGGTGGTCTGCTCGGCATCGTGGTAGGGCGTCGGTTCTCCGACGCCCTACGCGTCTTGGTGACAGATGCCCTCGGCTTGGTGACGATGATCTCTGCCATCTCCTCAGGGGCGGCGGTGTTTAAGCCTGAGTTGGTGGCAGCTGTTCCAGATGGTGCTCCCGTTCTGATTGTGCTGATGGCAATGCTTATCGGAGGCGGTATTGGTCATGCGATCGGGATTGAGTCGCGCTTGGAGCGGTTCGGTGAGCGATTGAAGCACCGCTTTGCCCACGATGGCGATGGCCGATTTGTGGATGGCTTCGTGATGTCCTCGCTGATCTTCGTCATCGGTCCTTTGGCCATCTTGGGTTCGATCAGCGATGGACTGGGTACCGGCATCGATCAACTGGTGTTGAAATCGAGTTTGGACTTCTTCGCCGCGATTGCCTTTGCCACTTCTTTCGGTCTGGGCGTCGCCGTGAGTGCACTGCCAGTCGGCATCTACCAAGCCGCGTGGACACTGGTTGGTGTTGCGCTGGGCAGCATCATGTCCTCGGCCGAGATTGCCGCTATGACTGCTACCGGCGGGCTGCTCCTGGGTGCAATTTCGCTGAAACTCCTCAACCTGAAACAGATAGCTGTCGGCTCGCTCTTGCCAGCCTTGTTTGTCGCGCCTGTCCTCGTGGCGCTGCTCACGAGATAGGGCTGCTAGAGCGGCGTGGTCCCGACGGCGGTCGGCCGCTTTTGCTCGTCGCGCAGCAAGCAGCTGAGCCGGGCGGTAGAAATACGGCGTCCCTGATCATCGAGAACTTCAATGTTGTAGGTGGCGAGCGTCTTGCCCAATTGCACGGCCGTCGCCGTGGCGGTGACTGTTCCGTCTGTGGCCGAGCGGTGGTGCGAGATGTTCAATTCGATGCCCACGGCAAAGCGACCAGGTCCGGCACTGAGATGGGCCGCGACCGACCCGACGGTCTCCGCAATCAGCGCAGTGGCGCCACCGTGCAGCAAACCAAGCGGCTGGCGGTTGCCAATGACCGGCATGGTGGCCACCGTGCGCTCGGCTGACGCCTCGATCAAACGGATACCCATGCTGTCGGCGAGTTCACCGAGTGGACGCGAAATCATGTGCCGAGCCTAAGAGGTGTCGGACTTCCGCTCTACACTCGCAAGGTGACTGAACGACTCCTGTTGCTCGACGGCCATTCGCTTGCCTACCGCGCCTTCTTCGGCATGCCTGCTGAGAACTTCGTGACATCGAGCGGCCAGATCACCAATGCCGTATACGGCTTCACGTCGATGTTGCTCACCACGTTGGAGCAGCAACAGCCGACGCACATCGCCGTTGCCTTCGACGTCAATCGCGAGACTTTTCGACGTCAGCAATACCCCGAATACAAGGCCAACCGTGCCGCGACACCCGCCGAATTCAAGGGGCAGATCGAGCTCATCAAGGACGTGCTCGATGTGCTGGGAATTCGTCACGCGTCGTTGGAGGGCTTCGAGGCCGATGACATCATCGCCACCTGGGCGACGCATGCCGCTGCTGCTGGTGTTGAGGTCACCATCCTGACTGGAGACCGCGATTCACTGCAGTTGGTAACCGACCGCATCACGGTCCTCTATCCGCGCAAGGGCGTTTCCGATCTGGTTCCGATGACACCTGCTGCCGTCGCCGAGAAGTACGGCGTGACTCCTGCTCAGTACGCCGACGTGGCCGCGATGCGGGGGGACGCCAGCGACAATCTGCCGGGTATCCCTGGCGTTGGAGAGAAGACCGCCGCGAACTGGCTCAATCAATACGGAAGTTTGGGCAACATGGTGACCCATGCCGACGAGCTCAAGGGCAAGGTCGGCGAGTCCTTCCGCACTCATATCGCCCAGGCGCTGCTCAATCGACAGCTCACCGAGCTCGTGCGGGATGTTCCCGGCATCGCGCCATGGGATGACCTGCATCAGCATGCGGGCGACGAGCGACGGCTGCACGAGCTGTTCGACACACTGCAATTCAGGGCGCTGCGTCCGCGAGCACTTCGCTTCATTTCGACGGACACGGCGTTCGCGCCGGTGATTTCCGATACTGCGATCGAGCGTGGTTCGCTCACGCATTTCCTGGCCGCCCTGTCGGCAGAGGCTACAGTCGCCGTGGCATGGCAGCTCGAAGCATCGCAACTGGTGGCGCTGGCGGTTGCTGCCAATGGCCAACGCGCGGTGCTGGTCGATCCGACGCCAGCATCAATCTCTCTGCTGACTGCGCACGGACATCTCGTCGGGCACCACGTGAAGCCGTTGCTGAGAGCGTTCCCTGCGTTTACTGGGTGGACGCACGACACTGCGCTGATGGCATATTTGGCGCTCCCCGGTGTGCGTTCGACTGATCTTGCAGAATGCGCACAGCGATTCCTCGGCCTTGCCATCGCGGTGCCGAGCGACGCGTCAGCTTCACTCTTCGATGAGGATGACCGATCCGATGTTGGAGCGGCCGCAGCCGCGACCTTTGCGCTGCACGAGCACCTCGTGGAGAAGTTGGAGCAGGAGAGTGCCCTGCCACTGCTCACCAATATGGAGATGCCGCTGCTCGTGTTACTCGCGAGTATGGAGCGACGCGGCATAACGGTGGAACGTTCCACACTTATGGAACTGGATGCCGAGTTTGGCGTGCTGATCGCGAGCGAAGAGCAGGCTGCCTTTGCAGTCGCGGAGGAGACGTTCAACCTGGGTTCGCCCAAGCAGTTGCAGGAGTTGCTCTTCGTCAAGCGCGGACTGCCCAAGACCAAGAAGACGAAGACCGGTTACACGACTGATGCCGAAGCTCTGCAGTCACTCTTCGACCGCACAAGTGACCCCCTGCTCGAACACATCTTGCAGTGGCGAGAAACCTCCAAACTTCGTCAGACGGTGACAGGGCTGCTGCCGACGATCGAACTTGACGGCAGGGTGCGCACCACGTTCCAGCAGACGGTGGCTGCCACGGGTCGCTTGGCCAGTACCGAGCCGAACCTGCAGAACATCCCCGTCCGTACTCCTGATGGACGGCGCATTCGCAAGGCATTCGTTCCAGGTCCTGGCTTTGATGTCCTGATGACCGCTGACTACAGCCAGATTGAGATGCGCATCATGGCGCACCTTTCGCAGGATGCTGCCCTCATCGCGGCGTTCCACTCGGGCGAGGACCTACACACCACCATGGCAGCACAGGTCTTCGGTGTGGAGCCAGCGCACGTCACTCCCGACCTGCGCCGCCGTATCAAAGCAATGTCGTATGGCCTTGCCTACGGCCTCAGCGCTTACGGTCTTGCGGCACAGCTTGCCGTGGATGCGACTGAGGCGCAGCGCCTGATGGGGTTGTACTTCGAGCGCTTTGGACGAGTGCAGGACTACTTGCGCGACGCCGTAGCAAAGGCCCGCGAGACCGGATATACCGAGACCATGCTGGGGCGCCGCCGCTACCTGCCCGACCTGAACTCCGATCAACGAGTCCGCCGAGAACTGGCCGAGCGTATGGCGTTGAACGCGCCAATCCAAGGCAGCGCAGCCGACATCATCAAGGCAGCCATGCTCGGCGTGGAACGTGCCTTGCAGGCAGCGGGCACAAAGACGCAGTTGCTGCTCCAGGTGCACGACGAACTTGTCTTGGAATGCCCCCATGATGAAGTCCATGCGGTGAGCGCATTGGTGCGCCACGAAATGGGCCGAGCCGTCGAGCTCGCGGTGCCCCTCGATGTGAGCGTGGGGGTCGGCTCCAACTGGGACGCCGCCGCCCACTGAGACCTGCCGCGCCCTACTGTTTTCGGTCGACAGACGTCCGCGTACCGCGCCCGGTTCGCGACCGGAATGAGCGATTCCGCAGCCGATCATGCGCCGTTTCGACCGAGAACCGTGGTTGGTTCTCGGCGCATGTTCGGCGAGGACGAGCGACGGGATCGCATGGAGGTCTCGGTTCGCCCGGACGGCCTAGCCTC
>CAWATP010000004.1:0-37406 GCA_963784905.1 uncultured Actinomycetota bacterium | reverse complement strand
CCGTGTTTCAGATGGCATCGAGGGCCTCGTGCACATCAGCGAGCTTGCCGAACGCCACGTTGAAATCCCTGAGCAGGTCGTGCAGGTTGACGACGACGTCATGGTCAAGGTCATCGACATCGATCTTGATCGCCGCCGCATCTCGCTCTCGCTGAAGCAGGCGAGCGAGGGCGGTCACGCTGACGATACGTTCGATCCGTACCTGTACGGCATGGCACCGTCTTACGACGATGCCGGCAAGTACATCGGCCCAGCTGGTTTCGATCCTGAAACCGGCGAGTGGAAGCCCGGCTCGGAAGACGAGCGCTCGGAGTGGGAGAAGCAGTACGCCGAAGCCCACACGCGTTGGGAATCACACAAGGCGCAGATCGCCGCCGCTGCAACCGAGAACGCCGATGCCGCCGCTGCAGGTAACTACAGCACGCCGGCTCCCGTTCAGGGCGCATTGGCTGACGACGAAGCCTTGCAGGCACTGCGCGATCAGCTCAACGGCTGATTCTCGTAACACTCCGGAATGCCGGTCACCCATGGGTGACCGGCATTCCGCGTTGTTGCCCCGGTTCCCGCTACCCTCGACCCGTGATCGTGTACCTCACAGGCGGCATCGGAACCGGGAAATCAACGGTGCTCCGGCTGTTCGCGGAGCTCGGTGCCCGCACGCTTTCCGCGGATGACGTTGTACGCGACCTGTACCTCGAGTCTGACGTACAAAGGGCGGTTGCAGATGCGCTGCTCGAGCCGTTGCCTCTCGATCGGGCGCGCATTGCC
The DNA here is from genome assembly GCA_963784905.1 of uncultured Actinomycetota bacterium. Classification (GTDB taxonomy): domain Bacteria; phylum Actinomycetota; class Actinomycetes; order S36-B12; family UBA5976; genus JAKALQ01. The sequence goes on along the minus strand of CAWATP010000004.1, from coordinate 36,638 downwards.
GCGAAGGTCTTCAACGATCCCGCGGCACGACACCGACTCGAATCGATTTTGCATCCGAGGGTTCGGCAGCTAGTGACGCAGGAAGAGCAAGCCCTCGGACGGGCGGAGACACTGATTTATGAAGTGCCGCTTCCACCCGCTGCTCGATCGCAGGACCGTATCGTCGCAGTGCGTGCGCCACTCGCAACCCGTCTGGAGCGTCTCATCGAACGCGGCATGTCTGCAGCGGATGCCTCGAGCCGGATCGCAGCTCAGGCAGACGAGGCAACGTACGGGAAGTCAGCGGACTACATCATCGTTAACCAAGGCGAACGGGACGAGTTGGCAGCGTCGGTTCGTGTGATTTGGGAGGACTTGCAGAATGGCACGAGCCGAATCTGACCTCCAACGCACGGTCAAGCCGTTCAAGGTCATCAGCGACTTCACGGCCAATGGCGATCAACCGGCGGCCATCGCAGAAATCACCCGCCGAATCCAAGCCGGTGAACGTGATGTCGTACTTCTCGGGGCCACTGGCACTGGCAAGTCGGCCACCACCGCTTGGGTCATCGAACAGCTGCAGCGACCAACGCTGGTTATGGCGCCAAATAAGACGCTTGCGGCGCAGTTGGCCCAGGAATTGCGTGCGCTACTGCCGAACAATGCAGTCGAATATTTCGTATCGTATTACGACTACTACCAGCCTGAGGCGTACGTGCCGCAGACGGACACCTTCATCGAGAAGGACTCAGCAATCAATGCCGAGGTCGAGCGTTTGCGCCACTCTGCAACCAACTCCTTGCTGACGCGCAGAGATGTCGTCGTGGTCGCCACCGTGTCCTGTATCTACGGACTCGGTACGCCACAGGAATACATCGACCGCATGATCACGATTGAACGCGGACAGACGCTGGATCGGGACGAGCTGTTGCGCGCCTTTGTTGATATCCAGTACTCGCGAAATGACGTTGCCTTTGAGCGTGGCACCTTCCGCGCGCGCGGCGACACCGTCGAGATCTTTCCGGTCTATGAAGAGAATGCACTGCGTATCGAATTCTTCGGCGACGAGGTGGAGCGACTCTTGACGCTGCATCCACTGACTGGAGAAATCGTGAGCGAGGACAAGTTCATTCATCTGTTCCCTGCAACCCACTATGTGGCTGGACCGGAACGGCTCGATCGTGCCATTCATGAGATTGAAGACGAACTTCGCGATCAACTGCAGAGCTTCGAACGGCAGGGAAAGCTGCTTGAGGCGCAGCGCATCAAAATGCGCACAACCTTTGACCTGGAAATGCTCGCAGAAACAGGGGCTTGCCGCGGCATTGAGAACTACTCGCGGTCGATCGACGGTCGTGGTCCAGGAACGGCGCCGAACTGCCTGCTCGACTATTTTCCAGAGGATTTCCTGCTTGTGATTGACGAGTCACACGTCACGGTTCCGCAAATTGGCGGAATGTATGAAGGTGACATGAGCCGCAAAAGAACGTTGGTTGAACATGGATTTCGCCTTCCCAGCGCCATGGACAATCGTCCGTTGCGCTTCAGCGAGTTCCAAGAGCGCATCGGCCAGACCCTGTACTTGTCCGCCACCCCCGGCAAGTTTGAACTTGAGAGGGTGCGCGACGACGTCGTGGAGCAGGTGATCCGACCGACTGGCTTGATCGATCCGGAAGTAGTGGTGAAGCCAACCCGTGGACAGATCGACGATTTGCTGCACGAGATCAACTTGCGCATCGAGCGCAGCGAGCGGGTCTTGGTAACAACGCTGACCAAGAAGATGTCGGAGGATCTCACCGACTATCTGCTGGAGCGCGGGATCAAAGTGCAGTACCTGCATTCTGAGGTAGACACCCTTCGCCGGATTGAGTTACTGCGGGAACTGCGGCTTGGATTGATTGATGTACTGGTGGGCATCAATTTGTTGCGCGAAGGCCTGGATCTTCCCGAAGTCTCTCTAGTCGCCATCCTGGACGCAGACAAAGCTGGCTTCCTGCGCTCAGCGACGTCGCTCATTCAAACCATTGGTCGAGCGGCAAGAAACGTCAGCGGACAGGTGATCATGTATGCAGATGCGATCACCCCTGCGATGCGTACGGCCATAGATGAGACCAACCGAAGGCGCGAAAAGCAGGTTACTTACAACGAGGAGCGCGGGCTTGACCCACAGCCCTTACGAAAGAAGATCGCCGACATCACCGATAGCATCAGCCGCGAAGACGAGGACACCAGTTCCTTGCTCGCCGAGGCGCGAGCGGCACGTGGCGTCAGAGCGCACTCGAAGTCGGCGGCCGTGGAAGACCTGCTGGCTGAAATCGAAGAGCTTACGGGCGCAATGCATGCTGCTGCAGCCGAACTGCAGTTTGAGGTGGCGGCGCGTTACCGTGACGAGCTGAGCGAGTTGAAGCGAGAACTGCGAGTCATGCAGGAGGCATTGCGATGAACGTCACGGCACTGCAATGGAGTCTGCTCTTCGCCATCATCGTGGGTCTGTTCATTTTCGACTTCCTGATCGCCGACCGTCAGAAGGTCGAGTTCACGACGGGCAAGGCTGCTCGATGGATTGTCTTCTACATATCGGCAGCCGCGTTGTTCGCGGGTTGGGTGTTCTGGCAATGGGATGGTGAGTACGCGACGCAATTTGTCGCCGGATACGTCACCGAGTACAGCCTGAGCATTGACAACCTTTTCGTGTTCCTCGTCATCCTCAACGCCTTCGAAGTGCCAAAGGAACTGTGGCATCGAGTGTTGCTTATGGGCATTGCGATTGCGTTGTTCTTACGCGCCCTGATGATTGCCGCTGGGACCACGCTGATCAATCAATTCGTTGGCAGTTTCATCGTGTTCGGGGGCTTCTTGTTGTGGACCGCCTGGCATGTTGCCAAGGAGAAGAACCCTGAGGAAGAGACCGAAAACAAATTGGTTTCGTGGGTACGTCGAATCGTTCCTGTGACGGAGGATTATCACGGTGAGCGTCTGACGCTCCACTTGCAGGACGTGCGCCACATCACGCCGCTGGCGCTGGTGATGGTCGCGATCGGCACAACGGATCTGCTGTTTGCGCTTGACTCCATACCGGCCATCCTCGGGTTGACCAACGAGGGCTTCCTGGTGCTCGCGTCAAACGCCTTCGCGCTTATGGGTCTACGCCAGCTCTTCTTCCTTGTGCAAGGCTTGCTTGATCGCCTGATCTATCTGTCTCGCGGATTGGCCGTCATCCTTGCGTTCATTGGTGTGAAGCTCATCCTCCACGCGGTGCATAAGCTGTGGTGGAAAGAGGCGCCAGACATCTCCACAGCGACCTCACTTATGGTGATCACGGCAGTTTTACTCGTGACGGCAGTGCTGTCGCTAGGTGTCGATGCCCGTCGACGTCGCGGGTCAGACCCGTCGACTTCGGAATCGCAGGGTTAGCGCATGACGAACGATCATCTGATTATTCGCGGTGCTCGCGAGCACAACCTCAAGAATGTCTCCCTGACCATCCCTCGCGATGCGCTGGTTGTCTTCACGGGGCTGTCAGGGTCTGGCAAATCAAGCCTTGCCTTCGACACCATTTTCGCCGAAGGCCAGCGAAGGTATGTGGAGTCGTTGAGCGCCTATGCCCGGCAGTTCCTGGGGCAGATGGACAAACCCGATGTGGACTTCATAGAGGGGCTGTCACCTGCGGTCTCAATTGACCAGAAGTCGACGTCGAAGAACCCGCGATCCACCGTTGGGACGATTACCGAGGTGCACGACTACCTGCGTTTACTTTACGCACGCATTGGTCAGCCGCATTGCCCAGAGTGCGGCGATCCCATCGCCAAGCAGAGTGCGCAACAGATTGTCGACCGTATTCTCGAGATCGCGGAAGGCACCAAGTTTCAGGTGCTCGCCCCAGTGATCCGCGAACGCAAGGGGGAGTACGTCGACCTGATTCGTGCACTCGGTATTCAGGGTTTCGCCAGGGTTCGTGTTGACGGTGTCGTGTATGCCATCGCCGAAGTTCCGGTGTTGAAGAAGCAAGAGAAACACACCATTGAAGTGGTGGTTGATCGCCTGCAGGTGAAGGCGTCCGCGCGCAAGCGAATTAACGATTCAGTTGAGACGGCGCTGGGATTGGGCGGTGGTCTCGTCATCTTGGAATTCGTCGACTTGGCCGAAGCTGATCCAGGCCGCGAGCGGACCTACTCCGAACACCTCGCCTGTATGAAGGACGGCTTGTCCTTCGAAGCGTTGGAGCCGAGGTCCTTCTCCTTCAACACACCGTTCGGCGCATGCGCAGACTGCTCCGGACTCGGTACTCAAATGGAGGTCGATCCTGAACTGGTTGTTCCAGACGTCGATCTGTCGCTGGCGGAAGGCGCGATAGCACCTTGGGCGAATGGACACATGTTCGAGTATTTCCAGCGACTGCTGCAGGCGCTTGCTGATGAACTTGGCTTTGATATGCGCACGCCGTGGAAGAAGTTGCCTGCGAAGGTTCGCAACTCTGTGTTGAACGGCCATGACCATGAAGTGCATGTGCGCTACCGCAATCGCTTCGGCAAGTCCCGTGCGTATACCTCCGGCTTTGAGGGCGTTGTTCAGTTTGTTGAGCGCAAGCACAAAGAGTCGGAATCAGACTCCGGTCGCGAGCGCTACGAGGGATACATGCGCGTTGTGCCATGTGGTTCCTGTGAAGGCCGACGGCTGAAGCCGCTCATTCTGGCCGTCCACATAGCTGGGCAGTCCATCGCTGACGTCTCTGCCATGTCGATCGGTGATTGTGCAGAGTTCTTGCGAAACGTCAGGCTCTCGCCGCAACAGAAGCAGATTGCCGAACGGGTGCTGAAAGAAGTCAACGAGCGACTCAGATTCCTGGTGGACGTCGGTCTCGACTACTTATCCCTTGATCGCGCGGCAGCCACTCTCGCCGGAGGCGAGGCGCAACGTATTCGCCTCGCGACTCAGATCGGCGCCGGTCTGACGGGGGTTCTCTATGTTCTCGACGAACCAAGTATCGGCTTGCACCAACGGGACAACCATCGACTTATCGAAACACTGATTCGTCTGCGTGATATCGGCAACACCCTGATCGTGGTAGAGCACGACGAAGACACTATCCGCGCTGCCGATTGGATTGTCGATATCGGTCCTGGCGCCGGCGAGCATGGCGGCGAGGTCGTTGCCAGTGGTTCCTACGAAGAGCTCGTCAACAATCCGCGATCGCTGACGGGCCAGTACCTCTCGGGTGCGCTGCAATTGTCCGTTCCTGCGAAGCGGCGACCTGCGGATGCGGGCAAGGTCCTCCGTGTCGAGGGTGCAGCAGAGCACAACCTCAACGATGTCGATGTTGACTTTCCGCTCGGCATCTTCACCGCGGTTACCGGAGTCAGCGGATCCGGCAAATCGACTCTCGTCAATGACGTGTTGTACACCGCGTTAGCTCGCGAGCTGAACGGCTCACATGCCGTGCCGGCCCGTCATAAACGCATCAAGGGAATGGAGCAACTGGACAAGGTTGTACATGTCGACCAGAGCGCGATCGGTCGCACACCGCGCTCAAACCCAGCTACCTATACGGGCGTGTTTGACCATGTGAGGAAGCTGTTTGCTGATACCCCAGAAGCCAAGATCCGTGGCTATCAGCAAGGCCGCTTCTCCTTCAATGTGAAGGGGGGTCGCTGCGAGTCCTGCTCAGGAGATGGCACCTTGCGCATCGAGATGAACTTTCTCCCCGATGTCTATGTGCCCTGCGAGGTGTGTCACGGCGCTCGGTACAACCGTGAAACACTGGAAGTGCACTTCAAGGGCAAGACCATTTCACAGGTGCTCGATATGCCCATTTCTGAAGGACTTGAGTTCTTTGCGGCAGTGCCGGCAATATCGCGGCATTTGCAGACGTTGGTCGACGTTGGACTTGGCTACGTGCGCTTGGGCCAGCCAGCAACAACGCTTTCCGGCGGAGAGGCGCAACGAGTGAAGCTCGCCGCTGAATTGCAGAAACGATCTACGGGCCGCACGGTGTACGTTCTCGATGAACCAACCACCGGTTTGCACTTCGAAGATATTCGGAAACTCCTCATCGTGTTGCAGTCGTTGGTTGACAAGGGCAACACCGTCATTGTTATTGAACACAACCTTGACGTGATCAAAAGCGCAGACTGGGTGATCGATATGGGCCCTGAGGGTGGCTACCGTGGTGGCAACGTGATCGCGCAGGGAACGCCTGAAAGCGTGGCCCGCACGAAGGGCAGTCACACCGGCCAGTATCTCAAACCGCTGCTGGGCATGTGATGTCTATGCGGTTGTCGTCTGACTCGTCGGATCGCTCCGCTGTCTTTACGCCTGCTCCGTATCCCGAATATCAGCCACGCACGAGCGACATTCCAACTTCGCCGGGGGTGTACCGCTTTCGTGATGCGCGCGGAATCGTCATTTACGTCGGCAAGGCGAAGAACCTACGCTCCCGGCTAAGCAGCTATTTCCAAGACCTGGCCGTGCTTCACCCGCGGACGCGGGCTATGGTGACGAGTGCCTGCTCGCTTGACTGGGTTGTGGTTCGCACTGAAGTTGAAGCGCTGCAGCTGGAATGGCAGTGGATCAAGGAGTTCGATCCTCGCTATAACGTCCGATTCCGTGATGACAAGTCCTACCCGTGGTTTGCAGTGACGATTGGGGATGAATTTCCTCGAGCGCTCGTCATGCGCGGTGAGCGACGCAGAGGCGTGCGCTACTTCGGCCCGTACGTGCAGGCTTGGGCTATCCGGGAGAGCCTCGATCTTCTGCTGCGAGTCTTTCCGGTGCGCACTTGCAGTTCTGCGGTGTTTCGTCGTGCAGAAATTCAGGGCCGTCCCTGCTTGCTCGGCTATATCGAGAAGTGCAGCGCGCCCTGTGTCGGTCGCATTGATGCTGAGGCTCATCGTTCTATCGTCATGGATTTGTGCGCATTCATGGAGGGTGACACAGCGTCCACAATGCGGCGCCTGCGAGAGCAGATGACAAGCGCTGCTGCCAATGAGCATTTCGAATTAGCGGCTCGTCTACGAGATGACATAGCCGCGCTGGAGGGCGTGCTGGGTAAGCACGCGGTCGTGCTGGAGGAAAACGTCGATGCCGACCTCGTCGCGGTAGCCGAAGATGAACTGCAAGCCGCAGTGCAGGTCTTCCACGTGCGCGGCGGTCGAATCCGCGGCCAACGTTCATTGCTACTTGAACGACCTTTGGAAACCACGTCCGGCGAACTCATGGTGCAGGTGTGCGAACGCTTGTATGGCGCTGAAAGTGGAGAAGCGATCCCTCGTCAATTACTGGTGGGGATCGAACCCAGCGATCACGACGCGCTCGAACAGTGGCTGGGGGAGCGGCGGGGATCGCTCGTCGAGGTGCGCGTGCCACAACGTGGCGACAAGCGGACGCTGCTCGACACGGTGCAGCAGAACGCCGCCCAAACGCTGGTTCGATCCAAACTCACACGCGCCACCGACATAACCTCTCGCAGCCGCGCCCTTGCGGAATTGCAGGAAAGCCTTGATCTACCGATTGCCCCGCTGCGCATCGAGTGCATCGACGTGTCACACCTGCAAGGCGATGATGTAGTTGCTTCGCTCGTCGTATTTGAAGACGCCGTTCCAAAGAGGAGCGACTATCGCCGCTTTGTATTGCGGCATGGTCGCGGTAACGATGACGTCGCATCGATCGCAGAAGTCGTGACGCGGCGCTTTTCCCACGTCGATGAGGATGGCGGAAACCGGACCTTCCGCTACGAGCCCGGCCTCCTGGTTATCGACGGAGGAAAACCGCAGGTGGATTCGGCAGCACGAGCACTCACGACGATTGGTCGCACCGATGTTCCCGTTATTGGTCTGGCGAAACGACTCGAAGAGATCTGGTTGCCCTATGAGGCAGATCCCGTGATTCTTTCGCGGAGCAGTGAGGCGCTGTACCTGCTGCAGCGGGCCCGTGATGAAGCACATCGCTTCGCCCTCGCACACCAAGTGGCTCGACGCACCAAACGAAGCATCGCTTCTCAACTTGATGGTGTGCCGGGCCTAGGCGACGCGAGAAAGAAGCAACTGCTCAATACATTCAAAAGCGTGCGGCGCATTCGCGAAGCAAGTGAAGCTGAACTTCTGGCACTCCCAGGCTTTGGTCCGGCACTGGTGCAACGGCTTCAGCAGGCGCTTGCCAAGCCCACTGGCGACTTGCCAGCATTCGATACAGCAACCGGTGAAATCTTGGATGATGGGAACCAGTGATGGACATCGTTGTACTAACCGGCATGTCTGGTGCGGGACGGTCGACAGCTGCACGTGCCCTTGAGGACATTGGATTCTTCGTCACTGACAACCTGCCCCCGCAGTTGTTGCCGCAGGTTCTTGAAATCGCGCGTGAGCAGGGGATGGAGCGACTTGCCGTCGTTGTTGACGTCCGCGGTGGTGCGCTCTTCGCACAACTTTCGGCGGCGCTCGCGTTCCTTCGACAGTCTGCAAATCGACCGACCGTGGTATTCCTCGAAGCGAGCGACGACGTCCTCGTCCGCCGCTTCGAATCCAATCGGCGACCACATCCGCTGCAGGGACTCGGGCGAGTCCTTGATGGCATCGGACAGGAGCGAGAGATGCTCGCACCACTTCGGGGAAACGCCGACCTTCTGCTCGATACATCCGCGCTGACAGTGCACGATCTACGTCGGGCTGTTGAGCGCGCATTTGATGACAAGACCGAGGCACAACTCAAAGTCACGGTGGTGTCGTTCGGCTTCAAGTACGGGATTCCGGTCGATGCCGACTTCGTCGCTGATATGCGTTTCCTGCCAAACCCTTTCTGGCAAGACGAATTGCGCGACCTGACTGGCAGGGATGCGGCGGTTAGCGCATTCGTGTTCCAGCAGCCGGGTGCGAGCATGTTCGTTGAGCGCTACTGTGAACTGATCCAGCAAGTAGCTACTGGCTATTTGGTTGAGGGCAAGCGCTATGTCACGATCGCGATGGGCTGCACTGGCGGCAAACATCGGAGCGTTGCTGTGTCAGAGCAATTGGCCAAGCAGCTGGGCCGTGATGGCATGAGTGCCACGGTCATTCATCGGGATCTCGGCAGAGAATGAGTACCTCCCCGCGCAGTGGACCGGACGTCGTCGCACTCGGTGGCGGCCATGGATTGGCGGTAACGCTGCAGGCGCTTCGTCGTGTGACCGACGACGTCACTGCAGTTGTCGGAGTGTCTGATGACGGCGGAAGTAGCGGTCGGTTACGTCGTGAGTTCGGCTGCATTCCACCGGGGGATCTCCGCATGGCCCTAGCCGCGCTGTGTGGGGACGATGTGTGGGGACGCACTTGGGCACGAGTGGTGCAGCACCGTTTCGTTGGTGCAGGGGAAGTTGGCGGCCATGCCTTGGGTAATCTCATGATGGAGGCGCTCTGGGAAGAAACGCACGACATCGTGACCGGCCTCGAATGGATGGCCCAACTCTTGGGGGCTCATGGCCGAGTGCTCCCCCTCGCGACGCGACCGCTGGACATTGTTGGCACAGTGCGCGGCATCCATGCCGCAAGGCCGACTGAGGTTTCAGAAGTGTGGGGTCAAGTTGCCGTAGCGACAACAAGAGGAACAGTCGAGTCAATCCGCCTCGATCCACAGGACGCTCCCGTATGCGTCGAGGCGCTGCGGGCGGTGGGCTCGGCAGATGCCATCGTCATGGGTCCTGGATCTTGGTACACATCGGTGCTTCCGCACGTCAAGCTGGAGAAGATGCGAATCGCTTTGGAGACAACTCGGGCGACGCGGATATGCATTCTGAATCTGGCACCGCAGGCGGGTGAAACCGAGCACTTTCATCTGCACACTCACCTTGACGTACTGCATGAGGCGGCGCCAGCGCTCCGTTTGGATTTCGTCCTGGTAGACAAGAAGGCAGTGACAGATTTGGCATCACTGCAGGAGAGTTCGGACCGAGTTGGCGCCGAAGTTGTGATTGCCGACGTCTGCGATCCGCAGTCGTCTGATCGACACAGTCCAGATCTTCTCGCGGCCGCGCTTCGACGCATGGTGCCATCACGCCAGGCCTAGAGCATCTCGTTATGAGGCACTTACTGATGGCTGCGCTCACGGGCCAACGCATGGCAGGATGACCGCATGGCAATGACAGCAGGCGTAAAGGACGAGTTGTCCCATCTCGCGATCACGAAAGCTTGCTGTCGCAAGGCCGAGGTTGCATCGCTGCTTCGCTTCGGGGGATCGCTACATCTGGTCAGTGGTCGCTTGATCGTCGAAGCCGAACTTGATCACGGCATGGCTGCACGACGTCTCAAGCGCGACATCTTTGAGGTCTTTGGGCACGAGGCCGAACTCTCAGTGGTGCAAGCGTCGGGAATACGTAAGGGCTCGCGCTATGTGGTGCGCGTCATTGCGGGTGGCGAGCGACTTGCGACGCAGGTAGGCCTGGTTGACACGCAGAAGCGCCCCATTCGAGGTCTCCCGCCCGCCGTCGTGTCTGGCGGAGTTTGTGATGCAGAATCGGCCTGGCGAGGCGCCTTCCTCGCACATGGTTCACTCACTGAGCCCGGTCGGGCCGGTTCGCTGGAAATCACATGCCCAGGTCCAGAGGCTGCGTTGGCGCTGGTGGGGTGCGCGCGACGTCTGGGTATCGCGGCTAAGGCTCGTGAAGTACGCAGTGTAGATCGCGTGGTCGTCCGCGACGGCGATGCCATTGGGTCACTGCTGACCCGCATGGGGGCGCACGAAACCGTGTTGCAGTGGGAAGAGCGCCGCATGCGCCGCGAAGTTCGGGCAACCGCGAATCGCCTTGCGAACTTTGATGACGCCAACATGCGGAGAAGCGCTCGCGCAGCGGTGGCTGCTGCTGCGCGTGTGCAACGGGCGCTGGAGATCCTTGCGAACGAGGTTCCGGATCATTTGGCGGAGGCGGGCCGCCTACGCGTCGAACATGGGCAGGCCAGCCTGGAAGAACTAGGCGCTCTTGCGAATCCACCGATGACTAAAGACGCCGTAGCGGGGCGTATTCGCCGCCTTCTGGCGATGGCAGACCATCGCGCGCGAGAACTTGGTATTCCCGATACTGAGGCGTCGCTCTCGCCAGAACTCTTGGATAACGATTAGTTCTCGCACGCATATTGGCGTGTCTGGGTAGGGGAATAAGCCTCATTTCTTTGGAATGCGTCCGAGATGACGCGTTGAAAGGTCCATTTGATCGTTCTGTACCGGCAAACGGCGCGAAAAGTGGGGCGACGTGTTCGTTTGGTAAGCCGATCGGCTCCGATACGATACGTACGTAAATCCGTATCTAGTCCAGGGAGTCCCCGTGACCGTCAAGGTCGGTATTAATGGCTTCGGCCGCATTGGCCGCAACTATTTCCGCGCCATCCTCACGCAGGGTGCTGATATCCAGATCGTCGGAATCAACGATCTCACCGATATCAAGACCCTTGCCCACCTGCTCAAGTACGACTCGATCTTGGGTCGCCTGCCCGTCTCCGTCTCGGTTGAAGGCGATTCGATCGTGGTTGACGGCAAGGCCATCGCGATCATTGCAGAGCGCGATCCGGCGAAGCTGCCGTGGAGCGCCCTGGGCGCAGACATTGTTATTGAGTCGACCGGTCACTTCGTGGATGCGGAGTCTGCTGGCAAGCACCTCGCAGCTGGCGCGAAGAAGGTCATCATTTCGGCTCCCGCCAAGGGCGAAGACATCACCATTGTGATGGGTGTCAATGACGGCCTGTACGACACTGCCGCGCACCACATCATTTCCAACGCATCTTGCACCACGAACTGCTTGGCGCCGATGGCCAAGGTTCTCGATGAGAACTTCGGCATCGTCAAGGGCATGATGACGACCATCCACGCGTACACCAACGATCAGGTCATCCTCGACTTCCCGCACAAGGATCTCCGTCGCGCACGCGCCGCTGCAACCAACATGATCCCAACGACGACAGGTGCTGCTAAGGCCATCTCGCTTGTGCTGCCGCAACTCAAGGGCAAGCTTGATGGCTACGCCATGCGCGTGCCGGTTCCGACTGGCTCGGCCACCGATCTCACCGTGCAGTTTGCCCGTGAGGTCACCAAGGATGAGATCAACGCTGTGATCAAGGCCGCGGCGAACGGCGCACTGAAGGGCATCCTCGACTACACGGAGGATCCGATCGTGTCTTCCGACATTGTGACGGACCCGCACTCCAGCATCTTCGACGCCGGCCTCACGTACGTGAACGGCGATTTGGCCAAGGTTGTTTCCTGGTACGACAACGAGTGGGGTTACTCCAACCGCCTCGTGGATCTCACGGAACTCGTTGGCTCGAAGCTCTGATGATCAAGCAGCTTGAAGATCTTGACGTTGCAGGTCGGCGCGTCCTCGTACGCGCCGACTTCAACGTTCCCTTCTCGAAAGGTGATGGTCCACGGGTCATCACCGATGACGGTCGCATCCGCGCAGCGCTGCCGACCATTGCGTATCTCGTCGATCAGGGTGCGAAGGTCATCCTGACCGCACATCTAGGTCGTCCCAAGACTGGGCCGACGCCAGAGCTTTCACTGGCTCCGGTTGCTGCGCGGTTAGCCGAGTTGATGGGCAAGCCTGTTGCTTTCGCGACGGACGTCACCGGGGAGAGCGCCAAGGCTGTTGTGGCGGGGCTGAACACCGGCGACGTGGCACTTTTGGAGAACGTGCGTTTCGATCCTCGCGATCAGTCCAAAGTGATCGAGGAGCGAGCCGCGATGGCCCGCGATCTCGCGGCTTTCGCGGACGTGTTTGTCTCTGATGGCTTCGGCGTCGTACACCGTGAAGAGGCGACCGTTACCGACATCGCACGAGTGCTGCCCCACGGCGCCGGTCGACTCGTCGGTAAGGAAGCCGAGGTCTTCAAGACCGTGCTCGAGAACCCAGAGCGTCCCTACGTGGTCGTACTTGGCGGTTCTAAGGTTTCGGACAAGCTTGGTGTAATCGGCAACTTGCTGACAGTGGTTGACGAACTGCTCATCGGTGGCGGCATGTGCTTCACCTTCCTAGCAGCTCTTGGCTATGAGGTTGGCGAGTCGCTGCTGGAAATCGACCAGATCGATACCGTCAAGGGATTCCTGATCCAGGCCAAAGAACGCGGCGTCAAACTGACACTGCCGACCGACATTGTGGTTGCCGACGCATTCTCAGCGGACGCCAATATCAAGGTCGTCCCTGCCAACGGCATTGAAGCAGGTTGGCGCGGACTGGATATTGGTCCCGATTCGCAGGCTGCTTTCGCGAGCGCTGTGGCTGCTGCACGCACTGTCGTCTGGAACGGCCCGATGGGCGTATTCGAGATGGCACCGTTCGCGGCCGGCACGTTGGCTGTCGCTCAGGCGATGGTCAACAGCTCTGGCATGACCGTTGTCGGTGGTGGTGACTCCGCCGCAGCCGTTCGGATGCTCGGTCTCGATGAGTCCGCGTTCACACACATTTCCACCGGCGGTGGCGCTTCGCTCGAGTTCCTCGAGGGCAAGACGCTCCCCGGCATCGCGGTCCTGGAGGGCTGATGTCACGCACCCCGCTCATGGCTGGTAACTGGAAGATGAACCTCGACCACCTCGAGGCCATCCACTTGGTGCAAACGCTGGCCTTTTCCCTCAACGATGACGATTTTGCTCATGTGGATGTCGCGGTCATGGTGCCGTTCACGGATATCCGTTCCGTGCAGACATTGATTGACGGTGACCGCTTGCGCATTGGTTATGGCTCGCAGGACATCTCTGAGCACGAGAAGGGCGCCTACACCGGCGAGATCTCGGGCGTCATGCTCGCAAAGCTCGGCGTGAAGTACGCCGTTGTCGGCCACAGCGAGCGACGTGAGTACCACGCCGAATCCGACGCGATCGTCAATGCCAAGGCCAAGGCAGCTATCAAATATGGCATCACGCCGATCGTTTGCGTAGGAGAGGGCCTCGATATCCGGAAGGCCGGAGAGCATGTCCCCTATACGCTCGCCCAGGTTGACGGCAGCCTTGCTGGCATTTCTGCGGAGCAGGTGGCGAAGCTTGTTGTTGCGTACGAGCCGGTTTGGGCCATTGGCACAGGCGAGGTAGCCACCCCCGAAGATGCTCAGGAAGTGTGTGCGGCAATTCGTGCGCGCATCGCCGAGAGCTTCGGTGAGACCGCGGGGGAGGCAGTCCGAGTGCTCTACGGCGGCTCAGTGAAGGCGTCCAATGTCGCATCCATCATGGTCAAAGCCGACGTCGATGGCGCATTGGTGGGTGGAGCTAGTCTCGATGCCGATGAATTTGTCGCCATCGCTCGTTTCAGACTGCACGACGCGGAGTAGTTCTCTTTGGCAGACGCCGGATGGACCTTTGCGGGTCTGTCCGGCGTTTGTTGTCACTCACACACGCTATCCTTGTCATCATGCAGACTGCCTTCGAATTGCTCATCATCGTGACGAGCGTCCTCTTGATCGTGCTCGTGCTCTTACATAAGGGCAAGGGCGGCGGCCTCTCCGACCTCTTTGGCGGCGGTATTTCCTCCAGCCTTGGCGGTTCTAGTGTGGCCGAACGAAACCTCAACCGTATGACGCTTGCCGTCACCTTGGTTTGGGCAGCGGCAATCGTCGCGCTGGGTCTCCTCCTAGCAGCGAGTCGCTGATGGCCGGCGGTAGCGCAATTCGCGGCAGCCGTGTTGGTGCCGGTCCGCTCGGTGAGTCCGAGCGCGGTGAGCAGGCTCCTCGTAGGACCATGCGATTCTTCTGTGCCAATGGTCACGTCACCCCGATGATCTTCTCCCTCGAAGCTGATTTTCCGGCGCAGTGGGAGTGCAGGCAGTGCGGCTTGCCCGCCAGTGCTGACTCGGAAAACATGCTGTCTGCGCCCAAGAACGAGCCGTACAAGACGCACTTGGCATACGTGAAAGAGCGTCGCACCGATTCCGACGGTCATGACATTTTGGCTGAGGCGCTGATGGCACTCAAAGACTGAGTTTGACGAACAACGAAGGACCCCGGCCGCGTGGCCGGGGTCCTTCGTATTGGTTACTCCGCGCTGCTTCGCACCGCTTGGACAATCGCCTCAACGGTGATCCCGTACTTCTGGTACAGCAGGTCGGGTGCTCCGGACGCGCCAAAACTATCTACTCCTATTGGGGTCTTCGCGTACTTGTACCAACCCTGCGTAGCGCCGGCTTCGACGGAGACACGATTTGTCACGGCCGCGGGCAGCACCGATTCGCGATACGCCGCGGGCTGATCATCAAACCACTCCAGACAGGGAGCTGACACGACTCGAACCGCAATTCCGCTTTCGCCGAGCTGTTGGGCAGCAGCCAAGGCCAACCCAACCTCTGAACCAGTCGCGATGATGATGGCCTGAGGATTAGGGACATCACGTAGAACGTAGGCGCCGTGCGCAAGTTGTGCCGCCTCGGTCGGAGTCGTCGATGTGACGATCGCTTGTCGGGACAAGATAAGGCCCGCCGGCTCACCCTTGCTGAGCAACTCCCGCCATGCCGCCGCCGTCTCGTTGGCGTCAGCAGGCCGTACCACGGCGAATTCTGGAATGGCGCGCAATGACCATAAGGTCTCGATGGGTTGATGCGTCGGTCCGTCCTCGCCAAGACCGATGCTGTCATGCGTCCACACATACGTGGTAGGTGTCTGCATCAACGCACTCAATCGAACTGCGCCGAGCATGTAGTTGGCGAAGACGAGGAAGGTGCCGCCGTAGCCATGGAAGCCGTAGAGCGCAACGCCGTTCATGATGGCGCCCATCGCATGTTCTCGGATACCAAAATGGATGTTGCGACCCAACCGGTTCTCTGCCGAGAACGCGCCAAGACCCTCAAGATAGGTGAGGTTGGATTCGCCTAGGTCCGCCGAACCGCCGAACAACACCGGCAGATCTGTGGCGATCGCATTGAGCACCTTGCCACTGGCTTGACGGGATGCGATTTTCGAACCCAATTCGAACTCCGGGAACTTGATCGCTTCCAGATTTTTGACGAAGAGCGCGTCATACGCGGATGCCCGTTCGGGATTCGCAGTACGCCAAGCAGCAACGGCAGTCGTCCATGCCAGTTCCAGAGCAGCTCCGCGATCCTTCACCGCACGCGTGTGTGCAAGAACCTCGTCAGGAAGTTGGAAGGACGACTCCGGATCCAAGCCGAGGAGCGACTTGGTGGCGGCAATGTCGTCGGCGCCGATGGGGGAGCCATGTGACTTTGCAGTATTGCGCGATTTCGGCGCAGGCCACGCGATGGTGCTACGCATGCGAATGAGCGTTGGACGTAAGCGACTGGTTTTGGCGTCACTCATGGCTGCATCGAGTGCCATGACATTGATGTCACCATCGTCGCCGAGGGGTACCTCAATGACGTCCCATCCGTAGGCGCGGTAGCGGGTAGAAACATCCTCGCTGAACGCCAATTCGGTTGGTCCATCGATAGAGATGCGATTGTCGTCATAGATGACGACGAGATTGCCGAGCTCGAGGTGGCCGGCGAGTGAGCTGGCCTCGGCGCTGACGCCCTCTTGCATGCACCCATCACCGGCGATCGCCCAGATCGTGGGATCGAATAGTGCTGAGTCCGTCGTGCCATGCACGCGCTTGGCAGCCATAGCCATACCCACGGCCATAGCGATGCCCTGGCCGAGAGGCCCCGTAGTGGTCTCAACCCCGGGCGTATGACCGTATTCGGGGTGTGCAGGCGTCCGACTCCCGAGCGTGCGGAAGGCTCTGAGGTCGTCCAGCTCTAGGCCGTAGCCGCTGTACAGCAACTGGGTGTACAGCGTGAGGCTGCTGTGACCAATGGACAGGACGAAACGATCGCGGCCGGCCCAGTCGGGGTTCGCCGGACTGTGTCGAAGGTGCCTCTGGAACAAGAGGTACGCGGCTGGTGCTAATGCCATTGCCGTGCCTGGATGCCCGTGACCCGCATTCTGGACGGCATCTGCAGCTAGCGCGCGAGCGCAGGCGATTGCCTTTTGGTCAAGCTCGGACCACATGGATGTTGGTTCCCTTCGACGTGTCAAGCCTAGTTGGAAGGCGACTTCTGTACGCGAGCAGCCAGCGGGGAATCGCAGCGGGAGTCATGGTGAGCCGGAAATGGTCACCCCCACATGCGGCAATCACATGCGGCTATTCTTCCCAGTGCGTCCAAGGAGTTGCAGTTGACGAATGAAGCCCCAGCACGACCCCGCGTTCTTGCGTATGTCGCGCTGACGAAACCGAGGGTCATCGAGCTGCTGCTTGTGACGACGGTGCCCACCATGTTCCTTGCGGCGAACGGCGTACCGTCAATTGCCACGCTGCTCGCAACGCTGGCGGGAGGCGCGCTTGCCGCCGGAGGTGCCAACGCGCTCAACTGTTGGATCGATGCAGACATTGACGCGGTCATGTCGCGCACCGCGCATCGTCCCACGGTGACCGGCGAGATTAGTAAGCCGTCAACCCTGCGTTTCGGGTTGATTCTGAGCGTGCTTTCCATCGCAGTGCTTGCCGGTTTCACCAATGTCTTAGCCGCATCGTTGGCCTTTGGTGCAATCGCGTTTTACGTACTCATCTATACCCTGCTGCTCAAGCGACGGACTGCGCAGAACATTGTCTGGGGTGGCGCGGCAGGGTGCTTCCCCGTTTTGATCGGGTGGTCGGCGGTCACCGGTTCGCTGTCGCTCGCTCCGTTCGTACTGTTTCTCATCATCTTCTTATGGACACCTCCGCATTACTGGCCACTGGCCATGCGCTACGAAGCCGACTATGAGGCCGCCCGTATTCCCATGCTGCCGGTCGTCGCACAACCCGCTGAGGTGGGTCGCCAAACTGTGCTGTATTCGTGGGCCATGGTGGCATCGTCATTGCTCTTGATTCCTGCTGCGCATACGGGGCTGGTCTATACGGTCACTGCCACGGTCGCAGGGGGCGTGTTCATTCGTGAGGCACACCAGTTGTGGAGTGGCGCCAAGCGCGGCGCGGCAGACCTGCGGCCGATGCGCTTGTTTCACTACTCGATTACGTACGTGAGTCTGCTGTTCCTCGCGATCGGGCTCGACCCATTCATCCGCTGAGGTCTAGTTGCGGACTGCAGCCCTGATATTGAGGACGGCGATCCAGAACCAGGCGGCCAATGCGGCATGAACGATGAGTAGCCACCAGGGGAGACCCATGGCGAACTGGGCGAATCCCACGAGCATCTGCGCGCCAATTACGTGCATGATGCCCTCGGCGGGCTTCTTTAGGAAGTCATCGCGCAGCAAGTATTTCGCATAGGCCCAGAACCCAATGGCGAGCCCGAGGAAGAGCATCACAACGGCGGCGTGGATCCACGCCATGGTCGCAGGGTTCAGGCCTAGGCGAGCTGGTTCCTCGGCATCGCCGGAGTGCGGACCCGAACCTGTCGCGACGGTGCCGAGCACCAGTACCAGGACGCCGACGCCAACGAGGATTGATGCCCACACCCGCTCGATCGGCTGCGGGTATTGCAGACGTGGACGCGCAGCAACGCGAACCCACAGGGCATGTGCAGCCGCGATAAGCACGACGGACAGCAGGAAGTGCGCCATGACGGTGTAGGGGTTGAGACCGGTGAGCACGGAGATGCCGCCGAGAATCGCCTGCGCGAAAGTGCCAAGTACCGGGATCCAGGCGAGTTGCTTGGCGCGTCGGTCATCACGGAAGCTCAGCAGCACCGACAGCAATGTCAGCACCGACACCACCACGAGCACGAAGCTGAGCGTTCGGTTACCGAACTCCACATATTTGTGCCAAGACTGCGCCTGCTCGACGGTAGGGGTGTAGGAACCCGGCGTGCATTGCGGCCACGTGGGGCAGCCCAGTCCCGAGCCGGTGACACGCACGGCCACACCGGTGACGATAATCCCGGCCTGCGCTAGGAGGTTCCACAGTGCGAATCGCGCAACGGACTGGGTGAGGTACGCGGAGATGCGCGTGAAGATTCGGGACATAGATGCAGGATAGTTGTCTGGACAGTCCTGATTTCGGACGCTGGTGGCCGCGGCGCGTGACGGGTTTGCCTCGCTGCTCCATTTACGTCACAATTGCGTTGTGAAAATCAACGGTGCCGCTGCCAGAGTGGCGCGCCGCCTACTCGAGGGCGGCCCGTCCACTGCCACGCAATTGGCGCGGGATCTCGGCCTCACCCCAGCAGCAATTCGTCGGCACCTTGACGCACTCGAAGCGGAGCACTTCCTGACCGTTCACGAGGAGGCTCCGTTTGGGCCTGTCACGAGCGAGCGGCGCGGACGAGGTCGTCCCGCGAAAGTTTGTGCACTCACAGCTGCCGGCAGAGACGCGTTCGAACAGTCCTACGACGGTGTTGCCCTTGATGCGCTGCGCTTCATGGCTGCGCAAGCAGATGGCGGTCTCATCGCCGACTTCGCACGGAGTCGCAGTGACGCGCTCGCCGAGCGCTACGCGCGGCTGCTGGCCGATGCACCCGTACATGATCGCGTCCGTCAACTTGCACAGTTGCTCTCGCAAGATGGCTTTGCCGCGAGCGTGCAAGATTCGCCCGGGGGAGCCCTGCAGTTGTGCGAGCACCACTGTCCGATGGCGCACGTGGCTGAGGAGTTCCCCGAGTTCTGCGAGGCGGAACAAGCTGCGTTCTCGCAATTGCTCGGCGTGCACACCGTGCGCATCTCGACCATTGCGAGCGGGTCCAGCATCTGCACTACCCATGTCCCCGGGCCTATGGCCACCACAGCGCCAGGAGGTGCAGCATGACGACTTCCATGGAGGAGAACCTCGAAGGAATCGGCAAGTACGAGTTCGGTTGGAGCGACCAGAGCGATGCTGGCGCAAACGCCCGTCGCGGTCTCAATGAGGATGTTGTTCGGGACATTTCCGAGAAGAAGAGTGAACCGCAGTGGATGCTTGACCTGCGTCTCAAGGGCCTGCGGCTGTTCGACAAGAAGCCGATGCCGAACTGGGGCAGTGATCTCTCCGGCATTCACTTCGACAACATCAAGTACTTCGTCCGCTCGACGGAAAAGCAGGCCGCATCCTGGGAGGACTTGCCGGACGACATCAAGAACACGTACGAACGGCTTGGTATCCCCGAAGCCGAGAAGCAGCGCTTGGTTGCCGGTGTCGCCGCGCAGTATGAGTCCGAAGTGGTCTACCACGCAATTCGCGCGGACCTAGAGGAGCAGGGCGTCATCTTCGTCGATACCGACACTGCGTTGCGCGAACACGAAGAACTCTTCCGCGAATACTTCGGCACTGTGATCCCAGTGGGTGACAACAAGTTCGCAGCCCTCAACACCGCAGTATGGTCGGGTGGTTCCTTCATCTACGTGCCGAAGAATGTGAAGGTCGACATCCCTCTCCAGGCGTACTTCCGCATCAACACCGAGAACATGGGCCAGTTTGAACGCACGTTGATCATCGTCGATGAGGGTGCCTATGTGCACTACGTAGAGGGTTGCACCGCGCCGATCTACTCCTCGGATTCGTTGCACTCCGCAGTCGTCGAAATCATCGTGAAGAAGGGCGGCCGCTGCCGCTACACGACCATTCAGAATTGGTCGAACAACGTATACAACTTGGTCACAAAGCGCGCAGTTGCGCAGGAGAACGCGACCATGGAATGGGTCGACGGCAACATCGGATCCAAGGTCACCATGAAGTACCCGGCGGTCTGGCTGACTGGCGAAGGTGCTAAGGGCGAAACCCTTTCGATCGCTTTCGCAGGCGAGGGCCAGCACCAGGACGCCGGCTCAAAGATGGTCCACGCAGCTCCCAACACGTCGTCCAGCGTTATTTCCAAGTCGGTGGCACGTGGCGGCGGGCGAACGTCCTATCGAGGCCTCGTGCAGGTGCTCGAAGGCGCTCACGGATCCAAAAGCACGGTGAAGTGTGATGCATTGCTCGTTGATGACATTTCGCGATCTGACACCTACCCCTACGTGGATGTTCGTGTTGACGATGTATCGATGGGTCATGAAGCGACGGTGTCCAAGGTCAGTGAGGATCAACTCTTCTATCTGATGTCTCGCGGTATGCAGGAAGACGAGGCCATGGCCATGATCGTCCGAGGGTTTGTCGAGCCCATTGCGCGCGAATTGCCGATGGAATACGCACTCGAACTCAACCGACTGATCGAACTTCAGATGGAAGGGGCCGTGGGCTGAGATGGGCTTGACCGATACCCCTCCAAAAGATCACACCCTGAACTTGGCCGGTGTTACGTTCACGGACATTCCCGTGCCGACGGGCCGCGAAGAAGAGTGGCGCTTCACACCGCTGCGTCGCCTACGCGGGTTGCACGAGTTGCAGGACATTTCCGCCAGCCCGAATCTCTCGGTTTTTGCTGCCGCACCAGTTGAGTATGTGGTTGAGCCGGTACAGTCCGTGGCATTCCCTTCGACAGATCGCATTGCTGCGGCCACTTTGGCACTCTCGAGCAATCAGACATCTATTCGCGTGCCCGCCGATGCGTCAATCGATGAACCGATCGTCGTAGGGTGTCATGAAGATGGACTCACCGTTGGGCACCTGAGCATCGAGGTTGGTGCCTACTCGCGCGCCACTTTTGTGATCGACGTAACCGGCTCCGGAACGCACGCCATGAGCATCAATCTCAAGGTCGCCGACAGCGCAAATGTCACACTGGTGCACATTGCTGATGGGGACCGCGACCAGGTGCTCGCAGCGCAGCATCATCTGCAGATCGGCAGTCACGCCAACGTGCAGCACGTTGCTGTCACGCTTGGAGGTGATGTTGTACGGCTGGTCACCACCGTTGCTTACACCGGAAAGGGCGGCAGAGCTGAAGCGCTAGGCGTCTTCTTCACCGACAGCGGTCAGCACCAAGAACACCGACTCTTTGTCGACCATTCGCTGCCCAATTGTGTTTCCAACGTTCAATATAAGGGCGCGTTGCAAGGTGATGACGCCCACGCTGTCTGGGTTGGCGATGTGCTCATTCGTGCATCGGCTACCGGCACAGAGACGTATGAAATGAATCGCAACCTGCTGCTCACCCGAGGAGCCCGCGCCGACTCGGTGCCGAATCTCGAAATCGAAACAGGCAACGTGGCCTCGGCCGGACACGCGAGCGCCACTGGACGGTTCGATGAGGAGCAACTGTTCTACTTGCTGTCTCGTGGCATTCCCGAGGTGGAGGCAAAACGCTTAGTGGTTCGGGGATTCATCAACGACCTCGTGCAACGCATCCCCGTTGCCTCGCTGCGCGAGCGACTGCTCCAGCGAGTCGAATCGCGACTCGGTGCGCACGATCCGCTTTTCGATTTCGACATCGCGGGCGCCGGCGCATGAAGTTGTTGACCGCAGGGCCGCTCGAATCGTTGGCGCCGAACGAGCGTCATCGCTTGGAGCATGGTTCGCTTGACATCTTGGTTGTTCGCGTCGGTGATGATGTGTATGCCATTGAAGACCGCTGCAGCCACGGTGACGTTCCCCTGTCCGAAGGGGAACTCGACGGCTGCTTTATCGAGTGCTGGCTCCATGGATCAACCTTTGATCTGCGTACCGGCGTACCCAGCTGCCCTCCGGCGGTATCGCCTATACGTACTTTCCCAGTTTCTATCAATGACCAGGACGGCACTCCCACAGTGTTCGTCGAGATTGGATGACGATGAGCACGTTGGAAATCAAGGGCCTTGAGGTCCGCGTTCAAACCGAAGCCGGACCGAAGGACATCCTGAAAGGTGTCACCCTGACAATTCGCGCAGGGGAGACACACGCGATCATGGGACACAACGGCTCTGGTAAGTCCACGCTGGCGTACACGATTGCTGGTCACCCGAAGTACCAGGTAGTGGGTGGCACGATCACGCTCGATGGCGTCGATGTGCTCTCCATGTCGGTCGATGAACGAGCACGTGCCGGACTGTTCCTCGCCATGCAGAGCCCGATTGAAATCCCCGGAGTCTCGGTGAGCAACTTCCTGCGTACGTCGGTCACGGCTGTCCGCGGCGAGGCGCCCAAACTGCGCGAGTGGATCAAGGAGATGAAGGGCGCCATGAGCGATCTTCAGATCGATACCGCCTTTGCTGACCGAAATGTTAACGAAGGCTTCTCGGGAGGCGAACGCAAGCGTCACGAGATCTTGCAGTTGGAACTACTCAAACCTCGTATCGCGGTGCTTGACGAAACTGACTCTGGTCTCGACGTTGACGCGCTTCGCATTGTCTCCGAAGGCGTGAATCGCGTGCGGTCAACCGGGCAGACCGGCATTCTGCTCATCACGCATACCTCTCGCCTGCTCAAGCACATCCCGGCGGATTTCGTACACGTCTTCGCAGATGGTCGCATCATCCACGAAGGTGGCATGGAAGTGGCAACGCTGATTGACGAACAGGGCTACGAACCGTTCTTGGCGGCACGTCACTAATGTCGCGGCTCGACGTCGCCTCGATTAAGGCAGACTTTCCGATCCTCTCGCGTCTGGTGCGAGACGATCGGCCTTTGGTCTATCTCGATTCCGGTGCGACGTCGCAAAAACCGCGTTTTGTACTCGATGCTGAGCGCGCCTACTACGAACATCACAATGCGGCCGCCCATCGAGGGGCTCATCAACTGGCCGAGGAAGCCACGATCGCTTACGAAGCAGCACGTCGGACGATTGCAACTTTCGTCGGCGCACAGACCGACGAACTCGTCTTCACAAAGAATGCGACAGAGTCCATCAACTTGCTTGCACATGCGTTCTCGTCGGCTACAGCCAAGGCGACACATGGCAAGTGGGCTGGTGACCAGCGTTTCGTTATCGGTCCCGGCGACAACGTGGTTGTGACGGAGATGGAGCATCATGCGAATCTCTTGCCTTGGCAAGAGCTCGCTGACAAGACCGGTGCGGAGCTTCGCTGGATTGGCCTCACGGATGATGGTCGATTGAACTACGAAGACCTCGACCGAGTCATTGATAGTGCCACACGCGTGGTGTCATTCGTTCATCAGAGCAATTTGCTCGGCACCATCAACGATGTTGATCGGGTTGCCGCGGCGGCGCGTGCAGTTGGAGCGTTCGTCTTCCTCGACGCATGTCAGTCAGTTCCGCACATGCCGATTGATGTAGCGGAGCTCGGAGTCGACGCCATTGTCTGGTCGGGACACAAGATGCTCGGCCCCACTGGTATCGGCTGTCTTTGGGCAAGCGCAGATCTGCTGGACGCCATGCCGCCATTCCTCACTGGTGGCTCCATGATTGAGACCGTGCGCATGGAGCACTCCACCTTCGCGAAGGCACCGCAGAAGTTTGAGGCTGGCGTTCCCAATATTGCGCAAGCGGTCGGTCTGGCCGCTGCGGTGGAGTATTTGGAAAGGATCGGGATGCAGCGCATCGCCGACCACGAACATGTGTTAGCTGAGGCGGCACTTGCTGCGCTGCAACAGATAGAGGGCGTCCGCATCATCGGCCCACTGGATGGCACTGCTCGCGGCTCGGCCGTTTCGTTCACTGTCGACGACATCCACCCACACGACGTTGGTCAGGTGCTGGATGCGCACGGCGTCGCGGTGCGAGTAGGGCATCACTGCGCGTGGCCCGCATGTCGTCGCTACAACGTTCCTGCGACCACGCGAGCTACCTTCTACCTCTACAACGATCTCAACGATGTTGCTTCTCTCGTCGCTGCGGTTCGTGCCGCCCAACAGTTCTTCAAGGTCTGATCATGCAACTCGAGTCCATGTACCAGCAGATAATCCTGGATCACTACAAGCATCCTGAGGGCAAGGGTCTCCGAGATCCATTCATCACCGAGGTCCATCATGTGAACCCCACATGTGGTGACGAGATCACCTTGCGGGTGTCCGGTGATGAATTCAGTGGATTCGACATTTCTTACGACGGACAGGGTTGCTCCATTTCGCAGGCCAGTGCTTCGGTGATGTTCTCACTCATCTCTGGATCGCCGTATGCAGATGCGACGCGAACCGCCGAAGCCTTTATGCACATGATGCAGTCCAAGGGCGTCGGCGAATTCGACGAGGACGAATTGCAAGATGCCATCGCTTTCCAGGGCGTGGCGAAATTTCCAGCGCGCATTAAATGCGCGCTCTTGGGTTGGATGGCTTACAAGGATGCGGCATCGGCCGCTATCGCGAAAGAAGGCACAAGATGACCGACACACTGCATCCCGTTGACCTCATGGAGGTCATGAAGGACGTCGTTGATCCCGAACTCGGCATCAACGTGGTCGACCTCGGTCTGGTGTATGGCGTTCATGTTGACGCCGACAACATCGCGACCATTGATATGACGCTGACGTCAGCGGCGTGCCCACTCACCGACGTCATCGAGGACCAGACCCGCGCCGCGCTCGATGGTCACGTGGCTGACTTCCGTATTAACTGGGTGTGGATGCCACCGTGGGGTCCGGACAAAATCACGGCCGACGGCCGCGACATGATGCGCGCACTCGGCTTCAACATCTAAGCCCATTCCCTGCGCTTCACTGTCGATTCTGTGAGTTCCTATGTGCGGATTCGAACACTTTCGACAGTGAAGCGCAGATGGGCGGGCTCGCGTCAGGCGCGACTTCCTCTAGCACCTAGGCTTTCGTCGTGATTGCGGTACAAGACCTTGAACTCCGAGTAGGCGCACGCCTGCTACTCGAGCACGTCAATCTTCGTGTTGCAGCCGGTGATCGCGTGGGTCTGGTCGGGCGCAACGGTGCCGGCAAAACGACGTTGACGAAGGTGCTTGCGGGTGAAGGACAACCCTCGGCAGGGATCGTCACTCGGACCGGCACGGTGGGCTACCTGCCGCAGGACCCCCGCACTGGCGACCTCACGGTGCTGGCGCGCGATCGCATTCTCTCAGCGCGCGGACTTGACGTCATCGTCACTCGCATGCGCAACGCAGAGGCAGCCATGGCCACGGATACTGATCGAGCGATGCGCAGGTACGCCGCAGCCGAAGATGAATTCATGGCCGCCGGTGGTTACGCCGCTGAGTCCGAAGCAGCCGCTATTGCCTCAAGTCTGGGACTGCCCGACCGTGTCCTGAGTCAAACGCTGGACACCCTTTCCGGCGGACAGCGACGTCGTATCGAGTTGGCGCGCATCCTCTTCAGCGATGCCGAAACGCTGCTCTTGGACGAACCCACGAACCACCTCGACGCCGACTCTGTTGTGTGGTTGCGCGAGTACTTGATGAAGTACAGCGGCGGCCTGATCGTCATTAGTCACGACGTCCAATTGGTCGAGACGGTCGTGAACAAGGTGTTCTACCTAGATGCGAATCGCACGGTGCTCGATATCTACAACATGGGGTGGAAGAACTACCTCAAGCAGCGCGAGGATGACGAGCGTCGTCGAAAGCGCGAACGTCAGAATGCTGAAAAGCAGGCCGCTGTGCTCCACGCACAAGCCGACAAGTTGCGTGCCAAGGCGACAAAGGCAACCGCTGCGCACGTCATGGAAAAGCGCGCTGACAAACTCCTGAGCGGGCTTGAAGCCGAACGACGGAAGGACAAGGTAGCCAACCTGCGCTTCCCGAAGCCGGCCGCCTGCGGTAAGACGCCACTGACGGCAGAGGGGCTGTCCAAGAGCTACGGTTCGCTGGAGATCTTCACCGATGTTGATCTCGCGATCGACCGCGGATCTCGTGTCGTCATCCTGGGATTGAACGGCGCGGGCAAGACCACGCTGTTGCGCATCCTGGCCGGCGTAGACGAAGCAGACACGGGTGAAGTGGTGGCCGGTCACGGCCTCAAACTGGCGTACTACGCCCAGGAACATGAAACCCTCGATGCCGAACGCACCGTATTGCAGAACATGATGACGGCTGCCGCAGATATGCCAGAGGTTGAGGCGCGCAAAGTCCTCGGCTCGTTCTTGTTTTCCGGTGACGACGTGCACAAACCCGCCGGAGTCCTCAGCGGTGGCGAGAAGACGCGTTTGGCTCTCGCTACGTTGGTGGTGAGCAGCGCAAATGTATTGCTGCTCGATGAACCAACCAACAACCTGGATCCAGCATCGCGCGAGGAGATCCTGCGAGCTCTCGCTGGTTACGAGGGTGCCGTGGTGCTCGTCAGTCACGACGAGGGCGCTGTGCTGGCCCTCAACCCAGAGCGAGTCCTCTTGCTGCCCGATGGTGCTGAAGACCTGTGGTCGGACGACTACGCCGACCTCGTAGCACTGGCGTGATGTCATGAGCGGAATGGGCGGACCGAGCGGGAGTTGGATGCAGCTGCGCTCTTACACGCGAGACCGCAGCGTGAACGAACAGAAGCTGCGAGAGGGCACTGTGCGCCGCGTCATTGCGTACGCACGTCCCTATCGCGCACTCGTGATCGCGCTCCTCATCAACCTCGGTCTCGATGCGGTACTCGTGGTTGCACAGCCACTCTTGATTCGATACATCATTGACACCGGAGTGGGCACGGGCAACCGTTCCATCGTTGTCACTGGCGCGCTGGTGCTTGGAATTGTCGGCATCATCGACACGCTGCTTGGTATCACGGGCCGCTTCTTCTCATCCCGGATTGGCGAAGGCCTCATCTTCGATCTGCGCACCGAGGTCTTTCGACATGTGCAGGAACAGTCGCTCGCATTCTTCACACGCACGCAGACGGGTGCGCTCGTCTCTCGTCTCAACGGCGATGTGTTAGGGGCGCAACAGGCGTTCACCTCGACCCTCACTAATGTGGTGGGAAATTTGGTCTCACTGATTGCACTGCTGGTCGCGATGACGGCGCTGTCCTGGCAGATCACCGCATTTGCGCTCATGCTGGTTCCGCTTTTCCTCATCCCCGCCCGACTCATCGGTGGGCGCATCGCCGGACTCACACGCGAGCAGTTCAACTTGAACGCAGAGATGAGCACCACCATGACCGAGCGCTTCAATGTCGCCGGAGCGACTTTGGTGAAGCTGTACGGCGACGTGCCGACGGAGGCGCGCGCATTCTCTGCCAAGGCAGCAAGGGTGCGTGACACGGGCATTCGCATTGCCCTCTCCAACCGCATCTTCTTCAGCATGCTGTCGGTCGTAGCAGCGATTGCAACGGCCTTCGCCTATGGTTTCGGCGGCGTCTCAGCCATTGCTGGAACCCTCACCGTGGGAACGCTGCTCGCCATCGTGTCGCTTCTGGGCCGTCTCTATGCGCCACTTACCGGTCTCGCCAATGTCCGCGTGGACATCATGACGGCACTCGTATCCTTCGAGCGCGTCTTCGAAGTGCTGGACCTTCCCTCGCTGGTGCAGGATCGGGCAATCACACGCGCGGTGCCCGCCGGCTCACTGGACATCGAATTCGATCACGTCACGTTCCGCTACCCCCAGGCTTCGGAAGTCTCTCTCGCTTCGTTGGAATCGATTGCCAAAGCCGACACCGTCGCTGAACACAGCGAAGTGCTACATGACGTTTCATTCCGCATTCCCGCAGGCCAATTGATTGCACTCGTCGGCCCTTCGGGCGCAGGCAAGACGACCACATCGACGCTCGTCCCTCGGTTGTACGACGTTTCCGAAGGATCGATTCGCGTCGGAGGCATCGACGTCCGAGAGTTCGCGCAAACCGATCTCCGAGCAGCGATAGGGGTGGTCAGCCAAGAAGCGCACCTCTTCCACGACACCATTCGCGCCAATCTGTTGTACGCACGACCTGCCGCCACGGATGCTGAACTCGTTGGTGCGCTGGAGCAAGCGCAACTGGGTGACCTATTCGCGACGCTGACCAATGGACTCGACACCGTCGTCGGGGATCGAGGTCACCGACTCAGCGGTGGCGAAAAGCAGCGCATGGCCATCGCCCGCGTCTTTCTTAAACAGCCGCGCATCATCGTCCTGGATGAAGCGACAGCACACCTTGACTCAGAGTCGGAAGTGGCAGTGCAGCGGGCGCTCACCTTGGCCTTGGAAGGTCGCACCGCGCTCGTTATCGCGCATCGGCTCTCCACGATTCGAACCGCAGACGCCATTGTCGTGTTGCAGGATGGTGGTGTCGTCGATATCGGCACCCATGCCGAACTGCTAGAGCGCGGTGGCCTATATGCCGACCTCTACACGACGCAATTCTCTAGCGATCCCGAGGCCTGATCAGGACATTGCGGGCGAACGAAGCTGCACGAGCCACCAGTTTTGCGCAACGGGCAAACGCACCGCGCTTTCTAGGACCAGACGCGTCGTGCAAACCGACAGGAGCCTAAGACTGCGCAATGTCGATGCTTCTAGGATCACCTGACGAATAGATCTTGGCCAACCGCGCTCGCATTGCATGGCCGCAAGTTTGCGGCTCAGCTGCAAATAGGCCGGACTACTCACGACTGCATGAGAAGGAACCCCGCTCAGGAGCGTGGTGCTGGCTGGCATGTCGAGGAGTTGATCTACATCGGGGCCGAGATGCAATGCCCTCAGCGTCATAACTTGCTTCTCCAGATTTGCAGGAGCAACGCCACCTGCACTGGCAGCACCTGCATAAATGCTGGGGAAAATGGATGTCAACATTCCGAGCACGATCGCCATCATGATCGCGGCACTGATGAGCGTTGACATCTGCCAGCGGGCGAAGCGTGCACCGCGATCCCGCACTTCCCGCAAGCTGGCGCCAAGCAGCGGCAGTGATGCGGCCAGGATCCAGCCAAGTTGCATACCAAAGCCACTCAAGAGCGTGGGCGTGAGCGAGCGTCCTGCGTAGTATGGCAACGAAAGCAGTGACCAAACACCGACCAGAGCCAGCTGTAGCGCTGCGTCAAATATCGCTGACGAGCACATCACCCGCCCATGCCTGAGGATGGTGACACCTGCAATTGCCGCAGCCGCAAAGGCTGATACGAACATTAGGCTCAAGCCAGATCCTGGCATCGGCCAGGCATTGAACCCGACGGCCCCGAATATGCGTTGAAAGACAAGGATCGACTGGGAACTTGGTACACGACCGGCCATCGCCATGAGTACGACAAGCACAAGGCCAGAGGCGACGGCTCCCAGAGAAACAAGTCCTACACTTCGCGACGCGGCACGACGGTCAACCTGGGCTGCATACAGGACAATGAGGATTGAGATGGCCGCAGGAACACCAAATTCAGGATTGTTGAGAGCGCTGATCCCCGCAAGCAGGCCGAGGCCCAAGTAGTCCGATCGCTGCCGAGTGCGCGACACCGTGTCGTGGCGCAGCAAGCGGTAGGCGTAGGCAAAGAGAATCGTCGGCAGAAACAACCGTAAAGGTAGGTTTGCGTGATAGGAACCAGCGGAGTAGCCGTCAGGGCTGGTGAGGATTATCGGCGCTAGAAGCAGGCATGCAGCCAATGGCAGTAGAGCGCATGGGACAATAGAGCGCAACAGCCACAGGGCAGTAAGCGCTGTTGTCACCTGCATAAGCAGTACGGCCAACAACACGACCTGAATAGCGTGGCTGGGCAGCAGGCTTGCAAGGGCCGACACCGGGTAACCAAGCAGAGCCGAGTACTGCGGTGCGAAATTTGAGTAGGGGAATGCTCCCACAGCAGGAGCCAGCAGTTCATCTGCCGTGTAACGAAAACTGTCCAGATCACGAATCCCCGCGGGAGTCATTACAAACGACGCAGTGGCGGCGAGCAGGACTCCAAGGATGAGGAGTTTTCGGACACCTCTTATCCACGGGCGAGCGGCGAGCGCCGCTAATGCGAGCAGTGCCACTAGGGCCGCGGCACCTACGAACGGCCGGCGCCACGAATCATCTGCAAAAATTCCTGTCTGATCATGTTCAACATAGATCCCGAATAGCAAGAGCGCAGGGGCCGTCAATTGCAGCCCACTCGCCAGGAGGGGGGACGCTAATCGCAGGCAAGCCGTCCAGGTGAGCAGCAGGACGCCGATCCCCAGCGCCCACCAGGCAATGAGAACCCAGCGGTCCGTGGGTTCGCGCATGATCAGGTGTGGCAAGGTGATGTCGACATCAGACCCAGAGCGGCTGGGTTGCGCTCCAAAGGAGACCAAGCACGCTGTGGCGAAGAAGTTCACAATCAGGAGCAGTGGCAAGACTGTGGATATGCGATCTACCACTCCTAATGGAGCACGGACGTGTCGGTCAGGTTTCGCCATTCTCGTCATCTCCAGATTCGCGAGACAGGCGCACCTCGCTGCGGAATACGCGTACGTACACAACGACGCCAGTGAGGCCGATGAGAATCCACTGCACGAAATAGCTGACGTGCGGACCGCTGGTGAGTTCCGGCCAGGGGAGCGCCACCAGACCGTCCGGCACTGGCTCAATAAGTTCAAACACGACGCTGTCAACGAAAACCAAGGCATTGGGGCTCATGGCGTCACCGTCGGTAGTACTTGTATTCGTGTCCATGTCTCCGACGAGTCGAATCATCTTGCTTGGGTCGACAAAATTGATCTGTCCAGGTGGAAGATCAGACGGTTGGATCTCACCGCTGCTGCGCACAGTTCGCACACGCAGGATCACGCGTTGTTGGCCACTGGGAGCCTGCGCTATCGAGGCGGACGCGGTTGGAACCCAACCTCGCAACACAAACAGCGTGATGCCGTCGATAGTGCGAAACGGAGTGAACACCGTGAACCCGACATTCCCGTTGACCACTTGTTTGCGAACCAGCAACGTGTGTTCGCTCTGCCAAGTCCCGACCGCGATGACACGCCGCCACTCGCATTTGGATGTCGGAGCACAGTGGTTGAACAATCGATGCCAAGGCACGGGTGCTGTTGTTTCCGCCTGTACAACGGCAGCGTTCAGCGCATCGCGCTCAAGGTGGCGGCTCCACTGCCATCGCGCAGCAAGCACACTGAGCGGAGTGACAAGCAGCAACGCCAGAGTCAGGCTCGCGATCCGCTTCCTGGTTCCGCTGTCCACATACGCAGCGTAGGCGAGCAGCAGCAATCGCGTAGTCTCGCCGTATGAGCGAGCCGGTGTTCAACGTCACGAGCGCGAAGGTCCCGCTGAGCACCGATCAGGCCGGTCGCAACCGTCGATATCTCATTTCGATGGCTATTCGTAGCGTGTGTTTCGTCCTTTGCATTGTGGCCACTGGGTGGCTGCGCTGGGTGTTCTTTGCCGGTGCCTTGGTACTCCCGTGGATTGCAGTTGTTATTGCGAATGCAGGTCGGGAGAACGCCGCCGGCGCTGCCGACGCTCTACAACACCTTCCCCGGACACTCGAGCAGTAGCTGATCAACGGGCTACCAAGGGGTAGCCGGTACCGTGTCCCACGAAGTGGAGGCAAAGTGTCACGAGTAGTCCTAGTTACCGGCGGAAATCGCGGCATTGGAGCAGCGATTGCGAGCGCGTTCGCGGCTACCGGAGATCACGTTGCCGTTGCATCGCGCTCAGGCGAAGCTCCCGCGGGATGCATTGGTTTCGTTTGCGACGTAGGCGACAGCGATAGCGTGAACGCCTGCTTCGATGCGGTGGAACAGCAGCTGGGTCCAGTTGAGGTGGCCGTGGCGAATGCCGGCATCACACGCGACGGACTCATTATGCGAATGTCGGACGAGGATATCGACGCCGTATTCAACACAAACCTGTTTGGCGCCATGCGCATTGCTCGCCGCGCCGCCAAGTCAATGCTGCGCCAAAAGAAAGGCCGAGTGATCTTCGTCGGAAGTGTGGTTGGCCTGCTCGGTTCAGCAGGACAGACCAACTACGCAGCGAGCAAGTCGGCATTGGTCGGGCTGGCCCGATCGCTGGCACGAGAGGTTGGAGGTCGCGGCATTACTGCAAATGTGATTGCTCCCGGCTTTGTCGAAACGGACATGACCGCAGAACTGGCCGACGATCGGAAGGCGGCAATCATCGCCAGCGTCCCACTGGGTCGGTACGCACAACCAAGCGAAATAGCAGAAGTCGCAGTATTCCTGGCGTCGCCTGGCGCCGCGTATATCACTGGAGCCGTGATCCCCGTTGATGGTGGTCTTGGCATGGGTCACTAGGAGTTGTCATGGGTTTGATGACCGGTAAGAACATCCTCGTCACGGGCGTGCTGACACCCGATTCGATCGCCTTTGACGTCGCGCGCTTGGTGCAGGAGGAAGGCGGCAATGTGGTGCTCACGTCGTTCGGCCGCACGATGTCGTTGACAGCCCGCACTTCCAAGCGCCTTCCGGTAGAGGCACCCATCGTTGAACTCGACGTTACCGATGACAATCACCTCGCGGCCCTTGCGGGGAATGTTCTCGCGTATGTGCCGCATCTGGATGGTGTGTTGCACTCCGTCGCCTTCGCTCCACAGGATGCGCTTGGCGGTAACTTCCTGAACACGCCATGGGGATCGGTGCAGACAGCCGTACAGATCTCGGCCTTTTCGCTGAAGTCCTTGGCCATGGCCGCGTTGCCCCTCATGGGTGAAGGTGGCAGCATCGTCGGCCTCACCTTCGATGCAACGGTAGCTTGGCCGGTGTACGACTGGATGGGTGTGGCCAAGGCTGCCTTTGAATCGACCAATCGCTACCTCGCCCGAGATCTCGGCCCCAAGGGAATCCGTTGCAATCTCGTTGCAGCGGGTCCACTCGGCTCCATGGCTGCTAAGTCGATTCCAGGATTCGAAACCATCGTGAATGTGTGGAATACGCGGGCGCCGATCGGCTGGAATTTCGATGATACTGAGCCGTCAGCACGCGCCTGCGTCGCACTCATGAGCGATTGGTTTCCCAAGACCACCGGTGAGATCGTGCACGTCGACGGAGGCGTTCACTCCATCTCCGGCTGATGCCTTCAACATCAGATCAGTTGAAGTTGGCCTGATCAATGGCGTCAAGCACTAGGCGCAGGTCTCGCGTATTGATCGAAACGTTCGCCTGCTGCTGGACGACCGGCTTGGCGCAGAAAGCGATCCCGAGTGCGGCCACGTCCATCATGGCCAAGTCGTTAGCCCCATCACCGACGGCGACAGTGTGGGACAGCGGAATGCCATGAATTAGCGCGAATTCTTGCAGGGCTTCCGCCTTCGCCGCACGGTCGACAATGGCACCACGCACTTGACCAGTGAGCAAACCATCTCGAATGTCCAAACTATTCGCTCGGAAGTGATGCGCACCGACAGCTTCAGCGATCGTCTTGACGACGAGATCGAATCCGCCTGAGACCAAGGCGATGACATGGCCGCGCGCCCGCAACTCCGCACATAACTCCATCGCACCAAGCGTTAGCTGGATGGCGTTCCGCACCTCGGACAGAACCGACTCCGGAAGTCCCTCGAGCAGGGCGACCCTCGCACGCAGAGAAGCCGCAAAGTCGAGCTCACCGCGCATGGCCGCAGCCGTCACAGCGTGGACCTGCGAGCGCACGCCCGCGTGCGCCGCCATAAGTTCGATGACTTCCTGCTCGATGAGGGTGCTATCAACGTCCAAGACCACAAGGATTGGCTTTTTCGCAGGTGGCATGCGCGAAGGCTAGCGAATCTCCGCTCGATCGCGACACGGTCCCCGGTGCCGTCCTCGCATACGATGCGTCTGTGGTCATCGAATTCGCAGGCGTCAGCGTCGTCCGCAATGACAAACGAATCCTTGATGACATTTCATGGGTGGTCGCGCCAGGCGATCGCTGGGTAGTTCTCGGTCCGAATGGAGCCGGCAAGACGACATTGCTGGCTTTGGCGGCCACGTTGCTGCATCCCTCGCTTGGCGTCGCTTGCGTGTTGGATGAACTGCTTGGACTCGTAGATGTCTTTGAGTTGCGCCCTCGAATCGGTATTGCCTCCGCGGCTCTAGCCCAACAGAGTCCCGACGACGAGATTGTCATCGATGTGGTGAGAACTGCTGCATACGCCATGTTGGGAACCTGGCGCGAGGAATATGCCGATATTGATACCGCGCGCGCAGTAGGGCTCCTTGCATCATGGGGGGCAGGGTTACTCGCGAACAGACGATTCGGCACGCTTAGCGAGGGGGAGCGGAAGCGAGTGCAGATAGCACGGGCGCAAATGGCTGACCCTGAGTTGCTGCTCCTTGACGAACCAGCAGCAGGCCTCGATCTCGGCGGCAGAGAAGATCTCGTGGCGCGATTGGGTGCCCTTGCCACGGATCCCACCGCTGCGGCACTTGTGCTCGTCACGCACCATGTCGAAGAGATTCCAATCGGTGTCACACATGCGCTGCTGCTGCGTGATGGGAGAGCGGTAGCTGCCGGACCCATCGCGAACGCGCTCACGTCGGCAACGCTGACGGAGACATTCGGCTTGCCACTCTCGCTTGAAATCCACGAGTCGGCGTCCGGGCTGCGCTTCACGGCACGACGGCAACTGTGATCGATCCGAGTGGGCGGAATACAAACAGCGCCGTTCCAACTCGCTCAAAAAGCTCTTCATCAAGCCCGAGATTCCGCGCGGCGTGTACATGTTCGGCGGCGTGGGCCGGGGCAAAAGCTTCTTGATGGATTGTTTCTTCAACGCGGTGCCGCTCAAGCGCAAGACGCGCCTGCACTTTCACGAGTTCATGCGCGAGGTGCACCGCGAACTGCGCGAGTTGCAAGGCACGGTGAATCCGCTGGACGAGCTGGGCCGGCGCATCGCCAAGCGTTACAAGCTGATCTGCTTTGATGAGTTCCATGTGGCCGACGTGACCGACGCGATGATTCTTCATCGTTTGCTCGACTGCCCTGTTCAATGCCGGCGTGGGCTTTCGTCACGACTTCCAACTTCCACCCGGATGGGCTGTACCCCGACGGCTTGCACCGCGACCGCATTCTGCCCGCCATCGAGCTGCTCAAAGAGCGGCTGGAGGTGCTGAATGTGGACAACGGCACCGACTACCGGCAGCGCACCCTCAACCACATCGAGCTCTACCACTGCCCGTTGGGGCCACAGGCCGATGCGTCATGGAGGCCATCTTCAACGAGCTGGCTGAAGCGGGTGACCAGGATCCCGTGACGCAGATCGAGTCGCGCCAGATCCGGGCCGTGCGCCGGGCCGGCGGCGTGATCTGGTTCGATTTCCGCACCCTGTGTGGCGGGCCGCGTTCACAGAACGAGGCGGATCGCCCGGAGACGGGGCAAGAAGAAGGCCATCGTCGCCGTCGGCCGCTCCATCCTGATCATCGTCTGGCACCTGTTGTCCGACCCCGAGATCGACTTCGTCGACCTGAACGCCGACCACTCCTCGACACCCGCGGCGGCACCCAACGCGCCATCCGCAACCACGTCCGACGCCTGCAAGCCCTCGGCTACACCGTCACCCTGCACCCCGCCGCCTGACCATCAGACCGCACAACCCATCCCGGCTCCGCTGCGCTCCGCCGGGAGCTGTCGCCTGCCACGAACCTTCGATTTTCGAATCAGGCAATCGCCACTCTCCGCAGGGGCATCCTCACGTCAACCACCGACACGCGGCATCAACCCACACAACGCGCCTTAGAGATCGCGCGGATAGGTGCGGCGCGTCGGCGGGCTGAGCAGGCACGGGCCCTGGTAGATCGCGGGGTGTCAAAGCTCGCAATCTTCCCCAGGGGTGCCCATGCCTGCCGTGCCATCATGCGTGATCGAACCGATCTGGGACCAGTTCCGGGCCACGTTGCGGACGGGTCGTGACCCATCCGCTGGGGTGTCACCGGCCCCGGATCGCTGATCGGATCGTGTTCGACAAGCTGGTGCTGGTTCTGGTGTCCGCCTTGGGTGCGAGAGGGTCGCCGACACCACGTGCTCGGCGACCACACTGCGGGACCGCCGTGATGAGTGGATCGAGGCTGGCCTGTTCCAGCAGTTGGAGCAGCTGTGCCTGGAGGCCTACGACCGGATCGTCGGGCTGGACCTGGCCGATGTGTGCGTGGACGGGTGCATCGTGAAGGCTTCCTGCGGCGGCGAGGCCGC
>CAWATP010000003.1:0-28741 GCA_963784905.1 uncultured Actinomycetota bacterium | reverse complement strand
ACCACTAAGTAACACTCGAAGGGGTCCGGCGGAGAAATCCGGCGGGCCCCTTCGTGTATCCGCAAAGGGAGAGAACGTAAGCGACTAAATGCGGATACGTCCGAGTTCCGCGACCAAACCATCACACGCTCGCTCGATGAGATCGAGCATGTGCTCGAACCCTTCATCGCCGCCGTAGTAGGGATCAGGTACCTCAAGCGCCGCGGGATCATCGACGCCCGTAAGTGCTGGATCGAAAGAACGCAGGTAACAGATTCTGTCGAGTTGGTCGGGCTCTTCAGTGAGCGCTTCGAGCGCGGAGTAGTTCTGCTCGTCCATCACGAGGATGAGATCGCGCTCATCAAGCCAATGCCGCAGGAACTTGCGAGCCGTGTGCTTGCCCCGGTAACCACGACGTTCCCAAACGGCCTGCGATCGCGGATTGGCACCGTCGCCTTCGTGCCAGCCACCGGTACCGGAACTGTCGACTCGAACCCCATCGAGGTTCGCATCGACTAACTTCTGACGCATCACAACTTCGGCGGCAGGGCTCCGGCAAATGTTGCCCATGCACACCATCATGATGCGTACTTCGTCGAGTCCGCGCAGGTGTTGGAGATTCACCGGGTAGCTCCTTCCACGATCCAAGCGTCACTACGAGAACGCCAGAACATCAAACTTGCGCGCGTGGTGAGGAATGCGATCATCGCGCACCACAAGCCGATGACACCGAGCTCGAAGTGCACGACTGCCCAAGCGATAGGTAAGAAGGTGCACATGGCCATAGTGAGGACGAAAGCGAGGAACTTGCTGTCACCGCTACCGATGAGCACGCCGTCGAGGAGGAACACCAGCGCAGCGAGTGGTTGATGGATGCCGATCATGAGTAGGCACAACATGAGAAGTCTTCGCACATCCGCATCTGCTGTGAACAACGCCGGTGCGACGGGTGCGAGCAACATCGTGATGGCTCCAAGAATGGCGCCGTACACCATGCTCCACCGCATCAGCTGCCGGACAATTTCATGCACGAGATGGCCTTCAGATGCCCCGAGCCGACGACCGATAATGGCTTGCGCCGCGATAGCCATGGCGTCCAACAGATTCGACAGGACGTACCAGGTCAGCAGCGATACGTGGAAGGCGGCAAGCTCGTGGTCGCCGAGTCGAGCGGCTACCACCGTCGTCCCCATCAAGACAACACGCAATGCAAAACCACGCCACAGCAATGGCAATCCGACTTTGAACGCATGACCAATTCCAGCGAGGTGCGTCGGATAGACGGGTGCACCGATGAATCTCGCATATCGAAAGAGCATGCCGAAGTAGGCGAGGAACCCCATGGTCTCCGCGATACCCACCGCCAACCCAGCACCAAAGGTGCCGAGATCGGCAACGAAGATGAAGATCGCGCACAGGACCATGTTGACGATGACCTGGAATACGGTGACATAGAACGTGACCTTGGTGTCCTGCAAACCGCGGAACAGACCGATCGCCGCCATCGCCGCCATCATCCCCGGCGCTCCGATAGCGGCGCCTCGGATCCAGTCGACCGCGTGCGGAAGCACCGCGTCGGAAACCCCGATCCACGAGGCGAACGTTGCCGCAAACCTCCACACCAGGAGTCCGGCACCTGTGCCGATGCAGAGACCTAAGGTGATGTAGTTGATGCCGTCAGCGACAGCCTCTCGTGGCTGTTTGGCTCCGAAGCGCCGCGCCACGACGCTGGTTGAGGCGAAGGCAAGGAAATATCCGAGGCTTACCACCACACCGAAAACGGCGCCGCCGCCGGCATATCCCGCGAGCGCCTTCGTCCCGAGGGTGCCGATGAAGGCAGCGTCGGTGAGGAGCAGGATCGAAGGTGCAGCCAGGGCCCCGAATGCAGGCAAGGCAAGCCTGATGACCTCACGCCGCAGGGAATGCATGCGGAGATTCTCTCAGTAGGACCGTCTGGCGAAATGCTCGGCAACTTTCTTTCATCCACAGCCTGTGTGCGGTTTCTGTGAAGCCGCTGACGCACAAATCGTCCGGAACTCACAGCTTCCAGCCCGTCGCCCACAGGTTGCCAACAGTTCTGCGGCAACACGCACAGGTTTTTCCACAGCATCACCCACAGGCGTGGTCGCGCATGTCAGACCCTGCCGCGAGACTTCAGGCCTAGGAGTGTGCATGAGCATCGTCGAGTTCCCCAGCGACCCAGATCAGGGCGCGCCGGATCGCTTGCCGCCGCAAGATCTTGCGGCAGAGGCGTCAGTCCTCGGCGCCATGATGCTGAGTAAGGATGCGATTGCCGACGTTGTCGAGCATCTGCGCGAACACGATTTCTACAAGCCTTCGCACGCCACCATCTACGGCGTCATCATCGACCTCTACGGCCGTGGCGAGCCCGTAGATGCACTCACGGTTTCCGGTGAACTCAGCCGACGTGGTGAAGCGGCACGAGCCGGCGGCGCAGGCTACCTCCACACACTTGTACAAGGTGTGCCGACAGCTGCGAATGCCAGTTTCTACGCCCAGATCGTGAATGAACGCGCCATCCTCCGACGACTCGTTGAAGCCGGCACGCGCATTGTGCAGCTGGGCTACGCAGGGCAAGGCGACATCGACGATGTGGTCGATCGTGCACAGGCTGAGGTCTATGACGTTACCGAACGTCGTGCATCGGATGACTACAAGCCACTTTCTGAGCTCATGGGTGATGCACTCAATGAGATCGAAGCTATTGGTAGCCACGGTGGCGAGCGGGTTGGCGTTCCCACAGGTATCAAAGACTTGGACGATCTCACCAACGGCCTTCACCCGGGTCAGTTGGTGATTGTTGCCGCTCGGCCTTCGATCGGTAAGTCGACTTTGGCACTCGACTTCGCGCGCTCAGCGAGTATCGCCAATGGACTCACGTCGGTGTTCTTCTCACTCGAAATGGGCCGCAACGAAATCGTCATGCGGCTCCTTTCTGCCGAGGCCGGCGTCTCACTGCACAACATGCGCTCCGGCGGAATGAACGATGCAGACTGGCAGAAGTTGGCACGCAAGATGTCAGCTGTTTCCGATGCACCACTGTTCATCGATGACTCAGCCAATCTCACCATGATGGAGATCCGCGCGAAGGCCCGCCGTTTGAAGCAGCGCAACAATCTCAAATTGATTGTCTTGGACTACATGCAGCTCATGAGTTCCGGCAAGAAGGTAGAGAGCCGGCAGCAGGAGGTTTCTGAGTTCTCACGAAACCTCAAACTGCTGGCCAAGGAACTCGAGGTTCCGATCATTGCCCTGAGCCAATTGAATCGTGGACCCGAACAGCGCACCGACAAGAAGCCAATGCTTTCCGACCTTCGTGAATCGGGCTCGCTCGAGCAAGATGCCGACGTCGTCATTCTCATTCATCGCGATGATGCGTACGATCGCGATTCTCCGCGCGCCGGTGAAGCCGACTTGATCGTGGCCAAGCACCGTAACGGCCCGACTTCTGTGGTGACGGTGGCCTTCCAGGGTCACTACTCGCGCTTTGTGGACATGGCACGGAGTTAGCAATCAGCGTGCACTTGATTCCTCAGTGCCAATTTCGCACTCCATCTCGATAGCTCACACCGCAGCATCACCTGATGGTGATGACGAGTTTGCCGCGGACCTGTCCGGAAACAAGCTGCCGCATGGCCTCTGCCGCTTGAGTTAAGGGGTAGCTCGCATCGACGGTAGC
This sequence comes from uncultured Actinomycetota bacterium, assembly GCA_963784905.1. Classification (GTDB taxonomy): domain Bacteria; phylum Actinomycetota; class Actinomycetes; order S36-B12; family UBA5976; genus JAKALQ01. The sequence continues at coordinate 25,062 of CAWATP010000003.1, read as the reverse complement.
TGTGAGTGAGCCTTCCTCAACCAACGAGGCCAGACGTTCAAGAAACGAGAAGTGCTCGTTGGGCATGACGAGCGCCATGCGCTGGCCAATGAACGGTGAGACGAGCAGTGCGCGGAGTTGACGGTCCATACCGCCGGTGAGATTGCCGCCTTGTTCTCCGCCGACGATCGCCACGGTTCCGTTGGGTGCAAGCGCCTGGCGTAGACGGCTGACCGAGGGGTTGCCCGCGATGTCGATGATGACGTCGTATTGCACTTGGCCTGAAGCGAAGTCATCACGGTTGTAGTCGAGCACATGCTGCGCACCCAACGCACGCACGTAATCCGATTTCGCAGCACTGCAAACTCCAGTGACTTCCGCGCCCAGAGCAGATGCGATCTGCACGGCGTAACTCCCGACGCCACCGGAGGCGCCGAGCACAAGAACTCGTTGTCCAGCCTGCACCTGACCCACGTCGATGACAGCACGCAATGCTGTCGAGCCCGAGACAGGCATCGCCGCAGCCTGCTCGAAAGACAGACCAGCGGGCTTGATCGCCAGTTTGTCCTCGCGAACGGCGGCGAACTCCGCGAAAGTTCCCTTTCTGATGCCGAAGACTTCGTCGCCGACCTGGAAGCGTGTGACTTCGTTGCCAATGGCAACAACTGTGCCCGAGACATCGAGACCAGGAACTGACGTCTTGGGGCCGGTGAAGCCGAGGCCGAGGCGCATGGCGTAGGGCAGCCCGCTCATGAGGTGCCAGGTACCACGATCAAGACCCGCAGCGCGCACGTTGACGAGCACCTGGTCTGCAGCAACCACAGGCCGGGAGATTTCGTCGTATTTCCAGGTATCAGCGGATGTGCTGCAGTTGTTCGATCCAGCACAGTTTCCGTACGTAGTCGAGGTGGTGACGGAGATCAGCCAAAGCGGACGCGTCGAGCACTTCGAGTTTGGCCTGGACCTCATCCTCGACGGCCTCGAGCGGACACTTGCGCAGGTGGTTTCCGCTGGCACCAAGGCTCTCTAGGTCAGCGCCATCGGTTCGTGAAATGCGGAGTGATCAACCCTTGCGTTCTTCCTCGAGTTCTGCTGCCACTGCACGTAAACAGGTAGGGCAAAGACAGTCGTTGTATCGGCCGGCACCCCCGGGTAATGGCATGGGAAGCCGGAACGCTTCTCGCGAGCACCAGCAGGAACCCTCTTCACCCTTGTCCCTGCAGCCAAAAACGGTGCCACAGCGCTCACACGTGTTTTGCCGCGTGGCCAACGCTGGATCCCAAGGCTCCGTCGCATCCGTCGCATCCGTCATATCGCGAATCTAGCGCGCGATCGCTAGGGCATCACCTAGTTCGTGGTTGGGAACAACGCCATCAGTTCACGGAGGGCGCCACCAAGGTGCTGTTCCGCGATCGAGAGGTGGCCCTCGCCCTGGGCGAGAATCGCGCGAGTTCCGGGGATGGTTCGCGCGAGCCACTGCCCATGCGCGAACGGCACCATGAGATCTTCTGCGCCCTGCAGCACGAAGGTCGGCCTTGCGATGCCTCGCACGTCGAAGCCCCAGTTGTTGATGAAGGCGATGTCGTCGTCGAACCAACCCCAGATGCCGTCAGCAACCGACCACCGAAGTGCGGCCGCGAGATCACTTGTCGAATGTTGGATGTGGGCGATGTCGGCAGGCGGAAGCAGTGACGCCATGGCGGTGCGCACCGACTCGTTGGTGACGTGTGCCAATTCGACCGTCATGCTGGCCAGGAACGCCTCGAGTCGCGCGGGGTCAGCCGCTGCCGAGAACTCGTCGATGTTGTCCTGGCCCATGCCGGCGAGGAAGTCGATGTCGGGCTCATCGAAGGGCGCGACACCGGCAATGCATAGCGCGCCAAGACAGTTCGGCAACAGCGCTGCATCGGCCAAGGTATGGGGACCGCCGCCAGACCAGCCGCTCGAGGTGAAGACGGACGCACCCAGATGTGACACAAGTTCGCTCGTGAGCTGCGCATTGTCGGCGACGGTCCGACCGGGTCTGCGTGTACCGCCGTAGCCCGGACGCACCAGCTCTACTGTGCGGAAGCCGGTCACACGCGCCACCTCAAGCAGATCCGCGTCGATAGGCCCTGCCGCCGGCGTTCCGTGATGGAAGACGAGTAGGGGTCGATCCACCTCGATGGTCGTATCGAGGATGTACTCCAGTGTCGAACCATCCGGGAGTTGGAACGAGCGAAGGTCTAGGCCGTCAGGGAGTTGTTCACGCATGACCGCAGGCTATGCGGCAGGAGGGCTCGGTGAACACCACGCGCCATGAATCGCACGTCCTCTGAATACCTTGTCCGGTTGCGTTCTGCGCGGTACATCTCGGCCTCCGCGGTTAGCGGGAGCAAACTGGTGTTGCGCAGTGGTGTCGGCGAAGCCGCCGACCTGCTCATGCAACTCGTTACCTGATTCCTGTCAGACCCAGTTCGTAGACTCATCAGAACTTCATGAACGGGGTGGATGTACGTGCGTTTTCTTCATACTTCTGACTGGCACTTGGGGCGCAGCATTAGCGGCCATGACTTGACGGACGCACAAGCCATCGCCGTCAACACCATGATTGACGTCGCAATTGAACGGCAGGTTCACGCCTTCGTCATTGCCGGCGATATCTTCGATCGGGCATTTCCGAGCGTCGAAGATGTTCGTGCGCTCAATCAGGCCTTCACCCGCATTCACACTGCTGGCATTCCGTTGATCGTCACTGCTGGAAACCATGACGAGGGCGCTCGGCTTGCTGCGTTCAAGAACCTGCTGGACGACAGCGTTTGCATCGTAGGCGAGTACAACCAGGTCGGCACGCGCGTCGAATTACGCGACGAATATGGGCCGGTGGTGTTCTATCCCATCCCCTACCTCGATCCCGACGGTGCTCGACGTGCCCTTGCCCCATCCCCGGAGGAGTTACTCGGCAGAAGCCATGAAGCAGTCATGTCCGAAGCCATGCGTCGCGTTCGCGAAGACCTCAACACACGCAAGCAGGCTGATGCCAGCACCCGCGCAGTCGTGATTGCGCACGCGTTTGTCGTCACCGGCAGAGAGTCCGAGCAAGAACTCAAGGATGAGCAGTCAGAAAGCGAACGCGACCTCACCGTCGGTGGGCTGCCGACCGTGCCTTCTGCTGTGTTTGCCGGCATCGATTACGTAGCTCTCGGGCATCTGCACGGCGCGCGGACCGTGGGTGCTGGCTTTGCCCCGCACATTCGGTACTCCGGCTCAATCCTGCGTTACTCGGTTTCCGAAGCGAAGCATGAGAAGTCCTGCAGCATTGTTGAGATCGATGCATCTGGCATTTGCTCGATCGAAACGATCGCACTGCCCCAGCCGACTGGCATGGCTCGGCTTCGCGGCACACTCACAGAACTGTGTGCTGACGTCTACACAAAGCATGCGGACGACTTCGTCGAGCTCACACTTACTGACGTTCGACTGCCCGACAACTATTACGCCCAACTGACTGAGCGATTTGCTCGCATCCTTCAGGTCAAACGCTCGGCTGACTTGGGTCCAATGGGTGAAGGTCAGCACGCAGAAGTTCTCACTGCCGCTGTGACGCCCCTTGAAACGATGAAGAACTATTACCAGAGCAGCACTTCGGAAGAACCAAGCGAACGCATTGTTGCGATTCTCCAAGATGTGCTTGAGCGCGCGCAGAAGGACCTGGAGGTCTGAGATGAGAATCCGAACTCTGTCCTTCACTGGCGTCGGTCCGTACCGCGATCCCCAGCGCATAGACTTCGATCAACTCCACGGCACTGGGCTTTACCTGATCAATGGGCCTACTGGTGCAGGCAAGTCGACCATTATCGATGCCATCGTCTACGCCCTTTACGGTCGGCTTTCAGGCGACGACTCTGACGATTCCCGGTTGCGCTCGGACTTCTCTGCGAGTGGTGAGAAGACCGAAGTAGAGCTGGTCTTCGAGACTGCAGATGGTGTCTTCAAGGTGATAAGGACACCGAAGTATCTGCGTGAAAAGCGCAATCGCGACGGATTCACCGAGGAGAAGGCCACCTGCAAACTCTTCCGAATCCATACTGATGGTGCCGAAGAAGCCATTACGACAAACATCGCTTCAGCCAACAGCGAACTGCAGATCAGGTTGGGCCTCACAGCCGAGCAATTCCTGCAGACGGTGGTCTTGCCTCAGGGCCAGTTTGCGACGTTCCTGCAAGCCAAGACCAAAGAACGCGCAGATATCCTGAAAAAGATCTTCGGTACTCGTCTCTACGAGCGAATTGCGGAACTCCTGAAAGATCAAGCAAAGACCGTTCGGGAGTCCACAGACCAAGCGACGATGGCGCTTCGAGAGGAAGTGCTTGCGCTTCATGCGCAGGTCCCTCTTGACGAAGCGTTGAAGCAGAAGGTTCTTGATCAAGTACGCGACAGTCTTGACACGTCGTTACAAGCCACGCTTGGCACTATTGAGCCCGCACTACGTACTGAAGCAGAGCTCCGCATAGCTGCAGCCAAGGCGAGCGATGAGATTGCGGCTGCCGCTGACAAGGCGCGGTCAAGAGCCAAGGTAGAAGCGGATGCCACGGCCGCGCTGTCACAGGCAGCCACGGCTGTTTCCCTAGCGCAACTCGAGTCCGATGCCGCTCGTATGCCGGTCGAGGCAGCCAGCGAATTGGCGACTTCTTTGAACATTGCGATCGATGAAAGCAATGATGAGTCGATTTGGCGAGCCCGGTCCGCGGTAGCCGCAACCGAAGCTGGTGCACTACAAGGTGCGATTGAGGCGGAACTTGCAGTCGCATCTTGGCCGCGTCGCTGCGCTGAGATCGAGTCACGAATTGCAGCAATCACTGAAACGGCGGCACGAGAAAACGCACGCTTCCAATTGCTCCCTACGTTGATTGCCACACAGGCAGCGACGGCTGCGGCTCGCCCAACGCAGGAACTCACCAGGGCTCTCCTTGAACGAAAGCAAACAATCGATGCCGAATTCGACGCGTTTGCAAAACTCGAGCTGCAGCGCACGCGGAGGATTTCCCTCGACGAGGCAGTTGCGTCCGCATACGCCAAGGCAACTCGTTCGAACGAGCAATTTGCGGCGGCAAACCAAGCCTTCATCGATGGTTTGGCATCCACGCTTGCACTGGAACTACGCGATCATGAACCCTGCCCCGTGTGCGGCTCAACGGAGCATCCGGCCAAAGCCACTACGGATGGCACGTTGATTACGAAGGAACAAGTAGATGGCTTTGGCGCATCTGCAGCCGCGGCCCGCGATGCCCTTGTGAAGGCTGAGGAGGCCGTTCGCACTTCCTCGGCACTGGTCCTTGATCTGGAAACCAAACTTCGGCATTCTCGAGAAGAACTGGAAGCGTTACAGGCGACTTGGGCTGTCGACGAGCAAACTCTGAATGCAGCGACGGCTGCCGCTACTCTCGCCGAGTCGACAGCGACCGAACTTCGCAACGAACAGCAAACACTCACAGCGGCTGCGACTGATCGGGCGGCCAAATTGGCCGCAGCGAAGACCGAACTCAAGGCTGCGGTGGAACTCCACAGCAGCAATGTGGAAAAGGCGTTGGCAGGACGTGCAGGTTTCGTGACAGTTGCCGCGCGCCAGCAGGCGATCCGTGCCTTGCAGGGACAGCTGGGGCAGTTGGCAGATGCGCTCGGTAAGTACATGACCGCGGTGTCCAACCACGCCAGCGCCGAGGAACACTTCAACGCACTTGCCCAACATCCGACGTTCGGCGACGTCGCTTCGGCTGAGGCAGCGTGGGTTGCTGCACGTGATGAAAAGTCAATCGCCGACATTGCTGCATTACAAGCGACCCAGCGTCTACAGGCGTTTACTGCCGCGGTTGCGAGCGTCGCGGAGCTGTGTGAAGTCCGTCAGGCACTGGTAGCGGACAGCGCCGATCTGGTGTATCTAGCGGAGCTGTTCAAAGAGAGCAAAGGCACAGCCTCGGGTCTGCATATCTACGTGTTGCAGTCGCTGTTTGCTCAGGTCGTGGAAGCGGCGAACGTGCGGTTCCAGACCCTTTTGGGTGGTCGCTTTGCACTGATTTCGACCAGCGAAGAGGACGGCGATGGACGTTCTGTACTCGGGCTCGGTTTGTCGGTTCGTGACGGTCTCAGTGGCAAGACTCGTCCTGCCACCAGTCTCAGCGGAGGCGAGACCTTCTGCGCGTCGCTCGCGCTTGCACTTGGCCTTGCTGACGTAGTGCGCATGGGAGCGGGTGGCATTGAAATCGGATCACTTTTCATCGATGAAGGCTTTGGTTCACTTGACCCCAAACCGCTCGAAGACGTGATGACCATGCTTCATCAATTGGGCAGCAACGGTCGGCTCGTCGGTTTGATCAGTCACGTTCCAGAGATGAAGACCGCGATCTCAGAGAAGATCACGGTCGTACCTGGCGGCGAGGCTCGACCGACCAAGCTCGAAGTGAGTTGGATGTTGTAGCGAGCAACTCACGAACGCGCCGCATGACCAGGTTGCCCTATGACGCAATGCCGCGACCGCCTGGGGTCAACGGTCGGTGTTCAGGCATGATTCGGATATTGGGTGCGTCACCAAGGTCCAGGAGATCGTCATGCGACCTTCACGGCCATGGCCTGTAAATAGGACGACACCTAGGGGTGTGTGGCCGGAGCTGAAGTGCTGCGAACTCTGCAGGATGCACATAGGGAAACCCAGCACGCTGTAAGGGTGGTTTGCTGGACGAATGAAGAGGCTGCTCGATTCGCCCGCATTGGGCTCCGGCCTGCTGGGTTCTTGCCAAGCTGACCAATTTCGGTTGATAAGTACCAAGATTTTGTACCGTGCCAAACGTCCGGACTTGCTGTGAGGACGGTCGCAAGACCCTGTCCGCTATGCCGCACCGGCGGTATTTTCAAAGCGTGACGAGGTCTGAAGCCGATGTTCAGCAACGGGATTCCGAGTCGGGTTCCGCAAAGCGACCGCGTCCCCAAGTCAGAACTATTGCACTCTTCGTCATGGGAGCGTTGACAACCGCCGCCATCATCTGGGTGGGAGTTCCGATCGCACAGGGTGTTATCCATAACTTCGGCGTTCGCGACAACAGGGCTGAAGTGGCTTGGCGTTCTGTCACTCCCGAATTCGGCAATGCCCTCGGTTGCGCCCGCTGCCATGACACGGAAGCCAACCGCCTGCATTCCCTGCAGCATGATGGCATCGGCTGCCAAAGTTGCCACGGCGCATTAGCTGAGCATGAAGCAGACCCCGCAATCGGTGTGACGACGCCGTCATCGACTGTCTGCCTTAAGTGCCACGCCAAGGTAGATGCCCAGCCGACCTTCCTGCACGCGATCGTGCCGGCGGATCACTACATCGCCACCTGTCTTGCCTGCCACGACCCGCACACCACCGAGGCCAAACGCCCACCTGTCGTCAGCCATCCGCTGAAGAATCTTCCTGACTGCATTACTTGCCATGGCCCTGGCCAGTTCAAAGCCCGTACGTTCCGCCATCCCGACGTGACTCGCCAGAGCGATGCAAGTTGCATGCAGTGTCACAAGGCTGGCAGCGGTCCAGGAATGGAGGCCACCAATGGCTGACCTGCACACCGCAGATGCACCGCACGTCAATTGCGGTTGCGAAGACACCTCGAGTGACCTGCACGTGGATCGCCGCACGGTTATCGGTTGCGGTCTAGCACTTGCAACGGGCGTTGCTGGATCCTTCGCACTACAGAATCTCGTGCCACTGAGTTCAGGTGTTACTGAAGAAGATTTGGCGCCGATTAGCAAGGCGTACGACGCTGCCACGGCACAGTTGACGTTCGTCGTCGATACCGCAAAGTGCATTGGTTGCGGACTTTGCGTCGCGGCCTGCAAAGAGGAAAACAGAATCCCCGAAGAGACTGAGTACAACCGGACCTGGATTGAACGTCACATCTGGACGACCGATGGCAAGGTTCATGTTGACTCACCAAATGCCGGCATCCGTGGTTTCGGTGCCGTTGCAACGGCACCCGGTGTTGCTGGCAAGAAAGTTGATGCTGCCTTCTTCACCCCGCGTTTGTGCATGCAGTGCGAGAACCCGCCATGCGTCACGGTTTGCCCAGTGAGTGCTACCTACTCGACCCCTGAAGGCGTCGTTCTAATCGACGAATCACGTTGCATCGGTTGCGGCTATTGCGTGACGGCCTGCCCCTACGGTGCTCGCTACGTGATCCCCGGCGGTGGGGATACGCCGCTCGGCATGTCCGGTGTCGCCGATAAGTGCACATGGTGCTTCCACCGAATCACTCGCGGGCTCGAACCCGCGTGCGTCGAGGTCTGCCCCGTTGAATCGCGCATGTTTGGTAACGCAGCAGATCCGAGCGATCCTATTCACGAGGTGCTTGCCAAGAATCCGTTACCGCTATGGCCCGAATACGGAACCAAGCCCCGTCTGCTGTACCTCGGTCCGTTGACTGAGGAGGTGTGACATGGCAAGCGTTGTAATGCATGTTGCCGGTCGCCATCTGGAGATCAACACCAAGCGCATTTCCAAGTCGATTAAGGCGTATCCCGCCGGGCTCAAGACGTGGCTGTTGCTCTGTCTGACCATCATGGCCATCAGTGTGATCGCGGCACTCGCTGCATTGCCGGTCGGTTGGGAGGTGATGGGTACCTCTCCGACGATGGAGTGGGGTCTGTTGATCGCTGGCTATGTCGTGCTCGCTATCACCACCAGTGGTCTCTGCCTCACCGTCTCGCTGGGTAGCGTGTACGGCGTTGAGTCCCTCCGGACACTTGAACGACGTGGCGTGATCCTCGCTTTCATCTGCCTTGCAGCTGCTTTCGGCACCATCTTGCTCGACCTGCAGTACCCACTGAGGCTCGTATTCGGTGCTGTGCTGTCACCCTCACCGGGTTCGTCCATGTGGTGGATGGGTTTGGCCTACGCGGGCTATTTGATGATTCTGCTCGTCGAACTCGCGACGATGTACACACGCTTCCATGTTGTTCATCAGTGGGCCGCGGCGTCCGCATCGGTGATGGCGATTATTGCGCCGTTCACCCTAGGCACGGTCTTCGGACGTATCCAGGCGCACTCGCTGTGGAACGGCATCTGGACCCCGATCTTGATGCTGTGTTCTGCCTTTCTCGCCGGCGTCGCCATGATGTCGATCGTCGCGGCAGTCGTGGTCCACTTCTCCCGTCGCGACTATGAGCGCATGCGCCGTGACACCATGCCGATGCTGCAGCGACTACTTGCTTTGGCCCTCATTGTTGTTGCCGCGCTTGTCGTGCGTGACCTGGTTGTTGGTCTAGCCAGCGATACCCGCGGCCTGAACGCAGCCACTATGACGCTGGTGTCCGGTCCCTTCTCGATTCCTTTCTGGGTTCTGAGAGTTGGCATCGGTTTGGTCTTGCCTTTGGCACTCCTCGCTGGATCTGTGCAACGCAAACCCGTCAGCCTCGGCATCGCCGGCCTTGGTGCGCTTATTGGCGTTGTGGTCGATCGTTTGTTGTTCGTGCTGGCGGGATTGGCCAGCCCCGTTTCCGCTGTGGCCGGAAACGTCGACTTCCCGTTCGCTGTCTATGTGCCATCGCTTGTGGAAGTGCTCATCATGATGGGGGCCCTAGCGACGATTGGTCTGGGCTACGCCTTGGCTGAGCATCATCTGAACCTCGGCGAACCCGAACATCATGGCAACTATGGCTTAGGCAAACTGGCACGCAAATTGAAGGTAGGCCGCTCATGAGCGACCGTTTCCTGAAGTTCCTACTCGGCGTCCTCAGCGTTGTCTTTGTCAGTGTGATCGGTGTTGGTGTCTACATTTACAACAACGACCTTGGAAAGTGGACGCTCAACCCCACGCCAACGGCAACAGCAACTCCGACTGCTTCACCGACGACCGCCACAGTTGCAGTGATGCAAGTTCCGGTGCCAGCTGACTCATCGTGCAAGGACTGCCACACCCAGGGCGCGATTAGTGTCCCCAATGTGCCGGTGATGGGACATCCGCTGCAGGGTTGGGCAAACTGCTCGTCGTGCCACGGTGAAAAGAAACTTGTTACAACCGCACCCGGGCACCGCGGCATTCACCGTGATGCCTGCCTGCAGTGCCATCAGCAGCCAGGCACGACAACGGTGATGACATTGCCGCGACCACACCACACGTACCCCGGCAAGTCGTGCACGGATTGCCATAAGGCAGGCGGCACCGGGCCGTTACCGACGAGCATGGCGGGTCGCGAGAACTGCTGGGTCTGCCATATCAGCGCGAAGAATCAAGACCTCTTCGACACCAGAACTACGTCCTAATCACGCTGCGTTGGGATGCCTGCAGGCCACTACTTGGTAGCCGTGGCAGTTTCGTTGCTGACTGTTGGCAGAGTCGGACGAACGCTCGCAAGATCCGTGACGATCAGCCACCACGTGTTGCCCGGTCGCAGCGGAATCTCCTCGCCAGCAGAGTTGTACCAATGCGGCAAGTCTCGAGCCGACGCTCGCTTCCAGCTGGCATTAATCAACTTGCCATCGAGGAGCACGATGCCTGAGCCGCTACCGATGGTCTGGGGGTAGGGAGTTCGCGCGCCGAACTTGTCGCCGAACTGGCTGTCCTGCAGTTCGGACTTCATGATGACAATGTTGCTGGCGTAGGCGCGTTCGGTCGTGCCAATCCCGTCGATCTGCGTGAGCAGTTTGCGGGTGTACACGTCCATGTTCCAGCGTTGCTTGACGGCATCCCAGATGTAGGACTTCTCTGCCGAGGGCCAATGCACCAGCACCTTTGTCACCACTGCGCCCGACTCATCGTGCGCCTTAGCGATTTTCCAGTAAGAAGCAGCAGCCAAACGGGCGGTGCTGCTGTCATCCACCCGGGTCAGGAGCTCCGCAACATTGGCTACATAGTTGTGCGGAGCTGAGCGATCGGACAATCGCGAATAGCCGGTGCCACCCTGAGGTGCACCAACCATTTGCATACTGGTGGCCTGAAGATAGGGAACCAACTTGCTCTGTGATCCTGAGTAGGCGAACAGTGGATTGCCGAATTGCGGTGCAAGGTCGGTATCAGTAATACGCGCACTGCGGATCGGTCCAACCGTTTCCGGAAGCACGCTGTTGTAGACGGCAAACAGCCGCGTGAGTCCACCTTCTACGGGCTCCACCAGCACCAGATCCGCTTGATTGAGGTGGAACTGCGGGCGGGCTTCGATCACGTCGTCGATCTTGACGATGAGCACCGGAGCGTCTGGCGATGAGCACGTGCCGGTCATAGGGGATTTCCAGCATTCCGGGGTGGGTGCAACTGTGGGGGTGCTGGAACTGGATTCGTTAGGCGTGCGAGCCGTGGAGCCACAGCCGGCCAGCAGTGCCCCTGTGGTGGCGAGAATGCCGACAACCAGGATGCCTCGCGTACGCAATCGCATGGTCTGTCCATTCTGTGCTGAAGGCCTAAGGGTATTCAGGCCGGCGAGCAGGATTCACGGCACCACCGAATTCCTGCACTCGAGTTGCTTGGGGCAGGCACCGTCCTTTGTGTGCGCTGAGGGCCGTAAAGTAAGGGAGCCCGACACCCTTCGAAACGCTGCGAGGTCACGATGCCGGCTTACCGTTCTTGGACGTCGACGCACGGCCGCAATATGGCTGGCGCACGTGCACTCTGGCGCGCCACCGGCGTCAAGGAAGGTGATTTCGGTAAGCCGATTATCGCGGTGGTGAACTCGTTCACGCAGTTCGTGCCTGGTCATGTGCACCTCAAGGACCTCGGCCAACTTGTAGCGCGCGAGATTGAGGCAGCGGGCGGCATCGCCAAAGAGTTCAACACCATTGCGGTCGACGACGGCATCGCTATGGGGCATGGCGGCATGCTGTATTCATTGCCGAGCCGCGACCTGATTGCCGACTCTGTTGAGTACATGGTGAACGCGCATACGGCAGACGCCATGGTGTGCATTTCCAACTGCGACAAAATCACGCCCGGCATGCTCATGGCGGCGCTCAGGCTGAACATTCCCGTGGTCTTCGTGAGCGGCGGGCCGATGGAAGCCGGCAAGGTGCAGTGGAACGACACCACACGCATGGTCGACTTGGTCGACGCCATGGTCGAAGCGGCGGATGAGAAGAACAGCGACGAGCAGGTGCTCGCCATGGAGCGCACTGCTTGCCCAACCTGCGGTTCTTGCTCGGGCATGTTCACGGCGAACTCCATGAACTGCCTCACGGAAGCACTCGGCTTGTCCTTGCCCGGCAATGGTTCAGTGCTGGCCACTCATGCTGACCGCAAGGAGCTTTTCCTGCGCGCTGGACGCCTGATCGTTGAATTGGCGCGTCGCTACTACGACGACGATGACAGCAGCGCATTGCCTCGCTCCATCGCCACATTCAGGGCCTTCGAGAACGCGATGTCACTCGACATCGCCATGGGCGGCTCCACCAATACGGTCTTGCATCTGCTTGCCGCGGCCCAAGAGGGCGGCGTCGACTTCACGATGGCCGACATTGATCGGCTTTCCCGCGTTGTTCCCCACCTGTCCAAGGTTGCGCCTTCGACGCAGTTGGTGCACATGGAAGACGTCCACCGCGCGGGCGGCGTGCTCGGCATCCTCGGCGAGCTCGCGCGAGCTGGCAAATTGCACACTGACACACTGACCGTGCATTCACCCACGATGGCTGATGCGCTCGCGAAATGGGACATTGCAGTAACACAGGATGAAGAAGTGCGGACCTTCTTCCGCGCTGCTCCCGGTGGCGTGCCCACGCAGATCGCGTTCTCTCAGGCTCGTCGTTACGACACTGTTGATGATGATCGCGCCACTGGTGTGATTCGAGACTATGAACATGCCTTCTCGAAGGATGGCGGTCTCGCAGTGTTGTACGGGAACGTCGCAGTCGATGGCTGCATCGTGAAGACAGCAGGTGTCGCGGAGGAACTCCTGCGATTTACCGGACCTGCCCGCGTCTTCCAGAGTCAGGACGACGCAGTGAGTGCGATTCTCAACAACCGCGTACAAGCCGGTGATTGTGTGGTCATCCGGTACGAAGGTCCACGAGGTGGTCCGGGTATGCAGGAGATGCTGTACCCGACCTCGTACCTGAAGGCCAAGGGTCTGGGTAAGGCCTGTGCACTGCTCACCGACGGGCGCTTTTCCGGTGGCACCTCGGGCCTTTCGATTGGTCACGCGTCCCCAGAGGCAGCCGCTGGTGGAGCGATCGCGTTGATCGAAGAAGGTGACACCATCGTGATAGACATTCCGGCGCGAAGCATCCGCGTCGACGTCAGCGATGCAGTGCTGGCCGAACGCCGCGCTGCAATGGATGCGCGCGGTGCTGATGCGTGGAAGCCAGGAGGACGCGATCGAGTCGTGTCGAATGCCCTCAAGGTGTACGCCGCGATGGTGACGTCTGCTGATACCGGAGCCGTGCGAGACGTTTCGCGCTTGGGTTGAGGAACGAACCTCACCTGTGATGACGCGGCTTGTAGTTTGCGCCGTCCGAGCATAGGGATAACCACACTTCTTAACCTATTCTTGTGTCTCGTGTGCAAATGAGTCTTCGGGTATGCACGATTTTCAGCCTGCAGCCCTCTTGTTACGTTGGATCACCACTACTTCTGGGGGTTTTGAATGCTTCAGTCCAGCAAGATGCCGCGTCGAATTGTCGCGGCCATCGCGCTTTCTCTCTCAACCATTGCCATTATCGCGCCGAGTGCGCAGGCCGTGCCCGCTTATTACCCGTCTGGTCCGCAACTGAACGTGCCCATTTCCACTGTTGAGGGAGGCGGTTGGACACTGTGCTGGTCTGGGCTTTACGCGGATAGCGCCTCACTCGCGGACATCCAGGCCGCATGCGATCAAAGATACCTTCTCCTAGCTGCTGGTGCTGTTGGAGCGTCGGACTACCTACTCGCTGCCGCGGGTGAGCGTGACTCAATATTTGCGCCGACCGGCAGCAACGTGACCACGTTGAACAACGGTACGTACTGGTACTTCAACACCGGTGCGTCGATGGGCTTTTCACCAAACTCCACCATCAGCCAATCCAGCGCTGACGTATCCTCGTCTACTTGGAACGCGGTAGATGCGACAACTCCGTACCGCCTCTCATGGCACCTCAGTGGTGGAACCAGCCTCAACGGCGGTTGGCGCATTGGCGGCATCATCACGTTGAACAATTCTCGTACCTATATGCGTGCCATTTATCAGCAGAGTGCCCCGCCGATTCCGCAGTTGCTTGTGGATGCGGTGAATGTGGGTGTGAATGCTGGTCAGGCCGTGCCGGCTGATTACCGAGTGCTTGGTTTGCATGGCACAGACACGGTGTCGGATGTCGTGCTGGAGTATGCAGGTACCTCGGTTTGGGGTGACGTGTTTGGTCCGTCCACAACACCGCCGACTGCTCCTGGTTCCTACTCGGTATCGGTAAAGTCCTACAAACTGACTTCGTCGGATCCGACGTACTACAACGGTCAGTACAAGCACTCAGCTGTGTTGACGATTCGTTGGGTGCCGACACCGATCACGGATGCTGCGTTGGCGGGTTTGCCGACAAATAACGCGGTTGCACCGAAGTACACCGGTAAGGGTGCCTCGGTTACCGGTGACAACTGGAGCGTCGAAGTGAATGGCGCTCCGGTCTCAGCCGCGGGTGGCAAGTTGCTTACTGATCCAGGTGCTGTGCTGGCAGTTTCGGGTAATGGTTTCCGTCCCTTCTCTGCGGTCCGTATCTTCTTGACCCCGACTGAGTTGGGATCGGTCTGGACCGATGCAACCGGTCACTTCGCCAAGTCCGTGACAGTGCCGAACAGTGCAGCGGGCGCGCAGAATTTGCAGGTCAATGGGTACAGCCCAGCTGGTGCAGTTCGTTCCGTGAATGTGGCGTTGCAGGTTGGCACCACGCGCCAAATCGTGAAGCAGTTCGTGTTTGGTCCCAAGTTGGCAGCGCTCAACTCGGGCATGGAATCGAGCATTGCAGCAATGATGGCCGAAGTTCCGTCTGCACCTTGGACAGTTCATCTGTACGTGGCCACATCTGCAGCATCGGATCACGGCTCGGCCTGGAAGTTGGCCAACGCTCGTGTGAGGGCAGTGGTTGATCGCGTTCGCTCACAACTCGAGGCAGCGGGTATCACGGTGGTTGTTGAATCGACCGTTTGGAACCAGCCCGGGCTCTCCACAAGTGCGGCTCGTCAACTGCGAATCGTGTACGTCGACCTCACCTGGTAACAGTCGACCGATTGCATGAAGGTGCGTGTCCGAAGGAATTCGGGCACGCACCTTCTGTTTGGGGCTCAGTGACTGTAGATCAGTGGGCGCGATGGGGCTGAATTGCATTCGCGGGGATCTGTCCAAAGCGTCCAGTTTGGTAGTCGTCGTACGCCTGCATGATTTCGTCGCGCGTATTCATGACGAAGGGGCCGTACTGCACGACCGGTTCGCGCAGCGGCACGCCTCCGATGACGAACATCTCCAAGTTCGCATGACGCGCATCCTGCGATGACGCCGCGGCAATTCGAAGCAGGTTCCCATCGTGGAACACCACATTGTTGCCCGTGCGAACCGGCTGCAATTCCGAGCCCACCATGCCATGTCCAGCGAGCACATAGCCAAGGGCGTTGAAGTCCTCACGCCACGGAATGTCGACGGATGCTCCAGGCGCGAGCGTCAGGTGCGTGATGACCAGTGGCGTGTGTGAGATGCCTGGGCCTGCGTGGCCATCGAGTTCGCCGGCGAGGATGCGCACAATGGCGCCGCCATCGGCACTTGTCAGCATTGCGGAGTCGCGGCCTTGCAGGTCTTGGTACTGCGGCTCCAACCATTTCTTGGACTTCGGCAGATTGATCCACAACTGCACGCCATGAAAGAGCCCGCCAGATATGACGAGCGCCTCGGGCGGAGTTTCGATGTGTAGCACTCCGGCGCCGGCTGTCATGTACTGCGTGCCGCCATCGAGGATGGTGCCACCCCCGCCATGGGAATCCTGATGCAAGAAGTTGCCATCAATCAGGTAGGTGAACGTTTCAAAGCCGCGATGTGGGTGCCACGGAGTGCCCTTGGGTTCGCCTGGCGCGTAATCGACTTCACCCATTTGGTCCATGTGGATGAAGGGGTCGACTTCAACTGCGCGTAGACCAGCAAACGCTCGGCGAACGGGGAACCCTTCACCCTCGTGCGCTTGCGGCGCATCAATGACTCTTGCCACCTTGCGCGGCCGCGGTTGGTCGACAGTGCTCAGTCGTGGCAACGTCAGGGTGTCAGCAGTGGCAGCAGGCATGAGGTGCTCCTTGATTTTCTCAGCCGTGAAGACCGAGGTGTAGTACAAGTTTGAACTATCTCAGACCGGAATCTATTCCGTCCTGCACGGATCCCTGCCAGTTTTGGGCGGGATTGCGTGCTGGAGCCCTCGATCAAGCTGTCCTGCACGGATCTCCGCCAGATTCACGCGGAATTGCGTGCTGGTGGAGGCGTGACTTGCGTGCTGTTGGTGGCGGCGCCCTGGTCGGGTACGGATCTCCGCCAGTTTCGGGCAGATTTGCGTGCAGGAGCCGTCGGTCATGCTGCCCTGCACGGATCTCCGCCAGTTTCGGGCAGATTTGCGTGCACGAGGCGTGTGAAGCAGGTGCTGGTCGCGGCCTTAGCGCTATCCGGTACGGATCCCCGCCAGTTTCGGGCAGATTTGCGTGCAGGAGCCGTCGGTCATGCTGCCCTGCACGGATCCCCGCCAGTTTCGGGCGGATTTGCGTGCAGGAGCCGTCGGTCAAGCTGTCCTGCACGGATCCCCGCCAGATTCAGGCGGGTTTGCGCGCAGGAAGCGCTGAAGCGCGCGCAGGCGGCGTCCGCTTTCGCACCGGAAGCTGAGGAATTGCGGCTGCCGGGCTGGTCATGCGGCCCGCAACTGCGAGAGAGCTCGGTGCAATTGCGCAAAGAATGGTTCTGGATTTGTGCGCAAGACGATTGCCGGCACCCGCAGCACGGTCGCGCCCTGCATGGTGAGTTCATTGGCTCGCCATTGGTCGTCAACTCGGACTTCTGTGTCGAGATGTCCCAATCCATCGATCTCGACGATCAGACTCCTGTTGCCGACGACGAACTCGCAGTCCGTGTAGCGCGTGCACCCTGCTGAGTCCTTGCGTTCACGTTGTCGAAGTGGCTCCGGCAACCCTCGGCGCTTGCACTGCTGCGCAAAATCGAATTCATGAATTGAATGCACGCCCGGCTCAAGGAGTGCAGCAACGCGACGTGCTCGAGAAGCCCCAGCATTTCGAGGCCGAACTTCACACAGCGAGCGAAGCGACTCCAGACTCATGAGTCTTTGCTGGATGGCCCATGTGGCGACGAATACAGCTTGGCGATCGCTGACGGCCCATCGCATGGCCTGCACAACCGCCATGCTCGAGTTCACGGCGGGTGGTCGATCGGCGGTCGCCGCCGCCACGTGCGAAGCTGACGTGTGCAAAATCCAGTTTGGCACTGGCGGCTTTTGACCCCCACGCGGTCCAATGAGGTGGATCAGACGGGAACTCGGAGTTGGAAATCCATCAAGCTCCAAGGCGGAGGTTCCACCGAGCGCGAATCCATCAAAGTGAAGCGATGCCACCCAGAGTTCCGTCGTACGATCAATGGCCAGCGAGTGGGTTACGACGACGGCGGACGTCGCACGTTGCCAATGACCATCCCGAACCGCCGCAGAAATCTGGCGACTCCGGATCCCAGCCTTATCCAGCTCACGGATAGTCAGCGTGCCCGCACGCGTTAGTGCGAGGCGTTGGAGCTGGTCGGGCAGTCGCATGCGGCGCAGGGTGCCAGAGAAAGGCTGTGCGTGACCGCGAATCCACATCCGTATGCGCCATCCAACGCTCGGCAGGCCACGACGGGCGCCTTTGTCGTGTACGGATCTCCGCCGGTTTCGGGCGGGTTTTCGTGCTGGTGGTGTCGGCGCCCTGGTCGTGTACGGATCTCCGCCGGCTTCGGGAGGGATTGCGTGCTGGTGGTGGCGGCGCCCTGGTCGTGTACGGATCTCCGCCAATTTCGGTCGGATTTGCGTACAGGAGGCCTGTGAAATGCGTGCGGGAGCGTCGGACAACCGGTTGGATAGGGCGCATGACGACGATAAATCGCGACCGGCTCACCCAACTCATCGCTCAGGAGCGTGCGCTGCACGCGGCTCGCAATCCGAAATCTGCTGCTGCGTTCGAGTCTGCGAGCCACCTCTTCGGACGCGTGCCGATGACGTGGATGAACAAGTGGTCGGGCGGATTCCCCATGTATCTCGCTGCGGCCCACGGCAACACCATCACGGACATCGACGGAAACGAATACACGGACTTCGCATTAGGAGACACTGGTGCGATGGCGGGTCACTCGCCCCTCGAGACTGTCGAAGCCGTGCGCGAACGTATGCATGACCTTGGTGGCATCACGACCATGCTGCCCACAACTGATGCCGAGTGGGTAGGAGCCGAGTTGCAGCGCCGTTTCGGCATGCCGCTGTGGTCGTTCACTTTGAGTGCCACTGACGCCAACCGCTGGGCCGTCCGTTTGGCGCGCCTTGCAACCGGGCGTTCCAAGATCTTGGTCTTTGCCTACTCGTATCACGGTTCTGTCGACGAGACCTTTGCGGTCCCGGGCCTCGACGGTCGCGCGGTTTCTCGTCCGGGCAATGTCGCCCCGCCGGTGGATCTCGCCCTGACTACGCGCGTCGTCGAATTCAACGACCTGGACGCCCTTCGTCGCGAACTTGCCCATGGCGATGTCGCGGCGGTGCTCGCAGAACCAGCTATGACGAACGTTGGCATCGTGCTACCGGAGCCGGGATTCTGGGAGGCAGCTACGGCTGCCTGCCGTGACACAGGGACTCTGCTCATGATTGACGAGACGCACACCATCTCGGTCGGCCCCGGCGGCGCCACGAAGGCTTGGGGCTTGCAGCCGGACATCTTCGTCATCGGCAAGTCCATTGGTGGAGGTATCCCATCGGGCGCCTACGGTATTTCCGAGGATGTTGCTCGGCGCATTAGCAGCCACACGGCTGCTGGGGATGCCGACATCATCGACGTCGGCGGGGTAGGCGGAACGCTTGCGGGTAATGCACTTTCCGTGACAGCCATGCGAGCAACGCTGGAGCACGTCCTCACCGATGAGACTTGGCCGCAAATGATCGAATTGGCGACGGCCTTTCGAGACGGCGTACAAGGTGTTATTGATCAGCATCAACTTCCCTGGTCATGCACGCAACTGGGAGCCCGCGCGGAGTATCGCTTCACAGCGCCTGCCCCGAGCAATGGCTCACATTCCGCCACTGCCAGTGATGCGGATCTTGAGGAGTACTTCCACCTCTTCGCCTCGAACCGAGGCATGCTCATCACGCCCTTCCACAATATGGCGCTGATGTGTCGCGACACCTCGGCGTCGCACGTCGATCGCCACACGGAAGTGTTCGCGGCAGCTGTGTCGCAACTCTTGACGAAATAGGGACTTTCGACCCCCTGCCGTTCGCCGCCCGATTCGGACATGTGGGTCACAGTTCCTAATGCCCCCTTTACCTCTATGGAAGCATGGGCACGTCTTGTCGACCCTCAGGAAGGTGGGCACGTGAGTGCACTAGACCTTGCGCGGTGGCAGTTCGGTATTACAACCGTCTACCACTTCCTTTTTGTTCCAATCACACTCGGAACGGTGTTCCTTGTCGCCATCATGCAGACCATGTGGGTCCGCACCGGCAACGATGCGTGGCTTCGTCTGACCAAGTTTTTCGGGAAGATCTTCCTGATCAACTTCGCCATGGGCGTTGTAACCGGCATCGTGCAGGAGTTCCAGTTCGGCATGAACTGGTCCGAGTACTCACGCTTCGTGGGTGACATTTTCGGTGCACCGCTCGCTGTCGAGGGGTTGCTTGCCTTCTTCCTCGAATCCACGTTCCTGGGTATGTGGATCTTCGGTTGGGATCGTCTCCCCAAGAAGTTGCACCTCGCCTCGATTTGGCTCGCCGCCATCGGCACGACACTCTCCGCCTACTTCATCTTGGCGGCCAATGCGTTCATGCAGCATCCGGTCGGATTCCACATCAACCCCGTGACACAGCGCGCAGAGATGGATGACTTCATCCAAGTCCTCACGCAGAACACTGCAGTTATCGCGTACTTCCACACGATGACGTCTGCGTTCCTTGTTTCCGGCACGCTCGTTGCTGCAGTCAGCGCATTCCTCATGATGCGTGAACGGGACACCGAAGTGCTGGGCAAGACGTTGCGCATGGGTGCCGTGGTCGCGCTGATCGCAGGTGTCGGAGTCTCCATCACTGGTGACCTCGATTCCAAGATCATGGTCAAGCAGCAACCGATGAAGATGGCTGCCGCTGAAGGCCTGTACAACACCGAAACCAGTGCCGGCTTCTCCCTCTTCACCGTGGGAACGCTGAATGGCGAAGAGGCCATCTTCGACGTCAAGGTTCCGAAACTGCTCTCCTTCCTTGCGACCGGCGATGTCGCCGGCGAGGTCAAGGGCATCAATGACCTCGAGAAGGAATACACGACGACCTACGCGAGTACTGGATTGAAGGGCGCAGATTTCGCACCGACCATTCCGCTCGCCTACTGGATGTTCCGACTCATGATCGGCCTGGGCGCCATTGCAGTGCTCTGGGCAGTCTGGCTGCTCTGGATCACTCGCGGTGGACGTACACCGAAGGGCAAGTTCGCCTACAAGAGCGCGATCTGGATCACCTTCGCTCCGTTGTTCGGTATCTCGGCGGGTTGGATGTTCACCGAGCTCGGCCGACAGCCATGGATCGTGTTCGGCCAGATGACCACGGCATCTGCCGTGTCACCGACGGTCACGTCATTCGACGTCATCGTCTCGATGGTGATCTTCACCGTCCTGTACGGAGTGCTTGCAGTCATCGAAATGGGACTGCTCCTCAAGACCATCAAGCAGGGTCTGCCGGCTGCCGATGACGTCAAGGTCATCGAAGGCAACCAGCCCTTGACCTTCGCGTACTGAGGTGATGAATTCCATGTCATATGAACTTCTGCAGCAGATCTGGTTCATCCTGATCGCCGTTCTTTGGATCGGCTACTTCGTCCTAGAAGGATTCGACTTCGGTGTCGGCATCCTGCTTCGCACGCTCGGCAAGAATGAAGCTGAGCGTCGCACCCTCCTCACCACACTCGGCCCGTTGTGGGACGGTAATGAGGTGTGGCTGCTCGTCGCAGGCGGCGCCACCTTCGCAGCCTTCCCCGAGTGGTACGCAACGTTGTTCAGCGGTTTCTACCTGCCGCTATTCCTCATCCTGGTTGCACTCATCCTTCGCGGTGTGGCTATGGAGTACCGCAGCAAGTACGGCGATGCCGTCTGGCGTCAGCGCTGGGACTGGGCGATCCTCATTGGCTCGTTCCTGCCCGCGCTGCTGTGGGGTGTGGCCTTCGCCAACCTCGTCCGTGGTGTCGAGTTCGCTGAGAAGTCAGTGACAGGCGGCTTCCTGTACGCAGGCGGTCTGCTGCCGTTGCTGAACCCCTTCGGTCTGCTCGGTGGTCTGGTGACACTCACGCTGTTCATGACGCACGGCGCAATCTTCGTCAGCCTTAAGACCGACGGCGATCTGCGTTACCGCGCTCGTGACCTTGCAGTGAGGATCGGCCTGGTTGCCGCGGTGCTCGCGGTGGCATTCCTGCTCTGGGCTCAGATTGCGTACAGCAACAACACTTGGACGTGGGCTCCCGTGCTGCTCGCGGCCGTGTGCTGGTTGGGTGCGATTTACATGGTACGCGCTGGCCGTGAAGGCTGGTCGTTCCTGCTCAGTTCGCTGACCTTGGCACTTGCTGTGACGGCCCTCTTCGGCATGCTGTTCCCGAACGTCATGCCGAGCCTTGACCGGACGCTCAATGACGGCCTCACGATCTATAACGCCTCGTCCACCGAGACCACGTTGAAGATCATGTCGCTTGTTGCGCTGGTCATGACCCCCATTGTGCTCGTCTACCAGAGCTGGACTTACTGGATCTTCCGCAAGCGCCTCTCGGCCTCGCAGATTCCCAATCCGGAAGTCGGCGTTCTGGATGGCGTGCACTAACACCTGAATTAGGGTCGGCGCATGCGCCCTGTTGATCCCGAGCTGATTCGTCGGTCGGGCTCTATCCGGAGCGCAGTCGTCGTCACAGTCCTCACTGGACTTATTGCAGCAGCCGCATCGGTCGTACAGGCCGGTGCGGCTGCTGCCGTTATTGCTCGGGCCTTCCTTGGGCATCAGCCCATGGGCCAGCTCACTGGTTATCTGTGCGCGTTCGCGATCGCGTGGTTCGTTCGTGCTGGTGCCAATGCGCTGCAGGACGTGTGGGCGCGTCGCTCGGGATTGCGCGCAGTTGCGTCGATGCGTCGCGAACTCGCCCTTGCGTACGCAGCTTCCTCGGCAACATCAGACACCGCGTTTGCGCTTTTGACGCGTGGTGTTGATGCGCTGGAGATCTACGTCGCGCGATATTTGCCGCAACTCGTACTCGCCGTTCTTGTGCCACTTGGGCTCGGAGCGTTCGTCCTGCAGCGCGACTGGTGGTCAGCCATCGTGCTGGTGGTCACGATTCCACTGATTCCACTCTTTATGACGCTGATTGGCTGGTTCACCGAAGGTGCCGTCACGCGGCAATACGTAGCGGTCGGACGGATCACCTCGGTGATTGAGGATCTCTTCAACGGTCTTGCGGACCTCGTCATATTCGATCGCGCCAAAGCGCAGGCTTCACTCATCCGACGGCTGGGGGGCGATGTCGCAACGGCAACCATGAAGATGCTTCGGGTGTCTTTCATATCGTCGTTCGCCCTCGAACTCATCGCCACGATCTCCGTTGCCATCATTGCGCTCGGGATCGGTTTGCGCCTCACCAACGGCCAGATGGAGCTAGAGACAGGTCTGATGGTGTTGATCCTCGCGCCAGACATCTACCTACCGATCCGTCAAGTAGGAACGCAGTTCCACGCGGCGGTTGAAGGCATGGAAGCCTGGGCGCAAGCGCAACCGATGCTCAACACATCTGTCGAGCGCGATGTCGCCTTCTCAAGCGACGTGTCTGCTCTGGAGTTGCGCGAACTGGAGACTGGCTACGCAACGGCACTCCACGAACCACTCACACGCACACTGCGCGCAGGCTCGATTACGGCAATCACCGGTCGTAGCGGTTCAGGCAAATCAACGCTGCTACGCACAATCGCTGGCCTGGCGTCACCACTCGCAGGCACGGTGGAAGTCGGTGGCGTAGTCGTGCACACCATCCGCGACTCGGACTGGTTCCCACGTGTTGGCTACGTGCCGCAAGATCCTTGGCTGGGGCACGGAACTGTGCGTGATGCCCTGCGCCGCGGCACCGACGCGTCGGACACGGACTGCCAGGAGGCTTTGCGCGTCGTCGGTCTTTGCGAACTGGACCTTGAAACTCCGATCGACGATCTCGGTCATGGCGTCTCCATGGGGCAACGTCGACGCCTCGCCCTGGCTCGCTACCGAATTCGTCGGTGTGAACTCTTGCTGCTTGATGAACCAACTGCCGCGGTCGATGCAGAAAGCGAAGCGCGCATCCTGGACTTGCTGGAGCTGTGGCGATCCGAGGGCGCCATCATTGTTGCCGTTGCGCACCGACCTGCCTTGGTGAAGGCCGCACAGCACGTGATCCGCCTTGGCGGTGTGCGATGAAACGGACGTACTTAGCGATCGCGGCTGCAACTGCAACCTTCGCCTCTGCCATTGGTCTTGTCACGACGGGCGGTTGGCTGATCAGCATGGCTGCACTGCGCCCGCAGTTACTCACCCTCGAGGTGGCCATCGTGTCCGTGCGTGCGTTCGGCATTGCCCGTGGTTCGTTCCGCTGGCTGGATCGCGTCGTTTCGCACGATGCCGCCATTCATGAAACGGTCGAGCGCCGAGCGCACTTGTGGACATCACTCGCAGTGGCAGGCCCACGTGGTGCCTGGGCGCTGCGGCGTGGTGACGCCGTCACACGTCTGATGCAGGATGCCGAGGTCTTGCAGGATCGTTTGACTCGTGTCGTGGTACCCGCCGCCGCTGCCGTGATTACGGCGTTCGGCGCTGCGCTGCTCCAACTCCGCCTACTGACAGCTGCAGGGCTGGCGTTTCTCGCCGCCGTAGTGCTGGCCGGAGTCGTTGTACCACTGCTCGCCCATCGTGTGGAGGCGCTGGCTGCGAAGGGCGCGCTCGCGGAGCGGGCAGCGATGAACGCGACACTTTCGGAGTTCGTACAGCATCGCGACGAACTGCGCGTGCTCGGACTGGTTGATGCGACGGTGACCAACATTGCCACTTCCGATGAACGTCGACTTGCGATCGAGACCAGGGCCGCCGTGCTGACTGGTCTTACGCAGTGGGTGGCGTTGCTGTCGAGCGGTGCTGCCATTGTGGCTGGACTCCTCGCTGCGGTACCTGCCGTGCTGAATGGTTCATTGCATGGACCCGTCTTGGCAGTGGTTGCCCTGCTGCCATGGTCAGCGGCGGAGGTCATGACCGCGTTGGCGTTGGCCGCATCTGCGCTTGTTCGCGTTCGTGCTGCCGAGCAGCGTCTCGCTGCACTCGATATGCCAGCTCCTGCGATCCCATCGCTCGGTATTTCGGCTACCTCCGGTCTCGTCGTGCGCGACCTGGCGGTGGCATGGACCAGCACGACGGTGGTCCATGCTCTGTCCTTTGCGGTGCATCCCGGGGAGCGCATAGCCATCGTCGGTCCGAGCGGTGCCGGCAAGTCGACTATTGCCAGCGCGGTACTGGGGTTAGTGCCGTACACCGGCGAGGTGGCGGTCGGTGCTAACACCCCACCGGAGTCACGTGCCAGTGCTATCACGGCAGTGCCGCAGGCACCCCACATCTTCCACACGACGACGCGAGAGAACCTTCGCATGGCCGCGGGCGAGGTTGAAGATCGTGCCTTGCGAGAGGCGCTGGACGCAGTTGGCCTTGAAGCGATCGACCTAGAACGGGATCTCGGCAACGCACCGCTTTCGGGTGGCGAGGCCCAGCGCCTAGGACTCGCCCGAGCCCTGCTCATCGGAGCTCAGGTGGTTGTGCTGGACGAACCGACAGAGCATCTCGACGAGGCGACAGCCGGGCAGGTGATGGGCGCAATTCGTGCGGCCACTGCT
>CAWATP010000002.1:0-30916 GCA_963784905.1 uncultured Actinomycetota bacterium | reverse complement strand
AGCCGACTAGACAGGCTGTTCGACGCCCCGTAATGCCTCATGAGCAGCGATTATAGAGTTGTAAGCGATTCCAGAACGCTTCACAGTTCGCTTCTGCGTCTGGAAATCCACATGGACAAGGCCAAATCTCTTCTCGTACCCCTCGGCCCACTCGTAATTGTCCATCAGTGACCAGGCAAAGTACTGCCGCACTGGCGCACCCTCAGCAATCGCTCTGCCCAGCGAATCGATGTGGCTTTTCAGGTATTCCACGCGACGATCGTCGGCTACATCGCCGTCTGCATCGGGACCTTCAGGATACGCAGCACCATTCTCTGTGATGCGAATATCGTCGATATGGGGCCAGTCGCGGGCAATACGCAGGACCAGTTCGCCGAGGCCCTCAGGCGTCACCGGCCAGCCCATATCGGTACGTGGTTCGGGGGTACGTCCCGATGCACGTTGCGGGAACGGAAACAGCCCGCCCTCAATCATCGGCTTGTCTTCCGGATCCGGAGTGCCGAGGAAGGAGTCGCTGTAATAGTTCACGCCGAGAATCTCGCTGTCGACCTTGAGCAGGCGCTCGTCGCCGGGCTTTATCACCCGTTGCAGTTTCTCGCCGTACAGATCAACCAAATTCTGCGGGTACTGCCCAGTTGAGAAGGCATCGATCCACCAGCGGTTGAGATGCGAGTCCATGAGACCCTGAAGCGCCATCAACTCCGAATTGCTCGGATCATCGACACGGTAGTTCGTCATATTTGCAGCGATTCCCGTGCGAATGTTGCTTCGTTCAGCTCGCATGGCGCGCGTAGCAACGCCATGGGCCAGGGCAGTGTGATGTGCCGCTGCAATTGCACTATCGAGATCCTGCACGCCAGGTGCATGCACGCCATTCATGTAGCCGAGCCATGTGACGCACCATGGCTCATTCAAGGTGATCCAATCGGTGACTCTGTCACCAAACGCGACCGCTGCTGCTGCGGCATAGTCCGCAAACGCATGAACAGTGTTGCGATTCGCCCATCCGCCTTCATCCTGCAATGCCTGCGGCATGTCCCAGTGATATAGCGTCGCGAGCGGTTCAATGCCCGCCTCAAGAAGCCCGTCGATCAGCCGATTGTAAAAGTCGAAGCCGCGTTGCTCGCGGCGGTGATCTCCATTGGGGAACATGCGTGGCCAGGCCATGGAGAAGCGGTAACTCTGAATGCCCATTGACTTCATGATCGCAATGTCTTCCGGGAAGCGGTGGTAGTGATCGCAGGCGACGTCGCCGTTCTCGCCGTTGATCACCTTGCCAGGTGTTGCTGCGAAGGTGTCCCAAATGCTGGTACCACGCCCATCTTCGTGGGCTGCGCCCTCGATTTGATAACTCGACGTGGCTACGCCCCAGCGAAAATTCGCAGGGAAGTTCTCCATCATGTGAGGAGCTCCTTGAGACTAGAAGTGAACGTATTCTGACGTAGCGCTGGGGGCGCCTCCTGAAGAGACGCCCCCAGCGGTCCGGAAAAGCCAGCTGCTTAGCGCTTCGCCTGCGCCTTGAGCTTGGCGAGGGCTGCATAAGCGGCCTTGATGCGGCTGGTGAGCAGCTTGAATGTCGCAGTGAACGTCGCTGACATCTGCGCAACCTTGGCGATCAGCGACTGCAAAGCGGCAGAGAGCGCCGTCACTGCAGCCGAGGTGTTCGTAGCGGGTGCCACCGTGAGCAGCGCCGTCAGCGTCGTGCCCTGAAGTGCCGCAGACAGAACCGCATTGCTGTTGAGTAGCAACGACAGTTGGAACGGACCCGCAGCATTCGGTGCATACAGCTTGAACGTGGCCGCGCCGTCTACGAACTTGAACACACCGTTCACGGCCGGGTAGACCGGCTGACTTCCGAACCAGTTGCCACCAGACAGGGTGTAGGTGCCATCCGGTACAGCGACGCCGTCCGCGTTCTTCGCTACCAGAGTGACCGTCGACGACTCACCGGCAGCGAACACATCCTTCGCCGGCGTTGCGACCAGCGAAGTGATGACTGCCGAAATGACCGTCACGGATCCGACGAAGAAGGCTTTGCCTGCAGCGTTGATGACGCTTACGTCGACCTTGCCCGGCTTGAGACCGGTGAGGGCGACAAAACGATTGCCGTAGGAGTCTGCTGCCAACTGCGCCGTTGCCACCGAGGTGTCCGACGTCGTTGCCGTCATGGCCTCGTAGGCGTCGTAGCTCACACTGCCGTTGGCGTCCGCAGCTATGAACGAGATCGCCGTCGGGTAGGCGTTGGCATTGATCGACGTGTACATAGCCGAGGGCTTTGTCGGAGGCGTGAAGCCTGCCGGAGCACCCGCAGCGATTACTGCGTTGTTCACAACACCCTTGACGCCCGTTACGGGACCAGTGACCGTGACCGTCTTGGTACCGATCACCGTGCCGTTCACTGAGATGGTGATCGTTCCAACACCACCACGTCCAGTGCCATCAGCGCTCACCAAGACCGTGAACGCATTGCTGGCAGTAAGCGTGTCCGTGGTGACAGCGCGATGCGTGTTCAGGCCACCAGTGAGTGACGAGTACGGGGACTCATACTTGTTCACTCCAACGACAACCGGACCAGTTGTGGCCACAGTGACGTGCATGCCCGTCATGGTGTCACCAGTGGTGTCGTACAAGTGACCTTCAATGAAGGCTGGCGAGTCCGAACCGCTGGTGCCCAGGATTACCTTGTCGTCGGTCTTCTGTGCAGGGTCCCAACTCGACCAGTGCGAGCGCAGCAGCGTCCATGACTTCGCGGCGCTGACAATGCCCGACGACACAACCGCGGCGGCAGGAATGACACCTGTGACGGTGATGGTCTGCAGAGTGGTCTCCGTGACCACACCATTGACAGCCACGGCGCTGACGAGCTTCACCGTGGCGGTGTTGGTGTCCGGCACCCAAACATTGAGCGAGACCGGACCGTCAGCGATGATGTCAGCGCGTGCGCCGCCCACTATGACATTGGTACCAGTAGGAGCGAACGAGCCGTTGCTGACAGTGAGGTAGGCCCAATGCGTAGCATCGATCGTGCCGGTGTAACCGAGGTCAGGCGCCGATAGCGTCGCGTAGTTGTGCACGCCTGCTGTCTGCTTGGCTGCAACGGTTGCCGTGTGTGCCCCGGTCACCTCGGTTGCGGAGGTCACCGTGAAGGGGAAGGCATGCAGTACAACGAGTGCTGGGGTGACGGCGCCCATGAAGGCCACGTCATCGAAGTAGTACGTCTCATCAGCGGCCGGAGTATTACCGAAGCTGAAGAAGAAGCTCGCCTTGTTGTACGTCGCTGCATCGCTCCAAGCCGCAGTGCCCGTTGCCGGAGTTGCGAAGTTGAAGCTCATCGTCTGCCAACCCACGACCGTAGTCGCAGAGGCATCAGACTCCACCGAAACACCGGCATTCGCTGCATCCTCAAGCTTGAGGCGCACCACGCGGCCTGCAACCGGCGAGTACACATTCGCCGTCACCACCTTGTGTGCAGCATTAGCCAAGACCGCAGGGCTCGCCGAAAGGCCAAGGAACGTGACGCCAGCCCACGTCTGAGCGCCCGCAGTCTTAATGACCTTGGCCGCCTTCACCGAACCAGACGAACCGCCAGCCGGCGGAGTAGCCGACAACGACGAAACCGTGCCACCAAAGTCCGAAGTGCCACCCAAGGCGTAGCCCGAAGTATCCGAAGTCTCGAAGGTCACCAGAATCGAGCTAGCCGCAGGAGCAACAACTCCTGCAGCTACTGCTCCCGGGAATGAGACGTCATCGAAGTAATACGTGCCGCCCACGACAGCTGCGTCATTTAGTGCAAAATCAAAGAACACGCTCGCCACGTTGTAGGTGTAACCCGCGTTCCATGCGCCGGTACCCGAAACCTGATTGGCGAAGTCGAAGTTCATCGTCTGCCAACCCACGACCGTGGTCGCAGAGGCATTTGCTTCCACGGACTTCGTTGGGTCGCCGAAGGTCTCCAACTTCAAGCGCACTACCTGGCCAGCAGTCTGCGCATACACCTTCATGGAGGCCGTCTTATTTCCGGCGGAGATCAGATTGGAGGTCGCTGTATCGACTGGGTGCAAGAATGTCGTGCCGCCCCAGAATGCATTGCCAGGGACCTTGGTCACGGTTGCGGACTTGGTGGAGCCGGCCGGTGCGCCAACGCCGCTCGGAACCGTAGTGGTTTCAGAAGAAACAACACCACCGAAATCCATGGTGCCACCCAGCACCCAGCCCGAAGTATCGCCTGCTTCGAAGTTAACCGTGATGCCAGCAACAGCGGTAGCCGACGAGGTCACTGCACCCGAGAGCATGCTCGCCAGTAGTGCAACGACCGCCACGATGGCACGGCCACGAGAGGCCTTCAGGCGAGCGGCGAAGCCATACCGGCTTGCCGTGGCGCTTGTAAGCGCTTTCGAATGCTTCACGAGTTCTCCCTATTTCGGGGTTTGGGCAGGGGTATAGCGATTGGACGAAGAATAGACAGGCACTTGGCAACTGTGAAAGCGGTTTCTATTGCAGTTTGATAACGGCGCTTTCACGAGCGTTTCTGCTTACCCTGCCCAGCGGAACCAGCGAAGAGCGAGTCAGCGAGGGGCTCTTCGCCGCTAAAATGACCCCATTCGTGTAAGCGCTTGCTGCTTTGGAGGCTCCGTGCCTGCTGTAACGCCCCTTCGGGAGGGTCTGGCTCTCAAATGGGCAGAGGAGTTCAACGGCCCCTCTGGGACAGCGCCGCGACCCCTGCGCTGGACTCCAGATCTCGGCGATGGCTCCGCCCATGGCATCGCAGGCTGGGGGAACAACGAGCGTGAGTACTACCGTGCTGAAGCGGCAACGCACGATGGCGCGTCAAACCTGACTATCTCGGCAACTCGGATGCCGGCGGATAACCCCTACGACTGCTATTACGGCACGCCGGCGGAATGGACGAGTGCGAAGTTCACCACCTTCGGCAAGGTGCACTTCCGGTACGGCCGTATTGAGGCGCGCATCAAACTTCCCACCGGGGTGGGAACTTGGCCAGCTTTCTGGATGCTCGGGACCGACCTAGGCGAGGTGGGATGGCCGCAGTGCGGTGAGATTGATATCGCTGAGGGCAAGGGCGCGGAGCCATCATGGCTATTCGGCACCCTGCATGGCCCGGGCTACTGCGGGGATGAAGGTCGCGGACGTGTTTATGACACCGAAATCGACCTCGGCAATGACTTTCACGTCTTCGCCGTTGATTGGCTGCCTGGCAGCATCGCATGGTCGCTAGATGGCGATGAGTTCTTCCGGCTCACCCCAGAGGATCTCGCGCCACATGAGTGGGTCTTTGAGCACGACTTCTACATCATCATGAACGTGGCGATGGGCGGAAACTTCACTGGGCCGATCGATCCTGAACTGCAGTCGGCCACCATGGTGCTCGACTACATCCGTCACTACAGCATTGACGGTGTTGGAGCAGTCATCATCCCTTAAGCCTTGTGCTTTATGAGTTTCCCGACACCATTGATCGAGTAATACCGGATGTAATCCACCGTGAGGTCGGCCGTCTGCAAGTCCTTGTCGAGATCACCGGCGAACGTACCGCCCATGGCGAGATTCAGGATGAGGAAGAACTCGTTGTTGTAGACGTACTTATTCGGCGAGGCCATAAGAGGCGTCATCGAGAAATACAGGTTGCTGTCGACGTAGAAGTCGATCAGATTCGGCTTCCATTCGATCGCGTAGACGTGAAAGTCATCGGAGAGCGGGGCCGGCGAAACATATATGCCGCCTTTGCCGCTGCCGCCCGAGTAGCCCGGCCCATGCACCGTGCCGTATGCAGCTACTGCATCCGCGCCCTTGCCCTCAACAATGTCGATCTCGCCGCTGGCTGGCCAAGTGGTGGTCTTGCCCAAACTCGCACCCAACATCCAGAAGGCGGGCCAAGTTCCGACACCGCTTGGCATCTTTATACGTGCCTCGAGCCGGCCGTACTTAAAGCCCAACTTGTTGGCGGTATTGATGCGGGCACTCGTGAACTGGCAACTGATGCATTTGTCGAGGATGGTCGAACTCCACGGGATCCGGTTCGCGGTGATAACGAAATTGCCCTTTCCATCGGTCTTCGAGTTGGCTCGAGCCGCCGTGTAGTACTGCTGCTCAGAGTTGCCGAATCCGCCGCCATCGCCCAGGTCGTAGTTGAAGATCCTGCGGTCAGGACCGACTCCCGCCTTGCCATTGAACTCCAGGTGCCAGAGCAACTTCTTCGCTGGAACCGCCGAAGCCTGAGAACCGGCTGCGCCCAGCAGCATGGCCCCTAGTGCCACTGGAGCCACGATGCGTACCAACTTGCTGCTCATGTCGACCATCCTGTCGAGGGTTGCTCACCCATCTGATTACCGTTTGCTAACGATCACGATTGTTATCGAATCTCTCTTGCCAAGAAAGCGCTTGCACGCTTGACTCTGCCTTCACGAAACCGATTTCACGGATCAGTCTAAGCACAACTTCTTGCTTGTGAACAGACCTCAGATTCTGTGATTCACGGTTACCCGACTTGATGCAAGGAGCAGATAGATGGCACGCAGGCGACTCCTAGCCCGCTGGATGGTTGCGGTACTCGCAGCTTCGCTGGCTACCACCATCGTGACACCGGCCAAGGCCGCCAATGAGGTCACGCTGACCATTTGGACGTTTGGTGACGTCATCGAGCCGCTGATGGTTCGCGAATACAAGAAGCTGCACCCTGAGGTCACCCTTGAGATCAAGAAGTCTGATCTAGACCCGCTCAACGGCACCAACATGGTGACCGCCTGTGCTGCACAGAGCACGCATTCGGGTCCGGACATCGCCGCCGTTGAGATTTCGTACTCCGGCTACTGGCGTGCCTACCCGCAATGCTTCACCGACCTCCGCACCATGAAGTCCACGGAGGGTGCGAAGTCCGCAACCGACATCAAGAAGGACTACCTGCCCTGGCGCTGGGAGAACGGTGTTGCCTACAACAACTCGGTCATCGGCATCCCCACTGACGTCGGCGGCCTCGAAGTTGCCTACCGATGGGATCTCTTCAAGAAGGCCGGTCTCCCCTACACGCGTGCTGCCGTGAGCAAGGCGTGGCCGACGTGGGCCAAGTTCATCGACTTTGGCAAGAAGTACATGGCAAAGCTCACCGCCGCACAGAAGAAGACAGGCTTCGGCTTCATGGACAACGCGGGCTCCATCTACACCGCGATGATTCAGCAGGGCACTGAGAAGTACTACCGCAATGACGGCACCGCCGAAGGCAAGCTGATCTACAGCACCAACCCGACCATTAAGAAGGCCTACGACACCACCGTCGCGGCACTTGGTGCCGGCATCGGTACCCGCGTATCGCAATTCACTTCGGACTGGAACGTCGGCATGACCAAGGGCACCTTCGCCACGATCCTCGCTCCGGCCTGGATGATGGACTACATCAAGCAGCAGGCACCCACCACCTCCGGCAAGTGGGATATCGCTGATATCCCGGTGAGCGGTGGTAACCAAGGAGGCACGCAGTTGACGATTCCGTCTTCGGGTAAGCCGGAGAACCGTCAGGCAGCATGGGACTTCATCACCTGGTACCTCGCACCCGACCAGCAACTCACCGTGTTCAAGACCTACGGCCTGTTCCCGTCAACGCCGTCGCTCTACAAGGATCCCGCGCTCGCCAACTACAAGGATCCCTTCTTCAACAACGCCCCGGTCGGCGCCATCTACGCCTCTGGTGTGCAGAAACTGAAGCCGCTGTTCGACGGGAAGAAGAACCGCGTCATGGATCAGGCATTCGGCAATGCGCTGGCACGCGTTGCAGCCAAGAAGATGACTGCGGCAAAGTCGTGGACGCAGGCACTGGCTGACATCAAGACGGCACTCGGCGGCTGATCCATGTCGTCGGATCTGAAGGCGCTGAAGACGCGCTCAACGTCGACTATGACAAGTGAGGGGGGCCGGCGCAAGCCGTCCCCCTCACCGTGGAAGCCAACCAAGCAGCCGAAGGCTAAGAAGGCGCCGCCCGGCCTCAGTGTGCTGAACGGCAACTGGGCGTACCTCTTCACTGCACCGTTCTTCATCATGTTCATCATCTTCGGCATGATCCCGGTCTTCTACTCGGTGTATATCGCGTTTTTCCACTGGGACCCACTCGACCCTGCCGCGCAGACATTCGCAGGACTGGACAACTTCCGAACCCTGTGGGCCGACGCCAATTTCTGGAATGCAACCAAGAACACCTTCAGCATCTGGTTGCTCGCAACGCTTCCGCAACTGGTGATGGCGCTTGGGTTAGCAGCAATTCTGCGCAGCCCTGTGCTCAAGGCCGCTACTTTCTGGCGCACGCTCTTGCTCGTCCCCAACATCACGTCGGTGCTTGCCGTCGCGATTGTCTTCGGTCAGCTCTTCGGTCGCGACTTCGGCATGATCAACCTCATCCTTGGCGGATTGGGATTCGATCACGTCGATTGGTTTGAGCAAACACTGCCCGGCCATATCGCAATTGCCGTGATGATCCTGTGGCGCTGGGTTGGCTATAACTCGTTAATTTTCTTGGCAGCGATGCTGGCAATTCCTAGCGAGCTGTACGAATCCGCTGAGATCGACGGCGCCAACGCGTGGAAGCAATTCCGTTACGTCACGCTTCCGCAGTTGCGCAACACCATCACCTTCTTCCTCGTGGTCGGCACCATCGGTGGCCTGCAGGTGTTCGCCGAACCCTTGACCTTGGGTGGCGCAACCGGCGGTAGCTCACGGCAGGTGCAGACACTCACGCTGTTCCTTTACGAGCAGGCTTTCGTCAATGTGAACTGGGGTTACGGAGCCGCAGTTGGTATCGCCATCACGATCATCGTGCTGATCATCTCGGCCATCAACTTCGCTCTGACACGTCGACTCTCGAGTGAGGATTCACGATGACCATCGACGCACCCGTTCGCGTGCTTAAGCCAGCGCGCACCCCAAAGTGGCGCCGCACATCACCACTCAGTTACCTGTACCTCGGGATCGTCGCCTTCTTGTCGATCTTCCCCTTCTACTGGATGTTCGTCGTCGCCTCAAATGGCAACGAAGAAATCTCCAAGATCCCGCCGTCGCTGATTCCTGGAACTCGCTTCCTCAAGGTGATGCACGACGTCTACTCAGTAGTGCCATTCAACCGCGCACTGCTGAATACGTTCTTCGTCGGCATCGTCGTGGCGGCATCGCAGGTGTTCTTCTCTGCGCTGGCCGGTTTCGCGTTTTCCAAACTCAACTTCAAGGGCCGCAAGTTCATGGTCCTCTTCGTGATCGGCACCATGATGCTGCCGAGTCAGTTGGGCATCATCCCCCTGTTTATGTTGATCGCGAAGTTCGGCTGGATGGACAGCCTGCGAGCACTCATCCTCCCTGCGCTGGTTACCGCGTTTGGTGTCTTCTGGATGCGCCAGGTGATCGATTCGCAGGTGCCCAATGAGTTGCTTGAAGCAGCCAGCATCGACCGCGCTTCATTGCTGCGGATCTTCTGGAGCGTGGTGCTGCCAGTGATCCGCCCCAGCGCTTTCGTTCTCGGACTCTTCAGCTTTCTCGCCACATGGAACGACTTCTTGTGGCCGACATTGGTGTTGACAAGTCCATCCAACTTCACAGCGCAAGTCGCGGTCGCGCAGTTGAAGGCAAGTTACGTCCTCGACTACGCGCTGAATATGGGTGGCGCACTTATGGCCACTGCACCGCTGCTCCTCCTGTTCGTGCTCGTCGGACGCCGCTTAGTTCAAGGGGTCATGGACGGCGCGGTCAAGGGATGAGCATCACCACCACAAACTCGGGCTCGCACATCGCGGAGTTCGACAAGCAAGATGCCGGTGCCATTGGCGCCGTGCTCGTACGGAAGGAAAATCTGTGAACATTCGTCCCGCACGCAGACTCGTCGCCTTCGCGGCCAGTCTCGGCATCGTTGCCAGTGCCCTCACTGGCGGCCTCAGCGCCTCGGCTGCGCCTACAGAAACCGTGATTCGGCTCGTCACGCCGATCATCACGGCCGACAACGCGTACCAGAACTACGACGACCCGGGCTACTGGGTTTCACAGGGCTGGTTCCCGGCTGGCATCACCTACCGCACGATGTATGCGCCTGTGGGATCGACGATCAACCTCACCTATTTTGTCACCGACGCTGCGACCAAGCAGCCGCTCGCGGACACCACGGTCATGCTTCGCGTGAACAAGGGCTACAGCATCAGCAACGCCAAGGTGAAGATCGGTGATTCGGCCGTCACCACCGGTATCGAGCGCACCGGCATTGACCAGTTGCGCGTCACCGGCAAGACGGACCAGTTTGGTTACGTCTCCTTCAAGCTCATCGATATGGACGATCCGAAGGATGGCGCAGAGCCGCAGCCGACCGCATTCAACGTCAAGGCCAAGAGTTCAGCCGAGAACCCGATGGGCGATCCCAACATTGCACTCTTCACGCAGATCAAGCCGGAGATCCTCGGCGAGAAGAACGATCAGGCAGACTTCGTCGACTTCCACTTTTACAAGCCGAACGCAGACGCAAACCCGGACATGAGTGCATCGACGGTTTCCGTGATCGCCCCCTTGTTCGATTCCACCAACTCAGTCACCGCGGGCGACGTCCAGCAAAAGTACGCCGAGGTCGGTCACCCCTTCGTCCTTGCATACAACGTCAAGGATGCCAAGGGCGCGAATCTCGCAAACAAGGAAGTCAAGGTCGCCGTAACTGGTGGCGCCAAGATCGCAAACAGCGGCGCCTGGACGGGCACTACTGACGCCTACGGCAACGTGGTCTTCAATGTGACCAACGCCGACACCAAGGGCGAGGCCAAGCCGGCATCAGCAACAGCAGCAGTTCCTGCTTCCGGTGTCGTGTTCGGTCAGCTCAACCCTGCAGTGACCGGCAGCGCAAAGACCACCGCGGCAACCGTGCAGTTCCACTTCTGGGGTGGCGCGGCAACGCCCACACCGACGGCTAAGAAGAAGACGATCACCTGCATTAAGGGCAAGTTGGTCAAGAAGGTTACGGCACTCAAGCCCAAGTGCCCTGCTGGCTACAAGCTTAAGAAGAAGTAGCAAGTAGTTCTCGATGAACCCGCGGCGTCCAGCGTGAAAGCGCTGGAGCCGCGGGTTCGTCAATCTCGACAATCGACTGGAGCACACCTGATGCGCAATCGCAACGCCCTTCGCTTCGTCCTCGTTGCAGCTCTTGCGGCGACCATACTGGTACAGCCAGCTTGGGCTGGTCAGGTTGTGAAGGCCACCAAGGCACCGTCGCTGCCAGCATCAGCGGGTGTCGGCGAAACGGTACGAGTTACACCTGGCGCGTGGAGTGGGACAGCTAAGCGTAAGTACCAGTGGCTGCTGAACGGCAAACTCATTACGGGCGCATCTACCGCATCGCTCAAGATCAGTCAGCGCATGGATGGCGGACAACTGAAGGTCCGTGAACTCGTCACGCTAGCCAAAGGCAAGACCGGTAGTGCTGTTTCCAACAGCATGTCGATTGGACGCCTCGCAATCAGTGGCGACGTGACAGTCGCATTTGTTTCCGGAAGTTCGACGCGCCTGACTGCCGCCTTGCCCGCGATCACGCCGGCACCAACTGGTACTCGCTACATCTGGCTTCGTGATGGTTTCGATATTGGCGGTGCTACAGCAGAGACGTACACGCTGACCCTTGCAGACAAGGGCACCGCCATTTCAGTGCAGGTGTCCTTCACGCGTGATGGCTACATGGGCAAGACCATGACCAGCAATTCCATCGCTATCGCCAACACGGCAACGCAGTACAAACTCCTGTGGAGTGACGAGTTCAACCAGCCTGCTGGCACCTTGCCTGATCCCAAGTACTGGGTTGCACAAGAAGGTGACGGTCGCTCGTACCCACCGGGAGCCGGCTGGGGTAATGCCGAACGTCAGTACTACCTTGCGGATCTTGCGAAACAGGATGGTGCGGGCAACCTCAACATCACGGCCACACGCAACGGCGCTTCCAGCTATCAGTGCTGGTATAGCTCGTCCTGCGAATGGGTGAGCTCGAAGTACGTGACGCAGGACAAACTCGGCATGAAGTACGGACGCATCGAAGTGCGCATGAAGGGTGCCGGCGGCGTGGGCAGCTGGCCCGCGTTCTGGCTGCTTGGCGTCGACTTCCCGATCAACACGGTGCGCTGGCCTCGGTGCGGCGAACTCGACGTCGTCGAGTTGCTCGGCCGTGATCCGCTGACAGTGCACGGCACGACGCATGGACCAATCTCTGGTGGAACCGGCCGTGGAGGAACTGCGTTCCTACTGAACGATTACGCGCATGACTACCACGTGTACGGCATGGACTGGACGGAAAATCAGATCACTTTCCTGCTCGACGGCAAGCCTTACAACACGGTGAATCGCAGCGACGGTGACTGGGTTTTCGACCACGAGTTCTTCATCCTGTTGAACCTCGCCATGGGCGGCAACTGGGGTGGCTCGGTCGATACCAGTTTGAACTCAACGAACTTGCTCGTTGACTATGTTCGTATCTACTCGATTGATGGTGCGGGTCAGGTCCTCACGCACTAGTCGGCGTGCTGGTCTTTGGAGTGAAGGTGCGTGTCAGCCAATAGGTGAGCACGTCATCGACCCGTGCTGCCCAGTCACGTTCATGATGGTCTGTACCTGGGAAGAAGTGACTTTGCGTGAACGCACTCCATCCGCGTAACGCGATACGTGCATCGGCAATCGCTTGGAATGGTGCGTAGGTTGCGTCAAGGCCCGCGTCGCCGTGATCAAACCACAGGTAATGCGAGCCAGGACTCGGCAGCAGATCAACGCAAGCACTCGGGAAGGTATCGCCTCCCGGCGTCCAATGTGTTGATAGGCAAAGCGCTGCGCCATAGACGTCTGGTCGTTTCGCCAGGGCGTAAAGGGATGCAAGGCCGCCCATGCTGGAACCCAAGACGGCGACTCGTTCACGCTGGAGGGTCGCGCCATGTCTATCGCGAAGCCACGGCAGCACGCGATCCGCACACCACGTCACATAGGCATTGCCCTGCCAGTCGCTGCGACTCTGGCACCAAGCCTCAAATCCCGTAGCGGCAATGGCGTCAGATGCGAGCACATCTTGCGGCGCGTATTCCACTCCCCGATCTGCGCCAGCATTCCACGGTGCAATGACAATGGGTTCAGGTATTCCCAGCTGTGCGCTCACACGCGGAATAGCATCCTGTAGAAACCAGCCGGTATTGGAGATCGACTGCTCGCCCACGAAGCAGTTCTGGCCGTCATGTGCAAGGAGGACATGGCGCCCGCGCAGGTCGCCGTCAGGTAGCAGCAGTTCGACGGGGCGCCCATCAATGTGCACGGTGTTCAGCATGTGCTCAGTCTTTCGCAACGTGCGTCGGTATTCCTTACCGCAACACAGCGCGTCGATTAGCCGAGTGAGACAGAACCTTGACCGTTGAGTTGGTACTGGCGCACGTAATCGATACTCATTTGTGAACTGGCCCGGCCACCCCACGCGCCACCCAAATCCAGGTCCGAACGTGACAGCGTGTCAGGCTCCTGTGGGTGTCGGCTTCACCTTCACGCCCTTGTTCGATACCAGGTGCCGATGCACAAGGATGCCGGTGGATTTCTTACCTCCGTAGGACCGCGTCAGACCCTCGGGCCTGTAGCTCGCACCAGCTTTCACGGCAGTCGCGGAATCTGCGTTTGGCATGCCTATAGCGATCATGGTCGCAAGCACGGCGCCGACAAGGCCGACCTTCAACATCCTGTTCACGCACTGAAAGCAGCCGTCTTCAACGTCGAAGTAACCGTCTTCACGCAACCGATTTCACAACGATTCAGGAAGTGACCGACACACTTCGACCCCGTGGCCTACGGGGGCACACGGGGTCGAAGGTCTTGGGTCGGGGTCAGATGAAGAGCAGTTGTGCGCCTTCGGTCATTTCGATGAAGTCAGAGGCGCTGATAATGCCCTCGACATCATCACGGAGATCCGCCTCAGTCACCTTGTTCATGTCAGCGGACAGACGGCAGGCCCACAAGTGACCGCCGGCCGCCACGATCTGGTCCAGGAAGTCCGGCACCTCCGGGATATCGAGGGCCTTGAGTTGATCCTTGAGCATCTTGGTGGCCATGCCCGTCATAGCCGGTGCCAAGGATTGCGGCATATGCATATCGCCAATGGGCAGATGCAGTGCGGTATTACCAGCTGGGCTGAACTGCAAGTCGTTCATGCGCGACTTGATGATCATGTCGAAGCCCCAGAAGGTGAAGAACAGGTGCAACTCAACCCCTTCACCGAGGGCTGCGTTGCCAAGGATCAGACCCGGGTAGGCCATGTCGAGGTTGCCTTTTGAGCAGATGATGGCGATCTTGCGATCGGAGTCGTCGGAACCGAAGTTCGGGGTAATCATGGACATTTGTTCACGCTCTCTCAGACACAGCCCTTGGGCTTCGGTAGGCCGGCGATGTACGCCATCTTCTTCGCGGGCTTCTTGGGGAACAACGCGAACTGTTCTTTGACGGGAATACCGCCAACGTTCTGCACCCGGCGAGAAGTGGCTGTCTCGCCTTCGGTCTTGTAGTCCGCGCGCAGGAAGCGAATGCACTTCCAATGCTCTTCGGTGAGTTCGATCTCGATCTGCTTTGCCAGGATGGCAGCGATCTCTTCGCTCCACTCGTCGTACACGGTGAGGAAGCCCTCATCGTTGACTTGAATCTGTTTTCCTGCAATTTCAATGACGGGCATGATGACTCCTATTTCGCACTGTCTACGCGCTTGCCGGCCATGGACATCAGCGCAGGGATGGGGATACGTCGACCTTTGAGCAACATATTCCAGTAGATCCAACGGAATGCGAGCTTGCCCAAGTGGTTGATGCGGGCTTCTTTCAAGAGCGGCATGGGACCGATCTTGGGGAGCGGGAAAACTCCTTCGAGTGGCTCCGTGGTGTAGTTGAAATCGATGAGCAGGCCCTTGCCATGTCCTGACTCAATGAAGCAGTTCGCGTGACCGTCAAACTTGTGTTGCATCGGACGTCCGGCGACATGCTCTTCGAAGTTCTCGGAGAAGAGATCGATCGCGAAGTGCGCTACGGAACCAGCTTTGGATGCCGGAATGTCAGAGCCATCGCCGACGGCGAATACGTTGTTCCACTTCTTGGAGAGGAAGGTCTCCTTGTCGACCTCGACGTAGTTCAGGTCGTTACCCATTCCAGAACGGCCAACGAAGTCCGCGCCCATATTCAGCGGCACGGTGACGAGCAGATCGAAGGGGATCTCGCGTTCGTCCATCGAGATGATCTTCTTCGCCTCCGCATCAACCTGCTCGATGACGAAGTCGGGCTCCAATGTGATGTTGCGATCGGCGAGCATGAATCCGAGTTTCTTGGAGCACACGGGCTTGGTGAATGCACCCTCAAGCGGAGTCACGTAGATGATCTCAACCTTGTCGCGAATGCCACGCTCTGCAAAGTGGGCGTCGGCAAGGAAGGCAAATTCGAGCGGTGCCACCGGGCACTTGATCGGCATTTCCGTAATGTGCACGACGAGTCGTCCACCTTGGAAATCCTTCAGCGCATCGCGGAGAGCGAGTGAGCCCTCGAAGGTGTAGAAGTCGAACACGCTCTTTCGCCAGACCTCTGGATCGTCCATACCCGGCGTTTGATCGGGACGCGGCGTAGTGCCGGTCGCCATGACCAGATAGTCATACTCCACCGTCCCACCATCGGCCATGAAGACGGTGTTCTCCTCGGGAGCAACGCGGTCAATTTCGCCGCAGAGATAGCGCACTCGCGCAGGGAAGAATTCAGTGCGCGTCTTGATTAAGTCCTTCGGGGAATAGACACCGAAAGGCATGAGGAGCAGACCGGGCTGGTAGATGTGTTCGTTGTCCTGATCGACAACGGTGATGGTCCATTCCTTGGGGTTCAGTCGCTTGCTGAGCTTGTTTACCACCATGGTTCCGGCGGTTCCTCCGCCGAGAACGACTAATCGTTTCATTTGTAGCCTCCCGTATTGGCTACTCCGAGCATTGCCCTTGGTACACCCAAGAATCAGGGTCTGAAGGCACACGCGAGTATGACCTTTATTACCCCTACGGGTATGCGTATAGGGCGGGTACTACTTCGCTCTCAACGATCGAACGAAACGACGCACTGTCGGAACGATTTCATGACGTACGCGCCAACCGTCCGTGCACCAGATAGCCCATGCGACGAGCACGGGTTGGAAGAGGAGGCGAATGGCGCGAGCAGTATCCGTATCGAGCCCGAACGCATTCGTGTGCGTGAGCGCCTGCGAAATGTTGCCGGGGAACACAAGCACGTAGAAGGCGGCGAGTGTCCAACCCACGACTACACGTTGACGAGTCCACAACAGCAAGGCAAGTGCGAAGGCGATCTCCACTACACCTGATGCCTGCACAATGAACTCGCGTGCCGGCAAAAACGGCGGCACCTGGGCGAGGAACGAATCCGTGCTTCGGAAGTGGCCCCCGCCAGCGAAGAGCATGAATCCGCCCAATACCAAGCGGGCCGCTGTCCGCACAACCGAAACCAGCATCTTCACCGAGTTCCCCTTTGTAGTTCGCCATATCCGGCAAGTTCAGACTGCCGTACCCAATCGAGCGTAACCGAAAGCACGCTCCTCGCGGCTGTCCCGCGAAACACGCGGAGCCTAGGGTGATGGTATGGACGAATCGACGCTTGCCGACATCACCAAGGCGGCGGAGCACGAGCTTCTGCTCGAGTTCCCGCGCTTCAACGAAGCGACAGCTTGGGAGTTGGGCACCCGCCTACGCGCAGCGGCTGACAACGCCGGTGCTGCCGTGTACCTCGACATCTGGCTTGGCGAACATTGTGTCTTCCGGACTGCAATGCCAGGCACTGCACCTGCGAACGCGGATTGGGCCAGGCGCAAGCGCAACTTGGTGAACCTTCTGCACATGAGTTCGTACCGTATTCAGCTCGAGGTTGAGTCGGGTCGCGAGATCGTGC
The DNA here is from genome assembly GCA_963784905.1 of uncultured Actinomycetota bacterium. Lineage (GTDB taxonomy): Bacteria > Actinomycetota > Actinomycetes > S36-B12 > UBA5976 > JAKALQ01. The sequence continues at coordinate 13,970 of CAWATP010000002.1, read as the reverse complement.
AGCTCATGGCACTCGACCCTCGCGACTACGCGGCCGCTGGCGGCTGCTTCCCGATCCGCGTTGCCGGATCTGGTGTGGTTGGCGTCATCACTGCGTCGGGTCTCCCTTCGCGCGAAGACCACAAGTTGATCGTCAACACAGTCGCCGCATTCCTTGACATCGACTTAGGCGACAGCCGCCTGTAGACGGCTAATGCAGTTACCGTCGACCACAGGGGCCCGATCGCAAGCCTTGCCTGCGTTGCTCCGATTCGACGAATCAGGAGCCAGTGCTCATTGCCAGCACGCCCGAGAAGATCTGCCAGGCCAAGGCACTCTTTGCGACAAAGGACAGTGTGATGTACGTCCTCTCGCCGACTAAGTAGTCGCTCCAACGTCCAACCTGCTTGTACTGCAGCCACTGCACGAGCGCGAAGCTGTTGAAGAACAAGAAGAGCGAGATGACGATGCCGTAGACGAAGCCCGGTGCATGGTTAGTGGCGCCAGGTGCGATGAGCAGCCAGAACATGGCGACCCACGGCACGGCGCCAGCGATGCAGCCGAACCAGAAAGGCAGCAGTCCACCCTCGCCAGGCTCTTCGTACTTCTCCTGCAACCAACCAAACAGAATCATGGAAACATTGCAGCCGATCAGGCCGAGCAGGGCGACGGCATTCCAGATCGAATTGATCATGCTAATGAGCACGATCATGATCGTCGACGAGATCGAGTATTCGACCCAACGCGCAATATTGCGCTTCTGTGCGAGGTCTGCGCCATAACGAGCGAAGCCTGGTCCGACGATCCAGAAATGCGCGGCGGCGCTGAGCAGCGAGAAGACACCGACCCAGACGCCAACGGGCAGATCGAGGACAGGCAGGGTTTCGAAGCGTGCGCCGGGCGTCGGTGCGTCGAGCAAGAAGTTGATGGTGATCGGGAGCGCGTAGTCATTGGACAGCACGATGATCGCGATGCCCTGCAGCAGGTGGAACAGGCCCGCAATGAGGTTGTAGCGGCGCAAGCCTGCGAGGCGCGCCGGCGCGATGTCGAGGGGAGTGCGAGCAGCCATCAAGGTCTCCTGAGCTAGTACTGCATAAGCAGCGTGTGCAACCTGAGACAAACCTTATGCAATACCTAAGGCGGGCTGTCAAGCCGGGTTCCTCTGCAACAACGCAAAGGGTGCGCCAGCGAATCGCTGACGCACCCTTTGGCAGGTGGAGAACTAGTTGACGGTGCTCGTATCGAGCTTGACCGGCTGCACTGGCTTGACCGGCTTCGCGGGCTTGACCGGCTTGGCGGGCTGCACTAGATCAGCAGGACGTACCGGAATCGGGCCAAGTGCCTTCACGGCAGCATCACGAACTGCGGCAGCAGCCGCAATCGCGGCGTCGCGTGCGTTCTTCGCGGCAAGGCGCTCAGCATCGTTGGCCGCTGCAGCCTTTGCCGTGACGAAGGTCCGCTGCGCTGTCGCGACAGCGGCGCGGAAGGTGTTGCCGATAGCCATACGCTGCGTCGACCATGCGATCCTGGTTGCGTTGAAGGCATTCAGTGCAGCGCGGAAAGCGAGCATGTCACTGCGAGCTGCACGGTACTCAACCATTGCCTGGCGGTACTCGGCACGTGCGGCCTTGTACGTGGTGTCAGCTGCGGATGCTGCAACAGCTCCACCGAAGGTCAGACTCGCTGCGGCAGCGAGAGCGACGATTGACTTGGAAATCTTGTTCATGGTTCCTCCTCGGTTGTGATGCAACCATGCGCCATCTTCCATTAGAGATCCCTTCGAAGTGCGCTACAGAGCCCTTCGAACCGACACACGGCGTGTCTGCGTACCTACGATTGGCGCGAGGAGCCCAACATGCCGCACATCTTGATCGTCGACGATGAGGAAACCGTGCGCGACATGGTCAGTGACGCTCTACGTTTCGCTGGTTTCGAGGTAAGCGGCGCACCAGATGCCGTTGCTGCGCTCAATATTGTGTTGAAGACACAGCCCGATCTGCTTGTCGTTGATATCAATATGCCTGGCATGAATGGGCACGAATTGCTGCAGCACCTGCGGAAACAGGGCAACCACACGCCCGTCATCTTGCTCACCGCGCGGCAGGCTTTTGAAGACATGGTCGATGGTCTGCGCAGCGGTGCGGACGATTACGTGCGCAAACCATTCCGCCTTGAGGAGCTACTGCTGCGCATCGAAGCGGTGCTGCGTCGTGCACAGGTGGCGCCGGAACCGGAACTGCTTGCCTGTGGCCCGCTGCAACTGGATATCGCCGCACACGCTGCAATGCTTGACGCACAGCCCGTCGAACTGTCCCCCACCGAGTTCAAACTGCTCGAAACGTTGCTGCGGCACAAGGGACGAGTCGTCAGTCGCAAGGCGCTGTTGTCGGAGGTGTGGGACATGGGTTTTGTTGAAAATGCGACAGTGCTCGACACCTACGTCTTTTACCTGCGCAAGAAGTTGCACTCCGATGATTTCCAACCGATTCAAACCGTGCGCGGTGTTGGTTTCAGGATTCAGGAAACGGTATGACACTTCGATCCCGACTCACGGCACTCGTCGCTGCACTCGTGTGCGGTGTGGCGGTGTTGATGGGTGGTGCTGCGGTGCAGGTTGCCTACATGACCGGCCTGCACTCCGTGGATCAAACGCTCGAAGCGGTTGCGGCACGAGCCTCGAGCGCCAAGCAGGATGGGCTGACGTCGGCCCTGTACTCGGCGTCTGCGCAACCACAACCTGTTGCCGTTGCTCTGCTTTCGCCCGGTTCTCCAACGACATGGTTGCGTCTCGGCGACGGTGTGCGCATTCCCGAGCCGGTGTTGCGCAATGCGGGGCTGCACGGCACCGAGTCCATTGACGTCGGCCCGGCGTATCGCGTTCGTGCAGCCAAGTTGGCCGATGGCGATGCAGTCCTGCTGCTCGTCGATATCTCAGCGCTGCAAGAAGACCGAGCCACCAATCTGCGCATCGTCTTGTCCATCAGCGTGCTCCTCGCCTTGCTTGGCGCGGCGAGCTCGCGCCTGATGGTGCGCCGCGACCTCAATCGCATTCGTGAACTCACCGGCACCGCAGATCGCATCGCCGACGGCGACTTGCAGTCCACTCTGCCCACCGCCGTCGGCATCTCCGAGGTCGACGAGCTCGCAGCCGCGTTGGGGCGGATGGTGTCGTCACTCACGAGTTCCTTCGACGAACTGCGAGCCTCGCACTCGCAACTGCGGACCTTCCTCGGTGATGTATCGCATGAATTGCGTACGCCGTTGACGGTGGTGCGTGGGTACGTAGAACTGCTTGAGAATCATGATGATTTGGACCCTGAAATGCGTGAGCGGGCGGTAGCTCGTTCGATGGCGGAGATCGAGCGGATGCAGGCCCTGATTACAGATCTACTGCTGCTCGCCGAGTTCGCAGAGCGTCCCGAGCCGGTACGTGAGACGGTCGACTTCAGCGCCATGGTCCGTGACGGACTCATCGACCTGATGTCGCTGCAACCAGAGCGACCGATCACCGCGGAGATTCCAGATGAAGACATCGTCCTCATCGGCGATCGACGCGCGCTGGAGTCGGTGTGCAACAACCTGTTCGGAAACATCCGAAGACATACACCTGAGTCTGCTCCGGTACATGTTTCCATTGCCATCGTTGATGGACATGCGCAGCTTGTCGTCGAAGATGGAGGCCCTGGGCTGACCGCTGCGCAATACGCCGTCAATCTTGATGATCTTGAGCGCTTCAATCGCATGCGCTCAGACACCACTGGCGGCTCTGGATTGGGGTTACGCATAGTGGCCACCGTCGTGCGCATGCATCACGGCACAGTGCAGCTGAGCCCGAGTGACCTAGGCGGCCTGCGCACCGAGTGCGCAATTCCGCTTTCGATGAGGTAGCAGCCAGACCCTCGCTGTTCGTAACTCGGGGCAACCTGCGATCTGCGACAGATGGCTACGCTTTTCGATGTGCACAAGATCTTCACGATGAGCGTTGTCTCCGTGTACCGGCATTACGTCAACAAGGTGGAGCGGAAGGGGCGCACGGTCGCCGAGCTTCGGCAAGTCATGTGTTGGCTCACGGGATTTGATGACGCGCAACTACAGCATCACCTGGACAGCGAGACGACATTCCGCGATTTCTTTGATGAGGCCACGGTTCACCCAAATGCCACGCTCATCACCGGCTCGGTATGCGGCGTGAAAGTACAAGAAGTCGAAGATCCGCTCATGCGAAACATCCGCTACATGGACAAGTTGGTTGATGAGCTTGCCAAAGGCCGACCCATGGAGAAGATTCTTCGCGCGTGACGTCGAGCATCGACGAGAGCAGAATGGTGACGCCCTACATTGGAAAGGCGATCATGATGGCCAGGCAATGTCAGAGTTGCGGAATGCCACTGCAGACCAAGAAGGCGGGCGACTGCCGTGGCACCGAAGCCGACGGCTCCCGAAGCGAGATGTGGTGCAGCCTGTGTTACGCGAACGGCGCGTTTGTCGGCCCTGACTGCACGCTTGATGACATGCGCAAGATCGTCGATAACGCGTTGCGTGAGAACGGCAGCGGACGCATCTTCCGCTGGCTCGCCGCGAGCCAACTGCCGCGACTAGCTCGTTGGAAGCATTAGCCAACGCAACGAAGTAGCCGCTTTGGCTAACTCTCGCGCCAGGCGAGCAGCAATTGCTGTTCGTCTTCGTCGCTCAGGCCTGCCAAGCGCTGCTCGGGCTGCACCCGCCGCTGCTCCCATAGCAAGGTGTCGCGATACGTGTCGTCGAGCGACCGGGTCTCGAAGCCCTCGGCGCGTGCCGCTGCACCCGTATGCGCCATGAAGCCGATCCACTCAGGGTCACCCACCCACAGCGGCAAGGAGCGCGGCCCGGCCCACGGCGTTACGTCGTGATCGCACAGCCATTGGCCGGCCACCGGAACGGATGGCGCATAGCTCCCGGCGACGAAGGCCGCTGCCTTCAGATGTGTGCTCAGCGGGACGCTCTCGCCGACGAGGTCGAAGGCTCCGCCTAGCCGTTGCTCAATCGCGAGCACCACCCAAGCGGCCAGATCACGCACGTCGATGATCTGCGTCAACTGGTCGGCGTCGTCAGGAACGAGCACCTCGCGCCCCTGGTTCCGAGCAAAACGCAGCGGCCAGTAACCAGTACGGTCGGAGCGATCGCCCGGCCCGGCGATGAGACCCGGACGCACGAGCAAAGCACGCTCACCGAACGCTGCCTGCACCAGTTGTTCGCAGGCGACCTTTGCGTTGCCGTAGTGCTCCATGCTGTCGAAGTTGTCGCCCGCGAAGGCTGGCAGCAGTGGCGTCGACTCTGTCGCGCCCACGACACCGTGGTTCGCGTACACACTGCAACTCGAAATGAACACGTAGCGCGTATGCGTGTTCGCGAGCGCCAGTACGGCATCGCGCACTTGGCCCGGTTGCATGCCGACGTCGACAACGGCATCCCAGGTGCGATGCGCCATCTCACGAATAGCGCCGTCAACCCCACGGTTGAGCGTCACCTGCTCCGCACCACGCGGCGCCTCACCGCGCAAGCCACGTGATGTCACGGTTACGGCGTGACCTCGCTGCAACGCCAACTCCGCAATGGTGCGACCCAGCCAACCAGTGCCACCGAGCACAAGAATTTGCATAGTCTCAGCATGGCATGACAAGCAGTGAGACCTGGCTACGGTCGTGTGCAACGGGCCGTTCCTGCACAATGCTCTCCATGATCACGCTTGAGCCCATGTCGGATGAGACATTTGCTATCTGGAGCCCGCGCACCTGGGCGAGTTACCGGGAAGAGATCATCCGCGCCGGCATGTCCGAGGAAGCCGCCGACGAGAACATCGCACAGAACATCGCCGTCACAATGCCGGATGGCGTGCTGGCCGTTGGTCAGTACGTCTTCGATGTTCGCGATGGGTCCAAGACCGTGGGTGCAGTGTGGTTAGCCGAGCGCGCCACCGAATGGTTTATCTACGACATTGAGATCGACGCCGAGTACCAGGGCAAAGGGTTCGGTCGCGAGGCCATGCGTCGCATCGAGGAATTCGTACGTGCACAAGGTGGACACACGATCGGTCTCTCTGTCTTCGGCTTCAACCATGTGGCGCAGCGGCTCTACACGTCCGAGGGTTACGAGACCACGCGACTGTCGATGCAGAAGAAGCTCGAGTGAAGTACCCGTCGTAGGCCGCTGTATCGTCCCACCTTCTCGATCTTTCCCACCTTGACTAGAATTCCCACATGACAATTCTGACCTTACGCATTGATGCCAAGGGCCGCCTAGGACTGCCAAAGCCAGCACGGGATGCGCTCGGCCTTGGCGTCGACGCCGACGTCACCGTCACCGTCGAAGACGGGCGGGTTGTTATCGAGTCGACGGAGAGCGTGCAAGAACGTGTCTGGTCCAAGGCGCTCGCGACCCACACTTCGCGTACATCCACAGCCGGCGACGCACGTCATCAGGCGGCAACGCTGGCATCCCGCGAACGCAAGGGCAGCCGACCCTCCGACGACGTCGGTCAGGCCTTGCTTGAGGAGCTCGGACTGGTGCAATGAGCGACCGCAAAGTCGTCCTCGATGCATCGGCGATAGTCGCTTGGATCTTCCGCGAAACTGGCTATCAAGTAGTGGCGCGTGCGCTGCCGTACGGCGTGCTGCCAGTTGCCAACGCCGTCGAAGCTCTCGCCCGCGCGCTCGAGCGTGGTTGGTCCGGTGGCGCCGACGAACTGCTAGCTGACATCGAACTCATGGGGGTGTCACTCGAGCCGAGCCTCGAAGCCGACACGGTCCGTGCAGCTGAGCTCATCGCACAATCGCGAGCCCTCGGCATTGCGCGCGGTTGGGGCATTTCACTCGGTGACGCGCTGTGCCTCGCTATCGCCGAGCGCCTCGAGTTGCCGGCCGTTGGCGGAGATAACGCCTGGGACCAGCTGCAACTTCAGGTGCCGCACCGACTGTTTCGGAAGTAAGCGACGGCGATAACCATGTCGTTGAACAGGCCCGATGTCTCGCGACATCCTTATCGCCTGACTAGCGCCCATAAACACGAAATCCCCTCACGAGGAGGGGACTTTCAAAAGTGCGCCCGGCACGACTCGAACGTGCAACCTTCTGATCCGTAGTCAGATGCTCTATCCGTTGAGCTACGGGCGCTTTGATGCGAGCGGAAGATTACCGTTTCCCGTGGCTAAGGCATAATCCAAGACCGATTTCCGACTTGCATTCACATACCCCGGGGGGTATCGTTTACCCCGTACCCGATCTGAAGGAGCTCGAAGATGTGCAGTCCCGCACTTTGCCCCGTTTGCAAGAACTACACGTGGTCCGGCTGCGGTAACCACATCGAGCAGGCCCTTGCGGGTATCCCGCAGGACAAGCTCTGCACCTGCAACTAAGCAGTACCCCATTCCGATGAAAGACCGGCCTTCGGGACGGTCTTTCATCGTTTTGTGCACATTTCATGGAACTCGTACACGCATCTTCCCAATAGTTCACTCGGAGCCGAAACAATTCGATGCATGACACAAGCAGACACCTCTCGTCGCAACGTCCTGCTCGGCATGTGCGCGCTCGCCACAGTCGGCCTCACCGGGCTCTTTGAAATCAGCCCCGCCGAGGCGGCCAGCGCCGTGAAGGTGCGCGCCGACGGCAAGGTCGACGTCAAGCTCTCTGCACTCAAGAAGGACGGCGCGGTCGTGAAGTTGCCGAGCCTCAACGCTGCGCTGGTCCGAGTGAATGCGAAGAAGTTCGTCGCCTTCAGTCTGGTGTGCACACATCAGGGCGGACCGGTCGATCCGACGGGTGGCAAGTGGACGTGCCCAGTGCACGGCGCACAGTTCAGCCCGAAGACGGGTGCAGCCGTGACACCGCCGGCGCAGAAGCCGCTCGCCAAGTTGCCGGTGAAGATCGTGAAGACGGTAGCCACCGTCGGCTAATTCGCTTCCCCATAAGACAAAGAACCGCCGTGAGATTCGCGGCGGTTCTTTGTTTGACCCAGATACGGCACTGACGAATTGCTAGTCGGCGGCGCGCGAAGCAAGCTCCGCAAGGCGCTCGTTAAGCCAATGTGCAGCTTCATCGACGGTTGCCCGCACTGGAAGTCCTACCGATGCGGCTGCATAGGCGGTGTCCCAACCCAGGCCCACAGTGCATCGCCCAGGGAACACATGCGTGCGTCGAAAATTGAAGAGCCGACGCGTCGTTTGCTCGATCAGAACTATCGATGCTTCATCACTCCGCCATAGCAGTTGCAGGTCCACTAGATCGTGAGCCCGTTCGCTTCCTAGCTCCGTGCACGCGTGGACCTTCTGCGCAATTTGATGATGTATCGCAAGCACGGGGACCGGACTCGGCGCCGGCATCCCACAAACAGCGAACATCTCAAGAATGTCGTTCGCAAGTACGAGTTCTGCGCTGTCGTCGCCAATCGCATCCAGTTCGTCGTATCCAATTTCCAACGTGACGCTGGCAAATGGTCGCTTGTATACGTTCAGCTTCACTACATACGGGTGCATCAAATAGCCGCTGGGGACGCCCAACCTCGGGCGCTGTGGCTGCCCCATGACTGTCCCCACGAAAGGCCCCCAACCTTGTGCAAGGGCCTCGGCAAACTGCTCGAGAAACGCGGCGTGGTCTCCGCGCACTGCGGTGTCCAAGTCCTTCGAGTCGCGCGTGAACGCTGAACCGAAGCGCAGCTTCATTCCTGATCCGCCTTTGATAAGCGAGTCAGGTAGGAGTTGCGAAACGACCACCTGGCTCATGGTCACCCTTACTCGTCCAGGCGTCTGGTTCGTGTCTCGCGCGTAATTCGAAATGCGACGTTCCAACATGGCGAGACTTCCAGGATCGCCGACAGCCGTGCTCATACAACCGCTAGTGCTTTCGCCACCGCATCCGCCTCTGCTGGCCGAATCAGGCCCCGCACGCGCGCCTCATGAGTTGCATCGAGTAGGCGCTCGGTCTGCACTCGGCCGCGGCAGGCGAGCAACGCGTCAGCTAGCGGCATACTGGCTAGGCCCTCGAAGAAGACGGGTGCTGGCAATTCGGTTCTGCGTAGGACTTCAACCGTTGAGGGCAATTGCGCCCTTACCCGTCGTTTCGTCATCACTTTGGTGCTTCGAGGATTCACTAACGCAAGGTCGTGAAACGCCAAGACCGACTCGTCGGCCAACATGGCGTCAGGGCCAGCCAGTGCGAGTGCCTTGGCGTACTCGGTGTATCGCGTAGTCGGAGCTTCTTCCATGGAATAGACGCCGTGTCCGAGATGCCGCATCGCGTTCCGTGTTGCGAGTTTTCGAAGCGCCACCGCAGGCACACCAATAGCGCGCGCCTGTTCCGTGGTCACGATTCCGTGGTGGTCGAATGCGAGCCAGCGGAGTTGATCTCGGTACGTCATCTCGGCTCCACTTCTCGGCTCCACTTCTCGGCACAACCGTACCACTAACGGTACGCTTGTGACACTTTGCAGAAGCATTTTGCTGCCTGCGCACCGTACTCGACCACCTGCGACAAGCCGTAACACGTTTCCTGACCTGTGGACCACTCCGTGTTCAGCGGCCGCCGCGGACGAGACGTACGAAGTTGCTGATGCGGATCGCATCACCTTGCGGGCCGCGACCGCCGCTGTAGGCGGAGGCGTCACCGGCCTTCGGATCGCTCCGCTGCGCGCCTGCGCCATGCACATCCATCCATAGACCGAACATCTTGCCCATGCAGCGTCCAAAGCAGACGTAGGCCGCTTCGGAACCCATTTCGCGTCCTGCAGCGACGTGCGTCGTCGACGACCAGTACGCGCCGTAGTCAGAGGTGCCACCCTCGTTCGTCGGGCTCGTGGCGGAGAAGACCGGGTCGATCGCTGCGGAGTTCGTCGCACTCGGCGACCTCGAGTAATCGACGATGCTCTGCAACTCCTTCACGTCCGGCAAACGCCAGTCGCTGTGGCCCAGGTAGTTCGCAGCGTTCTTCTTCTGCACCCAGGCAAGCGCGTGCTCCCAGTCCATTCCGACTTTGCTATCTGCCTGCGACCACATCAGCGTGGTGGCCGCATCAGTGACCGTGCCGTCGCCGTTGTCCTTGAAGTCGTTGACGCCGTATGCCGAGTTGCCTCGGACGTAGTAGACGTAGAACGTGCTAGCCGAGAAGCTGCCAGACAATGCGCCATTACCGATCGACGGCGGATAACCCTTGATACGTCCGTCAGCGAAGTTCACGCCAAGGCGGAATGCCCAAAGGCTTCACCTACACACAGCCCCGAAAAATAAGGAAGTCCCGAGACGTCCGATAAGGAAGTCCCAAGACTTCACCTTGGCGGAGGCGGAGGGATTTGAACCCTCGATGGGCTTGAGGCCCAAACCGCATTAGCAGTGCGGCGCCATAGACCGGGCTAGGCGACGCCTCCACGCTACCGAAGCAGCGTGGGCAAGATTAGTGGACACCCGAGCAAATGGTGAAAGTGCGTCAGCGCAGGAATGCGGAGGCCACACCGGCCAGCATGGCGACGAGCGTCACGCCTGCCACCCACCACCACAGTGACCGGCGGCGGCGCACCCGTTGCTTGGGGATGTCGTGCAGGGGCGAGCCAGGCGCGCGCCACGGGTCGGGGTCGACCTGACGGCCTGCGGCTTCGTCAATAACCCACTTCGGCACCCGTCCGGTAGGTGAGCGCGGCAGATCGTCGGTGATGTCTGTCTTCTTCACCCGCTTGTCCATCGGGCAATGGTAAACGATCGTCAGGCTCGAGCGTCGACGATCCAAGGTAAGCCAAGGCTCAGGAGCACGCGATCTGCAGTGATGAGCGCCATATCCCTCGCGGCTGCCTGAGCCATGATGAATCGATCGAAAGGATCATGGCGGGCGAGCGCCGGAAAGCGTCCAAGTTGAGCGGCGTCATTCGATGTGAACGGAAGTTCTACGAGCCCGGCCTCTGTCAGCACAGACTGAAAGTCCTCGCGCAGACTGAACTTGTCCACGGCCTGCTTGATTTCAAGTTCAGCAAACGAGATCGCCGAGTAATGCAGCCGCGCTGCGTCCCGCAAGATGCGAGCGGCACCGCGACCGAGTTGTTTCGGATCGCGGGCCAGCCAGATAAGCACCTGTGTATCAACGAGGTACGACGTCACTGCTTGTCGGCCCCATCGAGTTTGGACCAATTGAACATCGCAGCCACGTCTTCATCGAGCGCGTCCCAAACATCCTGCGAAAAGTTCACGAAGCAATCCTTAGCGAAACCGAGGCGTCGGGGCACTGCTACTTCTTCGACTTTCACTAACCGCAGAATCGGCTTGCCAGCACGCGCAACGACGACTTCTCCGCCGTTCTCGACTTCTTCGACAAGCTTAGAAAAGTGCGTTTTCGCTTCGTGGATGTTCACCTGATGCGCCATAACCGGAGCGTAGGTTAGTCCACTTAGTCCAGTCAAATGGTGATGCACTCCTGCGGGCAGTTCTTGCACCTGCACGTGAAGTTGCCGTCTCGTGGCGGGAATCCGTGCACGAGGAACGCAGGAAGCTCCGGAGCGACGAAGGCCCGACCTGACGGCCGGGCCTTCGTGTTGCGGAGAGAGTGGGAGCCGTTGAAGGAGCGCGCTTCGCGCGAGAGGGAGGCTGCCTCCCAAATCCGACCGCTCTCGCAAGACGAGCCCGGCCTGACGGCCGGGCTCGTGAGCGGAGAGAGTGGGATTTGAACCCACGGATTGTTGCCAATCAACGGTTTTCAAGACCGTCTCCTTCGGCCGCTCGGACACCTCTCCTCGGCCAAACCGCACCCGAAAGTGCAGCAAGGACAGTGCGTAGTTTGGCAGGCGCGGAACGCGCGTGCCAACGTCGCTCATCCACGGGCGGACCTTCACCAGATCGCCAACCACCGGTCGTCTCGTGAAGTACCGGCACGCCAAACCGTCGGACCTTCACCAGATCGCCAACCACCGGTCGTTTCGTGAAGTACCGGCACGCCAAACCGTCGGACCTTCACCAGATCGCCAACGACTGGTCGTTTCGTGAAGTACCGGCACACCAAACCGTCGGACCTTCACCAGATCGCCAACCACCGGTCGTCTCGTGAAGTACCGGCACACCAAACCGTCGGACCTTCACCAGATCGCCAACCACCGGTCGTCTCGTGAAGTACCGGCACGCCAAACCGTCGGACCTTCACCAGATCGCCAACTACTGGTCGTTTCGTGAAGTACCGGCACACCAAACCGTCGGACCTTCACCAGATCGCCAACGACTGGTCGTTTCGTGAAGTACCGGCATATGGGGCTCAGTCGGCGGCGCGCCTGAAGAACGACCTACTACTTCACAGAACCGGCGGTGAGGCCACTGACGAAGTACCGCTGCAGGCTGAAGAACACGAGCAGCGGAACGCTCATCGAGATGAAGGATCCAGCCGCAACCGTCTGCCAACCTTCCTGGTACTGACCGAGCATGCTGAGCAAGGTGTACGTGAGGACTGGGTGCTCGTTGCCGACGAAGACGAAAGCGATGAGGTAGTCGTTCCACACCCACAGGAACTGGAAGATGGCGAACGATGCGAGCGCGGGCACCGAGATCGGCAGGATCAACTTCCAGAAGATCTTGAAGTGCGACGCCCCATCGACGCGGGCCGCCTCAATCAACGACTCCGGGATCGTCATCATGTAATTGCGCAAGATGTAGACCGCCAATGGCATTGCGAACGCCGAGTGCACCAACCACGCCGCCGGGTACTGACCCGAGATCTCAATACCCGTCTTGTCCGTGAAGGCAATGAACATCTTCAACACCGGCACGAGTGCCGACTGAATCGGCACGACAAGCAACCCGATGATGACGGAGAAGATGACTTCGCGACCACGGAAACGCAAGAACGTGAAGCCGTACGCGGCATACGCTGCGAAGAGCAGCGGCAGCACGGTGGCGGGAATGGTGACCGCTGCGGAAGCAATGAACGAAGCTCCGACGTTGTTCTCAGTCAGCACCCGCGAGAACGCGTCGGCACTCCAGACCTGTCCACCGAAGTTGGTGAACACCGTCCACCAGCCAGTCGTCTGCGCTTCAGTGCGTTCACGCACCGACGTGATGAGCAGCGCCAAGGTGGGGAGGAACCACAGCACCGACAGCAGTAGCAAGACAATCGTCGGGCCGACGGCCCGCTTGGAGACAGCTGATTCCTTGCCCGCCATGATCAGGCTCCCATCTTCCGGTAGTGGCGAACCTGGTAGAACATCACCGGCATGATCGCCAGCATGAGCACCACAACCGTCGCCATGGCCTTGCCCGTGTTGCCGTAGATGAAGTACTCGAGGTAGAAGTTTTGGGCCAGCACGTTGGTGCCGTAGTTACCGCCGGTCATTGCCAGCACGATGTCGAACACCTTCATGGCGCCGATCAAGGTGGTGATGAATACGGCGAGTGCCGTCGTCCAAATCTGCGGCAGGATCACCTTGAAGAAGATCTGCCCAGCGCTCGCGCCGTCAACGCGACCTGCCTCAATGGTTTCTTCGGGCACGGACTTGATCGCGGCTGACAGCAGCACCATTGAGTAGCCGACGTTCAGCCACACGAAGATCACCATCAACAGCAATGTGTTGAGTTTGCCGGTCTCGATAGAGATCCACGGCTGTGCCTCCATGCCGAGCTTCGCAGCGATGGCGTTGAACACACCGACCTGCGTCGAGCCCTCGGCGTTGTATGCGTAGAGCAGACGCCAGATGGTGGAGGCGGAAACGAAGGAAATCGCCATCGGCATGAAGATGATGGACTTGAAGATCTTCTCGCGCAGTGGGCCAACCTGGTTCGCAAACTGTGCAATAGCAAGCGCGATGACGACAACCGTGATCGGCACAAGCCCGATCCAGAGCAGGTTATTGATGAGCATCTGCCGGAAGTTTTCGTCGGCGAAGATGTCCTTGAAGTTCTTCAGCCCGACCCAAGTGGCATTGCCGACAAGGTCTTCCTCCATGAAGGAGAGACGCAGCGTCTGCACCGACGGGTAGAGCAAGAACAGCGAGATGAGCATG
>CAWATP010000001.1:0-18758 GCA_963784905.1 uncultured Actinomycetota bacterium | reverse complement strand
CGATTCTGAGACGGAAGAGCGAGAAAGTGCACGTCAGTTTGGGAACGACGCATGAGCGCTGAAGTCGGCGATGTAGTCGAACTGGATCTGGATCGACCCGCCCACGGCGGCTTTTGCGTCGGACGGTTCGACGGACAGGTGGTGTTTGCAAGGTACGGAATTCCCGGCGAGCGTGTGCGTGCGGAAATCACGGAAATTGGGACAGGCGCACGATTCGTCCGCGCCGACGTGATCGAGGTGCTCGTTGCCTCGGCCGATCGGCGTGACCCTGCCTGCCCACACGCTCGACCTGGAGGCTGCGGTGGCTGCGATTGGCAGCACGTCGCGATTGAGCGTCAGCGCGACATGAAGGCAGAGATTGTGCGCGAGCAGATGATCCGCGTTGGTCGCCTGGATGCGGCTGATCCGTTGCTGCGTGACCTGTCGGTTGAACCCTGCGGCGATGACTCCACAGGCTTGCGTTATCGCACCCGCATGGACTTTGTGGCCGACGCTCGCGGTCGGTTGGGACTTCGTGCGATCCGTTCGCACGATGTGATCCCACTGCGCAGTTGTCCGCTCGCCGTTGATGAGATCAACCATGATGAGGCCTTCCAAACCCCATGGCAGGCGGGCGGAACGGTTCGCATGGCGTCTGCGAGTGACGGCGTCACAGTCGTTCCTGAGGGAGCAACTCCGACGACGGTTCGGGAAAAGGTTGTGAACGCGGGTTTTGACGTCGCGGCCGATGGATTCTGGCAGGTGCACCGCAACGCGCCCGCTGCATTCACGTCGATTGCGACAGAGATGCTGAAGCCTCAAGAGGGGGATTTTCTCCTCGACCTGTACGGGGGAGTTGGACTCTTCGCTCGCATGTTGGGGTCGCAGCTCGGTCCTGGCGGTCGCGTCATAACGGTCGAATCAGATTCGCGTGCAGCGCGGCTAGCGAGGCGTAACCTCCGCTCACTGCCGCAGGCCCAGGTTGTGCCAGCACGCGTCGATAAGTGGCTGCGCCAACGCACCGTGACACATGTTGATCTCGTTGTGTTGGATCCTCCGCGCTCCGGGGCCGGTAAGACGATTATCACTGATGTGCTGCGCCTACGTCCGCGGCGTGTGTTGTACGTGGCTTGCGACCCGGCGTCGCTGGCGCGTGACGTGGCGTTTGCCGCCGAGCGTGGTTACAGGCTCGCACAGTTGCGGGCACTGGACGCCTTTCCGCAGACCCAGCACATCGAAAGTTTCGCCCTGTTCATGCCTGCAGAAAGTGCGGCCGTTGCTGAGTAACTGAGGGCCGAGAGGTCCCTCTCAGCCGACACCCCGTCCAACGCGGTAGTTTTGCCTCCTCACGATCGAGGAGACGCATGAGCAAGAACAGCTTCGGTGCCGAGCGCACACTGACCGTCGGATCGACGACGTACACCATTTATGGAATCGATGCGGTCGCAGGTTCGGCAGCACTGCCGTTCACGCACAAGGTGCTGCTTGAGAACCTACTTCGCACCGAAGACGGCGCCAATGTCACGGCCAGTCAGATTCGCGCGCTCGGATCCTGGGACGCATCTGCGGAGCCGACCGACGAGATCCAGTTCACGCCAGGTCGCGTCATCATGCAGGACTTCACGGGCGTTCCCTGCGTCGTAGACCTCGCCACTATGCGCGAAGCGGTCGTCGAACTTGGTGGTGACGCGGCAAAGATCAATCCTTTGGCACCCGCGGAGCTGGTGATCGACCATTCCGTCATCTCCGATGTCTTCGGTACCGCCGACGCTTTTGAGCGCAACACCGAGATTGAATACGGCCGCAACAGAGAGCGCTACCAATTCCTGCGCTGGGGCCAGACTGCCTTTGACGAATTCAAGGTGGTGCCTCCCGGCACCGGAATCGTGCACCAGGTCAACATTGAGCACCTCGCTCGTGTGGTGATGGTTCGCGATGGAAAGGCATACCCGGACACGGTTGTCGGCACTGATTCACACACCACCATGGTCAATGGCCTCGGCGTTTTGGGTTGGGGCGTCGGAGGCATTGAAGCCGAAGCCGCCATGCTGGGACAGCCTGTCTCCATGCTCATTCCGCGTGTGGTTGGCTTCAAGCTTTCAGGAAGCCTGCCGGCTGGCGCTACAGCAACCGACCTCGTGCTCACCATCACGGAAATGCTCCGCAAGCATGGCGTCGTTGGAAAATTCGTTGAGTTCTATGGCGAAGGCGTTGCTGCAGTTCCGCTCGCGAATCGCACCACCATCGGCAATATGAGCCCCGAGTACGGCTCGACAGCGGCAATCTTCCCGATTGATGTGGAGACGCTGCGCTACCTTGAACTGACAGGTCGTTCTGCCGAACAGGTGGCACTGGTGGAGGCGTATGCCAAGGCGCAGGGGTTGTGGCATGACGCGGCTGCTGCTGACTACGTCGAACCCAAATACAGCGAATACCTCGCGCTCGATTTGAGCACCATCGTGGCGTCGATCGCCGGGCCGAAGCGCCCGCAAGATCGGGTGATCCTTACGGAATCAAAGGCAGCGTTCGCGAAAGTGTTGCCGACATATATTTCGCAAAAGGCATCCGTCGGGGCCGTCGAAGTCACGCTCGAGTCAGGTGAACTCAGCCGCCTTCAGCACGGCGACGTCGTCATCGCTTCCATCACATCCTGCACCAATACATCCAACCCGTCGGTGATGCTCGGCGCTGCGTTGCTCGCAAAACACGCCGTCGAGAAGGGGCTCAGCAGCAAGCCTTGGGTGAAGACCACACTCGCCCCTGGCTCACAGGTGGTAACCGACTACTACAACAAGTCGGGGCTGACGCCCTATCTGGAGGCACTTGGCTTCTATCTGGTCGGCTATGGATGCGTGACCTGTATTGGCAATTCGGGCCCCTTGCCGGAGCCGATTTCGAAGGCAGTGAACGAGCATGACATCACGGTGGTGTCCGTGCTCTCCGGCAACCGGAACTTTGAGGGACGCATCAATCCCGATGTGAAGATGAACTACCTTGCGTCGCCTCCGCTCGTGATCGCTTACGCCCTGGCCGGAACGATGGATTTCGACTTTGAATCGCAAGCACTCGGCCAGGATTCCGATGGAAACGATGTGTTCTTGCGAGACATCTGGCCGACACCTGCCGAAATTCAGTCGACGATCGATGCGTCGATCGGGTCGCAGATGTTCAAGGACCGCTATGCACACGCATTTGAGGGCGACGCGCGCTGGAAGGCGCTCGACATTCCGACGGGATCCACGTTCGCCTGGAATGCGGCCTCGACCTATGTTCGCAAGCCCCCATACTTCGACGGTATGCCCAAGGAGCCGCGCCCGGTTCGTGATATCGAGGGTGCTCGGGTACTCGCCAAACTGGGCGACTCTGTGACGACCGACCACATATCGCCCGCGGGCTCAATCAAGGCAGACACTCCTGCGGGCCAATACCTGCAACAACATGGCGTGGCAGGGATCGACTTCAACTCCTACGGATCCCGCCGAGGTAACCATGAGGTGATGATTCGTGGCACCTTCGCGAACATTCGTTTGCGCAATCAACTGCTTGACGGTGTTGAGGGCGGCTTCACACGTGACTTCACACGAGATGGCGGTCCGCAGGCCTACATCTATGACGCCTCGCAGCACTACCAGGCTGCGGGCATTCCTCTTGTCATCCTTTCCGGCAAGGAGTACGGCTCGGGCTCCTCTCGCGACTGGGCTGCCAAGGGCACTGCTCTCCTCGGTGTCAAGGCAGTCATCGCCGAGTCCTACGAGCGCATCCACCGTTCAAACCTGATTGGTATGGGCGTGCTGCCACTGCAGTATCAAACCGGCGCAACTGCCGAATCGCTTGGACTCGAAGGCACAGAAGTCTTCAGCATCTCCGGCGTTGCCGCGCTCAATGACGGTGCAACACCGCGAACAGTGCATGTGACGGCGCAGAAGACCGATGGCACGTCTGTGGAGTTCGACGCGCTATTGCGGATCGACACTCCTGGCGAGGCCGACTACTACCGGCACGGTGGCATCCTGCAATATGTGCTGCGCAGCCTGATCTAGCGCCGGTGATGCCCCGGTCAAAAGGCCGGGGCATCAGCATTTCTCATCATGACTGTCGGAGGGGGTCTTCATGATGGTCACATGGCGATCCAGAACTGGCCCGAGGAAGTTTGGGCACCCGAGCGACTCGGATGGGAGCGCACCGCCGTGCAGTGGCTCTTCAATTGGGTATCGCCGGAACTGCGTAAGACCACCGCATTTCAGCGCCATCCGCTGCTTTTGAGTCACTTAGTGCTGCACGACATCGATGCGCTCATCGAAGGCCACCGCAAGGCCTACGCGAGTGCTCGCCGCGTACTTGCGGACGCGGTTGGACCGGAGTCCATCAGCGTCTGCCTCACCGTTTTGGCTGCCGATGCCTTGCGCTGGCAGGTTCGCCGACAGCAGGTCGAGGCGATTCATGCGGTGCTGGCTCTACACTGCACGAATGCGTTTCCTGCCACGGATCAGCGAGCCTGCTGACCTCGCCAACCTCGCAGACGAGGACTTGGACGTGCTTGCAGCTGAGATCCGCCTGTTCCTCGTGGACAAGGTGTCGAAGACCGGCGGGCATCTCGGACCCAATCTGGGTGTCGTCGAACTCACCATCGCACTGCACAGAGTGTTTTCGTCGCCGACCGATGCGATCGTCTGGGATACCGGGCATCAGTCGTATGTGCACAAGTTGCTGACCGGTCGTGCCAACGGCTTCGACTCGTTGCGTCAATTCCGTGGGCTCAGCGGCTACCCATCCCGCGCCGAAAGCGTGCATGACATCGTCGAGAGCTCCCACGCTTCGGCAGCATTGTCCTGGGCCGATGGCATCGCCAAGGGCTGGGAGTTGCAGGGGCAGTTGGAGCATCGACATGTGGTGGCAGTCGTTGGTGACGGCGCCCTCACAGGCGGAATGGCATGGGAAGCACTCAACAACATTGCTGCTGCCAAGAATCGTCCGCTTGTCATTGTGGTGAACGACAACGCGCGCTCCTACTCACCGACGATCGGCGGATTGGCCAACCACCTGTCGACCCTGCGCGTAACGAACGGCTATGAGAAGTTCCTGTCGTGGGGCAAGAAAGCGCTGAAGCGCACACCCGTTGTCGGGGGCGCGCTCTTTGAAGCCATGCACGGCATGAAGAAGGGCCTCAAGGACATGGTTGCCCCCCAGGGCATGTTCGAGGACCTCGGATTGAAGTACGTCGGTCCGATTGACGGACACAACATTGCAGAGCTGGAATCCGCACTGCGTCGCGCCAAGCAATTTAGCGGACCTGTCATCGTGCATTGCATCACCGAAAAAGGCCGGGGCTATTTGCCCGCAGCGGCGGACGAACTGGAGAAGTTCCACGCCATCGGTGCCATCGACCCAGCCACCGGCATCCCCTTGAAACAGAGTGGCAAAACTTGGACGAATGCCTTCTCTGACGAGTTGGTGAAGATTGGGGCCCAGCAATCCAACGTTGTAGCGATTACCGCGGCCATGCTCGGACCCACCGGACTCGACGCATTCCAAGAGCGGTTCCCTGAGCGAACCTTCGATGTCGGAATCGCCGAACAGCATGGTGCGACCTCTGCGGCGGGCTTGGCCTTCGCTGGCATGCATCCGGTTTTTGCCGTCTACGCGACGTTCCTCAACCGCGCCTTTGACCAGGTGCTCATGGATTGTGCCCTACACAAGGCCGGGGTGACGTTCGTCCTCGACCGTGCTGGTGCCACGGGAGACGATGGTGCCAGCCACAACGGAATGTGGGACTTGGCGATGTTGCGCATTGTTCCTGCATTGCGCGTAGCTGCCCCGCGGGATGAGGGCACGCTGAGGTCAGTGCTTCGAACTGCCGTGAAGATTGACGATGCTCCAACGGTGGTGCGATACCCCAAGGGTGCGCTGGCCGAGACTTTGCCCGCGCTGCGTCGCGCTGGTGACCTGGATGTTCTCTATGGAACTGACGATGCCACGGTCTTGCTGGTTGGATTTGGAGTGGGTGCCCATCTGGCGATTGGCGTAGCCGAGCGGCTCGATGCACAAGGCATCACGGCCTTGGTCGTGGATCCGGTGTGGATCCAGCCAACGAGCCCTGACCTCGCCAAACTCGCAATCGGACGAGTGTGCGTCGCCACCATCGAAGACGGCATACGGATCGGTGGTGCAGGCGCTGCTCTGGCGGCAGCATTGACTGATGCTGGAATCAGCACCCCGGTATTCACCTTCGGCTTGCCAACGGAATTCTTCGAGCACCAGACCCGGGCGCAACTGCTCGGAAGCGTCGGATTGACGGCAAGCGATATTGCCAGAGAGCTGACGGCGCAGGTTGCACGAGTCGATGCGCAAGGAGCACCTGGGATGAACGCCCGTTCGTTCTAGATTTACTCCTCCAGCGCTTCAGCAGGCGGTTCAACCGCCAGAGCAGCGGCGATTGCAGGGGCGAGTTGCTCGGCTTGCCAAGGTCGACAGCCTTGGGCGAGCAGTAGCGCCGCGATTGTGTCGGTGTTGTCGTCTCGCGCAAAGCCCGACCAACACAACACCCGAATGATCTCGGGAGACACCAAGACCTCGGGGGCGATGCCGCATTCGTCTGCGCGTGCGACGACCGCGGGCCTGACCAAATCCCAGCGCTCTGCCGCCTGCGGATTGCGTTGCGGCCAATTTCGTGGCTGCGGAATCGTGCCTTCGCTGACGTTGCGTTTCGGGAGATCTGCTTCGGCGCAGGCGTATGCACGTTCGATGGCGTCCCACCAGTACGCAGGGTCTTTTCTCGTATTGCGGCTGTGGATGGGACGCATGGATTCCAGCGCACGTCTCGACGTGGGCATGGTCCGAGCAATATCAACAATGATCGAATCGTGGAGTACGCGGCCAGAGCTGACGTCTTGCTCGCGGGCGCGTACGTCACGCGCTGACCAGAGTTCGCGCACAACGGCCAATTGCCGTGGTTCACGAATGGCATGCAGTCCGGAAACGCGGCGCCATGGTTCCACGCGGGGTTCCGGTCCCATGAAGTGCAAGAGCAACGCGCGTTCCTGTTCGTACCAGTCCTGCCGTCCGGCAACTTCGAGCGCGGTCAGGAGTTGCGCGTGCAACTGCACAAGGAACTCCACATCCAATGCGGCATACGCCAGCCAGTCCTCGGGAAATGGTCGCGTTGACCAGTCGACCGCTGAGTGTTCCTTGGCGAGCACCACGGCGAGTTCCTGCTCGAGCAGCGCTCCGAGACCAACCCGTGGACGTCCCAGAAGTTTCGCCGCCAGCTCGCTGTCGAACACGTTCACCGGCGAAAATCCCCGCTCACGCAAGCACGGCAAATCCTGCGTCGCTGCATGCAAAATCCATGGGGTCTGGCTGGTAAAGGCGATGAAGGCTGAAAGGTCCGCGTCCGTGGTGGGATCGAGCAGCACAATCGGCGCATTATTCCGCTTGAATTGCAACAAATACGCGCGCTGGCTATAGCGATAGCCGCTGGCGCGCTCGGCATCCACCGCGAGTGGTCCATCGCCGGCAAGCAATTCGGTGAGTGCGCGATCAACCTCGACCTGGGTATAGGTGAGGTGGGGGGTGCCGCCTTCGGGTGCAGTGTGTGTGACGGCCCGCGGTTCTTCGACGGTCATGAGCGGGTGCGGAGTGTGCGCACGCCCTCGGTGAGCGGTACGAGTCCGGCCGCAGTCGCCATCAAATCGCACCATGCGAGCAGAGAAGCATCTGCACCAGCGGGGCGCGCCGTCCATGAGGCGCGTATTTCGATGGCCCCTTCAGGTTCGCGAGATGCGATATCGCCGAAGGCTTGTGAACCCGTGCGACTGACGGTGCCGGACAGGGCAACCACTTCGAGTTTTCGGTTGGTAATGGATTCAGATAGCCAGTCCCAGCCGACTTCGAGCAGGAGGGGATCGATAGCCAAGTCCGATTCAAGCACGGCACGCACGAAGATCACGGCTCGCGTGTCGCCCTGCCAAGTTGCCTGACCGCCCGGTTCGTGGAGCAGCACGAACCTGCCGTGGGCAAGTTCGACGTCATCCCCGTCGAGGATCTCGCCCGACAAAGCAAGTCCATGTTTGGCCAGGCGTACAGGCGCGGGCACGTCGTCCAGCGCGATCTCGGATCGAACATGAGCAGACCTGCGCGCAGTTCCGACCGACTCCTCGATCGAGGGCCAAGCGTCAGTGGTGGGGGCAAGCGGCTGCATCCTGCAAGGTTACGGTCGAGCGGTGATCGGTCATGGTGGGCGCGCCGTACCATGCGCGAATGGCTGCTCTTCTCGCGTTCCTCTCCAGCATCAGTTGGGGCACTGGTGACTTCTTCGGTGGCGTGCAGTCTCGAAAGCGGAACCCGGTTGCCGTCGTCCTCATGATGCAACTGTTCGGCTTGATCGGCGTGTGCGCCTACGCCACGGCTACCAATGGCTGGCAGACCGGTCCCTATCTGTGGGCCGGTGTGGCGGCGGGGCTCAGCGGAACGGCCGGCCTTATGGCCTTCTACAAGGCCCTGTCGATCGGCACCATGGGAATCGTGTCGCCGATCGCTTCGCTCGGCGTAGTGGTGCCGCTGGGCTACGGGTTGGTGCGCGGCGACCAACCTGGGTTCTGGCAGTGGCTCGGCATCGCCGCTGCGATCATCGGCGTACTCGCAGCGAGCGGCCCGGAACTCTCGGGTCAAGCGTCGCCGAAGCCACTGTTGTATTCGGTGGCGGCAGCAGGGCTCTTCGGCACAGCATTGGCCTTCATGGCGGCGGGAGCGGGCGATTCAGCGACGATGACGGTGGTCGTCATGCGCCTTGTGCAGGGGGTCGTGGCGGGCTGCTTCTGGATCAGTTGGCGAGGATTTGGTGGGATGACGCGGTCGGATCTGCCAGTGTCCGCCCTGGTGGGAGTGCTCGACGTGGCGGCGAACGTCATGTATGCGGCAGCAGCGGCGCTCGGCCCGATCACCGTGGTCGCAGTGCTTGGGTCATTCCCGCCGGTAGCCACCGCGGTCTTGGGTCGGTTCTTCTTGCACGAGCGACTGACGCCGTTGCAGTATTTTGGCGTGGTTCTCGCCATCAGTGGCGCAGTGGCAATCAGTGTGGGCTGAGTCGCTCGAAGCGACTGATCGCATAGGCGTCCCCGCACCAACGCCCAACGAGTGCGAAGTCGGACAGCGGCAACGCGAATGCCGCACCGACATCACCGACGATGGTCGGCGAGTGGCTAATCCAAATGCGGTCGATATGTGCTTGCAGCGCTGTGTGGAGTCGAATACCTGCTTCGAGCAGGACCCGTCCGCCGTGCTGCTGCAGCAGAGCTGTTAGGTCGTCACTACGTCGAAGCACCACGAGCGCAGGATGCTCGGCGAGACCGGCCGAGCTCCGAGCGACCGCAAACTCAGGCCGAACGCGAATCGGACCATAGTCTTCAACTGCTGCTGTAGCTGCACCGACCACGACGACATCGCTGGAAGCGCGCAGACGGCGCAGCCAGTCCAGGTCTTCAGGACCGCTGATGCTGCGAGACGACCCATCTGGTCCACACAGTTGTCCGTCCAGACTCACAACAAGCGAAAGCGACACGGCAGGGGCAAGGGAGATCACGTCATCCACGGATGGGAGCCCTGACTGAATGTCCACATCCGGAGTCTGGCAGATGCCGAACCCGCAGGTGGGTCGCTGGGCGGGCGTACGTCGACATGTGGCACATTGCGTTCATGCCTTCATTGACGACGCGCTGGCCCGAACCCTCACCGGATCAACTGCTCGCCGGATTCACGCCGCCACCGCACTTCGCCAATGCCACGTTTGCGAACTACCTGCCGCAGGACTCGACACAGGCGGCTGCCGTTGCCGATCTGCGGGCCTTCGTCGAGCAGTGTCAGAATCCGCCGCGCCGAAGACTGTTTCACAAGCCCGATCCGTTGAAGGGGCGTTACCTCGACGGCGGCTTCGGCATTGGCAAGACGCACTTGTTGGCCGCTCTGTGGCACGCCATGGACGCACCCGCTGCTTTCGGTACCTTTGTCGGATACACCAACCTGGTTGGAGCGCTCGGGTTCGCCGAAGTGGTGGAGGCGCTGGCGCAGTTCACGTTGGTCTGTATCGATGAGTTTGAACTCGACGATCCTGGCGACACGGTCATGATGTCATCGCTATGCGGTCGGCTGGTTGAGCGCGGGGTCGTCCTCGCTGCAACTTCGAACACATTGCCAGATCAACTCGGCGAAGACCGGTTTGCATCTGACGACTTTCTGCGCGAGATCCAAGGCCTCGCCCAGCACTTTGCAGTGGTGCGAATTGACGGCTCGGATTACCGCAACCTCAATGTGGTCGAACAGGTGCGCTCTTGGGATAGCGGCGCAGTGCGTCAGGCCGTAGAAGGGATCCCCGGCGCCGTGGTTGATCGCTTTGACGCTGTGCTGGGTCATTTGGGACAAGTACATCCGTCGCGCTATCGCGAGCTGTTGAGAGACGTCAGTGCGGTCGGCCTGCTCGACGTGCATACATTGCACGATCAAAACGACGCGCTACGGCTCGTTGTTCTGGTAGACCGGCTCTACGACCTGGACATTCCCGTGTATACGAGTGGAGTGGATCTCGACGCGCTTTTCGCACCAGAGCTGCTGACGGGTGGCTACCGAAAGAAGTATTTCCGCTGTCTCTCACGACTTGCCGCGCTTCACGTCTAGTCGGACGTGGAAAGGCCCGCTGTTTCCAGCGGGCCCAACATTTTGTGGTCGATACAGGACTCGAACCTGTGGCCTCTTCCATGTCAAGGAAGCGCGCTAACCAACTGCGCCAATCGACCATATTCACTTGTTGAGGTGGAAACGGGATTTGAACCCGTGTAGAGGGATTTGCAGTCCCTTGCCTCGCCTCTCGGCCATTCCACCGGGTCAGCCCCGTAGAGCCACCGAGCGGACGACGGGACTCGAACCCGCGACCCTAACCTTGGCAAGGTTATGCGCTACCAACTGCGCTACGTCCGCGAAGCGACCATCTGTCTTTCGACAGTCAGTGCAACAGGGCGGGACATTACAGGAACACGCGGCGACGAGCCAATCCGAGCGCGCTTCATGAGGACGCGCCTATCGTGTGCGTGTGCAGCAACGACTTGGTTCAGCGGTGTGGCGGGGCCACGAATACCGCGATCCTGTGTGTTGCCTGCGAAGTTGGGATATCGACGACAAATTGCACTGGTTCCTTGCCGCAACATTCGAAGGCGAATGTGTGGCGGTGGGCTTCTCCGAACGTGTGCCGCTGGTGAGCAATGAAGCGCAGTGGACGGGAATTCCGCGTGACGGCTGGACGACGTCGCTTGATGAATCTGACTATCGCTCAGCCGTCGAGCAGACGCGCGAATACATCGCAGCAGGCGACGTCTATCAAGCCAACATCTGCCGAGTGTTACGAGCGCAGTTGCCTGCGGAGGCGAGCCTTCGCGGACTCTGGATGCTGCTCGAACGCCTGCACGGTGCGCCCTACTCGGGCTATATCGACGTTCCCGCGGGGGTCTTTGATGAACTTCCTGACGGCCTTGGCATCGTGAGTTCATCGCCGGAGTTGTTCCTGCAGCGTCGCGGATCCACGCTCATCACAGCGCCGATCAAGGGCACTGCACCAACCGAAGCTGAGCTGCTGCCCAAGGACCGAGCAGAGAACCTCATGATTGTTGATCTCATGCGCAACGACCTGTCCAGCATCAGCATCCCTGGAAGCGTCTCGGTGCCGAAGCTGTTTGCGCTCGAATCGCACCCGGGTCTCGTGCATCTAGTGTCATACGTTCAAGCGCGCGTCTCAGCGGCTTTCGCCTGGCCCGACGTGACAGAGCATTTGATGCCACCAGGTTCAGTATCTGGCGCGCCGAAGTCATCAGCGCTGCGCATCATCGGCGAGCTCGAGCGTCGCCCCCGTGGCTTTTACTGCGGAGCTTTTGGCATCGCGCACGGCGACTCTGCCGATCTGGCGGTGGGTATTCGGAGTTTCTTCCGAGTCGGCGAGTGGCTCGAGTTTGGAACAGGCGCGGGAATCACGTGGGGGAGCGACCCCTTGGGTGAGTGGCGAGAAACAGAATTGAAGGCGGCGCGACTGCTCGCGGTGGCCGCGCAGGACGGGAGTGCGTGATGCGCGTTTGGATCGGCAGTGGATCGACCGGTGAGTTGGTGCCGATTGAGGCCGCCCAAGTGTCGGCCTTCGATCACGGGTTCACGGTGGGCGACGGCATCTTCGAAACTATGCGAGTTGTCGACGCCCGGCTCTTCCTCTGGCCCTGGCACTTGGAGCGGCTGCACGCTTCTGCCGCAGCCATGAAGATCGTGCTGCCTCCCGACGCGCTCCTCACCGACATTGTGCGCCGTGTCGCTAAGGAATCCGCTGCTGCATTGGGTAGGTCAGCGCGAGTACGCCTCACCATCTCCGCTGGGCTGGGCCCACTCGGCAGCAATCGGAATGACAGTCCACCCACGGTGGTCTGTGCCGCCTCGGTCATTCCCGTTCGTATTGGTGCCGTCAAACTGCATATGGCGTCTTGGCCGCGCAATGAGCACAGTCCCTTGGCCGGGGTGAAATCGACGTCCTATGCCGACAACGTCCTCGCCCTCGCCGAGGCCGCCGAGGTCGGAGCCGGAGAAGCGCTCTTCCTCAACAGTGCAGGAGATATTTGCGAAGGCACGGGTTCCAATGTGTTCATAGTGCGAGATGGCGTGGTCATAACGCCACCGACCTCCGCCGGACTACTCGCCGGCGTGACCCGCCGATTTGCGCTAACGCTGGGGGATCCCGATTTGCAGCTCGTCGAGGCTCGAGTATCGGCCACGGAATTCGAGGCTGCCGATGAGGTATTCATAACCTCGACCTTCCAAGATGTTCGCGCAGTTTGCGACATCGACGGACGCGAACTCGCAACTGGCCCGATCACCCGCAAACTGCAGCAGCGATTTGCAGCGGCCGCCGCCTCGGACTGGTGCTGGACGTGATTGGCTCGTTGCAGCGTTGATCGGTATGGTTCACCGCGTCGGGCGATTGGCTCAGTGGTAGAGCACTCGCTTCACACGCGAGGGGTCACTGGTTCGAACCCAGTATCGCCCACCGACAAAGCCCCGAGGCGTCAGCCCCGGGGCTTTCTGCTTGCCTGCGCCGGTTCGCCCATCGCGAGGACTTCTGCCCGCATACGCGCTGGGCGAGGTATGGAAGGATAAGAGCATGAGCGATTTCACGGTGACGATCCAGCGCGGCGACCAGACCGAACAGGTTGCGGCCTCCACTGGGACAACCGCGGGCGACCTCGTTGGCGATGGCAAGACGGTTGCAGTCGCCCGCATCAACGGTGCTTTGCGAGATCTCGCGACGCTTGTACATACCGGAGACATCGTCGAGCCAGTGCTTGTCACCAGCGACGAAGGGCTCGCGGTGCTGCGCCACTCGACGGCGCACCTCATGGCGCAGGCCATCCAGGATCTCAACCCACAGACCAAGCTCGGCATCGGCCCTCCGATCAAGGATGGCTTCTACTACGACTTCGACACGGAAAAGCCCTTCACTCCCGATGACCTCGTCGCCATCGAAAAGCGAATGGGCGAGATCCTCAAACAGGGCCAGCGCTTTGTTCGTCGAGTGGTCACGGATGCGGAGGCTCGCGCTGAGCTAGCCAACGAGCCCTACAAGCTTGAGCTCATCGGGCTCAAGGGCGGTGCCGTCGACTCCGATGTCATGGAGGTCGGCGGTGCCGAACTCACCATTTACGACAACGTCGACGGTCGCTCCGGCGATGTGTGCTGGGGCGATCTCTGTCGTGGTCCCCATGTGCCCAATACCCGCTTTATCAACGCGAATGCCATCAAGTTGATGCGCAGCGCCGCCGCCTATTGGCGTGGCAGCGAGAAGAACCCCATGCTGCAGCGCGTGTACGGCACGGCGTGGGCGTCGAAGGACGACCTCAAGGGCTATCTGACGATGATCGAAGAGGCCGAGCGCCGGGATCACCGTCGCCTTGGTGCCGAGCTTGATCTCTTCTCTTTCCCCGACGAGATCGGTTCAGGGCTCGCGGTGTTCCACCCCAAGGGCGGCATCATCCGCCGTGAGTTGGAGAACTACTCGCGCGAGCGCCACATTGCCGCTGGGTACGACTTCGTCAACACTCCGCACATCACCAAGGCCAATCTCTTCGAGACCTCGGGCCACCTTGGCTTTTACAAGGATGGAATGTTCCCGCCGATGAAGGTCGACGAGGAGCGTGATGAAGATGGCAATATCAAGCGGCAGGGTGTCGATTACTACCTGAAGCCGATGAACTGCCCCTTCCATTGCCTGATCTTCCGCGCGCGTGGCCGCTCGTACCGCGAGCTTCCGCTTCGCATGTTCGAATTTGGCACGGTGTACCGATACGAGAAGTCGGGAGTCATGCACGGCCTCACGCGCGTGCGCGGTCTGACACAAGACGATTCGCATATCTTCTGCACGCGCGATCAGATGCAGGACGAACTCAAGAGCTTGTTGACCTTCGTCTTGGATCTGCTTCGCGACTATGGCCTTGATGACTTCTACCTCGAGCTTTCGACCAGGGATCCCGGGAAGTCCGTGGGCTCAGACGAGGTATGGGAAGAGGCCACGGCGGCGCTCGAGGAAGCGGCACTGGCGTCCGGCCTCACCTTGGTACCGGATCCGGGTGGCGCAGCCTTCTATGGTCCGAAGATTTCCGTGCAGGCGAAGGATGCGATCGGCCGCACGTGGCAGATGTCGACGATCCAGCTCGACTTCAACAACCCGGAGCGTTTCGAACTGGAATACACGGCTCCGGACGGATCGCGTCAGCAACCTGTGATGATTCATCGCGCGCTCTTTGGCTCGGTTGAGCGTTTCTTCGGTGTACTGCTGGAGCACTACGCCGGTGCACTTCCGGCCTGGCTGTCACCCGTACAGGTTGTCGGTATTCCGATAACCAGCGATCACGTTGAGTACCTGCAACTGGTCGTCGACAAGTTGGCGGCACAGGGCATTCGCGCTGAAGTCGATACCGCGGATGATCGCATGCAGAAGAAGATCCGTACGGCACAGAGCCAAAAGATTCCCTACATGCTGATCGCCGGCGACGACGACGTTTCCAAGGGTGCTGTTTCATTCCGCTACCGCAATGGTGAGCAGCGCAATGGCGTTGCCATCGACGAAGCGATCGACGAGATCGTCACTGCCGTTCGCGAACGACGGAACAGCTGATCTCATGACGAACCGGTTCGATCATCTGTGGAGTCCGCATCGCATGGTGTACCTCCGCGGAGAGGGTCGCCCGGCGTCAGATCATGCGCAGGACTGTCCCTTCTGCGATGCCCCACAACGCACCGATGAGCTGGGCCTCATCGTGCATCGCGGATCGCATGCCTACGTGGTCATGAACCTGTATCCATACAACGCAGGGCACGTGCTTGTCTGCCCGTACCGGCACGTTGCGGACTACACCGAGCTCAGTAGCGATGAGCGTGACGAGATCGCAGAGCAGACGCAAATTGCGATGCGCGTGATCCGTGAGGTGAGTGGTGCGCAGGGTTTCAATATCGGAATGAATCAGGGCAGCATCGCCGGGGCCGGCATTGCCGCGCACCTGCACCAGCATCTTGTCCCGCGCTGGGGTGGAGATACCAACTTCATGCCGGTGGTTGGTCAAACGAAAGTGATGCCGGAACTGCTTGAAGAGACGCGTCGATTGTTCGCCGAGGCGTGGCCCCATGCTTGATAACTCGCGATCGCGCGCGGTTGCCGCTCATCTGGTGGATCCCATTGCCAAGGGCATGCTAAGGCTGGGCCTCAGTGCATCTGCCGTCACCGTACTCGGATCACTGGGCTCGGTGCTGGTCTCCGCGGTCTTCGTTGCACAGGGCCGCTTCGTACTCGCGGCGGTCCTGATGCTTCCCCTTGCCGGCGCAGATCTGCTGGACGGCACGATGGCACGGATATCCGGTACCAGCGGCCCCTGGGGTGCGTTCCTGGATTCGACCACAGATCGCGTAACTGACGGTGCGATCTTCGCGGCTTTCGTCTGGTGGGCACACGAACAGAGCGCGGCACTTGCCGTGGCGGCGATGGTGGCACTCATTGCAGGGTTCGTCACCTCGTACGCCCGCGCCAAAGCGGAGTCGCTACATGTCGAGTGCAACGTGGGCATCGCGGAGCGGCCGGAACGGGTTGGCGGCATCATGGCTGCTGCATTCCTGGCCGGCCTGGGAGTCCCATACATCCTGCCGTTGATGATCTGGCTCTTGGCGCTGTTATCGTCAATCACGGTATGGCAGCGCATGAACCTTGTGCGTAAGGCGTTGACCTAATCGTGCGCGATCGCCTCACGGTGCTGGCTTTTCGGGGCGCGTGGGCAATGCTCCCGCGTGTTCCCGAATGTGTCTCCAACCATGTGGCAAACGCCTTGTCCGATCTCGCATGGATCCGCAACGGTCGCGGTGTAGTCCGTTTGCAGGGGAATCTGGGCCGCGTCACTGGCCTCGCCGCCGGCGATCCGGAGTTGCGCGCGCTGACGCGCAAGGCAGTTCGTCGGTATGGACGCTACTGGCGTGAAATGTTCACCATCAGTGCGTGGTCCGAAGCAGAGATAGATCGCCGACTCCGCGTCGATGGCAAGCAGTTGATCGACGACGCGTTACGTGAAGGCAAGGGCGTGATTTTAGCTGCAACGCATAGTGGCAATTGGGACTTGGCCGGCGTTTGGGGCGGTCGGGTGTTCGGGCACGCCACCACGGTGGCCGAGCGGCTAAAACCAGAGGCTCTGTTTGACGAATTTGTCGCCCGGCGATCGAAGTGGGGGCTCGAGATTGTTCCGCATCAAGGGGGACCACAGGCTCCTTTTGCGGTGTTGACTGAGCGGCTGCGAAACGGTGGGCTCATCGCGCTTGTTTCAGATCGAGACCTTTCGAGCACCGGCATCGAAGTGCAGTTCTTCGGACGTACGGCTCGCATGGCGGCTGGACCCGCTGCACTTGCCCGGGCAACTGGTGCGGTGCTTTTGCCTGTCGCGATGTACGTCGATGGTGCTCAGTCGGTGTTGCAGATCCACGAACGAATGCACGTGGATCAGGCAGAAAGCACGGAGACGGTCACGCAGCGTTTGGCTGATGTCTTTGCAGTTGATGTTGCCGCGCACCCCGAGGATTGGCATATGTTGCAACGTGTGTGGGTCGGTGGGGAGCGATGAAGATCGGTCTCGTGTGCCCCTACGACTGGGACGCGCCGGGAGGCGTGCAGGTGCATGTGCTGGATCAGGCGCTGGAGTTCATGCGCCTCGGTCATGACGTACGAGTGCTCGCACCCACCGAGTCAGAAACTGGTCACCCCTCCTGGTTCACGAGCGGCGGTCCGTCTCGCGCGGTGTCGTACAACGGATCCGTCGCCCGTCTCGCGTTCGGCCTTGGTTCGACGAAGCGCGTTCGTCAGTGGATCCGTGAACACGAGTTTGATGTGCTGCACGTGCACGAACCGTTAGCGCCATCGCTATCGGCTTTAGCGGTTTGGGCGGCAACAGGACCGATCGTCGGGACCTTCCATTCGTCGATGGAACGATCTCGCATGCTCTCCGCCGGCAACGCACTTGCGCGCACGGTGCTCGAAAAATTGCGTGGACGTATCGCCGTGAGTGAGATGGCGGAGCGCACATTTGTGGAGCATGTCGGAGGCGAGTTCATCGTCATTCCCAACGGCATCGACACATCCGCGTTCGTCGGTTCGCGCGCGCTGCCAGGGCGACCTTTGCCGCATTCAATCGTCTTTTTGGGTCGCCTCAACGAGCCACGCAAGGGTTTGCACGTGCTGCTGGAAGCCTTGCCTATGATCGCTCGCGATATACCGGATGTCAGCGTTTTGGTGGCAGGACCGGGCGATCCCGAGGAAGCACTGGCGACCTTGGATGCTCGATTGCATGATCGCGTGACGTTCCTCGGGTTTGTACCCGCTGCGAACAAGGCAGCCCTGCTTCGCTCCGGCACCGTGTACGTGGCTCCAAATACCGGCGGCGAATCCTTCGGAATCATTTTGACGGAGGCGATGGCAGCGGGGGCGCCGATTGTGGCTTCGGATCTCGACGCATTCTGCGCGGTTCTTGGCGACTCGGGAGCGGGAGAACTGTTCCGCAACGAAGACGCGGAGGATCTCGCGCGAGTGATGGTCGAAGTGCTGCAAAATCCGGATCGACGCGCACGGCTGATTGCGGCGGGACACGAACGGGTGCAGTTGTTCGATTGGTCGCGCATCTCTCGACAAGTGCTCGATGTTTACGAGTCCGTCATGGCTGCGGACATTGGCGTGCATGAAGATCTGCGGGGGCAGCTCGTAGGTCGTTTCGCTCGATTTATGGAGTTGTGATGGGCCTGGTCGATCTCTTCGACGTCGTGCGGGTGCTCGTCGTCGTCGGTGCATTGGCGCTGTACCTCGCCATGACCGCTGGCCGTCTGGACCGCATGCACATCGGCGTTGATGCGGCGAGAGCCTCCCTTGAGTTGCAGATGGCGACTCGCGCTGAGACCATCGCTGAGGTGCTCGCTGAAGGCCATGTTGACCCTGTCTCGCACCAACTTTTGAGTACGGCTCTGTCGCGCCGACGTTCTTTCGACTTTCAGACGTGCGAAGCGGAAAGCGAACTGAGTGGATTGCTGCGCGAGCTTGCCGACGCCTACGACGGCATCGTCGCGGACGCCGAGTTGCAACAGGAACTGCGTTCGGCATGCAATCGCGTAGAGATCGCCTATCGCTTTTACAACGACGCCGTAGAACAGACGATGCAGATGCGTATGCGCCCGATCGTCCGGTACCT